>DASTNI010000056.1:0-207717 GCA_035720985.1 Rhodanobacteraceae bacterium | reverse complement strand
AGAAGATGCAGGCCAACGTCGCCATCATGCGCAAGCTCCTCACCGTCGCCTGGGCCATGATGAAAGACCCGCAGCCCTACGACGGCGCGCGCCTCTACGCCGACCTCAAAACCGCTTGACTTCGAACAGAGTGTCTACGGGCTACGACGCAACGGTAGGAGGGCCGGAAGGCCCGATCGGGATCGCGGGAAGGACCGGCCGGGCGATGGGGACGATCAGATCGGGTGCCCCATGCGCGCGGCAGATTCCGGATCTGCCGCTGCGCGGCGTCCGGAATGACGGACGTGATGGCCGCGCGACGCTACATCAGGTTGAACAGGTTCATCTGCGTCATCGACATGAAGGTCTTCTGCGCGGCCTGCAGGCCGACCTGGCGCAGGGTGTAGTCGGAAATCGCGGTGGTGTAGTCGAGATCCACGAGATCCGACTTGGTCTGCGCATAGTTGATCTGGCGATTGGCGGCGACGCTGTCGACCACGTCGAGTTCGTTGAGCCGCGAGCCCACCGAAGCCTGCACCATCGACACGTTGTTGAGGCTGTTGTCCAGCTCGGTCATGACGTTGCCCAGCGTGTTCTGCAACGCCGCGCGCTTGGCATCGGTATCCGCGGGTGTCTTCAGCACGGCCAGCGCCTTCTCGATGGTCTTGAAGACGTCGGTGTTGAGGTTCCGGGCCTGGTCGACGTCGATGGAATCGCCATCGGCCGGCGTACCGGTCGGGCTCAACGCGAGGCCGGCGTACTGGATCGGCTGGCCCGCCGTGTAGGCCTGCGCGGGCCCGGCGGCACCTGTCGCCTGGTCGGTGATGGTGTAGGTCGCATCGCCGGTCGCGGGATCCACCGCAAACGCGATCGTGAAGCCGTGCCCGAAATCCGGATCAGCCTGGTTGGCCACGCTGGGCGTGCCATTTAAGGTGACGCTGCCAGCGTTGGCGGGATCGGCCACCGCCATGAACCCCGTGGTGCCCTGCGCGCCCTGGAAGACGTTCTGGCCGTTGTCGGCGACCGGCATCAGGCGCGAGGCATCGATGCGCTCCTGGCGCACCTCCGTGTCGCCCACGTAGGTGACTCCGCCGGTGGCCGGGTCGGTGACAAACGGCGTCGTGCCGTCCTGGTAGCCGCCGAACAGGTAGCGTCCGTTGCCATCGGTGGCGTTCGCCTGGCCGACCAGCGTGTCGTAGATGCCTTCGAGTTGGCTCGCGATCGACGCGCGATCGACGTCGGTCAGGGTGCCGCTGGCGGCCTGGATGATGAGCGTCTTGGCGCTGGTCACCGCGTTGGTCACGCTGCCGAGCACGCTGGTTTCCATCGCCAGCGAATTGCGTGCACTGACGCGCGAGGCCGTGTACTGGCCGGTGATCGCCTGCGCCTGGCCAACCTGGACCGCGAGCGAAGCGGCGTTGGGATCATCCGAAGGCGTCAGCACGCGGCGGCCGGAAGCGATCTGCTGACCCACGTGCAGCAGGCCCGCCTGCTGCTGGTTCATGGCGCGCATGCTCTGCGTGAACAGTGTCTGGGTACTGATGCGCATGACGGTGCTCCTCAGCGCAGGCTCAGGATGGTGTCGAGGATGGTCGAGCCGGTCTGGATGACCTTGGCGTTGGCCTGGTAGTACTGCTGGTACATCACGAGATTCATCGCCTCTTCGTCCATGTTGACGCCCGACTGCGACTGCTGGACGGCCATCAACTGGTCGGACAGGCTCTGCTGCGCGGCGAGGTTCACCTTGATGATGTTGGTGCGGCTGCCGACGCTGCTGACCATGCCCGCGTAGGCCTGGTTGAAGGCGGCCTTGCCGCCGACGGTGGATTGCGTCTGCAGGTCCTGCAGTGCCAGCGCGTTCTCGTTGTTGCCGCTGCCGCCCGCGGCGCTGGCGGCGGCGATCGCACTGGTGTCGTGGATCAGGTTCTCGAAACCCGCCGCGGCGGTGCGGGTGGGCAGCACCCGGAAACGATCGCCGTCCTGCAGCTGCGTCGGGTCGTCGATCGTCACCGTGACGCCGCCAACGCTCAACGCGTTGCCGGCGCCCAGCGCCTGGCTGCTCGCTTCCCCGGTGCCAAGGTTGGTGATGGTGAAGGTGTTGCTCGCGGCGTCGTATTTCAGGTCGTAGTCGTTGGCCGTGAGCTGGGCGCCGTTCGCCGGATCGAACGCCACCGCGGCGCTCGCGGTGCCGGTATTGCGCTGGTTGGCAAACGCCTGCGGATTGCCGACGCCGAACATGGCCTGGCCCGCATTGCCGTCGAGGTCGATGCCGTTCGCGTGCACCGCATTGACGCCCTGCGCCAGTGACACCGCAAGCTGGCCGAGCTGGCTGCGGGTCGGGTTCAGGGTTTCGTCGCGAAACATCAGGAGCCCACCCAGCGTGCCGCCGGTGAAGGTGCTGTCGGCCAGCTCGACGACATTGCCGGCCGCATCGTCGTAGCCCACTACGGTGCTGGTCGGATCGGCGGCGGAAGTCACGACCTGCAGCGTGAACTGGCGGCCGCCGCTCACCAGCGGCTGGCCGTTGCCGATCGAAATGTTGTAGGTGCCGTTGTCCTGCGCCGTCGCGGTGACGTTGACGTGCTGCGCGAGGTCGGCAACGAGCTGGTCACGCTGATCCAGCAGGCTGTTGGGCGCCTGGCCCAATTTGGCCTTGGCCAGCGTGATCTGGGTGTTGAGGTCGGCGATCTGCCTGGCGGTGTTGTTGATCTGGCTGACCTCGTTGCTCAGCTGCCCGTTGACGCCGGTCGCCATGTCGGCGAGGTACTGGTCGAACGAGCGGAACTGCGCCGCCAGCGTGTCGGCGCTGCCGAGCACGCCCTGGCGCGCCGCGGGATCGGCGGGCGATCCGGCCAGGGTCGCGACCGAGCCGAAGAACTTCTGCATCAAGGGCGCCAGGCCCGAGTCCTCGTCAGCCAGCAGATTGTCGATCTGGCTGACCTGCGTCTGGTAGGCATCGAGGCCACTGGTCTTGCTGTTGGCCGCGTTCAGCTGGCTGGCGATGTAGCCGTCGAACTGGCGCTGGACGTCGGCCACCGTGACGCCCTGGCTCGCGCCGCTCTGCGCGAAGATCGGCAGCTCGCGGTTGTACCCGGGCGTGTTGACGTTGGCGATGTTGTTGCTGGTGGTGTTGAACGCGATGCGCGCCGCGTTCAGGCCGCTCAGCCCGATCGAAAAAATGCTCATCCGGGTAATCCCTCGTTGCCCACCGGGGTTATCGGCGTCGCCCGCAGGTTCTTGAGGCGTGCCGGTTTCATCGCGCGACCAGCGACGTGATCTGGCGCATCACACCGATCAACTTGGCCGCGTAGCCGGGGTCCGTCGCGTAGCCCGAGGCCTGCAAGGCGCGCGCGGCGCCTTCGGGCGTGCCGGCGTTGCGCACGGCCGCATAGCGCGGACTGGTCGCCAGCAGGCGCGCGTGATCGACGAACGCTTCCGCTTCCGATGCATAGGCCCGGAAGGCTTCGCGCGCCTGGGTCCAGCGTCCAGCAATGAATTCGCGTGTGGTGCCGCGCGCGGTGGCGCCATTCCAGCCTGCACCGGCCTTGACGCCAAACAGATTGTGGCTGGCCGCGCCGCTGTCGCCCGTCGCCTGATGCTGGCCCCAGCCGGTTTCGAGCGCGGCCTGCGCCAGGATCACCACCGCCGGTACGCCACTCGCCCGCGCCGCGGTGCGCGCCGCGCCCGCGTAGCGCTCGACGAAGCGACCGGCGGCGTCGCCGCCGGCTCCGTCCGCATCCGGCGCCCGTGCCGTCGACGGATCGGCGGAAGCCGTCGCCGGGAACGCAGCGCCTGCGTTCTGGATGGCCCGCATGAGCAGGGCGGCCAGACCGCCATCGTCCGCAGCGGGCGCGGCGTCGATCGGATCAGGCGCAAGGCCCGCGGACGGTTGATTCGCGACCGGCGGCACGCCGGCAAGGCCGCGCGGCTGGCCCTGCGGGAGGGCGGCCATCCGCGCCGCGCCGGCGGCCGCGTCGGCGCCCGCCGGCGCGGCCTCGCGCGCCGACAACTGCTGGATCAGCATCTGCGCCACGCCCATGCCCTTTCCCGCCAGCTGCTGCGACAACTGCTGGTCGAACAGCGACTGGTAGAACTGCATCTGCCGGTTGTCGGTGAGGCTGGACTTGAACCCCGCCGCGCGCATGCTTTTCAGCATCTGGCCGAGGAACAGCGCCTCGAACTGGGTGGCCGCGGCCTTGAGCTGCGCGCGCGGATCGCGGGTGGCGGCACGCTTCAGGCCGTCGAGACCCTTGACGTCCAGCGCCAGCTGCGCCGAGGCCAGCGAGTCGACCGCCATTACATCATCACCAGGTCGGCGTTGAGCGAGCCCGCGGCCTTCAGCGCTTCGAGGATCGACATGAGATCCTGCGGCGTCGCCCCCAGCGCGTTGAGCGCATCGACCACCTGCATGAGATCGGCGCCCCGCACCAGGTTCAGGCTGCCTGGCTGCTTCTCGACCGTGATCTCGCTGTTGCTGACGCGCGTGGTCTTGCCCTGGCTGAAAGGCGCGGGCTGGCTGACCGCATTTTGCGTATTGATGGTGACCGTGAGATCGCCGTGCGCGACCGCCGCCGGTTGCAGCGTGACCCGCTGGTTCAGCACCACCGAACCCGTGCGCGCATTGACGATGACGCGCGCGGGCGCCGCCACCGGCGTCACGTCGAGGCTCTCGATGCGGGCGATGAAATCGACGCGCTGGTTGGGATCGCTCGGGCCATCGATGCGGATCGTGCGCGCGTCTTCGGCCGCCGCCACCGGCCGCGGAAACGCGGCGTTGATGGCGGCCACGACGCGCTGCGCGGTGCCGAAGTCGGCCTGCTTCAGCTGCAGCGCCAGCACGCCGCCCGCGCGGCCAAGATCCAGCGGCACCCCGCGCTCGACGACGGCACCGTTGGTGATCGAGCCGCCCGCCTGCTGGTTGATCGCGACGCTGGCACCGTTGGCGCTGCCGCCGGCGCCGCCGACCAGCAGGTTGCCCTGCGCGATCGCATAGGTTTGGCCATCGACGCCCTTCAATGGCGTCATCAACAGCGTGCCACCGCGCAGGCTCTTGGCGTTGCCGACCGAGGACACCACGACGTCGATGCGCTGACCCGCCGCCGCGAACGCCGGCAGGTTCGCGGTCACCATCACCGCGGCGACGTTGCGCAACTGCATGTTGGTGCCGCTCGGCACGGTGATGCCAAGCTGCGAGAACATGTTGGTCAGGCTTTGCGTGGTGAACGGCGTCTGCATGGTCTGGTCGCCCGAACCATCCAGGCCCACGACCAGCCCATAGCCGACCAGCGGGTTGTCACGCATGCCGGCAAAACTCGCGAGCTCGCGCAGCGATTCGGCGTGCGCCTGCCGCGCGAGGATGCCGCCTGCCGCCAGCGCCAGCAGCAGCCACGCGGCCAGCCTTGCGATGAGACCCAGCTTCCATCCGGCGTTCACGTGCGTGCCCCCTTATTAGAACGGCGAGATCTTCAAGAGCGCGCGCTGCAGCCAGCCCATGTGCTGCGCATCGTTGATGTAGCCATCGCCCACGTACTCGATGCGCGCATCGGCGACCCGCGTCGAGACCACCGAGTTGTCGGCACCGATCAGGCGCGGATCGACCGTGCCCGCGAAGCGGATGTATTCCTTGCCCTGGTTGATGCCGATCTGCTTTTCGCCGCGCACGCGCAGGTTGCCGTTGGTCAGCACCTCGGTGACCGTCACCGTGATGGTGCCGGTGAAGGTGTTGTTGGCCTGCGAGCCGCCGCCGCCCTGGAATTCGTGGTCGCCCTTGAGGTCGGTGCCGAGTTTGCCCAGCGTGCGCAGCCCGGTGTTGACGACGCCCGGTCCGCCAAAGCCGCCGGGCACCGTCGCGGGATCGAAGCTGGTCTCGCTCTTGCGGTTGGCGTTGCTCTGCGCGTTCTTCGACGCGCTGACCTGCTCGTTGAAGACCACCGTCAGCACGTCGCCCGGCGTGCGCGGCCGCATGTCCTCGAACAGGGGGCGCACGTTGCGCGCAGGCTGGTAGATCGCGCCATCGGCGATGGCGGGCGGCGGCGTCGGGATCTGCACGGGTGGCGATTCCGGCACCACCGGCCTGTGCACCATGGCCGAGCAGCCGCCCAGCAACACGCAGGCCGCCAGCGCCGCCGCCGCTGGCACGCGAGCTGCCAAACGCAGCGGGTAGGTCACGCGCCGCAACTCGGCGATACCCTGAATTCGCCGATTCCGCTCGTGGTTCGACAGGCCCACCACGAACGGAATCCATGCACCAACCGTTCGTCCTGAGCTTGTCGAAGGACGCGTAGAGGCGTTGATTAGAGGCCGCTCAGAGCTGGCTGAGTTTGGAAAGCATTTCATCGGAAGTCTGCACCGCTTTGCTGTTGATTTCGTACGCGCGCTGGGTCTGGATCATGTTGACCATTTCCTCCACGACGTTGACGTTGGAGGTTTCGACGTAGCCCTGGTCGAGCGTGCCCGCGCCGTTCAAACCCGGGTTGGATTCACTGCGCATCCCCGACGCGCTGGTCTCCAGGAACAGGTTGTCGCCCATCGGCTGCAGACCCGCCGGATTGACGAAAGTCGACAGCGTCAGCTGGCCGACCTGGTTGGCCTGGCTGTTGCCCGGCTGGGTGACGCTCACCACGCCGTCCTTGCCGATCGTGATCGACAGCGCGTCCGGCGGGATCACCACGGCGGGCTGGATCGGATAGCCGCTCGAAGTCACCAGTTGGCCGTTCTCGTTGACCTGGAAGCTGCCGTCACGCGTGTAGCCGCTGGTGCCATCGGGCAGCAGCACCTGGAAGTAGCCCTTGCCGGCAATGGCGAGATCCTTCGAGTTGCCGGTCTGCTGCAGGCTGCCCTGGGTGTCGATGCGCTCGGTCGCCACGGGTCGCACGCCCGAGCCCAGCTGCAGGCCCGAGGGCAGGCGGTTCTGCAGGTCGTTCTGGCCACCCGCCTGGCGCACGTTCTGGTAGAGCAGGTCCTGGAACACCGCGCGCGATTTCTTGAAGCCGTTGGTGCTGACGTTGGCCAGGTTGTTGGCAATGACGTCCATCTGGGTCTGCTGTGCCTCGAGACCCGTCTTGGCCGTCCACAGTGATCTGATCATGCTTGTCTCCCCGTTGGCACTGGATCTCAGACCGACAACAGCTGGTCCGCCTGGCGCGCGTTGTCCTCGCTGGACTGCACGACTTTCATCTGCATTTCGTATTGCCGCGCGCTGGAAATCATGTCGACCATCGACGCCACCGCGCTGACGTTGGACCCTTCGAGCGCGCCGGTCTGCAGGCGCGCGTCGGCGTCGGCCGGCAGCGGCGTGGGATTGCCATTGGCATCCCGTGCGCGGAACAGGCCGTCATCGCCGCGCTGCAGCGGGTTGCCGTCGGCGGGCGTCACGAGCTTCAGCCGGCCCACGTCGACCAGCGTGTCGGGCTGGTCGCCCGCACCGATCGCGCTCACGGTGCCATCGGAGCCGAGGCTGATTGCCGCACCCAGCGGCACGATGATCGGCCCGCCCTCGCCCATGACCGGGCTGCCCCCGCTGGTCAGCAAGCCCTCGGCGCTGACCTGCAGGTCGCCCTGGCGCGTGTAGGCCTCGGCGCCGGCCGGATCCTGCACCGCAAGCCAGGCGTTGCCCGACAGCGCAACGTCGAGGTCGCGCCCGGTGGCTTCGACCGGACCCGCGGTGAAATCGGTGCCGGGCGTGGTCGTCATGACCGACACGCGCGTGCCCCACGCGCCCGCGCCCTGCACCGGCACCGCGCGCATGGCGTCGAGCTGTCCGCGAAACCCCGCGGTCGAGACGTTGGCGAGGTTGTGGTTGATGATCGCCTGGCGGTTGAAGCTTTGCTGGGCGCCGCTCATCGCGGTGTAGATCATGCGATCCATGACATGTCCTCAGTGAGCACTTGGGAATGCTCTGATCAAACCGTTTACCCGTCCTTCGACATGCTCAGGACGAACGGATAACGCATGGACTCCGTTCGTGGTGAATTTGTCGAACGATGGGCGGAGTCAGCCAAACCAGACCTTCCTTAGAGCCCGTTGACCACGGTCTGCAGCACCTGGTCCTGGGTCTTGATGGTCTGCGTATTCGCCTGGTAGTTGCGCTGGGCGATGATGAGATTCACCAATTCGGTCGCAAGGTCGACGTTCGACTGCTCGAGCGTGCCGCCCTGGATCGAACCCAGCTGCCCCGCGCCCGCGGTGCCGAGCAGCGGCTGGCCCGAGCTGCTGGTCTCGGCCCACACGTTGTCGCTCAGGGGCTGCAGCCCTTCGGGATTGCGGAAGTTGGCGAGCGCGATGGTGCCCAGCGTGCGGGTCTGGTCGTTCGAGTAATTGCCGACGACGCTGCCGTCGGTGTTGAAATGGATGCCGACCAGGCTGCCCGAGGTGTAGCCGTCCTGCGTCAGCGCGTTCAACGCGAAGTCGGCGCCGAACTGCGTGCTGCCGGCAAAACCGAGCGTGTACGCCATCGGCGCGGCACCGCCAGTCGGCGCAAACGCCACGTTGATCGGCGTGCTGCCGGTCAACGCGCCATTGGCGTCGAACGCCAGCGTGCCGTTGCCAGCGGCCGTGCCGTCGACGTACGCATCGACGTTCCAGGCGTTGTCGGCGGTCTTCGTGAAATAGGACGTCATGATGTGCTGCACGCCCAGCGAGTCGTACACGGTGCCGGTATTGGCATACGAGTACGTGGCGGGATCGCTGGGATCGAGCGCCGCCGCGATCACGGGCGAGCCGGCGTTCAAGTTCAGGGTCTCGGTCGTCTTGGTCGTGGCGTTGGCGCCCATGCCCTCGGTCGGAATGGCAATGGGCTGCGGTGTGCCGCCCGTGCCGGTCCCACCCACGAAGCCCGTCAGCTTGGCGCCATTGGCGTTTTCGAGGAAGCCATCGGGCGTCATGGTCAACTGGCCGTTGCGCGAATACACCGCCTGGCCACCCTGGTCGAACCGGAAGAAGCCGCCACCGTTGATGCCGAGATCGAGATTGCGCCCGGTGGTGTCGAGCGTGCCGTTGCCCATGTTCTGCAACACGCCGGCGACGCGCACGCCCTGCCCGATCTGGGTGCCGGCGTAGACGTCGGCAAACTGCACGCCGGAACTCTTGAAGCCGACGGTCTGCGAATTGGCGATGTTGTTGCCGATCGCATCGAGGCTTTTGGACGCCGCGTTGAGGCCGCTCAGTGCTTGCGAAAAACTCATGCGTTTGCTCCTTGAAAAGGGGAATGCGGGTCAGAGGATCTGGCGGATGTCGCCAAGGCCCACCTGGTTGGCAATGCCGCCCAGATCCAGCAGCGGACCGTTGGTGCCGTGGCTGATACCGGTGACGAGGGCGTAATTGAGGCTGGTGACGGTGACCGCCTTCCCGGCGCTCGTCGCCTTGATGGCGACCGAGTACGCACCCTGCGGCGCCGGCGTGCCGTCGGCGAGCGTGCCGTCCCAGGTGAAGGACTGGGTGCCGGCATCCTCGGCGCCGAGGTCGTAGCTGCGCACCACCTGGCCCGAGCCATCGGTGATCGCGACCTGCACGGAGTCGGCGGGCGCGGCAAGTTCAAACCCGAACGGCGTCGTCGTGCCGTCGCTGCCGACCAGCACGCGGCTGCCCGGTACCAGCACGCCCTTGCCGATGAGGGCCGCGGCCTGCAGCGTCTGGCCGGTGTCGATCTGGCCGGTGATCGACTGCAGCGTCTTGTTCAAGTCCTGGATGCCGCTCACCGTGTTGATCTGCGCCAGCTGCGCGGTCATCTGCGAGTTGTCCATCGGGTTCAGCGGATCCTGGTTCTTCAGCTGCGTGATCAGCATGGTCATGAAGTTGTTCTGCAGGTCGCCGGCGGCATCCTTCTGCGGCCCGCTGGTCGCGTTGAGCGCGGCGAGCACCGCGGGATCGATGGCCGGCTGGGTGGCGGTGACGGGCATCAGTTTTCTCCGAGCGTCAGGGTCTTGGTCATGAGTTGCTTGCTGGTGTTCATGACGTCCACGTTGGCCTGGTACGAACGCGAGGCCTCGATCATGTTGACCATCTCCTCGACGGGCCTGACGTTCGGCAGGGTGACGTAGCCATCAGCGTCGGCGCTGGAATCGCCCGGCCGGTATTCGCGCCGGAGCGGCGAGGGATCCTCGGTGATGCGGGTCACGCCGACGCCCGCCTGGCCCTCGCGTCCACGCGCCTGGAACACCACCTGCCGCGCGCGGTACGGCTGCCCATCGGGGCCAGCCACGCTGTCGGCGTTGGCGAGGTTGGACGCGGCCACGTTCATGCGCTGCGCCTGCGCCTGCATGGCCGAACCGGAGACCTGGAAAATCGAGAACATTGCCATCGGACCATTCCTTCAGGACGCCGGTTATTGATCGGGCGCCATCGCGATCTTGAGATTGCGGAACTGCAGGTTCATGAGGCTGAGCGAGGTTTCGTAGCGCACGGTGTTGTCGGCGAAGGCGGCGCGCTCGACGTCCATGTTCACCGTGTTGCCGTCGAGACTCGGCTGGTCGGGCACGCGATACTTGAGCGCCCGCGCGCCACCCTGCGACGAAGCCGACGCTACCGTCAGGTGACCCCGAGCCGTCGTCGCCAAGACCAGCCCGTCCCTGAGGTCGGCGCGTCCGGTCGCGGCCGCCAGCGCCCGGGTGAAGTCGAAATCGCGCGCCTTGTAGCTGGGCGTATCGGCGTTGGCGACGTTGCCGGCCAACACCTGCTGGCGTTCGGCGCGCAGTCCCAGGGCCTGGCGATCGAAATTGAGCGCGGCGTCGAGTTGGTTGAGCATGCGGTGCCCCCTGGGTGGCGTCTTCGCCCGCGTCGCGATGCTGCGGGCGGGCGAAATTTCAGGATCGAGAATACGACCCAGCCACGTGATCCAATCCGGCGATAAGGGGCGCATTTGCGCGCCAATTCCAACGCTCGCCGCGCAACCGCGATGACTAGACTCGCTTTTGCTCGTCATCCCGGAATCGCGCAGCGATATCCGGGATCCAGTGGCTTTGAACGCCAATGCGTCAGGGCAAAGTCACTGGATTCCCGCCTTCGCGGGAATGACAGAAGAGGGGCTTGATCAAGTGTCCCCTGGCCGTTCGTCCCCGGCTCAGAGCCTGCCGGGGCAGGCTCCGAGCCTGTCGAAGGACGAACACACGGTTCGATTGGAGCACCTGGGTGCTCACGCGGGAGGTTCCGATGCCAAAGCTGGTTTGTTGCCTCGCGCTGCTGCTGGCCAGCGGCGCGGCCCTTGCCGATGACGCGACGGACGCCGCGCACGCATTCCTTGTCGCCGAAGCCGCACCGCTTGGCGGTGTGGTCGACGTGGCGGTGCTGCCGTCACCGGCAGCGCTGCCCGCCTGCATCAATCCCGAGGCGTACCTGCCCGGCGCCGATCAGCACCTGCCGGGACGGGTGACGGTCGGCGTCCGCTGCGCGGATGGGCCAACCAGATACTTCCAGGCCACGGTCACGGCAAGCGGTACCTACTGGGTGGCCGCGCGCACGATTCCCGCCGGCACCACGCTCACCGCCGACCTGCTGGAAGCACGCACCGGTGATCTCGGCGGCCTGCCGCGGCAGGCCGTGCGCGATCCGGCGCAGGTCATGGGGCGGTTCACCACGCCCACGCTCGCGGCCGGCACCGTGGTGCAGACCGGCCAATCGCAAGCGGCGTGGCTGGTGCATCGCCAGCGCCAGGTCGCGGTCGAGGCGACGGGTCAGGGGTTCAGCGTCCGGCGCGACGGCGAGGCGCTGCAGGATGGCGCGCTCGGTGATACCGTACGCGTTCGCATGAGCAATCGTTCGATCCTTACGGGCGTGGTGGCCGGCGCCAACGTGGTCAAGGTAGGTTTTTGAATGGACGCGGGTCGGTACCCCCCTGGCCGGGCGCCGATGTCGTTCGTGGTTCGGCAAGCTCGCCACGAACGGAGCCGGCTCACCGCGAACAGAACGGGTGCGCGACGATCGGAGCGCGCGCATCATCCGTTCGTCCCCGGCTTAAAGCCTGCCGGGGCAGGCTCTGAGCCTGTCGAAGGACGTGCGGCGGGTTTGGTCAGCGCACCGCTAAAGATCGGTTCGTGTTTGCCGATAGAGTGACCGCAGGGGCGCAGCGATGGAGAAAGTCTCGTGAAAGTCGATAATGTCTCCCACCTGGCGACGCCAAGCCGGATCGATCCGGGCAAGGGCGGCCAGAAGGTCGGCGGCGCCGCCGCCGGCGAACGCGTCGCCGCACAGCCCTCGACGCATTTGAGCCATCTCGGCAGCGGCGACGCCAGCCAGGACATCGACCAGGCACGCGTGGCCGAGGTCCGCCAGGCCATCGCGGACGGCAGCCTCAAGGTCGACACCAACCGCATCGCCGATCGCCTGATCGCCAGCGTGCGCGATCTGGTGGGCGGCCAGTCATGAATGACCTTGCGGACCAGTTGCATGTCGAGCACGAGCACCTGGGCCGCTTGCTGGGCCTGCTTGACGATGAACGCGCACTGCTCGGTGCGGGCCGCATCGACGGTGAGGCACTCGGCCGGCTGGCCGCGGCCAAGCAAGCCACGCTAGATGCGGTCGCCGATGCCGAGGCGCAACGCCAGGCGCTGCGCCGCCGCCGTGGCCACGCCGCCGACGCCGCTGGCGATGAAGCCACCGCGCGCGCACACGACTGCCTGCCGCTCTGGCACGCGTTGCGGGAGCGTGCCCGCACGGTCGCCGCGCGCAACCACTTCAACGGCGAGCTCATCGCACTCCGGATGACCAGCAACCAGCGCCTGCTCAACGACCTGCGCACGCTGGCCGGCAAACACTTGTACGGCCCGGATGGCCAGGCCCGCGGCAGCGAGACCCGTCTCAGCTCCGAGGCCTGACCCTCACTCGTTCGGGAAGGTAATGACGTGTCGACCCTTGCACGTGATGTCATCGCGACCCCGGAGCGGCTCGGCATCCTGCTCAGTTACCGGCCGATCTACACCCGCAGCAAGACGGTCGCCGCCTACGACATCCTGCTGAGCGGTACCGGCACCGACGCCACCAGCGCGCTGGCCGAGCTGGGCAGCAGCGTGGTGCTCGACGCCTATGCGGACGTCTACCAGAACGGCCGGATCGAAAACGTCCCGAGCGTGCTGCGCGTGGCGCCGGAAACCCTGCTGTCGTCGGCCAAGCTGACCCTGCCGAAGAAGCAATACATCATCGAGGTCGACTGCGGCGCGGGGTTGCCCGAAGGCCTGTCCGAACGCCTGCGCGGCCTCGCGGGCGACGGCTACCGGCTGGCGCTCGCCGGCTACCGCCCCGAGCGCGAATACCTGACCCCGCTGCTGGACCTGGTGCAGTTCATCCGCCTCGACGCGCACGCGCTCGGCATGGACGGGCTGGCCGACGCTGCGCGCCGGCTGTATCTCCACCACGCCAAGCTGCTGGCCGACGGCGTCGACGAGATCGCCCAGTTCTACGCCTGCGCCGACCTCGGCATCAGCTTTTTCCAGGGCGACTTCCTGGACAAGCCCGCGCCGGTCAAGGGCAAGACGCTGTCCAGCAACAAGCTGCTGCTGGTCGAGCTGCTGGCCGAGCTGCGCAAACCCGATACCTCGCCCGCGGCGCTGGAGCAGATCGCCATCAAGGACGCGAGCCTGACCTATCGCATCCTGAAGGTCATCAACTCGGCCGCGGTTGGACTCAACCGCGAGGTGAGTTCGCTGTCGCAGGCGATCAGCCTTTTGGGCACCGACGAGCTGACGCGCTGGGCCAACCTGTTGCTGGTCCACGGCGAACCCGGCAAGCCCGACGAACTCACGCGTTCGATGCTGGTGCGCGGGCGGATGTGCGAGGTGCTGGCGGGCCTTTCGTGCTACGACGAGCCGATGAGCTATTTCATCGTGGGCCTGCTCTCGCGGCTCGACGTGCTGACCGACATTTCGATGAAGGACCTGCTGCGCCAAGTGCCGCTCAGCAATCCGGTCAAGCAGGCGCTGTTGCATCGTACCGGCACGCTGGGCCAGGTGCTGACCGAAGTCGAGCACTACGAGCGCGGCCGGTTCGACCGCCTGACCTGGCTGGTCGACGCCTCGCTGTACGAGGTCGCCTATCGCCACAGCGTCAACTGGGCCCGCCACGCGCAGCAGGCCTTGGCCGCGAGTTAGGAACGGGCCTCGTCCAGCCCCGCTCGTCCTTCGACGGGCTCAGAGCCTGCCCCGGCAGGCTTTTAAGCCGGGGACGAACGAATCACCTGATCATCCCCGTTCCTTGGCTACGCTCCGCCGGCAACGCACCCGTAGGAGGGCCGGAAGGCCCGATCGGGATCGCGTAGGAGAGCCAGAAGCCCGATCGGGATCGCGAAAGGGCCGGCTGCCGCTGCGGCAGTCGCGATCCCCCGGGGGGGGGCGGTCGCGGCTTCCACCGCTCCTACGGTGAGTCCCGCGGCCCGCCAAGCCGTGGCGGTAACCGGAAAGGATCGAGTTCAGGGCAAACGGGCCAACCGTTGCTTTCTCCGCGCTGCGCCGCCGCATCGAACAAACCCGCCAATCACACGGTAACCCATTGATTTTTACCTCGCACATAAACGTGCGCTGAATCAATAGCGGCGTATGTTGCACTGCACAAAAATCCTTGGTAGAGTACTCGTCACTCCAGCCAACCCCGTGAGGGAAGCCAACGTGTACAACCAATTCCAGAAACAGTCGCTCGAGTTCGGCAAGCAGTTCGTCGAGCAGGCCTACAACGCGCAGGTAGCCGCGCTCAAGAGCCTGGCCGAGATCGAAGCGTTGCAGGTCAAGGCGCTCGAAGCGCAGGCCAAGTCCAACCTCGCGTTCGCCGCCGATTCGCTCGAAGTGCGTGAGCTCAAGGACGCCACCACGCTGTGGCCGAAGGGCCTCGATTTCGTGCGCGAGAGCGCCGAAGCGGCCTACGCCACCAGCCAGGAGATCTTTGGCGTGGCACAGAAGACCGCCGAGCAGTTCGGTGACCTCGCCCGCAACAGCCTGAAGGCCGCCAGCGACGCCGCCACGCCGGCCGCCAAGAAGGCCCGCTGATAGATCTTCAGTTGCACCGAAAAGTACGCGCAGCGGAGACCCCCCTCCCTCTTGCAGCGCGACTCGAGCCGGACGACTTGCGTCGTCCGGCTCTTTTTTTGAGCCAATCACGGTCTGGGCGATTGCACGTACGGCTGAGCCCCTGATGGCGTAAAAATAGCCGGTCTACGGCTTTCGACCCCGACCTTGTCAGACCCTTCCAGCGAACGGCTGTGGCGACGTGCTCGGCGCTACGTCGCGGGCAACCAGATTCCGGCGGCCCGGGCGGCGCTGGAATCGCTCGTCCAACGCGAGCCGCTGAACGTTGCCGCACGCATGCTGCTGGCCAGCGTGCAGCTCGATCAGGGACGTGTGCGTGAGGCCGCCGAGCAAGCCCTCATCGCGTCACGCGTACCCGGGCAGACCGTCGAGGCTGCGGCCACGGCTGCGCTGTGTCTCATCCGCGTCGGCGAAATGCTCGCGGCACGCGACTGCCTTGCGGCGATTGGCACGGTGGGTAGCAGGCTTGCCGACAACCAACTGATCGCGCTGGCCCACGCCTACCAGCTGCTCGGCGGGCATCCCGCCAGCCTCGACCTGCTCGATCGCGCAGCCGCGCAGGGCTACGACGCGCCGGATTTCCGCCTGTTCCACGGGTTGGAGCTGCAATACAACGGCCGCCTGGACGACGCGCGCCGGTGTCTGCAGGACTGCCTGTCGCTCGACGGGGTATCGGGGCGCGCGTGCCTCGCCTTGGCGCGACTTGCGCGGGCGACGCCGGCATCCAATCACCTGGATTCCATTCGCGCGCAACGCGTGCGCGCAAAGCCCGGCAGCGAGGAGCAAGCGGCGTTCGAGTTTGCCGCCTTCGAGGAACGTCATCAGCTCCGCGATTACGCGGCCGCGTTCGCTGCGCTGGAGCGCGGCAACGCGATCATGCACGCGCGGACCGCATCAGGAAACGGTCGCGAGGATGACTGTTTCGATGCGCTCGCGCGGATGACCGACGTGCCATTCATGGATAGCTCGGGTACCCCAACGCCAGCGGGTCCTTGTCCCATCTTCATCGTGGGCATGCCACGAAGCGGGACCACGCTGCTCGAACGCATGCTGGGCAACCACCCTGATGTGGCCTCCACCGGGGAACGTCCGGATTTTCCGCGTCAGCTCCGCTGGGTCGCGAACGTCGATGGCAACGATGTAATCGACGCATCACTGATCGAGCGCCTGCGGGAACTGGATTACCTCGAGGTGGGCCGACGCTACCTGCAACAAACGCAATGGCGTGCGTCCGGCAAACCCTTTTTCGTGGACAAGCTGCCCCACAACTACGTGCTGCTGGGCATGCTCCACCGCGCACTCCCGATGGCACCCATCCTGCACCTGGTGCGCGACCCGATGGATGTGTGCTTTTCGAACTACCGCGTGCTGCTGGGCGACAATTATCCGTACTGCTACGACTTCCACGACCTCGCAATCCGCTACGTCCGTTACCGCCACCTCATGCGGCATTGGCACAGCGTCATGCCGGGAGTCGTGATGGACGTGCCTCTCGCCGACCTGGTCCGGTCGCCCGAACCCACGCTGACGAGGATATTCGCGCATTGCGGCCTGCGCCCCACCGCGGGCTGCAGCGACATCACACGCAATCACACGGCGGTGGCCACGCTGAGCAGTGCGCAGGTGCGCGAGCCGGTGCACACGCATGACACGCCCGCCTGGCGACACTACGAAAAGCCACTCGCGCCACTCCAGGCGTTGCTGCGAAACGCGGGAGTCATCGACGTGGTCGACCACGGCAAAAAATAAGGGGCTGGCGTTGCGGCCAGCCCCAGGTTCCTGTGCCTCATCCGCACGACCACTCAGATCTTCAGGTCCATCGACAGGAAATAGGATCGACCCCAGACGTTGTAGGCACCAATGTCGTAGTACGGCCACCCCGTCTGTGACGTGTCGTGCTCGGGCATCGTATTGAACAGGTTGTCGACCGTCCCGGTAACGCTCAGCTTCGGAGTGATCCGGTACTGCACCGTCGCGTTGTACAGCACCCAGGGCGCCAGCATGTATGCGCCAAAGCTCTGGGCCTGCGTCGGGTTGGCATACATCGCGTAGTTCGGCATATGCCCGTACCGAATAGCGGTCAGCGTGGACGCCCACTGGTGGATCGTCCAGGTAAGCGAGCCGTTGATGATCGTCTTGAACTCCGGTCCGATTGCCGAACCACCCTGCGAGTACAGCGCGTCGTAGTAAGGGTTGCGCAGCAGGTCGTAATTCGGGAATCCCGGCCCCGGCTGCAGGGTGTGGTTCAAGGTGTCGTTGTAGCTCAGGTTGGCGCCAAAATCACCAAACCGGCCGGCATGCAGCGTGTAGCCGAGCGACGCCATGATGCCGTTGACGCGCTCGTGGGCGACATTGACCGGGTGCACGCTCACGCTCGTAAGGCTGAATGGTATAGGTGCATTGGCGCCCGCCCGGACGATCTGTGCCTCCGCCTGCTGGCACTCGGCCGAGTCCTGCGGAATCTGGCCAAGCAGGCACTGGGCGTCATCCAGCAGCAGCGTATCTACGCTTTGGAACTGGACCTCGTTCTTGACCCGCACGTCGTAATAGTCGACCTTGACGTTGAAATTCGACAGCGGTGACCACACCACGCCGCCGCCCCAGCTTTTGGCGGTGATCGGCGCGAGATTGGTATTGCCTTCGTTGACGATGGCGATTTGCGGGTTGATGGAGTTGCTGTTGATCGCCGAGCAATCGCCAAACGGCGTATTTGGATGCTGCCGCTCGCACTGGTAGTAATCCGTCACGAAACCGAACGCGCCGCTGGGACCAGCAAAGGTTTCCGACATGTCAGGCATGCGGAACGCGGTGGCGTAGTTGGCACGCAGCAGCAACGTGTCGGTTGGCCGCAAGGCAAACGCGAACTTGTACGTCGGGCGTGTTGCCTGGCTGCCACCGTCGTTCATGAACTTGTCTTCGCGCGCCGAGATATCCGCGCTCAGGATCTTGAAAATCGGCACATGAAACTCGAGTGCGGCGGCGTACTCGTTGCGGCGGCCCGCGGCACTCGCGGCGGTCAGGCCCCAGAAATAGTGCTGGACGACCAGTGGATTCGCGGGCTCGGTGTATTGCTCGTCACCAGCTTTCAGGACCGCCGCAACGCCCAGATCCCCCGCCGGCAATGAGAACAGATCATCGTTCGTCACCTGCAGGTTCACGTTCTGCGTATAGCTTTCCGATGAATTGCGGTCATCGCCGGTGAAACTGGCGACCTCTGCCGGAGTGATCGGCTGGAAGAAATTATTGTAGTTCGGCGCGTAGATCGGGAATCCGCTCGTCGTCCCAAGCTCAGGACCCAGGAACTTGTTCCCGAAGAAACTGTCGATCGCCGAGGTTACCCGGGCGGTAGCATCGGAAATCACGTTGTACTGCGAACGTCCATAAAAGGCGTTGTAGTTCCAGTTGCTGTTGCCAAAGGTGCCCTTGACGCCGCCCCAGCCCTGATATGCACGGTGCAGCTCGTGGGTGCCGCCTTCCATCGTGGTGCCCGCCTCCTCGGGCGAGATCACGTACTGTGGATCGACAAACTCTCCGCGGTTGGCGTCGACGATGTACCCGGGCGTTCCACCCGAGTAGAACGCATTGATGTTGGGCTCCCACCAGAAGAAATCCGGACCATTGTTGTATTCCAGGCTGCGCACGCTCACCAGCAGGTTTCCATAGAGCTGCATGTTCGGGCTGAAGTCGTAGTGCGCTGCGATGTAGCCGCTTCCCGTGCGGCTCTGATTCATCAGCGTGGTGTAGCCGCGCAGATAGGGGCTGCCACAGGTGTAGCCGCCATTTGGCGCGAAGGTGCCAGGACCGGCACCCGGGCCCATGGTGGCAAACCGCACCGAGGTGTTGCCATATTGCGAAGCAAGTGGAGCGCAACCCGTGGACGACAGGGTGTCGGGATCGATCGCGATGCCGTTGCCATTGACGACGCTCGTTCCACCGAACGGCACGCCCCGCAGCGCAGCGTTGGGGTTGTTGAAGCTGCTCGCGGTGAACGGGCGCTGATAGGCCCAGACCGGCTGCTGGTCCAGGAACTGGAACCCGTAGGTCATCCCGAACTTGTTGTGGTCGAAGCCGCCCACCAGCGAGACCCGCTGGCTGTAGCCACCGCCTTTCTGGTAGCCACCCGTCTGATAATTGAAATCGATGCCTTGGACGTTCTTCTTCATGATGAAGTTGATGACCCCGGCGATGGCCGCGGAGCCGTAGATCGATGAATCACCACCCGGGACGATTTCGATGCGGTCGATCATCGCCAGCGGGATGTTGGAAATGTCGGTGATGTTGGACTGGCCGTTGTAGGCGAGCGGGAAGCTCGTCATGGGCTGCCCATCGATCATGGTCAAGGTGAATCCGGGCGGCAGGCCCAATAGCGAAATCGTCTGCGCGCCAGGCGTAAAACCGGCGAAGGTGGCCGACTGCTGGCCCTGAACCTGGCCGGTCGCGAGTGGCAGGGCGCGGAGCGCCTGATAGATGTTGGTGAAGCCTTCCTGCTTGATGTCCTGCGCCGTGATCCTGACGACCGGCGACGCGGTTTCGATCTCGGCGGTGGGGATCAACGAACCGGTAACGGTGATCGCCTTGAGGGTCGTCGCCTTGCTCTTTTCTGGTTTTGCGCGGCGCCGTTCTGAGCGGTGTTTTGATCTTGCTGCCCAGCAGGCGCGGCAACCGGTTGCGCCGCTTGCACGAGCGGAACGCCTGCGGCGAGCAGGACGCCGCAGATCGCGGTGGATAGAAGTGTGCGATTCATCAGTGATGTTCCCCCGACAGGAATGTGTGGTGTGTGCCCCGGGCACGCTTGCGCGAACGGCGTGCCGCCAATCGAACGGTTACGGTCGTCGAAATCGCCTTGCACCCCGCTGGCAGCGTTGAGAACCTTTTCTCACCGCTCGGCACACCCACGCGCCCTGTCCAACTCCACGACGGCCGGAACGCGCAACACTTCCCTAAGGCCCGTGAACTTTTCATGAGTTGTGAACACCAACACGCGATGTGCCAGTGCATTGACAGTAGGGCACCAACCTTTCAGCTACCTTTCAGCGCTTGGGAATCACCACCGGGCACGCGCCCACATGCTGCGCCAGCGTCATCGGCACGGCCGATCGCCGCCACGGCGCAGATCCCCGGGCTTGGGCGCCCACCGCGGCCCAGAGCCGCGCACAACGAAACATCCCGACCTGCGCAGGCAGGCCGGGATGCCGTCACGCCGCGATCGAGTCAGAACGCGCCGTTCTGGTAGTCGTGCATCGCCTGCACGACCTGTTCCGGGGTGTTCATCACGAACGGCCCGTAGCGCGCCACCGACTCGTTCAGCGGCTTGCCTGCCACCAGCAGCAGGCGCGCCGGTTTGGCGTCGGCCGCCACGGCGAGCTCGACCGTGTCACCCTTCGACAGGACGCCAAGTTCACGCGAACCAAGCGTTTCGCCACCCACGGTGACGCCATCGCCCTCGAACACGTACGCGAATGCGCTGTGTGCGGCAGGCAGCGGCACGCTGATCGAAGCCCCGGGTTGCAGCGCGAGGTCGAGGTACACCGGCGCGATCGCGATCCCGTTGACGGGGCCGCTGGCGCCAAACGCCTCGCCGGCGATCACGCGCGCCTTCACGCCTGGCGCCGGCGTGACGGTCGGGATCTGGTCGGGCGCGATGTCCTGGTAGCGCGGCGCGCTCATCTTGTCTTTCGCGGCCAGGTTCACCCACAGCTGGAACCCGCGCATCAGGCCGTGCTCCTGCTCGGGCATTTCCGAATGCACGATGCCACGGCCCGCGGTCATCCACTGGACGCTGCCGGATTCGAGCAGCCCCGAGTTGCCGTGGTTGTCGCGGTGGCGCATGCGGCCATCCAGCATGTAGGTGACGGTCTCGAACCCGCGGTGCGGGTGATCGGGAAAACCGGCGATGTAGTCGGTCGCCGAATCCGAGCCGAACTCGTCCAGCAGCAGGAACGGATCCAGCGTATCCAGCGCCGGCTGGCCAATGACGCGCGTCAGCTTGACGCCGGCGCCGTCGGACGTCGGAATGCCGTGCACGCGGCGGGTGATGGTGCGGGAAGCCATGGCACACCTCCGGAAGATCAGGTGCGCTCAAGATGGGAGCGGGCCGCGCAGGAAACAATGCCGCGACACGGGGCATCCCCCCGGCGCTGCGCGCCGACCTCCTTCGCGAGCGAAGGGGGCGCACCCCCATCAATGCAGCCAGTGCCCACCGCGCCTCGACGGTAGGCTGTCGAACGCGTTGGCCGAAGCGCCGCCGCCGGCGGTGCGCTCGCGTTCCGTGGGCGGGCGCACGCGCCAGTAGTGCGCGACGGCTTCCACGACGTCGGGAATCTGCGCCAGGCACGCTTCGTATTCCTTGTGCTCTAGCTTGGCGATCGGCACTTCGGCCTTCAGCACGCCTTCGTCGACGGCCAGCGCCATGATCGGGCTCAGGATCTGCATGAGTTCGGCGTCATCGGTCATGCGCGCGTCCCAGATCGGCGCGCGCAGCTCGACGCCGCGGCTGAAGCCTTCGCACCAGCCGGCGGCGCTGAGATCCGATTGCCGCGGCCCAGCAGCATCCACTTCGCCCAGCACGGGCTCGTAGACCTCGCCCGCGAGTTCGGCCGGGATCGAATCATTGAGCTTGGCCAGCAGGGCCAGCACCGTCGCACCCTGTTGCACATCCTCGAACGGCGCGTGCAGGACCTCGGGCAGCCATTCCTCGGGCAGCGCGGGATCGGGGCCGATCGCCAGCGCCGTCAGCATCCCGTGCACGCCATCCAGCAGCAGCGTGTGCTCGGCATCGCCCGCATGACCGCGCAGGTAATGGTCGAGCGTTTCCAGCTCGGCGTCGTCGATGATTTCGGGATGCGCGGACTCCATGCGCCGATCATCGGGGCGCCCGCCTCAGTCCGCAAGGTCGAGCAGTACGGGCGCGTGATCGGATGGCCGATCCCAGCCCCGCGGCACGCGGTCGATCGACGCGCCGCGCAGGTTCGGCACCAGCGCGACGCTCGCCAGCACCAGGTCGATCCGCAGGCCGAGATTGCGCCGGAACGCCGCCTGGCGGTAGTCCCACCAGCTGAAGTGTCCGCCTGCATCGACGAACGCACGGAAAGAATCGACGAAACCCAGTCCGAGGATGCCGGCGAGTGCCGCGCGCTCGGGCGGCGAGCACAGGATCGCGTCGCCCCACGCCTCGGGGTCGTGCACGTCGCGGTCGTCGGGCGCGATGTTGAAATCGCCCAGCACGACCATGCGCGGGTAACGCTTGAGTTCCGCCGCAAGGTACGCCGTCACCGCGGCCAGCCATTCGAGCTTCCACGCATATTTGTCGCTGCCGACGCTCTGGCCGTTGACGACGTACAGGTCGACGATGCGCACGCCGCCCACGGTCGCCGCCAGCACGCGCCGTTGCGGATCGTCCAGCCCCGGCACGCCGGCCACGACGTCGGTCGGCGCCTCCCGCGCGAGGATGGCGACGCCGTTGTAGGTCTTCTGACCCGAATACACCGGGTGATAGCCAAAGGCTTCGATGGCGTCACGCGGAAACCTGTCATCCGTGAGCTTGGTCTCCTGCAGCGCCAGCACGTCGGGCCGGGCGTCGCGGCACCAAACCTCGACGTGCGGCAGCCGCACGTGCAGCGAGTTGACGTTCCACGAGGCGATTTTCATGCGCGCCTCACGCCGCCAGCCCGTACGAGCGCAACAGCGCGTCGGGCGCGGGCGCGCGCCCGCGGAACGCGATGAAGCTCGCCAGCGCGGGCCGGCTCGCGCCGACGGCCAGGACTTCGTCGCGAAAGCGCGCACCGGTCGCGGCATCGATCACGTCGCCCGCGGCGCCCGCGTGTTCCTCGAACGCCGCGAACACGTCGGCCGACAGCACTTCGGCCCAGAGATAGCTGTAGTACCCGGCCGCGTAGCCGCCCGCGAAGACGTGCGTGAAGGCGTGCGGAAAGCGCTGCCAGGCCGGCGGCGTGAGCACCGCCACCTCGCGCCGCGCGGCTTCCAGGGTTTCCATGACGCGTGCGCCGCGCGCCGGGTCGTAATCGGCATGCAACAGGAAATCGAACAGCGCGAATTCCAGCTGCCGGCACAAGAACAACCCGGCGTGGAAGTGGCGGGCCGCCAGCATGCGCTGGAACAGCGCCTCGGGCAGTTTCCCGCCGGTGGACCAGTGCCGCGCGACGAGATCCAGCGCCTGCCGGTTCCAGCAGAAGTTTTCCATGAACTGGCTGGGCATCTCGACCGCGTCCCACTCCACGCCGTCGATGCCGCCGACCGACGGCAGCTCGATGCGCGTCAGCATGTGGTGCAGGGTGTGGCCGAATTCGTGGAACAGCGTCTGCACGTCGTCGTGCGTCAGCAGCGAGGGGCGCTCGCCCGCGGGCGGCGCGAAATTGCAGGTCAGGAACGCGATCGGCAACTGCAGCCGGTCGCCGTCGCGAAAACGCGCCCGGCACACGTCCATCCACGCGCCGCCACGCTTGCCGGGTCGCGCGTAGAGGTCCAGATACAGTCCGGCGATGAGACCGCCGTCCGCGTCGCGCACGTCGTAGAAACGGACGTCGGGGTGCCAGACGTCCACCTCGGCCTGCGCGGGCTCGACGCGGATGCCGTACAGCTTGCCGACCAGCTCGAACATGCCCTCGAGCACGGTCGGCAGCGGGAAATATGCCTTCAATTCTTCTTCGTCCAGCGCGTAACGCTGGAGCCGCAGCTTCTCCGCGGCGTAGGCCACGTCCCACGCTTCCAGGGGTTCAAGCTCGAGTTCATCGCGCGCGAAAGTGCGCAGTTCATCCAGCTCGCGCTGCGCCACGGGCCGCGCGCGTGCGACGAGGTCGCGCAGGAACGCCAGCACTTCGGCTGGCGTCGCCGCCATCTTGGTCGCCAGCGATTCCTCGGCCGCATTGGCAAAGCCGAGCAGCTGCGCGGCTTCGTGGCGCAAGGCGAGGATCTGTTCCATGCGCGCGGAGTTGTCGAACTTGCCGGCATCCGGCCCCTGGTCGGACGCCCGCGTCTGGTTGGCCCAGTACACGCGCTCGCGCAGCGCGCGGTTGTCGGCGTAGGTCATGACCGCCTGCACCGCAGGCCGCTGCAGGGTGACGAGCCAGCCATCGAGCCCCTGCTGGCGCGCGTATTCCCGCAACACGGCGCGCCCGGATTCGGGAATGCCGGCGAGATCGCGGGCATCCTCGACGTGCTCGCGCCAGGCGTCGGTTGCATCCAGCACGGCGTTGGAAAACGCGGTCGACAGGCGGCTCAAGTCAGCGCTGATCGCGCGAAACCGCGAGCGCGCGGGTTCATCGAGCGCCACGCCTGAAAGCCTGAAGTCGCGCAGGGCGTGCGCGACCAGCGCCCGTTCGGCCGGCGGGCGCTCGGCGAAACCCGGCTGCGCCGCCACGTCCTGCAGCGCGGCATAAAGGTCACGGTTCTGCCCGAGCCGGCTCTCGAACTCGGTGATCTTTTCTTCCGCCGCCGCGTGCGCCGTACGCAATTCGGGGCTGTCGGCCACGGCCTGCAGGTGCGAGACCGGCGCCCACGCCGCGGCGAGACGCTGGTCCAGGCGCTCCTGCGTGCGCACGACGCATTCGAAATCGCGCGGCGCACCGGGGGCCAGAAGCTGATCGATGCCGGCCTGGTAGGCGGTGAGGAGGGTCTCGATCGCCGGCACCACGTCCGCGGCGTGGATCCGCGAAAACAGCGGCAGCGGGGTACGCTCCAGCAAGGGATTGGTCGCGGACATGCGTGGCTCCGGTGAGCCGCTGAGCGTGGCGTTCGCGCGGCGCAAAATCAAGCTAGCATCCGCGGATGGACGCCAAGCCGAGCCCGGAACTGCGCGCGCTGCTCGAGCGCACCGCCGTGTTCGGCCATCTGGGCCCCGAGATACTGGACGCGCTGCTGGCCGAAATGGCGTGGCTCTGGCTGCCCGGCGGCGCGCCGCTGTACCTGCCGGGCGAACCCGCCGACGCGCTCTACGTGTTGAAGTCGGGCAGCCTCGGCGTGTTTGGTGTCCCACGGATCGGCGGTCCCGCGCGGCTGCTCGGGGTACTGCCGGCCGGGGTCGCGCTGGGCGAGGTCAGCCTGCTGGCCGACCAACCGCACCTGCACGGTGTGCGGGCGTTGCGCGATTCGGAGGTCCTGCGCCTGTCGCGCGCCGCGTTCGAGAGGCTCGCCAAGCGCCATCCGCTGGCCATGCTGGGCGCGGCGCGGCTGGCGGTACGCCGCCTGCAGCGCGACGTGATGCCCTACCCGCCGCGCACGTTCGCGATCCTGCAGTTTGGCGGCAACGCCGACGGCCACGCCTTCGCGCTGCAGCTGCAGCACCAGCTGCTGGCGTTCGGCCAGTGCGGGTTGATCGATGCCGCCTGCGGAGTGGGACAGGACACGGATTGGTTCGCCGCGCGCGAAGCCGAATCGCGCTTCGTGCTCTACGTCGACGACGGCGACCCGGCGTGGCGGCGCCTGTGCGAGCGCCAGGCCGACGCGCTGCTGTTCGTGGTCGACGCGAGGCAGGCGCCGTTCCAATGGTCGGACGTCCTGCGCGGCGGCGATCCCGGCCAGGCCGCGCTGTGGACGCACGATTCGCACGCCGCGGTCGAATACAGCCACAACCGGCCGCGCCACCTGATCCTGCATCATCCGGCGGGCGCGTTCATCTACGGCGCCGCGCACCGCTGGCACGAGGCACTGATCGACGACGCGTTCGAGCACCACCACTGGCGCCACCAGGGCGACGTCGCGCGGATCGCCCGCCTGCTGGCCGGGCGCAGTACGGCGCTGGTGCTCTCGGGGGGCGGCGCGCGCGGGTTCGCGCAGATCGGCGTGGTCCAGGCGCTGCGCGAATCCGGCATCCAGGTCGATACCGTGGTCGGCACCAGCGTCGGGGCGATCATCGGCGCGGGCGTCGCCTACGAATGGGACGACCGCAAGATGCGCGAGGCCTACCGACGGGCAATGGTCGATGGCAAGCCGCTGAGCGACTGGACCCTGCCGCTGGTCGCCCTCACCCGCGGCGCGCGCACCACGATGCTGCTACGCGAGGCCTTCGGCGAGATCGACATCGAGGACCTGCCGGTGCGCTTCACCTGCATTTCCGCCGACCTTACCCTGGGTGTCACCGCCATCCACCGCCACGGCCTGCTGTGGCGCTGGCTGCGCGCGTCCAGCGCGGTGCCCGGCGTGCTGCCACCGCTGCTGCACCGCCACCACGTCTACGTCGACGGCGCGGTGATCAACAACCTGCCGACCGACGTGCTGGCCGAGGAAGTCCACGGCCAGATCATCGCGGTCGACATCGGCGCGGACGACACGCTCGTGGCAGGCGTGGACGAAGCGGCCTCGCCGCCGCTGCCGGTGCTCTGGGCCGAACGCCGCCGGCGCGACCTGCGCCCCAGCCTGTTTGCCACGCTGATCCGCGCGGGCATGGTCAACTCGGAAACCGGCAGCGCCCGTCGGCGCGAGCTCGCCACGCTGCTGCTGCGCCCGGACGTCCGGCAGATCGGCATGTTCGACTGGCAGGCATTCGACCGCGCCATCGAAATCGGTTACCGCTCGGCCCGCATGGCGCTGCGCGACGCGGCCGCCACCGGCGCATCCGCCCGGGCGACCACGATCTGACTCCGCCGGGTGCCCGCACGGAGTGCTCCCACCCACACGCTACGATGGGGTTTTCCCGCTGAGGCAAACCGTCGCGATGGCCAGCCTGCGCGCCTTCGATGACCATCTGCCCAGGCTTGGCGCGCGGGTCTACGTCGATGCGGCGGCCGTCGTCATCGGCCACGTCGAGCTGGGTGATGACGCGTCAATCTGGCCACAGGCGGTCGTCCGCGGCGACGTCGCGCGCATCCGCATCGGGGCGCGCACGAACGTGCAGGACGGCGCGATCCTGCACGTGACCCACGCCAGTGCCGCGGTCCCGGCCGGCTGGCCGTGCCTCGTCGGCGCCGATGTCACCATCGGCCACGCCGCGGTGGTGCACGCGTGTACGCTGGAAGAGGCCTGCCTGATCGGCATGCACGCGACGGTGCTGGACGGCGCGGTGGTGCAACACCACGCGCTGGTCGGCGCCGGCGCGCTGGTCGCGCCAGGGAAAATCGTCGGTGCGGGCGAGCTCTGGGTGGGCAATCCCGCGCGCCGCGTGCGCCGGCTATCGGACGCCGAAATCGCCGCGCTCGACGACTCCGCGCGGCGCTACGTGGCGCTGAAGGATGTGTACCTCGCGCTTCGCACGTAGCCGCAAACCCACCGCTCCGCATCGCTGATCGGCCATCCCGCGCCAGAACCGAGTCGGGCCTTCCGGCCCTCGTACCGGTTAACCGGCGCGCAGCAGCCGCAGGGCGGCCGCGGTATCGGGCCGCACGCCATGCCAGCGTGCAAAAGAAGCCGCCGCGGTCTCGACCAGCATGCCGAGGCCGTCGTGCGCACGCGCGCAACCCTGCGCTTTTGCCCAATCCACGAACGGCTGCGCGGCTGGCCCGTAGCTCAGGTCATACGCGACGCTGCGCGCGTCGACGAGCGTAGACGGCAATTCCATGCGCGCGTGCTGCACGCCGGCCGAAGTGGCGTTGATCACCAGCGCGGACGCGGGCAACTTCGCCAGGGTGTCCCATGCCACGCTGCGCGCACGGTCACGCGCATCGAGTGCGGTGACCAACGCCTCGGCGCGCGCGAAGGTTCGGTTGGCGATGGTGAGCCGCGTCGCGCCGGCGTCCAGCAGCGCAAACGCCGCTGCACGCGCGGCGCCACCCGCGCCCAGCAGCAGCACGTCGTGCCCACGCGGCTCGAGGCCGGCACTGGCGCGCAGATCCGCGAGCATGCCGGCGCCATCGTTGCTGTCGGCTTCCAGGTTGCCATCCGGCAGGGGCGTCAGCACGTTGGCCACGCCCAGCCGTCGGGCCGTCGCGGTTGCCTGCGTGGCCAACGTGAATGCCGTGGGCTTGTGCGGCAGCGTGACGTTGGCGCCCCGTCCGCCCGCCGCAAAAAAGCGGCGCACGGCAGCGGCGAACGCGTCCGGCGTGGCATCGATCGTGGTGTAGTCGAGCGCAATTCCGAACTGGCCGGCAAACAGCGCGTGCAGGCGCGGCGACTGCGAGTGGGCAATCGGGTGGCCAAAAACGGCAAAACGCGCGGGCGTGGGCATCCGCGGAGTGTATCGAGACGGCGGCAAGGGGCTTCAGCCTCGCGGTGGGAAGGGCTTCGGGCGCGACCCATGGGTAATGCCCCTGCGGTCGCGACTGAAGTCGCTTCCCCATCATCGCTCCCACGTCCGCTACCAGCAGGCGGCCTGTAGCAGGGGCGGCAGCCCCGACGACCCGCCCGTCGCATTCCGCGAGACAGCATCCGTGCAGGCTGGCCGGGTCATTCCATGGAGTTCCACCATGTCCCGACACATCGCAGGTACCGATCATCCCCTCGATGCCATCGCACTCGGTGCCGCCACCTGGCTGGCCTGCGGCGGCGTGCTGGCGGGCCTGACGCCGCTGCCCATTCACGACGCCACGACCGGCTGGTCGCCGGCATTCTGGCTACTGGCGGCACCGCTGGTCGTGCTGTGCGCGCGGCGCCTCACGCGGTCGTCGGAGGGACTTCAGCCCCGACGGTCCCCCAGGTTTCGACCGGGGCCACGGGTGGGCACTCCTGCGCAGCGGCCGTGCGGCGCGCCGCGGCGTCACGCGGCCACGCCGCGGCGCTTGGCGTCCATCCGCCGCAGGAATTCCTGCATGATGCGCAGATAGAGCTCGCCGCCCATTTCCGCATCCTCGACGCCGCCGTCGATCGACGGGTTGTCGTTCACCTCGATCAGCACCGTGCGGTCCTTGGTCTGCTTGATGTCGACGCCGTACAGGCCGTTGCCGATCGAGGCCGAACCGCGCAGCGCGAGCTTGATGACCTCGGGCGGCGCGTCCTCGAGATCGACGCATTCGAAGCCGCCCGAACGGGCGCTGCCGCGCGCGCTGTGGTTGTAGATCTGCCAGTGCCCGCGCGACATGAAGTACTTGCACACGTACAGCGGCTGGTGGTTCAGCACGCCGATCCGCCAGTCGAACTTGGTATACAGGAATTCCTGCGCGATCAGCAACGCGGTGCTCTGGAAGAGGTGCTGCGCCGACTCCGCCAGCTGCTCGGGATTCTCGACCTTGACCACGCCGCGCGAAAACGAGCCATCGGGAATCTTCAGCACCAGCGGGAAACCCAGGCGCTCGGGCAGCTCGTGCAGCTGCTTGGCGTCGTCCTTGTAGAGCACCTCGGACCGTGGCACCGCAATTTTCTTGGCGTGCAAAAGATCGTTGAGATAGATCTTGTTGGTGCAGCGCAGGATCGAGGTGGGGTCGTCGATGACGACCATGCCCTCGCGCTCGGCCTTGTGCGAGAAACGGTAGGTGTGGTCGTCAGGCGCCGTCGTTTCGCGGATGAACAGGCCGTCGTACTCGGCGAGGCGCGGATAGTCGTGCTTGTGGATCGGATCGACCTCGATGCCAAGCTCCTTGCCCGCCGCGATGAAGTGCTTGAGCGCGCGCGCATTGGACGGCGGCATCGTCTCCTTGGGATTGACCAGCATCGCCAGGTCGTAACGGAATTGCTTGCGCGCGCGCGGCTTGCGCCACAAGCGCCGGGAGAACGCATCCAGTGCCTGCGCGAACGCATCTTCCTGGCCATCGTCCAGCGTGTGCAGGCCCACCGGCTTGATCGCGCTGATCTGCCACACGCGGTCGCGCTCGAATTCGATGCGCAGCAGCGGGCAGGGAAAGGTCTCGAACACCTGCCGCGCCAGGTCCTTCAGCGCCGGATACGAGGTCACCCCGAAATACACCAGGATGCCGAGGTCGGTCGTATCTTCGCCGCCCGCCGGCAGGAAGTGCGCGAGCTTCTGGTTGAGATCCTCGACGTCCAGGCCGTACAACGCGCGCTTGCGCAGGTCGCTGATCGTGCGCACCGAGGGGATCACCCGGTGTCCGCGGGCCTCGCCCAGCAGCGAGACGTAGTGCCCCACGCCCAAATACTTGTAGCTGCGGCACAGATTGATGACGTGGGTCCGCTCGTTGCCGCTGACCGGCTCGCGCAGGTACTCGATCGCGGGCGCGACGTTGTCCGATGGGTAGTACGAGCCCCAGTCGGACGCTTTTTCGACAACGATGACCAGCCGACCCATTGCGTCCTTCCATACTCGTTTCCGACCGCCGCCCCATCCCGGTGTGCGGCGGCAAGGCAAAGCGCAGTGTCGGCAAGCCGCCGGTCAAACGCAAGCACGGCGTGTTGGCCCCGCACCCTTGCGTAGTGCCGCGCGCCGCGGCAGGCTCGCGGGCATGCCCCGCCCACGCGCTTCGATCCGCCACGCCCACCTGCCGGACCTCGACGCGCTGGTCGCGCTGGAAGAGGCGACCTTCACCTCCGACCGCATCAGCCGGCGGCAGTGGCGCCGCCATCTCGACAGCGCCAGCGTCGCGGTACTGGCCGCCGACACCGCCGGACGCATCGACGCGGCCGCGGTGGTGTGTTACCGACGCAACTCGCGCAAGGCGCGCCTGTATTCGCTGGCAGTGGACGCGCTGGCGCGTGGCACCGGCACCGGCAGCGCCCTGCTGGCCGCGGCCGAAGCGGACGCGCGCGCGCGCGGCTGCACGTCCATGCACCTTGAAGTGCACGTCGGCAACACCGCTGCTGTCACGCTGTACGAACACCGCGGCTATCGGCGTGGCGCCTACGTTCCCCGCTTCTACGAGGACGGTGGCGACGCCTGGCGTTACGCGAAGGCGCTCGCGCCGATCGCACGTTGACCCGCACGCGACGGCGCGCCGGCCTCCATCCCCGTATACTTTTTGCATGCCCCCGTCGAGCGTCCCCATGCGCCGCGCGTTCATTCCGTTGCTGATCCTGGCTGCCGCCGCGGCGTGTGGCGGCTGTGGCCAGAAAGGACCATTGACCTTGCCGCCGGCCAAACCCGCGGTGGTTGCGCCGGCACACGCGGCGCCAGCGCCCGCCAGCGCCGCCAGCGCCGCCAGCAGTCGTGCCGCAGCGGCATCCAGCGCGACGTGACCGTGCCGCATGGGCCTGCCTTTCACCAAGATGCACGGCATCGGCAACGACTTCGTCGTGATCGATGCGCGACGTGGCGGCCCCGTACCCGACGCCGAGACCATCCACGCCATGGCCGATCGCCATACCGGCATCGGGTTCGACCAGTTGCTGGTGATCGAAGCCGCGCGTGACCCGGCCTGTGCCGCAGCCTACTCCATCCGCAATTCGGACGGATCGTGCGCCGAGCAGTGCGGCAACGGCGCGCGCTGCATCGGCGCCTGGCTGCTGCGTGCGGACGTGCTCGCGGTCGGACGTGACGCGCGCCTCGAAAGCCCCGCTGGTGTGATCGGCATGCGCCTCATCGATGCCGCCACCATCGCGGTCGAAATGGGCGAGCCCGAATTCGAGCCCGAGCGCATCCCGTTCGATGCGCCGGCCGCGGCGTTGACGTATCCGCTGGACGTCGACGGCGAGTCCATCGAAATCTCCGCGGTGTCGATGGGCAACCCCCACGCGGTCCTCGAGGTCGACGACACCACGGCACCCCGCATCGACCGGCTCGGCCCCCGCCTCACCGTGCACCCGCGCTTTCCGCACGGCGTCAATGCCGGATTCGCCCAGGTGCTGGACGCGCGCACGGTCCGTCTGCGCGTACACGAACGCGGCGCCGGCTGGACGCTCGCCTGCGGCAGTGGCGCCTGCGCCGCGGTCGCCGCCCTGCACCAGCGCGGGCGCGTGGGCAATGAAGTCCGCGTGGAACTGCCGGGCGGCGCGCTGACCATTGCCTGGCCCGGCCCGGGAAAACCGCTGTGGATGACCGGCCCGGCGGCGTTCGCGTTCGACGGCGAGTGGCTGAGAACCGCGTAGGTCGGCCCCGGCACGCGCGGCCTGCCGATCGCCGACACCGCATTGCGCGGGTGGGCCCGATTCACCACACTGGCGTGAATCCACCGGAGCGCCACATGCCCGAACTGACCCTGAAGCAGAGCCTCGAAGCCATGGACGTCGCCGAGTACCTGCGCCAGCACCCGCGGTTTCTCGAAAATTTTCCCGACGTCGCCGCCGAACTCGTGATGCCACGCGATAACGGGCCGGCGGCGTCGCTGTCCGCGTACCAGATCGAAACGCTGCGCGCACGCACGCAGGCCATGTCCGAGCGCCTCGCGGGCCTCATCGCCAACGCACGCGACAACGAAGAGTTGATGGCGCGCGTGCACACGCTCACCGTCGGCCTGCTGCGCGACGACAACCTCGCCGACACGCTCAAAAGTTTCGTCGCGGCGCTGCACGAGGACTTCCATACCGATCTCGTGCGGATCGTGCTGTTTCGCGAGGCGGGCGAGCTGCCGCGCGCCGAGTGGCTGCTGTGCGTGCCCGACGAGGCTACGGCGTGGCCGGAGTTTGCCGAATTCCTGAAACGGGGCGATCCCGCCTGCGGACGGCTCGCACCGGCCAAGCTGGAGCGCCTGTTCGGCGCCGACGGACGCGGGGTGCAATCGGCCGCGCTGCTGAAAATCGGCGATGAAGGCCTGCTCGCGATCGGCAGCGAAGACGCCAACCGCTTCCATCCGGGGATCGGCACGCTGTTCCTGAAGCTCATCGCGCAGGCGCTGGATGCCGCCATTTCCCGGTTCCCGGCGGGCTGACGTGGATGCCGCGCTGGGCGACGACCCCCGCCGGTTTCTCGCCTACCTCAAGGTCGACCGCCACTATTCGCCCGGTACGCTGCGCAACTACGCGCATGCCCTCGATGCCCTGGTGCATTTCGCGCAGGGCCTTGGCCTGACGAACTGGCAGGCGCTGCGCGGCGAGCAGCTGCAGAGCCTGATGGCCGACGAGCACCGGCGCGGCCTGGCCCCGCCTTCGCTGCGCGCCACGCTGTCGGCCTATCGCAGCTTCTTCCGCTTCCTGGCGCGCGACGGGCGTATCGGCAACAACCCCGCCGTGGGGGTGCGCACGCCCAAGGTCAGGCGCAAGCTTCCCGAGGTGCTGGACGTCGACGAAGCCGCCGCGCTGGTCGAAGTTACCGCCGGGGATGCGCTGGCGGTGCGCGATCGCGCGGCGCTCGAGCTCTTGTATTCGAGCGGATTGCGCGTTTCCGAGTTGTGCCACGCGCGCTGGGTCGATCTCGATCCAGCCGAGGGACTCCTGCGCGTCACGGGCAAGGGTTCGAAGACCCGCATCGTCCCGGTCGGGAGGATGGCGCTGGCCGCGCTGGCCGCGCTGCGCCAGTCACAAGCCGCCGACGCCGGCGCACCGATCTTCCCCGGTCGCGGTGGCGCGCCGATCAGTCCCGGCGCGGTGCGCGCGGCGGTCAAGCGGCGGGCGCGCCAGCAGGGCGTCTGGAAGCGCGTCTACCCGCACCTGCTGCGGCATTCGTGCGCGTCGCACCTGCTGGAATCGTCGGGCAACCTGCGCGCGGTGCAGGAGCTTCTCGGCCACGCCGACATCTCGACCACGCAGATCTACACGCATCTCGACTTCCAGCACCTCGCCAAGGTCTACGACATGGCGCATCCGCGCGCCAAGCGAAAGTAGCCGCCAGCCGGCGCGCAGCGCCTGATCCGGCTTTTCCGGCAACCCGGGGACGACCGTCGTGCACGAGGCGTGCTCCCACGTCGCCGCGTATCGTCGGACGCGCTTGCCATTTCCCGCCACTGCCCCCACGTCTGGCGCAGTCCTTTCCTCGAGGTCTCCATGGAATCCTTCCACGCCACCACCATTTTGTCCGTGCGCCGCGGCGACAAGGTCGTCCTCGGCGGCGATGGCCAGGTCACGCTGGGCAATACCGTGGTCAAGGCCAACGCGCGGAAAATCCGCCGACTGGGCAAGAACGCCGACGTGCTGGCCGGTTTTGCCGGCGCCACCGCCGACGCCTTCACGCTGTTCGAGCTGTTCGAGGACAAGCTCGCCAAGCACAACGGCCAGCTCACGCGCGCCGCGGTCGAGATGGCCAAGGAATGGCGCACCGACCGGCGGCTCGGCCGACTGGAGGCCATGCTGGCCGTCGTCGACCGCGAGGCGTCCTTGCTGATTTCCGGCAACGGCGACGTGCTGGAACCCGAACACGGCCTCATCGCGATCGGCTCCGGCGGCCCGTACGCGCAGGCCGCGGCCCGCGCGTTGCTGGAAAACTCGGACATGGATGCGCACACGATCGTCGAGAAGGCGCTCGGCATCGCCGGCGACATCTGCATCTACACCAACCACAACGTCACGATTGAGGAGCTGAGCGAAGGGAGCCGGGAGCAGGGAGCAGGGTAAGCGCCCCGCGACTGCACCCCGTTTGCTTTTCCCCGCTCCCTCTTCCCTCAACCCTGGTCCCTCCGCCATGTCCGAACTCACTCCCCGCGAAATCGTCAACGAACTCGACCGTTTCATCATCGGCCAGGAGCAGGCCAAGCGCGCGGTCGCCATCGCGCTGCGCGACCGCTGGCGCCGCCAACAGCTGGATCCGGCGTTCCGCAACGAAGTCACCCCCAAGAACATCCTGATGATCGGCCCGACCGGGGTCGGCAAGACCGAGATCGCGCGTCGCCTGGCGACGCTCGCCAAGGCGCCGTTCGTCAAGGTCGAAGCGACCAAGTTCACCGAGGTCGGCTACGTCGGCAAGGACGTCGATTCGATCGTGCGCGATCTCGCCGACGTCGCCTACAAGCTCACGCGCGACCAGGCCAAGGAGCGCGTTCGGAGCCAGGCCGAGGAACACGCCGACGAACGCATCCTCGACGCGCTGCTGCCACGCCGCGAGGGCAGCGGCGGCTGGGACCAGCAAGGCGATCAGCAGCAGATCGAGTCCGATTCGGGCACGCGCCAGAAGCTTCGCAAGCAGTTGTACGAGGGCGCGCTGGACGAGCGCGAGATCGAACTGGAATTCGCGATGAACGTGGGTGTCGAGATCATGGCGCCACCGGGCATGGAGGAAATGTCGCAGCAACTGCGCTCGATGTTCCAGAACATCGGCGGCGGCAAGACCCAGAAGCGCAAATTGAAGATCAAGGCCGCGCGGCCGCTGCTGATCGACGAGGAGGCCGGCAAGCTCCTGAACGACGACGAGCTGCGCGCCGCCGCGGTCGACAACGCCGAGCAGAACGGCATCGTCTTCATCGACGAGATCGACAAGGTCGCCCAGCGCAGCGACTGGGGCGGCGCCGGCGTGTCCCGCGAGGGCGTGCAGCGCGACCTGCTGCCGCTGGTCGAGGGCTCGACCGTGTCCACCAAGTACGGCCCGGTCAAGACCGACCACGTGCTGTTCATCGCCTCGGGCGCGTTCTCGATGGCCAAACCTTCGGATCTGATCCCCGAGCTGCAGGGCCGCCTGCCGATCCGCGTGGAACTCTCGGCGCTGTCGGTCGATGACTTCAAGCGCATCTTGAAGGAACCCCACAACGCGTTGACCAAGCAGTACACCGCCATGCTCGGCACGGAAGGCGTCACGCTGGACTTCACCGACGCGGGCATCGCCAAGCTCGCCGAGGTGGCGTTCAAGGTCAACGAGACCACCGAGAACATCGGCGCGCGCCGGCTGCAGACCGTGATGGAGCGGTTGCTGGAATCGATTTCGTTCGAGGCCGCGGACAAGGCGGGTGAAAAATACTCGATCGACGCCGATTATGTGGATAAAAACCTCAAAGATCTTGCATCCAACGAGGATCTGTCGCGTTACATCTTGTAGGGCCGGCATCCGGGCAGTACCTCCCCGGGTCGGCTAGAATGTCGTCATGGGCAAGATCGTCAAACTGCAGACCAACAGTCCGCGCATCCAACTGCGCGGCGCGTTGCAACGCGGTGAACTGGTGCGCGTGTGGCGCGCCGAATTGGAAGAAGGCAGTTTCTGCGGGTACCTCGCCGGCCTCGGCAAGGAATGGCTGCTGATGTGGGTGATCGGCGACCAGATCGCGTTCGACGGCTTGTACGCCATGCGCCTGGCCGACATCACCGAGGTCGAGGCACCCGACAGCCACCACGTCTTCATGGAAAAGGCGCTGGCCCTGCGCGGCATCCAGCCGCGCCTGCCGCGCAACTTTCCGCTGGACGACATCGTGCAGATCGTGCGCGCCACGGCCGACTACGCGGCGGTGATGTGCGTGCACGTCGACACCGAGGACGAACACGAGGTCTGCTACATCGGCCGGCCGCTGGGCGTCGAGGACGACGGCTTCACGCTGCAGGAAATCACCCCGGATGCCGAATGGCTCCGCGAGCCTTCCTTCTTCGGCTGGGACGAGGTGTCCACCATCAGCTTCGACGAGCCCTACGCGCAGGTGCTGCTGGACGTCGCCGGGCAGCCACCCCGCATCGATTTCACGGGCTCGGGCTTCGGTACCGTGCACTGACGCGCAGTTGCGGGCGGCCCCGTTCAGCGGCGGCCCGCGTGGCGTGCCGTAAACTGGCGGTCTATCGGGGGATACGACCCATCGCGTGGAAAAGGTCGCGCAGATGTCACGCGCACAGGACACGCTGACTTCGCCAAGCCAGCGCAACGTGTTGCTGCGCCGAATTGGCGGCCCGCTGGTGTCGCTCGGGATGCTGGCGCTGGCGCTGTGGGCGTTGCACCTCCTGGCGCGCCACGTCACGTACGGCGAAATCCGCATGTACGTCGAAGCCATGCCGCGCCCGCGGCTGGTGCTGGCGATCGCGTTGACGGCACTCGGGTTCGGCGTGATGTCGTTCTACGACCGCTTCGGTCTTGCCGCGATCGGCAAGCGGCTGCCGTGGCGCCGGGTCACGTGGATCTCGTTCATCAGCTATGCCTTCAGCAACGCCATTGGCATGTCGCTGCTGGTGTCGGGCTCGATCCGCTATCGCTTTTACCTGCAGAACGGGCTGTCGACGACCGAGATCGCCAAGCTGATCGTCTACACGACGCTGGCGTTCTGGCTGGGTCTGCTCGCGCTCACCGGCGTCACGCTGCTGATCGTGCCGCTGCCCTCGGGCCTGCCGATCAGCGACTGGCGCATCACGATCGCGATCGTCATGGCGGTCATTCCGCTCGCCTGGATCGTCGGCGGGTTCATCCGCCGGCCGCTGAAGGTATGGCGTTGGCAGCTCCACCTGCCGACCCCGCTGACCGCGCTGCGCCAGGTCGGCGTGGGCGCGCTCGACTGGTGGCTCGCGGCCGCGGTGATGTACGTGCTGATGCCCGATCGCCTGAATGCGGGTTTCGGCCATTTCCTCGCGATCTTCGTGGTCGCCCAGATCGCCGGGCTCATCAGCCACGTGCCCGGTGGCCTAGGCGTGTTCGAGGCGGTGATGCTGGCCGGATTCGGCGCGACCGGCAATGCGCACCTCGCCGCACCGATCCTCGGCTCGCTGGCCACGTTCCGCATCATCTATTACCTGATGCCACTCGCCGCCGCGACGGTGCTGGTCCTGCAGCGCGAAGCGCGCGGACTCCGTCGGGCAACGCTGTGGACGCCCTGGTTCAGCAGCCTGCTGCCGCCGTTCTTCGCCGGGTTGACGCTGGTCTCCGGCGCCGTGCTGCTGTTTTCGGGTGCCACCAAGTCGCTGCCCGACCGCATGGCGGTCCTGCGCAGCGTGTTGCCGCTGTCGGTACTGGAAATCTCGCACCTCCTCGCCAGCGTCGTCGGCATGTTCCTCCTGATCCTGGCGCGCGGGCTGCAGCGCCGGCTGGACGCAGCGTATTGGCTGACCCTCATCCTGCTGGTCGCCGGCGCGGTGTTCTCGCTGCTGAAGGGCATCGACTACGAAGAGGCCACGTTCCTGGGCCTGCTGGCGCTGGCGCTGCTGCCGGCCCACAAGCTGTTCTACCGCCGCACCTCGCTGCTCAGCACCAGTTTTTCACCGGGCTGGATCGTCGCCATCATCGCGGTGTTTGCGTGCGCGACCTGGCTCGTGATGTTCAGTTACAAGCACGTCGAGTACAGCAACAGCCTGTGGTGGGAATTCAGCTTCCACCAGGGTGGTGCACCACGCGCGCTGCGCGCGCTGGTGGCGGCGGCCGCCGCGGGATTGCTGTTCGCACTGGCGAGCCTCATCCGGCCGCAGCATCCGCATCCGCCACCGCCCAGCGCCGCCGAGCTGGCGCGCGCCTGGCCGCTGATCCGCCACTACCGCTCGGCGCAGGCGCACCTCGCACTGATGGGCGACAAGCACCTGCTGTTCTCGCCGGACGACCAGGCGTTCCTCATGTACGACGTCGAAGGCCGCAGCTGGGTCAGCATGGGCGATCCGGTGGGTGCCGGCGAGGACGCGCGACGTGAACTCGTCTGGACGTTCATGGAGCGCTGCGAGCGCGCGGGCGGCTGGCCGGTGTTCTACCAGGTGAGCCCGGTCGACCTCGACATGTATCTCGAAGTCGGCATGAACCTCTTGAAGATCGGCGAGGAAGCGCGCGTGCCGCTCGCCGATTTCAATCTTGACGGCAAATCGAAGAAGGTCCTGCGCAATACCGTCAACAAGCTGGGGCGCGAGGGGCTGCGGCTGGAGGTGATCCCCGCCGACCACGTCGCGCCGCTGCTGCCGCGCCTCAAGGTCATCTCCGACGCGTGGCTCGCCGACAAGCACGCGCGCGAGAAGCGCTTTTCGCTGGGCGCGTTCGATGCGCCGTATCTCGAGCGCACGCCCATGGCGCTGGTCTGGCAGGGCGAGCGCGTGCTGGCCTTCGCCAACCTGTTCCTCACCGAGACCCACGAAGAAGCGTCGCTGGACCTCATGCGCTTCGAGCCCGACGCGCCGACGGGCACGATGGACTTCCTGTTCATCGAGATCATGCGCTGGTCGCGCGCCGAAGGTTACCGCTGGTTCAACCTCGGCATGGCGCCGCTGGCCGGGCTGACCAACCGCCGCATGGCGCCGTGGTGGAACCGTTTCGGCGCCCTGGTGTTCGGGCGTGGCGAACGTTTCTACAATTTCCAGGGTCTCAAGCACTACAAGGACAAGTTCGATCCCGAATGGGAGCCGCGCTACATGGCAACGCCTGGCGGCATCGCGTTGCCGATGATCCTGGCCAACGTAGCCAGCTTGATCTCCGGCGGCATCGGCGGGGTCGTGCATCGATGAACATGACGAAGAAGGGCAAGTGGATCGCGTGGGTCGCCGCGGGCATCTGCGTACCCGTGCTGGCGTGGGCCGCGATCTGGAACCCGTTCGCGCGACCCGACCTCGAGCAATCGGCCATCGTGCTGCTGCCGCCGGCCAACGTCGCCTCGCCCGCCGACGACGGCGATGTCCTCACGGTGCTGTATTCGGGCGATGGCGGCTGGGCCGACCTCGACAAGCAACTCGGTACGGTGTTTGCAGCGCGCGGCATTCCGGTGCTCGGCATCAACAGCTTCAAATACTTCTGGCGCGCGCGTTCGCGCGAGGTCGCGGCCGAGCAGCTCGATGCCCTGATCACGAAATACCTCACCGAGTGGCACAAGCATCGCGTGTGGCTGGTCGGCTTTTCGTTCGGCGCCGACGCGCTGCCGAGCATCATCGATCGCCTGAGCCCCGACGTGCGCGCGCGCATCGCACAGCTCGTGCTGCTCTCGCCCAGCCACAACATCACCTTCGAAATCCAGTTCCAGGGTTACATGATCGGTCAGGGGCGCATCAAGGCCTTCCTGACCAGGGTGACCGGCCTGTTCAACAAGGTGCCGGAATACCCCGCGCTGCCGCCGGTGGTCGCGCTCGACAATCGTTTCCCCGTGGCGTGCTACTACGGCCTGGACGACAGGGACGACACGCTGTGCACCGAGGCGGGCCTGCCTGCGTGGGTGACGGTTTACGGCATGCCGGGCGGCCACCATTTCGATGAAGGCTACCAGCGCCTGGCGACGCAATTGATCGATCGCCTGCCGGCTGCGGGCGGCCCGGCACCCGCAGCGAGCGTCGCCGCCCAGCCCGCTGCCGGCTGACCATCGTCAGGGCCGCACGCGGGCGCGTTGATAAACTGCCGGCATGGACACGCCCAAACCCACCGACATCAACCTGCACAAGCGCTCGAAAACGCTGGAAGTCGTTTTCGATTCCGGCGAGCACTTCACCTTTTCCGCCGAGTACCTGCGCGTGTATTCGCCGTCGGCCGAAGTACAGGGTCACGGTCCGGGCCAACAGGTGCTGGTGGCGGGCAAGCGCGAAGTCGGGCTCATGGACATCGAGCCGGTCGGCAACTACGCGGTGCTCCTGAAGTTCACCGACGGCCACGCCACCGGCATCTACTCGTGGGACATCCTGCACGACCTCGGCGTCAACCAGGAGAAGAACTGGCAGTCCTACCTGGCCGCGCTCGCCGAGCACAAGCTGTCGCGCGAGGCCGCGGCCCTGTACGGGCATGCCGTTCCGATGCGCGGGCCACGCCGGTAGGAGCGGCGGAAGCGGCGATTCGTCGGGCCTTCCGGCCCTCCTACGGCGCTTTGCGTAGGGGCGGCGGCAGCCGCGACCGGCCGCGCGATCAAGCGTTCCGGCCGCGCCTGCAGGTCCTCGCGCACCCACACCATGCCGGTAGGGGCGGCGGAAGCGGCGATTCGTCGGGCCTTCCGGCCCTCCTACGGCGCTTTGCGTAGGAGCGGCGGCAGCCGCGACCGGCCGCGCGATCAAGCGTTCCGGCCACGCTGGTCGCGCCCGCCGGTGCTCCTACCCTGCCGCGAACAACGCGTCCAGGTCGGATTCGTCGAAGCTCAGACGATCGCGGGTGCCGCCGCCGTCCAGCACCGCCTGCGCGAGCTCGGCCTTGTGCGCCTTCAGGATCTCGATCCGCTCTTCGACCGTGTCGGCACAAATCAGCCGATACACGAACACCGGCTTGTCCTGGCCGATCCGGTAGGCACGATCGGCCGCTTGCGTTTCCGCCGCCGGGTTCCACCATGGATCGTAGTGGATGACGGTGTCGGCCGCGGTGAGGTTCAGGCCCACGCCGCCGGCCTTGAGCGACAGCAGAAACAACGGCACTTCGCCATCCTGGAATTTCCGCACGGGTTCGGCGCGATCGCGGGTGTCGCCGGTCAGCGTGACGTACTGGAGGTGACGCCGGTTCAGCTCGCGCGCGATCAGCGCCAGCATCTCGGTGAACTGGCTGAACAACAGCACCCGACGCCCTTCGCTCAGCAGCGCGGGCAGCATCTCCATCAGGAGGTCGAGCTTGGCCGACTCACGCACGCCGCGCGCCGACTCAAGCTTGACGAGGCGCGGATCGCAGCAGGTCTGCCGAAGCTTCAACAACGCGTCCAGCACGATGATGCCGCTGTGCGCCATGCCGCGCTGGCGTACCACTTCGCGCACCTCGTCGCCCAGCGACACGCGCAGCGCGTCGTACAGCTCACGCTGCTTGCCGGCCAGCACCACCCGACGCGCGATTTCGGTTTTCTCGGGCAGCTCGGTGACGACCTGGACCTTGGTGCGGCGCAGGATGAACGGCGCGATCCGATGGTTCAGGCGCGCCTGCCGCTCGGCATCGCCCTCGCGCTCGATCGGGATGCGGTAATGCCGCCGGAACGAGCCTTCGTCGCCCAGGAGGCCCGGTACCGCAAGGTCGACCTGTGACCAGAGTTCGCCCAGGTGGTTTTCCAGCGGCGTGCCCGTCATGCATACGCGCCGGCGTGCGGAAATCGACAGCAGCGCGCGGCGCGCCTGAGTGCGCGGATTCTTGACCTGCTGCGCCTCGTCCAGCACCACCAGCGCGAAGGGCTGCTCGCGCAGCACCGCAAGGTCGCGCGGCAGCAGCGCGTAACTCGTCAGGACGATGTCGTTGCCGGCCAGGCGGTCAAAGCTCTTGACGCGTTCCGGGCCCTGCAGCGTCAGCACCTTGAGGGACGGCGCAAACCGCGCGATTTCGGCTTCCCAGTTCGGAATGAGGCTGGTCGGCGCCACGATCAACGCGGGCTGCGTCAGCGCCGAGCTCTGCTTCAGCGCCAGCACATGCGCCAGCAGCTGCACGGTCTTGCCAAGGCCCATGTCGTCGGCCAGCACGCCACCAAGTCCGGCGTCGGCCAGCGCGTTCAGCCAGCGCAGCCCCTCGCGCTGATACCCGCGCAACTCGCCCACCAGCGACTCGGGTACGGCGTCGGAAGCGTGCTCGGCGGCCTCGCGCAGGCGCGTGGTGAAGCCCGTCAGTTCCCTGGGCGCGTCGAGCTTGCCATTCTTCGGCAGCGCGCTGGCAAACTCCTCGAGCCGCCCCGCCTGCACGCGCGGCAGGCGCAGCTTCTCACGCGGACGCGCCAGGTATTCCGCGAGCGGCGCCAGCAAGGTGCGCAGGGTGGTCAACGGTACGGCAACGCGCCGGCGGGCGTCCACCGGCGCATACCACACCGCGTCCCGGGTTTCATTTTCGGGCGGCGTCAACGACAGGCTGCGTTCGGACAAGGCGCGCGCCACGGTGGGCAACAAATTGATGCGCTTGCCTTCGACCTCGATGCCCATCTCGAACTCGAAGGCCTCGTCGCCCGCGTCGGCGGCGGCAACGCCATACCAGCGCGGCGGCCCGTCCAGCACCTCGAACGGGAAACTGGGTGCGTATTCGACCACGAAGCCCTCGCGCTCGAGTTTTTCGCGCAGCCCGAGCCAGCGGGCGGGCGTGTTGACCTCGAGCGCCCCGGCGTAGCCCTTGCCCGGGAACGCCCAGGCGTCCTCGGGCAGCGCGTCGGCCATGTCCCAGGGCAGGCCCTCGCAGTCGACCGCGGGCGCCAGGCCGAACGCTTCGAGCCGCTCCATCATGGCCAGCTCTTCGGCCCGCTTGCGTACGATCTCGACCAGCACGCCTTCGCGCACGCGTCGCACCAGCGCCTCGCCACCACGACCGGGCAGGCGCTCGCCGCCGTAATCGAAGGCAAGCCGCGCGTACGCGAGCGGTGGCGTACCGGCGCCGATGCGCGCGTGTCGCGTCAGGGCCTGGAACACCATGATCGGCCGCGGCGCCAAGTCCGAACGTTGTACCGCATCGAACGCGCGCGGCGGCGGAATGCGCGCGCCGGATGGCAAGGCCGCGATCGCACGCGCCAGGGTCTGGGTGTATTCGGGCGCCAGCGGCGGCGCTTCGAGCAGGCCGACCTCCGCCGGCGCTCCGTCGAGGGGGCCAAGCTCGGCGCGATCGGGATCGAGATACCAGAGCTGCCCGATCTGGATGAGTCGCCGATGCTCGACCAGCTTCGGCAACAGGCGCTGGCGGCCGTCACGCTCGAGGCGCCAATCCCATTCGAGCGGATACGCCCGGCCAAGCGTCAACCGCAGCCCGGCGACGCCGCCCAGGAGGCTCGGCACCGAGTCGAGGATCTGGCGCAGCAGGTCATCGCCCAGTCCCCCCGAAAGGCGCGCGTAACTGCGGCCCTTGCGCTGTGTCTGTGGCAGGCCGAGCACCGAAGCCGCGAGGCGCAGCTGCGCCTCGGGCAGCGCGACCTGCACCAATTGCCGAGAATCCAGCGGCGTGGCACGCCCCAGGCGCCCGCGCCCCATCGTTTCGAGCAGTACCGGCGCGACTTCCAGGCGCGAAACCGGCGGTTCGTCCTGCAGCAGTTCAAAAAAGAACCCCAGCATCGGCGGCCGCGGCTCGGCCGGACCACCGTCGGCCGCGTTGACCGCGGACAGCACGCGCTGCCACGCCGCAGGCAGCGCCGCCTCCGCCTCGTGCCGCGGCGGGTCTTCCCCATGGTTGCTGCGCCGTCGCATCCGGTAGCGTTCCTGCACCTAAAAAGCCCAAGGATACACGCGCGTCGTGCCCCCAGGGTTACGCAAAGAGATCCTTCGGATACTCGGGCTTGCGTTCGCGGGCCAGCAGCGAGCGCAGCGCCGCGGCGGGGGTCAGCTCGCCGCGCAGTACCTGCTGGACGTGGTGCGAGATCGGCAGATCGAGTCCGTGCCGGTCGGCGTGGCGCATGACTTCGTCGGCCGCAATGGTGCCTTCGACGACCTGGCCGATGTCGGCCAGCGCCTGTGCCAGCGGCACGCCCCGTCCCAAGGCGGCTCCGAACCGGTAGTTGCGCGACAAGGCGCCGGTGCAGGTCAGTACCAAGTCGCCCAGGCCCGCCAGACCCATGAGCGTCTGCGGTTTGGCACCGAGCGCCGCACCCAGACGCAGCATTTCGTTCATGCCGCGGGTGATGAGGCCCGCGCGCGCGTTGAGGCCGAGCTGCATGCCGTCGGCGACGCCGGTCGCCACCGCCAGCACGTTTTTCATCGCGCCGCCGAGTTCGGCGCCCAGCACGTCATCACCCGTATAGGCGCGGAACGTACGGTTGTGCAGCCAACCGGCAAACCTGTGCGCAAACGCATGATCGGCCGCGTGCACGGTGACCGCGGTCGGCATGCCGGCGGCGACCTCGCGGGCAAACGATGGCCCGGTGACGACCGCGGCCGGTGCGGTGGGCAGGCGCGCGGCCACGACCTCATGCAGGAAGCGCCCGGTGCCGGGTTCAAACCCCTTGGTCGCCCACGCGAAACCGGCACCCGCAGGCAACAGGGCCGCGGCTTCATCTACCACCTCGGCAAAGGCGTCGCTCGGCACGGCGACCAGCGCCGCGTCCACGCCCGCGAGTGCGGTGGGCAGGTCCGCGATGTACGCCAGCCCTTCGGGCAGGCGCACGTCCGGCAGGTAGTGTTGGTTGCAACGCGCGGCAGCCACCCGCGCCAGTGCCTCGGCATCACGACCCCAGAGGCGAACCGTGATGCCATTGCCGCACAAAAGCGCGGCCAGCGCAGTCCCCCACGAGCCGGCGCCGAGGACGGCAACCGTCGTGCGGATCATGGCTCAGGCGTTCAGGATGGGCTTGGCACCACCGTCGGTGACCGACTGCTGCGAGGCCTGCTGGCGCTGCTGCTCGGCGTAGAGCGCATCGAAATTGATCGGTTGCAGCACCAGCGGCGGGAATCCCCCGTTCAGCACCAGATCGGACACCACCTGGCGCGCGTACGGAAACAGCACGTTCGGGCAGTACGTTGCGAGCACCACGCCAAGATCCTTCTGTTCGAACCCCACGAACGCGAACACGCCCGCCTGGTGCACCTCGGCCAGATACGCCGTGTGACCGTTCAGGGTGCAGGTGGCGGTCAAGGTCAGCACCACTTCATAGTTGTCGTTTTCGATCGGAGTGGCCTTGTGGCTCAGGTTGAGCTGGACCTGCGGCTGGCCCTCTTCCTGGAATACCTTGGGCGCGTTCGGCACCTCGAACGAGACGTCGCGCGCGTAGATTTTCTGGAGCGCCATCTGCATTTTCGGCGCGGCTTGGCCGTTGCTTGGGACCGGGGTCTCTTCTGCCATGTTCTTGCAAGCTCCACGTGGACAAGGTCAAAGACTGGCGATTGTCCCATAGTGCGGGCCGTGATGCACGCATTGCGATTGTGCGCGGCGGTCGCGCCTGCTAAGCTACACGGCTACCTTCTGCCAGCCCGGCCGTCCGGGCCCTCCGCGGCGCGACGCGGAGCACGGCATCCGGGTTTTGCCACCTGCTTCTCGTGGACGGACCCGGCGCCGCGGCACTTCCGGCAACCTCGCGCAGATCGTTGCCGAGCCGACGTTTCGCGGGCCACGCGGAACACTTCGAGGAGATGGACATGGCACGCGTATGCCAGGTAACCGGTAAGCGTCCGAGCAGCGGCAACAACGTCTCGCACGCCAACAACAAGACCCGTCGCCGCTGGCTGCCCAACCTGCACGAACGCCGGTTCTGGGTGGCAAGCGAAAACCGCTGGGTGAAGCTGCGCGTGTCCGGCAAGGCGCTGCGCACCATCGACAAGAACGGCATCGACGCCGTGCTCGCGGACCTGCGGGCGCGCGGCGTCAAGGTCTGAGGAGAATTCCCATGGCAAGCAAACGCGACAAGATCCGCCTCGTTTCCTCGGCCGGCACCGGCCATTTCTACACCACCGACAAGAACAAGCGGAACACGCCGGACAAGATGCAGGTCAAGAAGTACGACCCCGTCGTCCGCAAGCACGTGATCTACAAGGAAGGCAAGATCAAGTGACGTTCTGACGCGTGCGCAAAGCGCACGCCTCGGTCAGGACGTCATCCCCGCGAAGGCGGGGATCCAGCGTCTTCGCCATCGCGTCTCCGAAGGCAACGCGCAGCGTTGTCGAACCCCGGATCCAGCACCTTGTGCGCACACGGTGCGCACCTTTGCCAAAACGTCATCCCCGCGAAGGTGGGGATCCGGTAAAAGCGCGAGCCCGCCGCAAGGCGGGCTCCCCGTTTGGCGCGCCGCTGCCTTCGCAACCACCCGCGCAATGGTGCATTCCTGCGCTGTGCAGCGTGTGGAGCCCCCGGCCCTGCCAACGAAAGAACCCGCCTTCCGGCGGGTTCTTTCGATCCAGCATTGAGGCCGTTTCGGCGCCCCCTACGCGTGCGCCACCGAATAGCGCTTCAGGCGCGCGGCAAATTCGGCCAGCTTGCGGTTGCCGCTGGCTTCGGCCTCGTGGCACCACTGCTGCAGCGCCGCCAGCGCCGCGTCGGGCTTGCGCTGTTCCATCAACGCGGCCAGGCGCGCGCGATACTCGCTGATCTGTTGGAGGCTTGGCCGCTTCTCGACGATCGCCGTCATGCGCGCCTTGCCGTTCTTGTCGAGCCAGCGTCCGCCGTTGGCCAGCGCCCGGCGCAGGCGACGCCGCGTCATGGCACCGAAACGACGCGTGCCTTCCACGTCGGACTGCTCGCGCACGGTGGGCTTGATGACGGTCTTGTAGTAATCGGTCATCGCCTCGAAGCGATGCACCAGCAGCGCCTTCAAGGTCAGCATGTCGGGCAGCGCGACGTTCGGGCGCACATCCAGCGCCGGCGCCACCCGCAGCACCTTCGCCAAGCCGACCCTTTCCAGCCCGAGGATCACGATCCAGCCGATGTCGACCTCGAACTTGCGCAACGCGAACTTGGCCGAGCTCGGAAACGCGTGATGGTTGTTGTGGAGTTCTTCGCCACCGATCCACACGCCCCACGGCGTCAGGTTGGTCGCGGTGTCGGCGGTCTCGAAGTTGCGGTAGCCCCACCAGTGGCCAAGACCGTTGACCACGCCCGCGGCCCAGAACGGAATCCACGCCATCTGCACCGCCCATACCGCGGCACCCAGCACGCCGAACAGCACCAGGTCGACGACCGCCAGCAGCGACACGCCGAGATACGGATGCGGCGTGTAGACGTGACGCTCGACCCAGTCATCGGGGGTCCCCCGGCCGTATTTCTCGAGGTCGGCGCGATTGGCCGCGGCCTTGCGGTACAGCTCGGCGCCTTCGAAGAACACCTTGCCGATGCCGGCGATCTGCGGGCTGTGCGGATCCTCGGCGGTTTCGCAATGGGCATGGTGCTTGCGGTGTACCGCGACCCATTCCTTGGTGACCATGCCCGTGCCGAGCCAGTTCCAGAAGCGCAGGAAATGCGCCACCACCGGATGGAAGTCGACGCCGCGGTGCGCCTGGCTGCGATGCAGATAGAGCGTCACCGCCAAAATGGTCAACTGGGTCGTGACCAGCACGTACAACGCGATCGCGAGCCAGCCGACATTGGCCAGGCCGTGCGCGGCAAAATCGAGCAGGGTATTGAGCATCGGGTCTGCGGGAAACGGGAGGAGGAAAGAACGCTGACGAGTCTAGGGGAGAATCCCCAAGCTGGCCAGCAGCTTGCCTTGTCGATGTGATGGCCGCGACAATTCTTTCAATGGTTTTTACGCGTTCATAACGAAATGCCCTCCAAGCCGCCCTTGTTGCAGCTCGAAAACGTCAGTCGGTGGCGCGGAGGGCGACCGGTGTTGCAGGGCGTTTCCTTCACGCTCGAGCGGGGCGACACGCTGGCGCTCCTGGGCGTGAATGGCGCGGGCAAGTCGACCACCCTTTCGATCATCGCGGGCGTGCTAGCCGCCGATGGCGGGCAGGTCAGGATCGACGGCCGGGACATTGCCAACGGCGTCTCGGCGCGCAGGCGCGTCGGCTGGGTGCCCGAAACCGTGCCGCTGTGGCCTGAATTGACCGTCACCGAGGCGCTCGATGCCTGTGGACGTCTCCATGGATTGTCCGCACCGGCGCGGCGTGTCGCCTCGACGCGCGAGCTGGCGCGCCTCGATCTCGGCGCCGTCGCCCGGCGCCGGTGTGGGCAGCTGTCACTGGGACAGAAACGCCGCGTAGGCCTGGCACAGGCGTTGCTCAGCGCACCCGACCTGCTGGTGCTGGACGAGCCTGGCAACGGGCTCGACCCGCTGCAGGCGGCCCAGCTGCGCGCGCTCATCAAAGCGCTCAGGCCCGATCACGGCATCGTCGTGTCGAGCCACCTGCTTGGCGAAGTCGCGGCCATGTGCACCCGGATGGTGATCCTCAACGCGGGTCGCGTAGAGCACGACGGCCCGCTCGATGCCAAGCCCGGCGCGCTCGATGCGTGGTTCCGCGCCGGCACCAACGGCCTCGCTGCAGCATGAACACTCTGGCCATCGCGCGCATCGACTGGAGGCGCCTCGCGGTGCGCCCGTTCGCGTGGACGCTCGCCGGCATCGTGCTGGCGATGATGGCGTGGCAATTCCTGCTTGCCGTAGCGGCATTCATGCACGTGCAGCCGAACGTCGCGGGTGCGAATGCCGGCCTTGGCTTCACCGATACGGTGGTCGCGCCCTATCTTCTGAACTTCATCCAGCTGTGCCTCGTGGTCGCGCCGCTGGTGACCATGCAGGCGCTGGCCGGCGATCGGCGCGACCAGCGCCTGGCGCTGCTGCAAGCCTGCGGTGCGTCAGGCACCGCCATCGTGCTCGGGAAATTCGCCGCGCGGCTCGCGTTCCTGTGGCTCCTGCTGGCGGTGGCCGCCACCATGCCGCTGGTGCTGGCGCCAGCCACCCACCCGGACTGGGGCCAGTTCGCCGCGGCGCTCGTTGCCAGTGCCTTGTGCGTGGCCGCCTTGACCGCCATCGGGCTCGCGTGCTCGGCGTTCACCGCGCAGCCTGCGCTTGCAGCGACCGCGGCGCTGCTGATCGGCGAGGCCTTCTCACTCATCGACGCGGGCGTGCGCCTCACCGGCGGCGATGGCGGCTGGCTGGGCTATCTCGCGCTGCACACCCACCTCGCGCCCGCGATGCGCGGACTCGTGCGCAGCGAGGACCTCGTGTACTTCGTGCTGATCACGGCGCTGGCGCTCGCCCTGGCGATCCGCCGCGTCGACGCCGAACGGGAGCGCGACTGATGCGCGGCGGATGGCGGGCCTGGCTGCACGCGCTGCTGTGCGTGATCATCGTGGTGTGCCTCGCGGCGCTGTCGGCTCGTTTCGGGTTCACGGCCGACTGGAGCGCCGGCGCGCGCGCCACGATCGCGCCGCAAAGCCAGGCGCTGCTCGGGCAACTCCATGGTCCGCTCGACGCCACCCTGTACGCGCGACCCGGCAAGGTACGCGCGAAGGCGCGCCTGCTCGTCGAACGCTACCAGCGCTTCAAGCGCAACCTGAAACTCGCGTTCGTCGATCCCGACCTCGACCCGGGCGCGGTCGAAGCCGCAGGCGTCACGCGCGACGGCGAACTGGTACTGCGCTGGCACGGTCGCGCGCAACCCGTCCACGCGCTCGACGAACAAGCGTTTTCCGATGCACTGGTGCGCCTGGCGCGCGACGCGACGCCGCTGGTGGCGTTCATCACGGGTAGCGGCGAGCGCGCGGCCGAGGGCAAGGGCGCGGCCGACCTTGGCGATCTGGTCGACCACCTCGCCGCGCGTGGCGTGCGCGTGCTGCCCTTGAACCTTGCCGAAGCGGCCGAAGTGCCGCGGAACGCGGGCCTCGTCGTCCTCGCCAGCCCGCAGGCGACGCTACTGCCGACTTCGGTGGCCAAACTCGAAGGCTACGTCGCCGACGGCGGCAACCTGCTCTGGCTGACCGAACCCGGCAGTGATGATCTGGGCCTCGCACCACTGGCGCAGGCGCTGGGCATCAAGCAGCTGCCGGGCACGCTCATCGACGCCGCCAGCGCCGGCCGCCCCGGCGCGCTCATCGCCACCCGCTTTCCCGCACAGGCCATCACGGACGGCTTTCACCTCAACGTGCTGTTCCCGCATGCCGCGGCGCTCGCCGCGATCGGCGGCGCCGCCTGGAACGCCCAACCGATCCTGCAGTCGAGCGCGCGAAGCTGGAACCAGACGGGCCCCCTTGGCGCGACGCCGGCCGCGTTCGATCCCGACTCGGACGAACTCAAGGGCCCCCTGAGCTTTGGCTATGCCCTGAGCCGCCTGTCGCCCAGCCCCGCGCGGAACCAGCAGCGTGCGGTGGTGATCGGCGACGGCGGCTTCCTCGCCAACGCGTGGCTGGCCAACGCGGGCAATCTTGCCTTCGGCGAGCGCGTCGTCAACTGGCTGCTGGGCGATGACGCCCTGGTGAGCCTGCCGCCGCCAGCGCCCGACACCGCGTTCAGGCCAAGTCACGTCGAACTCGGCGTGCTGGCGTTCGGATACCTGATCGCCCTCCCGATCGCGCTGATCCTGCTTGGCCTCGGCATCGACCGGCGGCGGCGCCGGCGGTGAAGCGCGCCGATCGCGAGCTCGGCGTACTCGCGCTCGCCGCCGCCGCGCTGGTCGCCGCGGTGCTGTGGACGGGACGGATTGAATACCTGCGCGACCCGCCGGCGCTGACGACGCTCGACCCGGCCGCGATCACCCACGTCGAGATCACGATCCCGCCGCTGGCACGGCAGGCATTCGAGCGCAGGCGCGATGGCTGGTGGCGGATCCGGCCCAGCCTGGCGCGCGCGGATGGCGCACGCATCGCGCAGCTGGCCAAGCTGGCCGCGACGCCGGTGGCGCGGTGGCTGCCGGCGTCCGCGAGCAGCACCGCGCTCGGGCTGTCGCCGCCATCGGCGACCTTGACCCTGGACGGCAAGCGCCTGGCCTACGGCGGACTCTCCGCGATCGGCGAGTTGCGTTACGTCGCGATCGGCACGCACATCGCGCTCGTGCCGCGCCAGTACTCGCCGGAAGTCGCGCTGACGAAGCCGCAGCGATGAGCCTGCCAAGGCCAGGGACCTCATCCGATGCCGGTGCACCGCACACGCGAACGCGCCCGGTCAGGGTCAGCTAGCCATGCCCGAACTTCCCGAGGTCGAAACCACCCGGCGCGGGATCGCGCCGTTCGTCGAAGGGCGCGTGGTGACGCGCGTGATCCTGCGCCGCCACACCCTGCGTTGGCCCATTCCGCGCGCGATCGAGGCGCAACTGCCGGGTCGGCGCATCGATACGGTCGAACGGCGCGCGAAATATCTCCTGCTGCACACCGACGGGGGCGCGGCGCTGATCCACCTCGGCATGTCGGGGTCGCTGCGCATCACCGATCCCGACGCACCTTGGCGCAAGCACGACCACTACGAGTTCGTGCTCGATCCCGGCCGGGCGCTGCGCTTCAACGATCCGCGTCGGTTCGGCTGTCTGCTGTGGCAGAAGCCGGGCGAGGTGCATCCCTTGTTGCGGCACCTGGGACCGGAGCCCCTCGGTGACGAATTCGATGGTGATGTGCTGTGGACCGCCTCGCGCGGTCACCACGCGGCCGTCAAGAGCTTCCTGATGGACCAGTCGATCGTCGTGGGGGTGGGCAACATCTACGCGAGCGAAGCCCTGTTCATGGCGCGCGTGCACCCTCGGCGCGCGGCCGGTCGGGTATCACGCGAGCGCTACGCGCGCATTGCCGCCGCGATCCGCGGCGTGCTCAGCTATTCGATCGCGCGTGGCGGCACCACGATCCGCGACTTCATCGCGCCGGATGGCGAGCAGGGCCACTTCGAGCAGGAGTTGCAGGTCTACGGACGCGCCGGCGAGCCCTGCAAGATATGCGGGACACCGATCAAGAGCGCCGTCATCGCGCAGCGCACGACGTACTGGTGTCCACACTGCCAGCATTGAATCCGGAGCGGCGGGCGCGCCTACAGCGCGTCGGCGTCCAGCTCGCCGGTGCGGATCCGGATCACCTGCTCGAGCGTCGAGATGAAGATCTTGCCGTCGCCGATCTTGCCCGTGCGTGCGGCGTGCATGACGGCCTCGACCGCGCGCTCGACCAGTGCATCGGGCAGCGCGATTTCGAGCTTGACCTTGGGCAGGAAATCGACCACGTATTCGGCGCCGCGGTACAGCTCGGTGTGGCCCTTCTGGCGGCCGAATCCCTTGACCTCGGTCACCGTGATACCGTTGACGCCGACTTCGGACAGCGCTTCGCGCACGTCGTCTAGCTTGAACGGCTTGATGATCGCGGTGATCAGTTTCATGCGCGAGAGTCTGCAACAACGCGCGCCTGCACGCCAGCCCCGGGATGGTCCGCCGCGTAGGAAAATCCTGTCACCCTTGTGCGTACGCCGCCGATGGCTGCGGTACCGCATCACCGTTTATCTTGCAAGGCATCGAGGCAACGACATGATCGACGTGCACTCCATAGACCAGCTCGCGCATCGACTGGCCACCCTGGTTCCTCCGGGTCTGGCACAAGCGCGCAGCGACATGGAAGCCAATTTTCGGGATGTGCTGGCGCACGGATTGCGCCGCCTCGAGCTCGTAACCCGCGAAGAATTCGATGCCCAGCGCGCGGTACTGGAACGCACCTGCGAGCGCTTCGCGCAACTGGAAACCCGCGTCACCGAGCTGGAAGCCGCGCGCAAGGCGTAGCTTCGCTGCGCCCCCCTGCAACGCCCCGCCGCGGGCTGATGCAACCACCGGAAGGCACGCAGGTCCGGCATGCACGCACCAGCAAGCTCCCGTACGGACCGCAACGAGCTCATGGGTGGCTGCGCCGGGGTGCACGCGCCGTGACGAACCTCGCCATTGCGCTGACCCGCGCATCGGAAGGCGTCACGGCGCCACTGGTCACGGTCGAGGTCCATCTGTCGGGGGGCCTGCCCAACACCTCGATCGTCGGCCTGCCTGAAGCCGCCGTGCGGGAAGCCCGCGACCGCGTACGCGTCGCGATCCAGAACACCCAGTTCGACTATCCGGCGCGTCGGGTGACCGTCAACCTCGCGCCGGCGGAACTCCCGAAGGACGGCGGCCGCTTCGATCTCGCCATCGCGCTCGGCATCCTCGCGGCGGGCGGCCAGGTGCCGCGTGACGCCTTGCAGGGACACGAATTCCTGGGCGAGCTCGCGCTGTCGGGCGAGCTGCGTCCGGTGCCCGGCATCCTGCCCGCGCTGTTGCGCGCGCGCGAAAGCCGGCGCAGCGTCATCGTCCCCGCCGCCAACGCCGACGAAGCCGCACTGCTGGATGACGTGGACGTGCGCGTCGCCGGCAACCTTGCGCAGGTGTGCGCGCACCTGCGGGGAATCGGGCCGTTGCCGGCTCCGCCACCCGCGGCCGCGCCCGCCGCTTCCCACGACACCCCCGATCTCGCCGATGTTCGTGGCCAACTGCACGCCCGTCGCGCCCTCGAAATCGCCGCGGCGGGCGGCCACCACCTGCTGCTGATCGGGCCGCCGGGCACCGGCAAATCGATGCTGGCCGCGCGTCTGCCGGGGATCCTGCCACCACTCACCGATACCGAGGCCATCGAAGCCTGCGCCGTGCGCTCGGTCGCGGGTACGGGTTTCGACGCGACGCGCTGGCACGACCGACCCTTTCGCGCGCCGCACCACACGGCATCCGGCGTCGCGCTGGTGGGCGGGGGCTCGCATCCGCGTCCGGGCGAGGTCTCGCTGTCCCATCACGGCGTGCTGTTTCTCGACGAACTGCCCGAGTTCGACCGCCGCGTGCTGGAGGTGCTGCGCGAGCCCATGGAGTCGGGCCACATCATCATCTCGCGAGCGGCGCACCAGGCGGAATTCCCCGCCCGGTTCCAGCTGGTCGCCGCGATGAACCCCTGCCCCTGCGGCTACGCGGGCGATGCGGGCGGCCGGTGCCGCTGCACGCCCGACGCCATTGCCCGCTACCGCGGACGCATCTCGGGCCCGCTCATGGACCGCATCGACATGGTGTGCGACGTTCCGCGCGTGCCGCTGGCCGAACTCGGGTCCGCGCGCGGCGCGCACGACGAGGACTCCGCGAGCGTCCGCCGGCGCGTGGTCGCCGCACGCGCGTGCGCGATGCGACGGGCCGGCAAGCCGAATGCAGCGCTGACCACGCGCGAAATCGAGCGCGATTGCGCGCTCGGCGAAAGCGAGCGGTCGCTGCTGGAACGCGCGCTGGAAAAGCTCTCGCTGTCGGCACGCGCGTACCACCGGGTGCTGCGCGTGGCCCGCACCATCGCCGATCTTTCCGGTGCCACCACGATCGGCCGTGGGCATCTCGCCGAGGCTGTGCAGTACCGCCGCCGGAGCGCATAGCCACGCGAGCCGCGGCGCACGGGGCGCTGCAGAAGGTGCGCCCCCTCACACGCCCCGGTGCTTGCCCTTGAATGGCGCATAAAACGCGCGCAGCGCGGCGATGTCGGCGTCCTTGTCGGCCGTGCAATGGAACACGGGACCGAGCCCGATGACCTTGCGCGGGTAGTCGAAGTAGCCAGGCAGAACCGGCACGCCCGCCTCGCGCGCGATGTGCCAGAAGCCGGACTTCCATTTCCGCACCGCCTTGCGCGTGCCTTCGGGCTCGATGGTGAGCCACAGTCGCTCGCTCGCGTGGAAACGCCCGACCATCTGCCCGACGACGTCGCGCCGCGCGCCGCGCTGGATCGGCACGCCGCCGAGCCTGCGCAGCAACCCGCCGATGGGCCAGCGGAACAGCTCGCGCTTGGCCATGAACGCCACGTCCGCGCCAAGTGCTACCTTGAACAGCAGCCCCCAGATGCCATCCCACCACGATGAATGCGGCGCGACGATGAGCACGAGCTTGGGCAAATCGGGAAACTCGCCTTCGAGGCGCCAGCCACTGGCGTCGACCAGCGTGCGGAACGCGTGGCGCCAGCGTCGGTCGGGATACTGCGGCATCGTCGCTGGCAGGGCCACGGGCAGCGCCGGTCCACGCGCGGCGTCGTTCAATCCTCGCTCCACCCGCGACCACGATCACGCTTGATGGCACCGCGCTTTTTCTTGCCCGTCAGGCGCCGCTCTTTCGACCCGCGCGTCGGCCGTGTCGCTACGCGCCGCTTCGGCGGCGCCGACGCCGCGCGCACGATTTCCGCCAGCCGCACGCGCGCGTCCTCACGATTGCGCGCCTGCTCGCGAAAGCGACGCGCCTGGATGACCAGCACCCCGTCCGCGGTCAGGCGATGATCGCGCCGCGCCAGGACCCGTTGCCGCACGGCGTCCGGAAGCGAGGGTGAGCCGGCGACGTCGAAGCGCAGCTCCACCGCGCTTTCGGTGCGGTTGACGTACTGTCCGCCCGGGCCATCGGCGCGCGTGAAGCGCTCGACGAGCTCGCTCTCGGGGATGTCGATGGACGCCGAAACGCGCATGGCGCAAGGTTACGCGGTTTCCCCGCGGGGCGACTGCGGCATCCGTCGCGGTGCGTTCAGGCCGCGGGCCAGCGCAGCTCAAGATGCGTGTTGTTGAACTCGGGATCGTCCAGCGTGCCGCCGCGCTTCACCGTGAGCCCGCCCGGCACGCCTTCCACTTCAACCTTCGAATCGTCGCCAAAGCGCATACCGCGCGCCTGGAGCTCGACCAGGCGCGCGGCGACTGCGCCGGCCGACTGCACCGCCCGCGCCGGCACGTCGCGGATGCTGACATCGGGCCGGGCGAATTTGCGCATGCCGTGGGTCTTGATCCACGCGCCGCCGTCGGGTTCCTTCTGTTGCAGGATCAGGACGTGCCGGCGCGGATCGGACGCCGACGCCCCGACGTAGCGCTCCCGCCAGCGCGCGGCGGAAAAGATTTCCAGCATCTGGGGGTCGACGATCGCGACGGCGCCCGCGTCGAACAACGTGCCCTGCACCGCCAGCGCGCTGCGCAGGTAGTCGAGGGTCGGGGCGTCAGCGATCTCGCCGCGCAACACCAAGCACGCAAACGCCCGGTTGGCCAACTCGAAAGTGTCGGGGTCGTCCGCGCGCAAGGATTCGCCGAGTCCGCCGCGCAACGGGTTGCCCTGCCACTGCAGGAACGAGGCGCGCGGCATGCGGCGCAGCGCGAAGCCGGCGGGGAGCGACAATCCGAACGCCAGCGATTCCAGCTTGGGCGCCTCGGCGAACGCACCGAACACGAAATACACCAGCAGTGCCTGCTGGGCGTCGCGCTGCCAGTGCGGGCGTGCCCAATCGGGTTTGTTCATGCCACCACTCCTCCGCGCCGCGCGCAGTGACGAAGCCCTGCACGGTACCATCGCGGATCGGTTTCCGGATGGCTCCATGCTCAACCCGCAACAACGCGCCGCAGTCGAATACGTCGAGGGTCCATTGCTGGTGCTGGCGGGCGCGGGGTCGGGCAAGACCCGCGTGATCAGCGAGAAGGTCGCGTGGCTCATCGAGCACGGCGTGGCGCCGCCGGCGAAGATCGCCGCGATCACCTTCACCAACAAGGCCGCGCGCGAGATGCGCGAGCGCGTCACGCGGCGCGTCAAGGCCGACGCCGCCGAGGCGCTGCACGTCTGCACGTTCCACGCGCTCGGTCTCGCGTTTCTCCAGCTTGAGCACGCGCGCGCCGGTTTGCGGCGCAATTTTTCGGTGCTGGACGCCGACGACGCCGCGGGCATCGTCAAAGAGCTTGCCGGCGCCGGCGTGAAATCCGACCGCCTGTTCCAGCTCCGCATGCTGCTCTCGCAGATGAAGGGCAGCGGCCTGACGCCCGAAGCGGCGCTCGACGCCGCCCGCGCACCGCGCGAGCTGGAAGCGGCGAAGCTGTACGCCGCGTACCAGAAGCGCCTGGCCGCGTTCAACGCGGTGGACTTCGATGATTTGATCCGCCTGCCCGTGGAAGTCTTGCAGCGCGACGAGGACGCGCGCCTCGCCTGGCGCGAGCGCCTGCGCTACCTGCTGGTCGACGAATGCCAGGACACCAACGCCACCCAGTATGCGTTGTTGAAACTCCTGGCCGGCGAACGCGGCGCATTCACCTGCGTAGGCGATGACGATCAATCCATCTACGCATGGCGCGGCGCCGACCCGGGCAATCTCGATCGGCTGTCCGGCGATTATCCGAAGCTGCGTGTCGTCAAGCTGGAACAGAACTACCGCTGCGCGCAGCGCGTGCTGCGCGCCGCCAACACGCTGATCGCACACAACCCGCACGCGCACCCCAAGAAGCTCTGGAGCGCGCTGGCCGACGGCGAGCGCATCCGCGTCATGGAATGCCGCGACGCCGAGCACGAGGCCGAACGCGTGGCGGCGCAGCTCGCGTGGCGGCACGAGCACGACGCCCTGCCCTGGTCCGACTGCGCGGTGCTGTATCGCGGCAACCACCAGGCCCGGCCGCTGGAAAAGGCCTTCCAGCTCAATCGCGTTCCCTACCACCTGACCGGTGCGTTGAGTTTCCTCGATCGCGTCGAGGTCAAGGACGTGCTGGGCTACCTGCGCCTCATCGCCAACCCGGACGACGACGCGGCATTCCTGCGCGTGGTCAACGTGCCGCGACGCGAAATCGGCGCGACCACGCTGGAAAAACTGGGCGTCCTCGCACAGGTGCGACGCTTCTCGCTGCTGCGCGCCGCGCGCGTGCCGGCCGTGCTGCAACAGCTCGCCGCACGACCAGCCACCGCGCTGGCGGCGTTCGTCGGACTCATCGACGCGCTGGTCGCGCAATCGCCGCGCCTCGCCGCCGTCGACCTGCTGGAAGCGACCCTGCAGCGCACGCACTATCGCGAGCACCTTGCCCACGTCCCGGGCGCCGCCGCACTGGTCCAGCGTCGGCTCGGGAACCTCAAGGAACTCGGCGACTGGTTCCGTGCGATGGGCCGCGGCCGCGCGCGCGCTGGCGATCTTGCCGCGCAGCTCGCGCTGCTCGGCCACGCCGATCGCGACGCCGGCGGCGATGCCGTGCGGCTGATGACGCTGCACTCGGCCAAGGGGCTGGAGTTCCGCTCGGTCCACATCATCGGCTGCGAGGACGGCACCCTGCCGCACGAGGGCGCGATCGACGAGGGCAGGTTGGACGAGGAACGGCGGCTGCTGTACGTCGGCATGACGCGCGCCAAGGACTGGCTGCAGCTCTCCTACAGCGTGCAGGGCCGCCGCTACGGCCAGACCTTCCGGCAAAAGCCCAGCCGCTTTCTCGACGAACTGCCGGCGGTCGAACTCCAGCGTGATGGCGCCGACCCCGAGGCCGAGGCCGCACATCGCCGTGACGTCGCAGCCGCGCAGCTTGCGAAGATCGCGGCGATGCTGGGCTAGCGCGGCGGCCCGGAAGAATCTTCGGCTTTGCCATTCCAGGGCGTGCCGGATTGCCGGCGTGCGAACCCGGAATTTGCTATCGCTTCGCCGCGATGAGAGCAGATTCCAGATCGCACCACTGTGCGGGTGCGTCCGGAATGACGGGCTCCTCTGGGCGCAACGCATGGGCGCCGCGACCACGAGCGCTATCATCGGCCACCATGTCCGCGCCGCCCCCGTTCCCACGCCGCCTGCTGGCACCCCGCCACTGGCCGGCATGGTGCGCCGTCGGATTCATTCGCCTGCTCGTACTGCTGCCGGCGCGTTGGGTGATCGCACTGGGCGCCGCTTTCAGCGTGGCGATGTCGCCGCTGCTCCGCATGCGCCGCCAAGTGATCGCGCGCAACCTCGAACTCTGCTTTCCCGAGCTCGATCGTGGCGCACGTAAACGCCTGCGGCACGCGGCCACGCGCGACATGGGCCGCATGCTGGGTGAATTCGCACTGGGCTGGTTCGCGAGCGACGCCAAGCTTGCGCACCTGCACGTGGCGATCGACGGCCTGGAACACCTGGCCGCCGCGCGCGCCGCCGGCCGCGGGGTGCTGCTGGTCGGCGGGCACTTCTCGCACCTCGAACTCTGCGCGCGGCTGGTGTCGCGCCAGATCCGCATCGCCGGCATGTACCGCAGGATGGACTCGGCCGTGTTCGAGTACATGGTGCTGCGCGCGCGCCTGCGCTACGCCGACACCATGTTCGACAAGGACCAGTTGCGCGCCAGCATCAAATACCTGAAGCACGGCGGCACCATCTGGTACGCCCCCGACCAGGACATGCGCGGCAAGGAAGTCGTGTTCGCGCCGTTCTTCGGCATCCCGGCCGCGACCATCACCGCGACCCATCACCTCGCGCGGCTCTCGGGCGCCGCGGTGATTCCCTTCTTCCACTGCCGGCTGCCGGACGGCAGCTACGCGCTGCGCCTGGCCGCGCCGCTCGCGGATTTTCCCAGCGCCGACGTCGTCGCCGACACCGCGCGCATCAACGCCGCGATCGAAGCCATGGTGCGCGCAGCGCCCGCCCAGTACCTCTGGGCGCACAAGCGGTTCAAGACGCGGCCGGCGAACCAGCCCGCTGTCTACTAACGACAATTGACAAATTGACACACCCTTCACAGATCGAGGGATAGCTTCGGCCGGCCATCGTTCTGGGGACACGGCGATGCAGACTGAATACATGTTTCGGCACGCCAAGCGCGTGGTGCGCGCGTGGTGCAACGGACTGCTGGTGCTTTCCGCGCTCGCGCTCACGGCAATGCCAGTCGCCGCCTCCGCGCACGACACCGTGACGTACTACTACACCGACGCGCTGCACAGCGCGGTGGTGGAGACCAACGCACAAGGGCAGGTGCTGCAGACTACGCACTATGCGCCCTACGGCCAAGTGCTGAACCAACCGCTGCAGGACGGGCCAGGCTACACCGGGCATGAGGAAGACCCCGGCACCGGTTTGGTCTACATGCAGCAACGCTACTACGACCCGGTGGCGGGGCGATTCCTGTCGGTCGACCCGGTGGCGGTGACGGCGGATGGCGGCGGGTTCAATCGGTATTGGTATGCCAATGACAACCCCTATCGGTACACGGATCCGAATGGGCGCCAAGTTGTCGTAATCGCAGGCGCTTGCGCGGTGGACCCGGCATGTGATGCGGCCGTTGCCGCCGGCGCCGTCGCGCTAGGGATCGCTGCGAAAAAGGCCGGTGACGCGGCAGCGAATTACTACGACCACGTCATGCAGTCGCAGCAAGCGCAGGCTACGTCGTCGCCGGCGCTTCCCAAGAAGCTCGTTGGGGTACAGGATGCGAAGAGTAGCCAGCAAGGAAAACGGCACAATAGCGGCCCCCTCGCTCCCGAGCACGGCGGAACGAACGACGCGGAGAAGGACTATGGCAAATTGACCGGTGGACAGTCCACTTCCGCACCAGCTGGTAAGGGCTATAAGGAGGGCACAAGGGTTGGCGCAAACGGAATTTCGCTTCGCCCTGCAAGAGGTGACAAGGGGCCGCGTATAGATATCCCCGCAAACGGGAACAAACCGCCGGAAACACTTCACTACCCCAAGCCGCCACCCCCGCCTCCAAAAATCGATGGAGGTTGAGCCCATGCCCAACATATCCCCGATCGAACGTCTCGAAGCTGCTCTGTCCGATACATCCGGCGTGTACGTCAATGCCGGTGTAGGTGAGGAAGCTTACCTTGCTGACTTGCGAGCCAGCATTCGGCGGCACATATGCAAACCGTTTCAGGTCAGTGCGGAAGTAATGGAGCCTGGCTTTGAAGATGTAGAACTAGGAGATGTCATCACAGGGTTGTGCGTTGCGCATGACCAAGGTGAGTGGTTGGTGTACCAACCGCAACAAGATCGTTTTTATTGCTTCTGGGGTCCTGACGCGGAACATTTGGGCGCGCGCGGCGTCGTCGGCAGTCCTCTTTACTGCTGGTCAGCCTGAGCCACCACCCGTCCACAAAGATCGATGGAGGTTGAACCCAAGAAGCATGTGCTCCCCTTGGCGGTCATCCTTGGCCGCCTGGGTCACTACGCGGCCGGGGAGCGGGCCCGCAAACGGAAGCAAGCCACGCGAAACTTTGCACTACCCAAAGCCGCCGCCACCCCCACCAAAACTCAAGGACAACGGTGAATGACAATGGCCGGCATATCGCCAATCGAAAAACTCGAAGCAGCTCTCTCGGATACATCCGACGTCTACGTCAATGACGGCGTAGACGAGGCGTCCTATTTTGCCGATTTGAGAGAAGACATTCGACGCCACATTGCATCTCACCCGTTCGAAGCCAGTGCCGAAGTGATGCCACCTGGATTCGACGATGCAGAGATTGGTAGCACCATTTCAGGAGTGTGTGTAGCGCACGATTCAGGATACTGGCTGGTATACCGGCAAGAACAAGACCGTTTCTATTGCTTCTGGGGCGAGGATGAGGCGCACTTGGGGCCCGTGGCGTATCCGGTAGTCCGCTTTGCTGCTGGTCGTCGTAGTGGTCTTGAAATAGCGACAGAGCCCGCTCCGTGGGCCTCGATGCACCACGCGATGCGCGTGAGCCCAAAAGCCGGTGGCGATTTCGGTAGCCAGTCCGCGCGCTGTGCGCGAATCAGGACTTCCGTCGCGCCTCGTACAGCTTGGCGTACTTCAGGAACACGTAGAACGCGCCGATGACGCTGGCGATGAAGCCCGCCCAGCCGGACAGGAAGTAGCGTTTGAAGAGGTACTGGCGGATGAAGAAGATCGGCGGATAGACGAGCATCATCGGACCCGAAAGGCGCTGACCACGGCGCAGCTTGTCGACGACGAGGCCGGTGGAATAGCGGTTGACCTTCTCGACGCGCGCGGCGATGTCGTCATCGCCGGTGTTGATGAAGTCGGCGCGCTTGAGCGTTTCGACGGGCCCATCGACCTCGACCGCCGCGTGCACGGGCACGGCGTTCATGCGGCCATGACGCCGATCGAACAGGCGCAGGTGGGCGTTGCGGTGGCTCCAGCGATGCTGCACCGTCCAGAACATGCGTTCGCGCCGCGGCAGGCGGTAGCCCGCAACGCGCGGCGCGGTGAGCGCGCGCTCGATGACTTCGCGCGTGCCGGGCGAGAGGATCTCGTCGGCGTCGAGGTTCAGGATCCAGTCGTGGCTCGCCATGTCGATGGCGCGCTGCTTCTGCGGGCCATAATCATCGAAGGGGTGCACGGCAATGCGCGCACCGTGGCGCCTGGCGATCTCGACGGTGGCGTCGGTGGAGCCGGAATCCAGCACCACCGTCTCGTCGGCAAAGTCGGCAGCCGTGAGGCACGCCTCCAGCGTGGCGGCGTTGTTGTAGGTGATGACGACCAGCGAGCATTTTTCACGCGGCACGGGCGAAGCCCTCAGGATTGACGGACGCTGTGGCGACGGGCGCCTCGACGTAAAGCGCGGCGCACCACAGCGACAGCAGCCACCAGAAAAGCAGCCCCCACCAAGCCGAGTAAAACGCCAGGTGGGTATTCAGCGGAAACACGGTCACCGCCAGCGCGACGGTTGTTGGGAACGCGCGCTGGCGGGCAAGCGGGCCCACGTGGCGCCACGCGCGCAGCGCCCACGCGAGGGCGATCAGCCACAGCGCGAGGCCGACCGCGCCCGTGCCGGCCAGCACTTCCAGCACGATCTGGTGCGGGTGGCAGGCGCCCTCGCCCACGCCGCAGGCCTGCGCATTGACGAACTCGTCGGTGTGCGATGCAAAGCGCGGATAGGCATCGCGGAAGTCGCGCACGCCAACGCCCAGCAGCGGATGCGCCGCGATCATGCGCCCTGCCACGCGCCAGATATCGAGCCGCCCGCTGCTCGCGTAATTGAGCGCATGGCGCGTGTCGTGGAGCGCCGCCAGCGATTGCGTCATGCGCGCATCGAAACGCGACGAGGTTTTCCACGCGACGCCCATGGCCGCCGCCACGACGAGGCACGCGGCCAGCACCCAGCCAACGAAGCGCAGCGGCGTGCGCGCTTCCACCCAGAAGAACGCGAGCACGACGACGCCGTAGGTGATCCACGCCGCGCGCGAGCCCGCGAGCAGGATCGGCACCAGCAGGAACAGCATCGCGGCGACGAGCCCGCCGCGGCCGTAGCGGCGCTGGGCAGTCCACAACACGAACGGCGACAGCGAGGCCAGTACCGGGCCAAGCTTCAGGTTTCCAGCGCCGAAGATGCCGGAAATGCGCTCGGCCTGTGCGGGGCCGCCGAGGCTGAAGCCGGTCAGCGCCTGCACCCAGGCATCCAGCGCCCAGAGCGCAACGACGATGCCCGTGGCCACGCACAGGTCGCGAAGCTGTTCCTCACGCCGCACGCAGAAGCACACGTACACACCCAGCGGCGCGAAGCGCAGGTAGGCGGCCGCGCTGTCCCAGCTCCGCGCGGGATCGACCGCACCGGGCGCGGAGATCAGCGCCGCGCCGAAATACGCGGCCCAGAGCCACAGCAAAAGATGCGCGGCGGGCCGATCCAGCAACGCGTGCCGATCGCGGACGAACAATACGACCGCAGCGACGAGGCAGATCAGCGTGCCGAGCTCGCTGGAACGCCCGAACGGCAGCAGGAAGATGACCAGCCAGATCGGAACCAGCGGCGAGCGCAGCATGGCCACAAGACGCGTGCGGAACGTTTCAGGCATGGTGGCTTGCGCGTACGGCCGGGGAGCGGGAACGCGCGCCTACGATAGTGCAGCGCGGCGCTCTGCACGCCGAACGGCGATGCCGACGACGCATCGACAGGGTGCTTTGGCCGCCGTCGGTGCACCGCATGGTCCTGAGCCAAAGGCAGATCCCGGGTATCGCTTCGCGATTCCAGGATGACGGGCTTGTAACGGCCGATGCGCGATCGTCACGCGTGCCGATGCAAGCCGTCGAGCGCCGCGTTGAGCGTCGGGCTTGGCCGCATGGCCGCGCTCACCTTCGCGCGATCAGGCCGATAGTAGCCGCCGATGTCGACAGGCTTGCCCTGCGCGGCGTTCAACTCGGCGACGATGGTCGCCTCATCCGCCTCCAGCCGGTCGGCAAGCTTCCGAAACGTTTTGGCCAGCGCCGGGTCGTCCCGTTGATCGGCCAGCGCGCGCGCCCAGTACATGGCGAGATAAAAATGGCTGCCGCGGTTGTCGAGCTCGCCCGCCTTGCGCGAGGGCGACTTGTTGGTCTCGAGGAACCTGGCCGTGGCCTGATCGAGCGTCTTCGCCAGTACGTTCGCGCGCGGGTTCCCGTACTTGCGGCCCAGATGTTCGAGCGAGGCCGCCAGCGCCAGGAACTCGCCCAGCGAATCCCAGCGCAGGTGGTTCTCGGCGACGAACTGCTGCACGTGCTTGGGCGCCGAACCGCCGGCGCCGGTCTCAAACAGTCCGCCGCCCGCCATCAGCGGCACGATGGAGAGCATCTTGGCGCTGGTGCCGAGCTCCATGATCGGGAACAGGTCGGTCAGGTAATCGCGCAGCACGTTGCCGGTGACGGAAATGGTGTTTTCGCCACGGCGGATGCGCGCCAGCGCATGCCGCGTCGCGTCCTCCGGGGTCATGATGCGGATATCCACGCCAGAGATGTCGCTGTCCTTCAGGTATCGCTCGACCTTCCTGATGACCTCGGCGTCGTGGCCGCGCTTCGGGTCCAGCCAGAACACCGCGGGCGTCGCGGAAAGCCGCGCGCGCGATGCCGCGAGCTTCACCCAGTCGGCGATCGGCGCGTCCCTGGCCTGGCACATGCGCCAGATGTCACCCTGCTCCACCGCATGCTCGAAGATGACCTTGCCATCCTGATCGGTGACGCGCACGCTGCCGTCGGCCGGAATCTGGAAGGTCTTGTCGTGCGAGCCGTACTCCTCGGCCTTGTCGGCCATGAGCCCGACGTTCGGCACGTCGCCCATCGTCGCCGGGTCGAACGCACCATGGGCCTTGCAGTCCTCGATCACGGCAGCGTACACGCCGGCGTAGCTGCGATCGGGGATGACCGCCTTCACGTCCTGGCGTTCGCCCTTGGCGTTCCACATCTTGCCGGAGTCGCGGATCATCGCCGGCATCGAGGCGTCGATGATGACGTCGGACGGCACGTGCAGGTTGGTGATGCCCTTGTCCGAGTTCACCATCGCCAGCGCCGGACGCTGCCGGTACTCGGCTTCGATGTCGGCCTTGATCGCCGACTGCCGATCGGCCGGCAGCTTCGCGAGCGCAAGATACAGGTCACCCAGCCCATTGTTGGGATTGAAGCCTGCCTGCTTCAGCGCCGCGCCGTGCCTCGCCAGCACGTCGGCGAAAAATTCGGACACCACGACGCCAAACATGATCGGGTCGGAGACCTTCATCATGGTGGCCTTGAAGTGCACCGAGAACAGTACGCCCTTGGCCTTGGCGTCGGCGATTTGGCCACGGATGAACGCGGCCAGCGCCTTGCGGCTCATCACGGTGGCATCGACGATCTCGCCCGCCGTGACCTTGATGGCCTCCTTCAGCACCTGCTGCTTGCCGTCGGCGGCGTGCAACACGACCTTGAGGCTGCCGGCCTTGGCCAGCGTTGCGGACTTCTCCGAACCGTAGAAATCGCCCGCCTGCATGTGGGCGACGTGGGTCTTCGAGTCCGGGCTCCACGCGCCCATCTTGTGCGGGTGCTTGCGCGCGTAGTCCTTCACCGAAGCCGGCGCACGCCGGTCGGAGTTGCCTTGGCGGATGACCGGGTTGACCGCGCTGCCCTTGACCTTGTCATAGCGCGCCTTGATGTCGCGCTCGCGATCGTCCCTCGGCGAATCCGGGTAATCCGGCAACGCAAAGCCGCGGCCCTGCAATTCCTTCACCGCCGCCTTCAACTGCGGCAGTGAGGCCGAGATGTTCGGCAGCTTGATGACATTGGCCTCGGGCTGCAGCACCAGCCGACCCAGCTCGGCCAGATCATCGGCGACCTTCTGCTCGGCCTTCAGCACGTCGGGGAATTGCGACAGGATGCGGCCGGCAAGCGAGATGTCGCGCGTCTCCAGCGCCACGCCCGCCGAACCCGTGAAGGATTCGATGATGGGCAGCAGCGATGCCGTCGCGAGAAACGGCGCTTCGTCAGTCAGCGTATAGATGATCTTCGGGCTATCGGCCATGGAACGGGTGTCCTTGCACGCGCGAAAACGCTCATTGTCGCGGGTTGCGGCGCCGCGGCCAAGCGCGCGCAGTCGGCAGGCCGGCGCGCGTTATCATGCCGGTATTCCGCTTTTCCCGGTCGCTCCCCATGCTGCATCTTTCCTCCTTGTCGCGCTGCTGCGTCGTCGTCTGCGCCGCGCTGGTGCTGGCGGCGTGTGCCACGCATCCACGATGGCAACTGGACGACGTCCAGGGTCACCTGCCCGACCTCAAGTTCCAGATGACCAACGATCTGGGCAAGCCCGTCACCGCGGCCACGTACCGCGGCAAGATCGTGTTGATGTACTTCGGCTACACCCACTGCCCCGACGTGTGCCCGCTGACGCTGGTGCACCTGCACACGGTGCTGCAGAAACTCGGCAAGGAAGCGCAGGACGTCCAGATATTGTTCGTGACCGTCGATCCGGTCCGTGACACGGTGCCGGTGTTGCACCAGTACGTCACCGCATTCGATCCGCGCATCGTCGGCCTGACCGGAAGCCAGGGCGAAATCGCGAGCCTCGCCAAGCGCTATCGCGCGTTCTACCAGCCCGAAACGCCCAATCCGAAATCAGGCGACTATGAAGTGACCCACAGCTCGGCCATCTACGTCTTCAACCGCGAAGGCCACGCCATGCTGCTCGCAACGCCGGGATCGACCAACGACGCGATCCTGCACGATCTTGAAATCCTGGTGGGGAAATCCGCATGAAAACGCGCGCGCTGGTGCTGGTGGCGATGTTGCTCGGCGTTGCCACGGCGGCGGGCGCGGCGACGCCGGCCGCCCCCGTGCGGGTCGAAGGCGCATGGATCCGCTGGCTGCCCGCGGGCTTGCCCAGCGCGGGCTACGCGACGCTGGTCAACGAGAGTGACGCCCTGGTGCGCCTCACGGGTGCCGCGAGCGACACCTACGCACACGTTTCGCTGCATCGTTCGCGATTGGCGGACAACGACAGCACGATGGTGCCGGTCGACCACCTGGACATTCCGGCGCACGGCAGCGTCAAGCTGGCGCCGGGCGGCTATCACCTGATGCTGATGCACGCGAAGCACGCGATCAAACCGGGCGACAAGGTGCCGATCACGCTGCAATTCGGCGGCGGCGCCACCCTTCAGGTGGATTTCTCGGTGTTGCCCGCCAACGCGGCGGGGCCGTCGGCCAGCGATTGAGCGGCCGCGCGCGCCAGCGCGAGCTCGCGCTGGCGCCGGTTGCGCGGCAGCCGGCCCTTCGCGTCCAGGCGAATCCAGTAGCCGAACGCGAACAGCGCTGCCAGTACGCTCATCATCGAGCTGGGAATCCACAGGATGAGCCCGCCCAGGTGCTGGTCGACCAGCGGCGTGATGCTGGCGAACGCCCGTCCGCAGAGGCTATAGATGGGATAGAGATCGGTCTTGGTCAGGAAAATGTAGGCGCCGATCAGGATCTGCGGCACGGCCGCGACCAGCGGCACGATCACGCGCGCGCCCGGTGACAGCCGGGCCGGCGGCCGCGGGCGATGGTCCAGGATCAGCCACCAGAACAGCATGCCGTCGGCGGCCATGCTGAAGTTCATCAGGTGATAGAGCCGCCAGTCGAGCATGGCGTCGAAGTGCACTGCCGGCCACAGCCAGAAATAGATGAGCCCGACGAACAGGAACGTAGCCACGAACGGATTCAGCAGCACGTTGAAGAACGTGCGCACCGGCGCCCACGCCAATGCGGGTCGCATCCAGCGCGTGCGGAAGCGCACCGGCAGGCCGCGGCGCATCGTCGCGCCCGGATACGCCAGCGCGATCAGGAACGGGCCCATGTGGTGCAGGCCCATGTGCTGGATGCGGTGGATGAAAAACTCGTGCTCGGCGTAGTAGTCGAGCTGCGTGTGCAGACCAACGTAGACGATCAGCAGGCCGATCCAGAACAGCACCTGCCGCGGCCATGGCGCGGTCATGGGCGAGCGCCGGGCGCCACGCCAGTAGAGCCACACCACCAGCGCGAACACGATCACGACGGTCGCCGACGGCTCCCACGGGATCCACCAGTGCAGAAAATCGAGCAGCGGTTTCAAGACTTCACCTGATGCACCGGACCGGCGCCGCGCGGGACGTACGCCTGAAGCAAGCCATCACAACACAACGCAGGTGCCATCGCCAGTCCCGGGGCCTCACGGCGCGCGCAAGCCGGCGATGAACGCCGGCAGCTTGGCCGGCGGCAGCGGACGCGAATAGAGATAGCCCTGGACCACGTCGCAATTGAACTCGTGCAGCAGCCGCCGCTGCTCGATGGTCTCCACGCCTTCGGCGACGACCTGCAGGCCGAGGCTCCGGCCCAGCGCGACGATCGACTGCACGATCGCGCGATCGCCCACCTCGGTCGTGAGGTTGCGCACGAAGGCGCGGTCGATCTTGATCTGGCTGACGGCCAGCCGCTTCAGCGATTCGAGGTTGGAATAACCGGTGCCAAAATCATCGACCGACACGCGCAACCCGCGCGCGATCAGGCCCTGGACCGCCGGCAACGCGCCCTCCACTTCCTGCAGCAGATGGCGTTCGGTGATTTCCAGCACCAGATCCGTCAACTCGATGCCGTGCTTGCGCATGACCGTATCCAGGTGTTCCTCGAAGCGTCGCGCGTCCCGCAGTTGCAGCCCGGACACGTTCACCGCCACATAGAAAGCCGGCAGCCCCAGCGCCTTCCACGCCGCCATCTGGCGGCAGGCCTCCTCCAGCACCCACGCACCGATCGGTTCGATCAGCCGCGAGGCCTCGGCGACTTCGATGAAGGTGCCCGGGCCGACCACGCCCAGTCCCGGCCGATTCCAGTACAACAGCGCCTCGACGCCCAACAGGTGCCCCGCGATCGTGTCCATGACCGGCTGGTAGCGCAGCGTGAATTGCGAACGCACGATGGCAACCCGGAGCGCCGTGGTCAGGTCGTGGCGCCAACTGACGGCCTCGCCCATCCACGCCTGGAACCGCCGGACGCTGTTGCCGCCTTCGCCCTTGGCGCGAAACAGCGCCGTGTCCGATTCGCGCAGGAGGTTTTCGGCGTCCAGCGCATCATCGGGGAACACGCTGTAACCCGCGCTGGCGGCGACGTCCAGCGAGCGACCTTCGATTTCGATCGGCTGGCAGATCGCCTGGACCAGGCGCTGCGCCAGGGCCTCGGCCGCCGCCGCATCCGTATTGGGCAGCAGCAGGAGGAACTCGTCGCCGCCAAAGCGGCACAGCACGTCGTCCTCGCGCACGCCCTCGCCGAGGCGCTGGGCCACGGCGCGGATGACTTCGTCGCCGACGCTGTGGCCCGCGGTGTCGTTGATCTCCTTGAAGTTGTCGAGATCGAAGAACACCACCGACAACGGCTGGCCGCCGTGGCGCGCCTTCGCTAGCGCATCCTCGAACTGGCCGCGCAGGTGCGTGCGGTTGGGCAGCCCGGTCAGCACGTCGAAATAGGCCAGGTGCCGGATGCGCGCCTGCGCATACTTCAACTCCGCCACGTCGGCGCACGCAAACACGTGGAACAGCACCGCGCCTTCCGCGTCGCGGACGGTCACGACCGTGCTCTCGACCGTCTTGGTGCCGCTGCCGGCCTTGCGCCACGCGAGATCGCCATGCCAGCGGCCGGTGTCGCGCAGGGCGGCCGCGAGGCGCACGCTGGCCTCGTTCTGCACCATGAGGTCGGCCAGCGCGCGCCCGATGAGGGCCTCGCGCGCGTGGCCCGTCAGCTCGAGGAACACGCGATTGACCGACACCACCCGGTCGTGCTCGTCGCCGATGACGATGGCGTCACTCGCGGCTTCGAACACGCTGGCGGCGAGCTGCAGCTGCCGTTCGTCGCCCAGGCGGGCGGTGATGTCGGTATAGGACCCCGCCACGCGCACGGGCGTGCCATCACCCGCATACAAGGCGACACTGCGCGCGAGGATCGTCAGTACCCGGCCATCCTTGGTGCGCAGGCGCATGGTGCGCCGCAGCTCATCATGCCGGCCGCGCTCGACGTGGCCATACAGCGCCGCGCGCGCCTCCGAATAATCTTCGGGCAGCATGATGCGCTGCAGGTCGGCGGGGCTCGAAAGCTCGGCCGCGGTGTAGCCCAGCATCTGGTGCACGCGCGGCGAAAAGTAGATCTGGCGCGTGGTGAGGTCGAAGTCCCAGATCCCGTCGTTGGCGCCTTCCATCGCCAGCATGTAGCGCTCGCGGCTGACCTGCAGCTCGCGCGCGACCCGGCGCTGGCGCCGCAGGCTCCACGCCGCCAGCACGATACTGGTCAAGGCCGCCCCGATCGCCACTGCGAGCAGAATCAGGTTCACGTAGCGTCTCGTCGTCTCCGCCCGACCACGCGATTTGCCTCATGGACGGTGCGTGCGACATGGCACGCGTCGACCAGCGTCAGGCCTACCCGATCTTCCGGAAAACGTAACTGCCGGCCTGCGCCACCGGGTTGTCCAGCCAATGGTCCACCAGCAGAAACGCGAACAACGCGTAGAGGTAGACGATCGAATAGCCGAATGCGGCCATCGCGAAGCGCTCGTTGGGTGGCCGCATCAAGCGCACGGCGTAGTACAGGTAGGCAATGCCCAGCACCGATGCACCACCAAGATACAGCAGGCCGCTCATGCCGGTCAGGTACGGCAAGAGGCTGACCAGCACCAGCAGCACCGTGTAGAACAACACGTGCCAGCGCGTGTACTCGACGCCGTAGACCACGGGCAGCATCGGGATGCACGCGCGCCGATAGTCCTCGCGCCGGAAAATCGCCAGCGACCAGAAATGCGGCGGGGTCCACGCGAACACGATCAGCACCAGCAGCAGGCCGTAGGCCCAGTCGCTCGGCGCGCCCATGCCCGTGACCGCGGCCCAACCGAGCAGCGGCGGCACCGCACCGGCCAGCCCGCCGATGACGATGTTCTGTGGCGTCGCGCGCTTGAGGAACGCGGTGTAGATCACCGCGTAACCGATGAGGCCGATGAACGTCAGCAAGGCGGTCAGGCCGTTGACCAGGAACGCCAGCACCAGCATCGAGGCAACACCAAGGAGCAGCGCGAACGTCAGAACCTGGCGCGTGCTGAGCGTGCCGGTCACCAGCGGACGGTGCGAGGTACGCACCATTACCCGATCGATGCGCTGGTCGATCAGCTGGTTCAGCGCGGCCGCCGACGATGACGCCATCCAGATGCCGAGCGTGCCGAACACGACGGCGCGCCACGGCGGCATGCCCGGCGCGGCCAGCAGCATGCCGATGAACGCCGTGAACGTCAGCAGGATGACGATGCGGGGCTTGGTGGATGCGATGTACTGGCCGGCCTGTGCAAACATCGGGCTATTCTACGTGGGCAGCCGGTGCGCGTCCGCCACCCCGCCGGCGTGGCGCGTGCTTGTCCGCGCGAGCAGCACCACCAGCGCAAACAGCAGCAGCGCCGCGCCGCCCGTGTGCGCGACGGCGATCCAGAGGGGCAGGCCCAGGGTCACGTTGGCAATGCCGAGCAGGACCTGGGCCAGCACCAGCACCGCAAGAGCAGCCGCGTGCCAGCGGTAGCGACGACGCCATACCCGCCAGGCCAGCCACAGCGTATAGACGAAGACCACCAGCGCGCCCAGCCGGTGCGTCATCTGGATGGCGGTGCGGGCGGTCGCATCGAGGATGCCGCCCTGGTAATCGACCCCGATGTGCCGCAGCAGGATGAACCCGTGGTGGAAGTCCATGGCCGGCCACCACTGGCCCAGGCACTGCGGAAACGCGGCGCCGCCCACGCCGCAGGCCAGCGCCGCATAGTTGGTGGAGGTCCAGCCGCCCAGGAAAATCTGGCAGGAGAGCAGCACCAGCCCCACGACCGCCGCCCCCGGCAGCCCCGCGGCCCGCGGTTCACGGCCATCGCCACGCGACAGCCACCACGCCAGCCAGGCCAGCAAGGCGAAAGTCAGCAGCCCCCCCAGCAGGTGCCCGGTCACCACCAGCGGCAGCAGCAGCCAGGTGACCGTCCACATGCCGAGCAACGCCTGGAAGCAAACGACCGCGAGTGTCAGCACCGCGATCCGCCGCCATCCCCCGCCGCGCCAGCAGAGGGCGACCGCCAGCAGCAGCGCTTCGCCAATGGCGGCGAGAATGCTGGACGATACGTAATCGGTCGCCATGTACATCGGGATCGCGATGCCGATCAGGACGACCGCGGCCACGACCAGGCCGAGGCGCCGCTTGCGCGACCACGTCGCGACCAGCGCTTCGGCCAGCACCAGCAGGCCCAGCGTTCCGGCCAGGAACCGGTGCGTCTGTTCGCGCCAGGCGCGATGGACCTCGACCGGCCGGTGCGGAAACGCCTGGTCCGCCCGGGCGACGGCGGCGGGCTTGACCGGCCAGGTGATCCGGCCGTAGCACGTTGGCCAATCGGGACAGGACAGGCCGGCCTGCGAGAGCCTCACGAACGCGCCGAACACGATCACGCAAAATGCGAACGCGCAGGCAATCCAGGCCAACGCGCGCAGCGGAGCAGGAATCGATGGCATCACCGCACCGCCTTTTTCAAATCCTGCCGCAGCCCTTCCGGATTGAATCCGGCGGCGTAATAGGTCAGCGCCATCCCGGTCGGCGTCACCAGTACCACCGCCACCGAGTCCGCGGCGGCAGGCCGCAGGCCGGCAAATTCGGGCGAGGACGCGCTGGCGAGCATCCAGACCTTGTCGAACCCGGCCGCGTCCACGCCCGCGGGCGACGTGCCCAGATAGAGCAGCCGGAGTTTGGCGGCGCTCTTGTCCAGGCTGATCTGCGCGCGGTGCACCAGGTCGAGCTGGCGCAGGCAGCGCGTCGCGCAGTCCGGGCCCGGCAACGCGACCATTGTCCACACCGAGTCGCGGTTGGTCCATGCAAAAGCCTGGCCGTCGGCGCGCTGCACGGGGACGTGCGCGAAGTCCCGCTCGGGCTGGACCCGCGCGCCATAACTCTTGCCGTGGGGCACCCAACCCGCCAGCGCGAGCCCCAGCATGATCGCCACGGGCACCACGAAAACCGCGGCGATCAGGCCCGCCTGCAGGCGGCGTCGGTTGCGCAGATCCATCGAGATCTAATCCTCTGGAGGGGTAGTGGCATCGGCAGGTTTCACCCGATGGATCACGAAGAACAGGGCGATCGCGGCCAACGCGAAGGTGAACCATTGCAGCGCATAGGCCTCATGGCGCGCGGGCGGCATCACGTTGGCGGTCCAACTGCGGATGTAGGCGCTGTGCGCGTCGGGATCCAGCAGCAACACGTGCGGATAAACCTGGGCATGCAGGTCGGCCCCGATCTGATGCGTATCGATCCACGTCACGAGCTTCGGCCACGTCTTTTCGCGCCCCAGCGGATTGCCGCCGAGCCGCATCCCGGTCAGGGGCGGCGGCGCATAGATGCCGGTCAGCGTCACCCGGCCGGACGGGATCGGCGGCAGGTCGGGCAACTGCGTGGAATCGGGTCCCATCTTCGACAGAAACCCGAGGTTTGCGAGCAGGACGCGCGCCGATCCGGCGGGCACGAACGGCACGAACACCATGACGCCCAGGCGCCCGGCCCGCATCTGGTCGTCCAGAAAATACACCCGATCGCCTTCGAGGTGGCCACTGACCTCGACGTGCGGGTAATCGCCAGACAGCCGATCGGCCACGGCATCGCCAAGCGTCGTGAGCGGCGCGGTCGCCGCATGATGAAAGCGCGCCAGCACGGCTTCCTTGTAGGCGGCCCGCCGCAACTGCCACACCCCCAGCGCGCAGAAGATCGCGATGCCGAACAGGGTCAGGGCGACCGCGAAGACGCTCGGGCGACGCAGGCGCATCACGCCGCGGGACCCGGGGTCACGGCCAGACGCAGCGCTATACTCGACCTTTCCATCCGCACCGTGCGCATGTCATTCGCCAGCCTGTACAAGGCCGTACTGGTCATCGTCTTCCTGATCGTGATCTTCGAGTTGGGGCAGGCCTTGTACTTCATGATGACCGACCGCAGCGGCAGCAACCGCACGGTCTGGGCGTTGACGCGACGCGTGATCTTTTCCGTGGTGTTGTTCCTGCTGATCGTCATCGGCATCGTCACGGGCGTTCTGCATCCGCACGGGGTCTACGTCCGCTGAAGGCCGGGATCGCGAACCGGGATCCGGAATTATCGCAGAGTGGGCGCCGTCGCGGCTCATGTTCGGTACGCCGGCGTGGCTTGGCGGCGAGGCCCATGCTTCGCGTCGCCACACCGTTGCCGCGCGCCCACGCGCGACCGACGCGCCGCGCGTGGGCGCGGCCGATGTCGCGTGGGCGACGCCTTATCTGGACGCTGGCGTACGGGGCGCCGGCACGCCGGATTCCGCGCTGCCCGGTGGCGCATCGGGCGCTGGCAGGCCAAACCCCGCGGCGCGCGCGTCGATCCCCCCATCGAGCCCGCTCGCGGTTGCCAATTCGGCCCTGCCGGCAGCAACCTGTCCGCTCCGCCACTCGGCCAGGCCCAGGCCGTAATGCGACCACGCCGTGCGTGGTGATTGCGCCAACGCCTGCCGATACGCCTTGATCGCCTCGGCGTTGTTGCCCATCCGCAGGTACACCATGCCAAGGCTGTCGAGGTAGGCCGCGCGATCGCCGTCCCGCTTGATGGCCTTGCGGCAATCGTGCAGCGCGCCGCGCAACGACTGGTCGGCCAGGGCACGCGCCCAGCAACGCGCATTGAGCGCGCGACCGAGCAATGCATCGTCACCATGCGCGTCGATCCAGGCGTCCAGCAACGGCAAGGCATTGGCCGGCTGGCCGATCGCGACGTAGAGCGAGGCGATCGCATAGGACTGCATCGAACCGGTGGGCGCAAGCTGGCGCGCCGCCGCGATATCCGCCGCGACGCCCGCGTCGTCCTTGTTCCGGTAGCACAGGCGGGCGCGGAGCAGCAGGGCATCGAGATCCTTCGGATCCAGGGTCAGCGCGTGGTCCAGGTCCGCAAGCGCCGCGTCGGGCTGCCTGGCGGCGAGCAGGATGCGGGCGCGAATCAAATAGTCACCCGGATTGTCCGGATCCAGCCGGATGGCGGCGTCCAGATCGGCATGCGCTTTCGCCAGTTCACCACGCGCCAGGTGCGCCTGGCCGCGCAACGCATAATCGGCCGCGGTGCCGGGCTCGGCGCCCGCGGCACTCGTCGCGACAGCAGGTGACTCGTTGGCCCCGATCGAGGCGGTGTCCAGCGAAAACACGCGGCCGCCGCTGTACGTGAAATAGATTTTCCGCTGGCTGTTGGCAATGTACATGCGATGGGCCAGCATGAAATCGATGCCCAGCAGCATGTCGGTCGAGTCGTCGCCCATGGGGCCGTCCATCACCAGCATCTCGCTGTGCTGGATCGTTTCGGTGCCGACCGAAAACTTGTCGATCGGCACGATCCAGGTCCGATAGGTCTTGGCACCCACGCCGTGGGTAAGGCCACCCACCCTGACGCCGGGCGCGTTGAGATTGAGGCCCACACGTTCGGCGGCGCGCAGGCTGAGCACGGTGGATGGCGCGCCGCTGTCCAGCAGGGCCCGAACGGCTTTGCCGTTGATCGTGACGTCAACGAAACTGCGCTTGTCGTGCGGTCGGTCGGGAGGCAGCAGGTCGGCGACGTTGTACTTGCCGTCCGTAGCCCAGTAGGCAAGGTCCGCCTTGCGGCAATCGCTTGGCTTGAAGAACGTCACCTCGCCCTGCGCCAGGTTGATTTCAAGATCCGCAAAATCGAGCAGGTTGGCGCCCAGCACGCCACGCCCGGAATCCGACCCGCCGACCAGGAACTCGACGCGATGGAGGTCGGTGCCGAGGATGCCGAAGTTCCTGACGGTGGCGATCTCGACGCCGGTGTCGCCGCCGATGCCGCCCATGTAAAAGCCGAACGGTGCCGGGTCGCGCGGAAGCTTCAAAGCATCCGCGGTGGCATGCGACATGAAGTTGAACTCGGCGCCGGAATCGAGCATGACGCGCGTGTCGACGCCGTTGATCTTGACCTGCGTCGTGGCCCGCTCACCGATCACCTGCACGGGCAGGGTGCCATATTTGGCGAGCGTGCAATCGCCGCGTGCGCGCGCAGAACCGGCGCAGGCGAGCAGTGCGCAGGCAACCAGCCAAGCCCATCGCAACGCGCCTCGTTCCATCGAGTGCACTCACGTCTGGACATCGCGCCTTCGACTCGCCGGCGAGCGTGCAACCCTGCGAAGGCAGGCGGGTTGCTCCTGGCGGAACTACAGAATGTACACGAACAGGAACAGGCACAGCCACACCACGTCGACGAAGTGCCAGTACCACGACACCGCCTCGAACCCGAAGTGGTTGGTGGGCGAGAAGTGGCCGCGCACGCAGCGGAACCACATCGTGATCAGCATGATCGTGCCGATCGTGACGTGCAGGCCGTGGAACCCGGTGAGGATGTAGAACGTCGCGCCGTAGATGCCGCTGTGCAGCGTCATGTTGAGGTGGACGTAGGAGTCCCAATACTCGTGCGCCTGCAGGATCAGGAACAGCAGGCCGAGCACGATGGTGAAGCCCAGGAAACCGATCAGGCGCTTGCGGTTGCCCAGGCGCAGCGCATGGTGCGCCACCGTGACCGTAATGGAGGAGGACAGCAGCAGCAACGTGTTGATGAGCGGGATGCCCCACGGCGAAGTCGACACGAACGAGCCGCCGACCGCATCGGGCCCGTTGGTTGGCCAGGCTGCCGAGAAGCCCTGCCAGATGAATCCGTTGGTGATGATGCCCTTGTCGCCCGCACCGCCCAACCACGGCACCACGAGCGTGCGGATATAGAAGAGTCCGCCGAAGAACGCCGCGAAGAAGAACACTTCGGACATGATGAACCACATCATGCCGAGGCGAAACGAGGTATCGGCCTGGCCGTTGAAGATGCCCTTGATCGACTCGCCAATCACGGTGCCGAACCACGCGAACAGCATGCCGACGATCATCAGCGCGCCGATGGCCAGGATGATCTGGCCGGCAGGTTCGCGCCCGTTCAACCAGTTGGCTGCGCCAACCATGAACAGGAACATGCCGATCGTGACGATGATGGGCCAGCGGCTGCTGTGCGGAACATAGTAAACGTTGGCGTCGGCTTGACTCATGGGTTCGATTTCCCCGATTTATGACTGGCGTGAAGCAGATTGTGGATCAATGCGGGATGTGCGCGAAGTGGCCCTGGAACAGGCTGGCGATGAAAAACGCGGCGGCGATCGCGGCGATGATCCACGCGGTACGCCGGGCCCCCGCCTTGCGCTGATCGAGCTCTTCGAGCGCAGCGTCCGCGCGGTCCTGCATGGCCTGCGCCCGATCGTCACGCTCGATTCCATCGCCACGCTGTGCGCCGGGCGCGCGCGCGTCGGCACCCGTCGAGGGCGCGTCGTGGTGGGCGCCCTCGGGCGCCCCGCCGTGTCCGACATCCACATCCACCGTCATCGTCGCCGAGCGTGTCATCAGTGGGTCAGGGTGCCGTGCGCCAGCTGGCTGTCATCGATGACCGGCGGCACCGTGAAGCTGTGGTGCGGCGCGGGCGACGGGATGTCCCACTCCAGGCCATAGGTGTGTTCCCACACCCGCGCGGTGGCCTTGGCCTTGGAGAAGAACACCGTGTGGATGACGACGCCGACGAAGATCAGCTGCGTGGCGCCAAACCAGAAGCCGCCGATGGAGGAAACCATGTTCCAGTCGGCAAACGCCACGTTGTAGTCGGGGATGCGGCGCGGCATGCCAGCGAAGCCCAGGAACTGCTGCGGGAAGAACAGCACGTTCACCGAAATCGCGCTGGACCAGAAGTGCAGCTTGGCCCAGAAGTTGGAATACATGTGGCCCGACCACTTCGGCAGCCAGAAGTACACCGCGCCCAGGATCGAGAACAGTGCGCCGCCGACCAGCACGTAGTGGAAGTGCGCCACGATGAAGTAGGTGCCGTAGTACTGGAAGTCGGCCGGGACCAAGGCCATCATCACGCCCGAGAAGCCGCCGATCGAGAACAGCACGATGAAGGCGCAGGCCCACAGCATGGGCACTTCGAAACTGAGCGAGCCGTTCCACATGGTCGCGACCCAGTTGAAGATCTTCACGCCCGTCGGCACCGCGATCAGCATGGTCGCGAACATGAAGAACACCTCGCCGCCGAGCGGCATGCCGACGGTGAACATGTGGTGCGCCCACACCAGGAACGACAGGAACGCGATGCAGGCGATCGCGAACACCATCGCCTTGTAGCCGAACAAAGGCTTCCGCGAGAACGTCGGCACGATCTCCGAGATGATCCCGAAGGCCGGCAGGATCATGATGTAGACCTCGGGGTGGCCGAAGAACCAGAACACGTGCTGGTACATCACCGGATCGCCGCCGGCGGCGGCGTTGAAGAAGTTGGTGCCGAAGAAGCGGTCGAACAGCACCATCGTCACGGCGCCCGAAAGCACCGGCATGACCGCGATCACCAGGAACGAGGTGATCAGCCACGACCAGCAAAACATCGGCATCTTCAAAAGATCCATGCCGGGCGCGCGCATGTTGAGCACGGTCGCGATGATGTTGATCGAGCCCAGCACCGAGCTGATGCCCAGGAGGTGGATGGAGAAGATCAGGAACGCGATCGACTCACCGCCCTGCAACACCAGCGGCGGATACATCGTCCAGCCGGCGGCCGGTGCGCCACCGGGCATGAAAAACGTCGAGAGCAGCAGGATGAACGCGAACGGCAGGATCCAGAATGACAGGTTGTTGAGGCGGGGCAGCGCCATGTCCGGCGCGCCGATCTGCATCGGGATCATCCAGTTCGCGAGGCCCACGAACGAGGGCATGATCACGCCGAAGATCATCACCAGCCCGTGCATCGAGGTGAGTTCGTTGAAGAAGTAGGGCTGCATCAGCTGCATGCCCGGCTCGAACAGCTCGGCGCGGATCAGCATGGCGAAGCTGCCGCCCACGAACAGCATCAGGCACGAGAAACACAGATACAGCGTGCCGATGTCCTTGTGGTTGGTCGACATGAACCAGCGCTCGAAGAAGCTCTGGTGGTGTTCTTCGTAGGGGACCGCTTGCGCTGTGGTGGACATGGTGTGGACCTCTGGATTACTGGTACTGCACTAACGGTGGATGGCGCATCAACCCTTGGCCGGGACCGGCTTGGCCGGCGCGACGTCGGCGGTGCGCGCGGCCTTGTCGAGCGCCACCGGATTTTCCTGCGCGGCCAGCCAGGTGTCGAACTCGGCGCGCGGCAGCACCTTCACCACGATCGGCATGGCGCTGTGGTCCTGGCCGCACAACACGTAGCACTGCCCGCGATAGATGCCGGGCTCGTCGACCTTGGCGAAGGTGTCGTTCATGATGCCCGGAATGGCATCGCGCTTGGCCGCGAAATCAGGCACCCACCAACCGTGGATCACGTCGTCGGCGGTGATGAGGAACCGCACCTTGACGCCGGCCGGAATCACCAGCGGGTGCGTCACGTTGAGCAGGTAATCGTGATACCCGCCCTTGGACACGCTGGTGGGCTTGGACACGATGCTGTACGGGCTGATCCCCGAATCGAGCTGGCGCGCGGCGTTGCTGTTCCAGGCCAGGCGCGACCAGATGGTCGGTACCTTGGTGATCGGCTTGCCTTCGTAGCTGATGTAGTCATAGCGCCACAGCCACTGGTAACCCGTGACCTTGACGGTCATCTCGGTACCGGTGTTGTCGTACATCTCGCGCGTCAGCATGGTCGCCGGCGTGGCGAGGCCGATCAGGATCAGCACCGGCACCGCGGTCCAGCCGATCTCGAGCCACTTGTTCTCGTGCCAGTTGCCGGCCACCGCGCCCTTGGATTTGCGGAACCGGAAGATCGCGATGAACATGATCCCGAAGACCACGATTCCGAGTGCGACGCAGACCCACAGCGCGGCCATGTGCAGATCCCACACCTGGTGCGAGATCTTGGTCGCACCCTTGGGCAGGTTCATTTCCCACGGGAACGGATTGGCGACGGCGGCCATCGAAACCACCAGACCGGCGGCGGCAATCGCCGTGCGCATGGCCCACCGTTTGCAGTTGCTGGAACTCATCGTCATCGCACCCCGATTGTCTTGCTAGTTTTCGCGCCAGCCGCTGCGGCCGGAAAGTAATGTCTTCAACCACCGCGACAATTGCATCCGCTCATCGTCGCCCAGGCACGTCCCCACTTCCTGCTCGCGTCCATGCGCCGCCAGCACCACGTGCCGGTGGCCATCGGCGCGCTCGGTCACCCGCACGCGCGTCCACGCCGCCGGAAAGGTGCTGGCCACGCGCCCGCGTGCCGGCACCTGCTCGACGCGCACCTGATCGGTGCACAGCGTGATCCGCTCCCTGCGATCACCGCCGCGCCAGACCGCCCAGAACGCCAGCGCCAGTACGGGTATCTCGATCAACGCGAACAGCGGCGCGAACACATCGCCACTCCACGCTGCGAGACCCGCCACCAGCAACGCCGCGACGCACAGTTCCCACGTCAGCCGCCGCATCTGATCGCGGCTCAACGCCCGGTTGGGCGAGAGCAGCAGCGTCACCTGCCCGGTTTCCGCAGCCGCCGGAAGACGTGTAATCATGGTCATCTGTGGTCCGGCAATGACGTCGATCATAGAGCCGCATGGCAAGTGCAGCAAGAATAGCCCGTCGGTTGGCGTCGCCGTTGCTGCGCGTCATTGGCGCGTTGGCGCACGTGACGTACAATGTGCGGTCGAGTTGGCAGTTGCGCCGATGAACCCAATCCTTTCCTCTGAACTGCCGGCGCCGCAGACGTTGGCGCGTGCGCGCATTACCGCCGCGTGGAGCGCGGACGAATCGGAAGTGGTCGCCGCGCGCCTCGCCGAAGCGAGCCTGCCGGCGCACGACGCCGAAGCCATCGAAGCGCAGGCCGCCGCGCTCGTCGCTCGCGTTCGCGAGCGCAGCCGCAACGCCAGCGCCGTCGAATCCTTCATGCGCCAGTACGACCTTTCCAGCGAGGAAGGCGTGCTGCTGATGTGCGTCGCCGAGGCCCTGCTGCGCATTCCCGATAGCGCCACCGCCGACAAGCTCATCCGCGACAAGCTGGGCGAGGCCGACTGGAAGAAGCACGTCGGCGCCAGCGAATCGCTGTTCGTCAATGCCTCGACCTGGGGCCTGATGCTGACGGGGCACCTGGTCAATCTTGCCGAGGCCACGCGGGCGGATGCCGCCGGGGCCCTCAAGCGGCTGGTCGCGCGCGCGGGCGAGCCGGTCGTCCGGCTGGCGGTGCGCCAGGCCATGCGCATCATGGGCCACCAGTTCGTGATGGGCCGCACCATCGAAGAGGCGCTGGACCGCTCGGCCAAGGGCGACAACGCAAACTACCGCTACTCGTACGACATGCTGGGCGAAGCGGCGCTGACCGCGCCCGACGCCGCGCGCTACAAGGAAGACTATCGCCGCGCCATCCTCGCGCTGGGCGCACGCGGCCCGTTCAAGAGCGTGCTGGATGCACCCTCGGTGTCGGTGAAGCTCTCGGCGCTGCATCCGCGCTACGAAGTCGCCAAGCGCGCGCGCGTCCATGCGGAATTGACGCCGATCGTGCTGGAGCTGGCGCAGCTCGCCATGGCCCAAGGCATCGGCATGACCATCGACGCCGAGGAAGCCGATCGCCTGGAGCTCTCGCTGGACGTGATCGGCGCCGTGTTTGCCGACCCCTCACTTGCGGGCTGGAACGGCTTCGGCCTTGCGGTGCAGGCGTACCAGAAGCGCGCGCCGTTCGTCATCGAATGGCTCATCGAAACCGCGAAGGCCGCGAAGCGGCGCTGGTGCGTGCGCCTCGTCAAGGGCGCGTATTGGGATTCGGAAATCAAGCGCACGCAGGAACAGGGCCTCGCGGGCTACCCGGTGTTCACGCGCAAACCCAACACCGACGTGTCCTACCTTGCCAACGCCAGGCGCATGCTCGACGCGGGTCCCGACGTCATCTATCCGCAGTTCGCGACGCACAACGCCAACACCATCGCCGCGATCCACCACCTCGCGAACGGTCGTCCCTACGAGAACCAGCGCCTGCACGGCATGGGCGCCGATCTTTACGGTGAGGTGATCGGTCCCGACCACTGGAACATCCCGTGCCGCGTGTATGCGCCCTGCGGCAGCCACAAGGACCTGTTGCCCTATCTCGTGCGCCGGCTGCTGGAGAACGGCGCCAACACCAGCTTCGTCAACCGCATCAGCGACGAGAAATTGCCGATCGCGCAGCTGGTGGCCGATCCGTGCGCCGCCGTGCGCGCGTTTGGCGCGGCGCACGGCGGGCACTACGAACATCCCCACATCCCGCTGCCGCGCGATCTGTTCGGCACACTCCGGAAGAATTCCATGGGCGTCAATCTTGCGAACGACGATGAACTGAAAGCGCTGGCGGCCGCCATCCATGCCGCGCGGCCGCCCTGGCACGCGACGCCGCTGGTACCCGGCGCAGCGTCCGCTGCGCCCAAGGCCAACGTCAGCAACCCCGCCGATCGTCGCCAGATCCTGGGCGACACGCAGCCCGCTGACCCGAACACCGTCGAGCGCGCGCTGGCCAACGCCGTCGCCATCCAGCCCGCATGGGATGCGCGTTCCGCCGATGCGCGCGCGCAGATCCTCGAACACGCCGCCGATCTCCTGGAGCAGCACCACGGCGAACTCGTCGCGCTCGCCGTGCGTGAAGCCGGCAAGACCGTCGCCTCGGCGCTGGGCGAAGTGCGCGAGGCGGCGGATTTCTGTCGCTATTACGCCACCATGGCGCGCCGCCTGTTCGGCCAGCCGGAAAAGCTCACCGGGCCCACCGGCGAGTCGAACCAGTTGTTCCTTGGGGGGCGCGGCGTGTTCGTCTGCATCAGCCCGTGGAACTTCCCGCTGTCGATCTTCACGGGGCAGGTCGTCGCGGCGCTGGTCGCCGGCAACGCCGTCATCGCCAAGCCCGCCGAGCAGACCACGCTCACCGGATTCGCGGTGGTCAAACTGCTGCACGCGGCCGGCGTGCCGGCCGAGGTGCTGCAGTTCGTGCCCGGCACCGGCGAGACGGTCGGCGTGGCATTGACGCGCGATCCGCGCGTCGCCGGCGTTGCCTTCACGGGCTCGACCGAAACCGCGTGGGCGATCAATCGCGCGCTTGCCGCACGCAACGCGCCGATCGCGGCGTTGATTGCCGAGACCGGCGGCCAGAATGCGTTGATCGCCGACTCCTCTGCCCTGCCCGAGCAGCTGGTGAAGGACGTCGTGACCTCGGCGTTCGATTCGGCCGGCCAGCGCTGCTCGGCGGCGCGCGTGCTGTTCGTGCAGGACGACATCGCCGACCACGTCATCGAAATGCTGAAGGGCGCGATCACCGAACTCACGGTCGGCGATCCGGCGCTGCTCTCGACCGACGTCGGCCCGGTCATCGACATTCCGGCCTGCGGCATCCTCGAGGAACACGCCCAGCGCATGGGCCGCGAAGCCAAGGTCATCGCGACCGCCAAACTGCCGGAAGGCGCCGAGCATGGCACCTTCTTCGCGCCGCGCGCGTACGAGATCCCCTCGATCAAGCTGCTGACGCGCGAGGTGTTCGGCCCTGCGCTGCACGTGGTGCGCTGGCAGGCCGACGAACTCGATGCGGTCATCGATTCGATCAACGACACGGGTTATGGCCTCACGCTCGGCATCCACAGCCGCATCGACGAAACCGTCGAACACATCCGCCGCCGCGCGCGCGTCGGCAACCTCTACGTCAACCGCAACCAGATCGGCGCGGTGGTCGGCGTCCAGCCCTTCGGCGGCGAACGGATGTCCGGCACCGGCCCCAAGGCCGGCGGCCCCCATTACCTGTTGCGGTTCGCGGTCGAGCGCAGCTTCTGCGTCAACACCACAGCCGCGGGTGGCAACGCGAGCCTGCTGACGCTCAAGGATTGACCGCGCGGCACGCCGCCAAGCTGAACCGTTCCGCGGCGCGCGGTTGCGCGTGCGCAACGCATCTCATTAGGGTGGATCGGCGACGTCGACCGACGCCGCTTCCCCAACGCACGGAGAAATCCATGACCCATCCCGCCCACCAGACGAGCCTCGCCGCGGCGGTCGCACTCGCCTCGGCCTTGCTTGCGCCCGCCGTGTTCGCCGCACAGACTCCAGCGCCCGCGCAACAGGCGCCCACAACATCGAGCGCCCCCACGCAGGCCGATACCGGTCCCGCTCCCACGGATGCCGAACTGCAGCACTTCGCGCGCGCCGCAGAGGATGTCATCGTGATCCGCAAGGCCACCGAACCCAAGCTCGCCGCCGCCAAGGACCAGACCACACGCACGCAATTGCAACAAGGCGCCGAAAAGCAAATGGAAACGGCGATCCAACAACAGCACCTGTCGGTGCAGCGCTACGAGCAGATCGCCATGGTGGTGCAGACCGACAGCACGCTCCGCGCCAAGGTGATGAAGCTGATGGAGACGCCGCAGAAATCGTGATCGCCGCTGCGCGCTCATACCGAGCGCGTCGCAACGACTGGCGGCACGCGTGACGCTCGGAGCGCCGGCGCCAACACCGCGAGTTGGCCCAGCACCCACAGCGCAACGGCGCCAACCGGCAGATACCACAGCGGCAGGCGCGGCAGTTCGTAGTGCTGCATCAGCAGCAGGTTCAGGCCAATCGCCAGCAATACGCCCGCCACCACGCCCAGGGTGACGATCAGGAAATTCTCCGCCTGGAAGTAGTGCAGGATGTGGCGGCGCCGTGCGCCAAGCGCGCGGCGGATGCCGATGCTCCGCGTGCGTTGCTGTACCCAGAAATTGGCAAGGCCCGTGATGCCAAGTGCGGCGACGAACATCAAGCCCAGCGCCGACGCGATGAGCAGGCCGATCATGGTGCGGTCGCCTTGGAAATACTTCGCGCGAAGCTGCTGGAACGTCTGGCCGTGGCGCACCACGCGGCTGGCATCGACCCCGTACAACGCAGCTTCCGCCTGCTTCAGCACGCGACCGCGATCCCGCGGTCGCGTGCGCAAGACATAGGTCACGTCGCTGGTGTCCGGCAGCATCGGCAGCAGCATGCTGAAATCGTTGTCGTCGCCGGTGCCGACGTCCGGCCGCGCGAGGTGCGCCACCACACCGACGACACGGATCGGACTTGGTGTGGTGTAAATCGATTTGCCAAGCGGGTCCTGTCGGGGAAACAGGCGCGTGGCAAGCGCCTGCGTGATGACCGCGGAAGGAACGCGATCGAGGCCGTCATAACCGTGCCTGCTGTCTTCCGGAATGTACTGGTCGGGCTGCAGGTCGCGCCCTGCAACCAGCTTCAGGCCCAGCGTTTGCAACTCGCCCGGCGTGCCGTTGAACACGCTCACCGACGCGATGTTGTGCTGCGGATCGACGCCCACGCCGTTGGTCCAGTTGTTGCCATTGAACGGCAGCGCATCGACCGCGGCCGCCGATTCCACGCCCAAGATCATGCGCAATGCCGCAAGATCAGCCTGGTGCGCCGCGATCTGGTTTGCGTTCTGGTCCAGGTTGAAACTCTGGATCGTCACCAATCGATCCTCCGCAACGCCGCTTGGCAGGTTCATGCCAACCACGCGTTGCTGGAGCATGAACGCAACGTTGCAGACGATCGCGCAGGTCAGCGCGACCAGCAACGCCAGAAGGCTGGCAACCAGCTTGTGGCGACCGAGCGTCGTCAGGATGGGTTTGAATTCGCTCATCGCGGCTCCTTCACTGCGCCTTCAACTGCAGCGCCGGCGGCACCTGGCAGGCGCGCCATGCCGGCAGCAATCCGGACAGCACGCTCGCGATGATGGCCAGTGCCACCGTGCCGGCCAGCATGGGGACGTCCATGTGCGCGAGGTGCGCGTAGCCGTCGGGGCGCTGCCGGATACTCCACAATCCGAACTGCGCGACCAGCAAGCCAAGCACGCCGCCGGCGACACCGATCAGCGCGGATTCGATGCCGAACTGCACGAAAATGTCGCGGCGCCGCGCACCCAGCGCGCGCCGGACGCTGATCTCGCCGCTGCGGCGCAGGAACTTGGCCAGCAGCAGGGCCACCACGCTCAACATGCACACAGCGAGAAATCCGACGGCGAGCCACATCTGCATCGACAGGTTGGCGGGGATCACCTTCTCGTGCGCCAACCACGCCATCAGGCCATACAGGTGCGGCGGCGAATCCTTGCGCGGGAAGCGCCCGTGATCCTGCTGCGCGTGCCAGTAGTTGTCGAGGAACCGCCGGTACGCCGCGACCTTGGCCGGGGTATCCAGCCGCACCCAGAACTGGGCCCAGGTGCAATGCCCACTGGTCAGACTGTCGCCGCCGTCATCGCCGTTGCCCCAGCACGAGGTATGCCCGTTGATACCGAACTTCGTCGCCAGCGCCGTGTCGAGCGGAATGAAGAAGTCATCGGCACCGCCGTAGATCCGGCTGCCCTTCTGCTTGTAGAACGCGGGCTGCGGGTGCCAATCCTGCAACACGCCGACAACGCGGAACTCCATGTGGTTGAGGTTGACCGCCTTGCCGATGGCGTCCGCGCCGCCGAACAATTTGCGGGCCAGGCCGGTATTCAACACCACGATGCGCGCACGGTCGCGATCCTGCTCTGGCGTCCACCCGGCGCCGGCCTGGAACGGTACGGCAAACATCCGGAAAAACTCCGCGGTGACGTACTGGCCGTCCGCAAAGTACGGGTGCATGTCCGGGTTGGCCGGCCGCACCGCCGCATAACCGGCCGCCGTCGCGGCCTGCGCGTCCGCACGGTTTGCGCGGAGCAGATTCGTCACGTCAGTCCAGGTGAACCCATCCGGCGTATCCGGGCCACGGGTCTGCGCCGCAGCATGGGCAGCATCGCGCGGGTCCAGCATCGGCACGAACAGTTTCGAACTGAGACCCGGCACCGGATCGCCGCTCATCACGTGCAGCACCGTGATCATGGTCATGCTGGCGCCGATGCCGAGACCGATCGCCAGCACCATCAACGCCGTGAGAACCGGCGAACGTTTCAGGCTGCGCAGGGCAAGATCGAGGTAGTAACCGAGCATCCTTCATTCACTCCTGCCCACACCTCCCCCTTCCGGAGGAAGGGGGATCGAGGGGGATGGCTCTTGTTCGTACGACACCATCCCCCCGATGCTTTGCATCGACCCCCTTCGTTCCGAAGGGGGTGTTTCACACGCTGCGGGTCGCCTCTACCGGCGATACGCGCGAGGCACGCAGCGCCGGCGCGAATACCGCGCCCTGCCCCAGCAACAGCAGGACGACGATGCCGGCCAGCACGTACGCCAGTGGCATCCGGTCCATCGCGAGTTGCCGCATCATCCAGAGGTTCAGGCCAACCGCGAGAACTGCGCCCACTGCCACTCCGGCCCCCGCAATCAACAGGTTTTCGGTCTGGAAGTAGCGCAGGATGTCGCGCCGGGTCGCGCCGAGTGCTCGGCGGATGCCGATCTGCTTGCGCCGCTGGCCGACCCAGAAACTGGTAAGCCCGATGATGCCCGCGCCGGTGATCACCAGCAGCACTGCGCAGATGATGCCCATCAGGATCGCGGTACCGCGGTCGCTGTCGTAGGCGCGGTGCCGTACCTGCGCGAAACTCAGCACACCGTTCTGGGGGTCGATGATGCGCATCCGGTTCTGTGCGTACAGCGCCTTGGGTGCCTCGCGCATCGCGGCCACCAGCTCGCCGGGTTTGGTGTGCACGATGTAGTAGGTTCCGAACGAGCCGTCCAGGCGCCGCGGCCAGATCAGCGCCTGGTAGGCGTAGGGAATCGACCAGGTGTCGACTTCCGACCGCTGGAGGCGTTCGACGATGCCGATGATCGTGGTCGGCTGCGGGCCCATCGCGTAGAAGGTCTTGCCCAGTGCCGACCCGTTCGGGAACAATTTGTCAGCCAGCGCCTTGGTCACGATGACCACCGGTGGCGTCCCCGCCTGCTGAGGTGCCATCGGCTCGACTTCGTCGGCGCGGAAATTGCGCCCGGCGATCAGCTTCAGCCCAAGTGCGTCGAGGAAGTGCGTGTCGCCGAAATACACCGTGGCATCGGTGGTCTTCTGCACCTGCTCGGGCGTCATCGTGATGAGATCGTCCCAGCCACCACCGCGCAATGGATAGGAGTTGCTGGACACCGCATCGCGCACGCCTGGCAATTGCCGCAGCGCCGCGAGATCGGACTGCATCTGCGCATCGACCTGCTGCGCCGACGAACCGTCCGCCCACTGGTTTTCGATCACGAACAGGTTGGCCTCGTCGATGCCGGTGGGTTCGGAAAGATGCGTGACGCGCTGGTGGATGATGAACAACGCGTTGCACACGATCGCCAGGGTCAGCGCTATCTGCAGCGCGATCAGCACGGTGCCGGCCTTGTGGTGGCGCAACGCGGCGAGGATGGGTTGGATTTGCATGGCGGCTCCGTCTCAATTCGACCGCAGGTGCCAGGCCGGTTGCACGTGCGCCGCGCGCCACGCCGGATAGAACGCCGCCACCACCGTAGCCACGATCGCAACCGCCAGCGTCAGCGCCACCAGCGAAAGGTCCACGTGCGCCAACCGCGCGATCTCCGGCTTGAACAGCAGGCCCACGCCGGACACACCCACGGCGGTCAGCAGCAAGCCCAGCAATCCGCCGGCCACGCCGACGGTGCCGGCCTCGATCAGGAACTGCATGTAGATTTCGCGCCGCGAAGCCCCCAACGCACGGCGCACGCCGATCTCTCCGGCACGCCGCATGAACTTGGCCAGCAGCAAGCCGATGGTGTTGACCAGGCAGATCAGGAAAAAGCCCAGCGACACCATCAGCGAGACGCGGCTTTCCTGGGGCACCACGTGCATGTAGGCCATCCACTGCATCACGTCGCGCAGGCGCACGTTGGGCGTCCAGTGGAAACGGCCGGCGCGCTGCTGCTCGGCGGCGTAGCCTTCCAGGAACTTGCGATAGCGTGCGACGGCGGCCGGGCTGTCGAGTTCCACCCACGGATTGATCCACACGCAATTGCTGTGCAGCCAGCCGTCCCAGCCGTTGATGGCGTCCTTGCCGCGGCAACTGTTGTTGCCGGCGGTACCGATTTGCAGATCCAGTGCACGCGTGAACGGGATATAGAAATCCGCGGGCTTCTGGAAACCGCTGCTGCCGAACAGATCGAAGAAGCGCGGCACGGGGCTCCACTGCCGGGTCACGCCCACCACGCGGTATTCGTGGCCACCCAGATTGATCATGCGTCCAGCGCTGTCGGTGTCGCCGAACAATTTCCGGTTGAATGCCTGGCTCAGCACCACGACCGCGGCGCGACCGTCATCCTGCATGGCGTCCCAACCGCTGCCGTACCGGAACGGCACCTCGAACATCGGGAAAAAGTCGGCATACACCGCGTAGCCGTTGGCCTGGATCGGCAGGCTGCGGTCGCCGCCTGGCATCAGCGACAGTTGCACCGGGTACAACAGCGTCTGCCGCTTCGCCGCGTGCGCGCGCATCAGCGCCATCGCATCGGTGTAGTCCAGCGCCTGCGGCGGCTCGCCATCGCCGGCGAAGCTCTGCTGCGGTCCCCAACTGTCGATCTGCGGCGTGAACAGCTGCGCCGACTTGTCCGGAATCGGATTGCCCGACACCGCGCGGAACACGGAGTACGTGATCATCGACGCGGCCACGCCGAAGCCGATCGCCACCACCATCAGCGCCGTGAGCGCCGGGTTGCGCCTGAGGCTCCGCAAGGCAAGGCGGAAGTAATAGCCAAACATGTCTCTCCCGAGGGGCTCCCGGAACGATCGACGGGTGTCGCACGCGAAACGCTGCACGCGGCCCGCGAGCATTGGCCGTGCATTCGCCGTGCCACGCGCGATGGCTACGCAATCGGCCGAAGATCAATAGCTTGCGGACACGACACAGGGCGCAGGCCTGTCCGCGGACACCTTGCGGACACTCGCGGACGGACAGGCGGACATCGCTGCCGGCATCGACGACACAAAAACCCCGCCATGAAGGCGGGGCTCGTCAAGAGAGTTTCGAACGCACGTCCCCCTTCCAAAGGAAAGGGGACGAGGGGGATGGCGTTTGCCGGATTGCCAAAAGCGCATCCCCCCGCCGCTGCGCGGCGACCCGCTTCCTGCGGAAGGGGGTAGAGGGCGATCAGAACTTGTACTGCATCGAAATCCCGAGCAGGTCGCCGGAGTTGTCGAAGCTGCCGATCAGTTGATCGCCGGTGGCACTCAGGTCGTTGACGTTGCCGTTGCTGACGAACAGGTGCGCGTAACCGATGTTGAGCTCGACCTGCGGGCTGGGCGACCAGCCGGCACCGAACGAAATCCACCGGCGCGCGCCGTCCGGAATGCGCGGGTCGCGCGAGAAGTTGCGGGTCGGCGTCTGGTCGTAGGCGAGGCCGCCGCGCAGGACCCACTGGTCGCTCAGGCGATAGTCCGCGCCGACCGAACCGAACCAGGTGTTCTTCCAGCCGTAGTATTGGTCGATGTTCGGCTGCACCGGATTGGCAAAGTCGATCGCGAGGCGGCTGAAGGAACTCCAGCCGGTCCAGGACAGCTCGGCGCCGAAGGACACCGGCCCGAGCGTCTTGTGCCAGTAGCTCAACGAAGCCGTCGCCGGGGTCGCGAACGAACCGTTGCCATCGGTGTTCTGGAACAGCGGCACCTGCGCCTGGGTCAGCACGAACTCGACGCTGGGCGGCACGGTGAAGTAGGCCTTGCCGTCGATATGGTGGTTGATCTTGGCGTGGTAGTTGAGCGCCAGGGTGTCCTGCGTGGTGGGCTTCCATTCGGCCCCGATTTGCCAGCCCCACTTCCAGTTGTCGCCGCGGACCTCGGCGAGACCATCGGCGGACTGCGGCAGGAAGGTCGGCGCGAGATTGAAGGGCGGTGCCGCCAGCGCGGCCCCCATGTTGACCGCGTTGGACAAATCGATGCTGGTCCGCTGGGCAATGACCGAGAACCCCAACGAGAACTTGGGGTTGACCGCCCACGCGATCGACCCCGTGTAGTCGATGGACTTGACGCTGGACTTCAAGGCCTCGTAGCGCCCCATCCAACCGGCGTTGTACTGGGTCTCCAGACCAAACGGCGCACTGATGCCGAAACCCAGGCGCCAGTTCTGCGCGATCGGCGCGATGAAACTGATCGCGGGAACGCCATACACGTCGCCGCCGTTGCCGCCGTTGCCACCCGACAACGGCCGGCCGATCGCATCGGTGCCGCTGCCGTGGAACTGGGTGCTCACGTTGATCGCGGTGGCATCGACCTGCACGGCGTAGGTGTCGAAATCGACCATCGCCGCCGGGTTGTTGATGACGACGGACGCGTCGTTGCCCGCGGCCTCGCGCCCGGCGTAGGCGCGCCCCAGCGCCTGCGCGGTGTTCTCGGCAATCTGGAAACCCGACGCCGACGCCACGGGGCTCACCAGCGCGGCGCTCACCGCAACCCCGAGCCCGGCGAGCGCGAAGCCCGCCAACCTTGTCACGTTCACGGAATGCCTGATCATCGGAAAGTCTCCATTCGGGATAGGTCGGACCACTGCGACGGCGCGACATTGACGGCGCGTTCTCGCGCGTCGTTCATACGTTTGTATGATATGGCGCGACTATCGCATCGCACCTGACGGCGCGCAAGTCCACGCCGACGCGAACGCGCGGCGGCGCACGTTTCCGGTCGCCGGCCACCGGTTGCAGCCGATACACACTCCATCCGTATACTGGGCGCATCGCCGCCCGAGCCTGCCCATGCCCCAGACCAAGCCACGCCGCCGGCCGGCGTTGACCCAATCGTTGCCAACCTTCCTGCCCGCGTTCATCGTGGTGCTGGCGGCGGTGTGGGTTCCAAGGGCGTACGACAGCTACACACTCATCTTGCTGTTGTTTGGGGCGTCGCTCGCGATGGCCGCGAGCTGTTACGCGATCTGCGCGGGGTGCGAGGCCAGTTTCACGCGCAGCGCGCTGCGGCGCGGCACGGCGCACCTGATCGCGCTGGCCGTATACACCGTCGTGGTATTCGTGCTGGTCGCCTGGCCGCTGGCCGCGCTGTCGCACAGCCCGTCGCTCGGCGGGACGCTGGCGCTGTGCGTGGCGCTGGTCGTGTCGCTGGTGGCGCTCTGGCGCCTGTGGCCGGTGTTCGGGCTGGTGTTCGAGTGGGACGATGCGTTTCCCGCGGGCGAAGAGCATTCGTGGCTGATCGCCGCGCTGGCGCGCAGCCTGCACTTCGCCCGCCATCTGACCCGCAGCCGCGACCTGTTCTTCACGCACTTTCTGCCGGCGGCGCTGGCGCAGCTCGTGATCGCGTTCAGCGCGCTGACGCTGGCGGGCATCGCGGCCAGCCTGCCGGACGAAATCCGCACGGCGTCGCTCATCCTGTTCGCGCTGGTGGTGTTGCCGGTGGGCTCGCTCATCGTCGCCAACCGCACCCTGCGCCTGCTGCTGGAAAGCCGGGGCCAGGCCGAAATCCTGCCGGCGGGTCCGGAACCAGGGCCGGAGCCTGCAGCCGCGCCCCCGACGACGTCCGAGCCGTCGCCGCCGCCCGCCATCGGGAATCCCGCTCCCACGCAGGGCAGCCTCGACGACGGTTTGCTGGCCGCGATTCGCGCCGGCGATATCGCGGCGGCCACGGACTGGCTCGAACGCGGTGCCAGTCCCAACGCCGCACCCGCGATCGACGCGCACGACCAGCGGCCCGTCCCGGTGCTGGCCGCGGAACTCGCCGACACGCACCTGTTGCGGCAATTGATTGCCAAGGGCGCGGATGTCAACCGCGCACACGCCGGCCTGACGCCGCTGCTGGCCGCCACGCGGGCGTGCCGCGAAGGCCGCCCGGAAACGGTCACCGCGCTGATCACCAACGGCGCGGATCCCGGCCTGGCCGACGCCGACGGCAACACGCCGCTGCACCACGCGGCGCTCTGCGCCGATGCGGGAGTGGCGGCAATCCTGGTCGACGCGGACGCGCCGCTGGAAGCGCGCAATCGCGAACAGGCGACGCCACTCGCGCGCGCCGCGGGTGCAGCCAACTGGCCGCTGGTGCGGTTCCTGCTCGAACGCCGGGCACAGCCTGATTCCGCGCTGCCGGCCGCCGCCGCGATCGCCGACGACGACCCCACGGGCGTCGAGCTGCTGCTCCAGCGCAAGGCCCGCGCCGACACGACCGACGCACTGGGGGCCACCGCGCTGCTGCATGCCGCGCGCGAAAACCACCCGCGCATCGCGCGCGCGCTGCTGGAAGCCGGCGCCAACGCGGCGCTGGGCGACCGCTACGGCACCACCCCCCTCATGGAGGCCGCGCGCGCGGGCGCCGATGAGATCCTGAAGCTGCTGGCCGCGCAGCACCTGGACGTGCACGCGGTAGACCAGCACGGGCGCACCGCGCTGACGCTGGCCTGCCAGTCGCCGCGCGCCAGCGCCGCCGGCATCGCGATCCTGCTGCAGCTCGGCGCGGACCCGAAGCGCCAGGGCCCGGACGGCCGCAGCGCCGTCGATCAGGCCAGTACGTCCGGGCGCTGGGACCTGGTCGCCCTGCTCGATCCCGATGCGGGCCTGCCCAGCAGCCACGCCACCGAGGTGTCACCCGGCGATGCCGACGCCGACACGCCCGCGCATCTCCTCGACGCGCTGCGCTTCGCGCATTGGCAGATCATTGCGCGCTTCGCCGAACGGACGCGCGACTGGCCGGCCGACGAGCTCGCCGCGCTGTATCTCGAGCTCACCGACGCGGGCGACGCCGCGGCGCGCACCTGGCTGCTGGATCACGGGCTCGACGCCGAAGCGCGGCTTGCCGGCGGCACGCGGCTGTTCGACGCGACACTTGAACGCCTGCCGGCGGCTGCCGACGCCGTCCGCCAGCTGCTTGAGGCCGGCGCGAGCCCCGCCGGTGCGGGAGGCCTCGCGAAAGCACTGGCGCGCGTGGAGGCCACCGCTGCCGGCGCGTCGCTGGCGCTCGCGCTCATCGAGGCCGGCGCAGACACGTTCGGCGCCGACGCCGATGGCCACACGCCGCTGCACCACGCGAGCCGCCCGGCGCTGTTGCCGGTCCTGCGGACACTGCTCGCGCGCGGCGCGGACCCCAACGCGCGCGATCGCACCGGCGCCACGCCGCTGCACGCCGCGCTGGAAATCCACGTGGAGGCCGAAGCCCTGCCCCTGGTGCAGGCGCTGATCGCGTACGGCGCCAATCCGGAAATCGCGGCCGCGAGCGGCGAGACGCCGCTTGGCATGGCGCTCGCGCGCGGCGCGACCCGGCTCGAATACTGGCTGCGCTGGAACGGCTGGGCGCTTCCCGGCCGCCCGCTGCGCGATGCCGACCTGCCCGCCGCTGCAGCCGACCCCGAGGCGGTCGCGCGCCTGCTGGAACTCGGCCTCGCGGTGGACGCCTGTGACGCGCGCGGCGCCACCGCCTTGCTGCGCGCGAGCGGCGCCGGCGCGATCGCCAGCATCGAAAAACTCCTGGCCGCGCACGCGGATGCCGAACTTACCGTCGAAACCGGCGCCTCACCGCTGTCCGCGGCGGTCTCGACGCGCCACGTCGACGCCATGCGCGCCCTGGTCGCCGCGGGCGTGCCGGTCGATCGCCGCCACGCGGACGGCGTGACCGCGCTCATGATCGCCGCCGCGCTGGGCTACCCCGACATGGTCGCCGCGCTGCGCGAACTTGGCGCGCGCGCCGACCTCGTCGACGCGCGCGGTCACAACGCGCTGCACGCCGCCGCGCGCTTCTGCTTCGACAGCCGCGACAGCCTGCGCTGCCAGCGCATGCTGGACGCGCTGCTGAAGGACAACCCGGCGACCGACGCTGCCGACCACAGCGGCGCCACTCCACTGCTGGTGCTGCTGGGCATCCACGCGAAGCCAGGCAGCGACGGCGACGGCACGCATCTTGGCGCGCTGCTGCCGGCGCTGCTCGACACCGGCGCCGCGCTGGGCCACGCCGACGAACACGGGGTGACGGCCCTCCACGCGTGCGCGATGCACGCGCTGTTCGAACCCGCGCGCGTGCTGCTGGCGCGCGGCGCCGACCGCAACGCCCGCGACTGCATGCAGCGCACGCCGGCCGAAGTCGCACGCGCGCTGGGTTACGTCGACCTCGCGCTGGAATTGGCGCCCCGGCACGGCGTGACGCTGGGCGCGCCGGTGGTGACGCCGCTGATGACGCATCCGGAATAGCCCGCCGCGGCATTCACGCCGCGGGCGGAGCGCTCGCCGAGGGAGCGTCGGTGGAGGGCGCGACCCGGGCCTTGCGATCGGCTTCGAACAGGGCCTGGAGTTCGACGTAGGCCTCGCGCGTTGTCTGGCTGAGCGCCACGTCGTCGTCGTAGACGAGATGCTGGTCGCGCAGCAGCTTTTCGTCGTGCTTCTGGAACAGCTCGACGCTGGCGCGCGCCTGCTCGGCATCCATGCCCAGCGCGGTGAGCGTCAGGGCGGCCATCTTCAGGCTGGAATAGAACGTCTCGCGCACCACGTCGTCGGGATCGGCGGTCAGGTCCATCAGGCGGAAGGCGTGCTGGCGGTTGCGCGCCCGCGCGATGATCTTGAGGTTCGGGAACAGCCGCCGCACCAGCCGCGCGGTGCGCACGTTGGCCGCCGGATCGTCGGTCGCCAGCACGAACACCTCGGCCTTGCCGGCGCCGGCGGCGCGCAGGATTTCCGCGCGCGTGGGATCGCCAAAATAGATGTTGGGCCCGGCGAGCCGCCGCGAGAGGTCCACCTGCTCGATCGAGCTTTCCAGCGCGATGAACGGCACGTTGCGCGCGCGCAGCAGCCGCCCGACGATCTGCCCGACCCGTCCGAATCCCGCGATGATGACGCGCGGCGTACCACTGTCGATGTGGTCGAAATCGCGCTGCGGGCGCGTGCGGCGCGGCATGCGCGCCGCGGCCAGCACCAGCAGCGGCACCGCGGCCATGCCGAGGGTCACGACCAGCACCAGCAGCTCGTGCTGGGTGCGCGTCAGCAACCCGTGCTCGTGGGCGAGCTTGAACACCACGAACGCGAATTCGCCGCCGCCGCCGAGCAGCGCCGCGAGCTTGACCGCATCGGTGCCATCCAGGCGTGGATTCAGGCGCCCGATCGCGGCCAGCACGGGAATCTTCACCACCAGCAGCAGCGCGACCGTGCCGACCACCAGCCACGGATGCAGCGTGATCAGCTTGAGGTTGACGCCCATGCCCACGGTGATGAAAAAAAGACCGAGCAGCAGGCCTTCGAAGGGCGCGATGTTGGACTCGAGATCGTGGCGGTATTCGGAATCGGCCAGCAGCATGCCCGCGAGGAACGTGCCGAGCGCCATGGAAATGCCCGCGAGCTGCATGAGCCAGGCGGTGCCGATGACGACCAGCAGGGCGGTCGCGGTCGACACCTCGATGAGCTGCGTCTTGGCGACCGCCCGGAACAGCGGCCGCAGCGCGTAGCGCCCGCCGACCACCACGACCGCGATCACGCCGGCGACCCTGAGCGAGGACAGCCACAGAGGCTCCGCCAGATGATGCGCGCCGTGGGCCGCCACCAGCGGAATCGCAGCGATGAGCGGGATGGCGACGAGATCCTGGAACAGCAGGATGGCAAACGCCTGACGGCCGTGCGAGCTTTGCAGCTCGCGGCGCTCGGCGAGGATCTGGAGGCCGAATGCGGTCGAGGAGAACGCCAGCCCAAGGCCAACCACGGCGGCGGTCACGCGGTGCATGCCAAAACCGAACGCGGCGATGAGCCCCAGCACCAGCGCCGTACCCGCGACCTGGGCCGTGCCCGCGCCGAACACCTGGCGCCGCATCACCCACAGGCGCTGCGGCGAGAGCTCGAGCCCGATGACGAACAGCAGCAGCGCGACGCCAAACTCGGACAGGCCTGAAATCGCGTCCGTACTGTGGATCCAGCCGAGGCCATGCGGGCCGATCACCACGCCCGCGGCCAGGTAGCCGAAGACCGATCCCAGCTTCAGCTTGCGCGCCAAGGGCACCGCGATGACCACGGCGACCAGGAACAGCAGCACCAACGGCAACCAGGAATGTTCTTGCACGGCCCGATCCGCAACGCACCGGCAGCGATTATTGCAGCGTCACCGGTCCCGCCCGCGATGCCGCGCTGCGGCACCCCACGCGCGCGGACACTCCATCCCCTGAAGATCACCGCCACGGCGACCGCGCGAGGCGACGCGGGGCCGGTAGTGCAGTGCGTCTCAGCCCCGTGGAGCCGAAACCTTCAGCACCTGGCCGATGCGCAACAGGCTGCCGCGCAGGTCATTCCAGTGCCGCAAATCCTCGACGCTGACGCCGTTGGCGTCGGCGATCTTGGACAGGGTGTCGCCGCTTACGACGGTGTAGGTCTTCCCGGCCCCCGCCGCGGCCTGCGCGGACGGATCGACGCCGGCCGCCGCGCTCAGCGCGGCCCGCTGCTGGTCGGCCTGCGCGACCTGCTGGGCCGCCGCCTGCTGCACGCGTGGCCCGTTCGCCAAGGCGGGATATTGCTTGACCAGGCGCGCGAATTCGTTGCCCGGCGCGTACTCGGTCGGCAGCCCTTCGGCGACCATGCGCGCGCCGATGGCGTTGATGCGCTCGGCCTCGGTCTTCGCGTTCAGCACGGTGGCCTGCGCGAACGGAAGCAGATCGTGGTCGCGCAGGATGCCGCCCGCCGAATCGCCGCCGAGAAACGTCAGGAACTTCTGGATCGTCGCCAGCTTCGGGCTGTCGGGCTTGTACGCCAGGTAGATCGTCAGCGGCAATGGGTACGTCGCGTTTTCCAGCGTCGCGAGGTTCGGCGTCACGCCCTCGATCGGGATGATCCGGATGCCCTGCTGGCGGCGGGCGTGCGACAGCGTCGACAGCGCCAGCGCCTTGTCGTCCAGCGCCACTTCCGATTGCAGCGAATCGATGTTGATGAACAGCCGCGGCACCGCAACGGGGTTGTCGCCATTGCCGAACATCAGCTGGCGGAAGCTGTACTGCACGCCGTCGAGCGGCGAGGCGACGCCGTCCAGGTCGATGGGCTCGTCGGGGCCGCCTACCGCCGACCAGTTGGTGATCTTGCCGTAGTAGATCTCGTGCAGCTGCTTCAGCGTGAGGTTGGCAACCGGGTTGGCCGCGTTGGTGATGAGTACCAGCGCGTCCCAGGCGACCGGCGTGAACGTCAGGGCGCCCTCCTGGGTGCGTCCGGGATAGGCCGGACGCGCGACGGCCGCGATGTCGACCTGTCCCGACAGCGCCTGGTCGATGCCATCGACCGTGTTGAACGGGGTGACTTCGAGGTGGCCATCGCGGGTCGCGGCAAAGGCGCGCGACACGGCGTCGACCAAGCCTTCCGTACTGACCTGGTCGCCGCGCACCAGGAGCGCAGGCCCGGAAGTCTCGGCGTGACGGGTGACGCGGTGGTGGGTGGTGTGACGGGGTGGAGCCGCAAGGGCCGCACCCGCGACCCACAACAGTGCCGGCGCGAGCAGCCAGCCCAGGAAGCGCTTGTGCATGGTCAGGAGTACCGTTCGAGCGACGATCAAAGGCCCGCGATTATGCGCGACTTCGCGCCGCCCTACATGAATCGCGTGCGCGCCTACCGGCCGCCGACCTGAAGCTGCAGCATCTGGCCCTGGCGTACCAGCGTCAACACCAGATAGCGCGGATGCAGCGCAAACAAGCGCCGCAGGCCGGACAGATCGGGCGTCGCGACACCATTGATGCCGACCACGATGTCGCCGGACGCAAGGCCGCTGCGCGCCGCGGGACTGCCCGCCTGCACGTTCACCACCGCCACGCCATTGATGCTGTTTTCGCCCACCTGCTGCGAGGGCGCAAAGGTGGCCCCGGCCAGACGCTTGTCGAGCGACGCGCCATCGACGTTGCCCCCGCCCGCCGCGAGTTTCGCGTCGATCTCCAGCCGTTGCGTGCCACGCTGGATGCCAAGACGCAGGGTCGTGCCCACCTGTGCCATCCCCTCGGTGTTGCGCAGATCCTGCGCATCGGCAATCGGCTTGCCATCCACGCTGGTCACGAGGTCGCCCGGCTTGACGCCGGCCTTTTCGGCCGGCGAATCGGGAATCACGTTGGTCACCAGCGCGCCGCGCGTAGCCTTGATGCCCAGGGCGGCCGCGATGCGCGGCGTCAGGTCCTGCGCCTCGATGCCGAGGTTGCCACGCTCGACGTGGCCGTGCGCGATCAGCTCATCCATGATCCGGCGGGCCAGATCCGCGGGAATCGCAAAGCCGAGTCCCGCGCTGGCGCCCGATGGCGAGTAGATCATCGAGTTGATGCCCACGAGTTCGCCGTCGAGGTTGACCAGCGCGCCGCCCGAGTTGCCGGGATTGATCGAGGCATCGGTCTGGATGTAGTTCTGTACGCCGCGCCGGCGCAGATCCTGGCGCTGCAGGCCCGAGACGATGCCCGAGGTCGCCGACTGGCCCAGGCCGAACGGATCGCCGATCGCCACCACGAAATCGCCCACGCGCAGCTTGGTCGAATCCGCGAACGGCAACGCGGTGAGCCCCGGCGCGCTGATCTGGATCACCGCAAGATCGGTCGTGGGATCGGCTCCGACCAGCTTGGCCTTGTAGGTCTTGCCGTCGGTCAGGGTCACCTGGATCTCATCCGCCCCCGCGATCACGTGGTTGTTGGTAAGGATGTAGCCCTTGGCTGCGTTCACGATCACGCCCGAACCCAGCGATTGCTGCACCAGTTCGCGCGACGGCGGCTCCGCGGGCAGCCCGAAGAACTGGCGCATGAAAGGATCGCTGAAAAACGGATTGACCGCCACGCGCCGGTGGCTGGTCGAGGAAATGTTCACCACCGCCGGCGAGACCCGGGCCAGCATCGGCGCCAGCGAGGGCAGCGGCTGGCCGCCGACCGCGACCGGCAAGGTGCCGGCCCACGCCGGCAACGCGGCGAGCAGCGCGAGGGCGGCGAGGGCAAAAACGGTGCAGCCTGGGCGACGGCGACGGTGGACGAGCGGCATGAGACCTCCGAGTAGCGATCCGACGTCCGTACATTATCGGGCGGGCGTCGACGCACCGTGAGCGGCGCCGGTCAGCCGGCTTTTTTGGCGGGCGCCCCTTTACACCCCGAAGCGGGTGGCGTAACGTTGGAACCCGCTCGCAAGCACAATATGTTGTGTTTTGTGTGCCACGACAACCCAAGAGGTTTGGCTATAGCACAACGCGCGGGGGGGGAACGCAGCGAGGTTGGACGGGCAATCGGGGCGATTGCGCACGGTCGCCCCGGCACCCGGCCGGGGCGATCCCGGCGACTCACATTCAGGATTTGAGCACGGCGCGGGAGCCCGGCGCCGATGGCCTGGTCGTCGCGGTTTGGCCGGCGCGACGCGGCCATCACGGCTCGATCTTCAAATCCGGGCCGCAGCGGCGACCCCGGACACGCACATGGAGGCATCGACAAGATGGGTACGGCGCAGGCACAGCAACTGGCGCGAACGCTGGAAATTCCGCTGCAACCGGCATCGCTGGACATCTGGGACAAGAAATATCGCCTGAAGACCAAGCAGGGCGAGCCGATCGATGCGACCGTGGACGACACGTGGTCGCGTGTCGCGCGCGCGCTGGCCGATGTCGAAGCCACGCCCGAGCTGCGCGAGCGCTGGAACGAACGCTTCCTGTGGGCGCTGCGCCACGGCGCCATTCCCGCCGGGCGCATCACGTCCAACGCGGGTGCGCACGCCTACAAGCCGGCCACCTCGCTCATCAACTGTACGGTGTCGGACACCATCCAGGATTCGATGGACAACATCCTGCAGAAGGTCCACGAGGCCGGCCTGACCCTGAAAGCCGGCTGCGGCATCGGCTACGAATTCTCGACGCTGCGCCCGCATGGCGCATTCGTCTCCGGCGCCGGGGCGTACACGTCGGGCCCCCTGTCGTTCATGGACATCTACGACAAGATGTGCTTTACGGTGTCCAGCGCGGGCGGCCGCCGCGGCGCCCAGATGGGCACGTTCGACGTCAGCCATCCCGACGTCAAGGAATTCATCCGCGCCAAGCGCGAAGCGGGGCGCCTGCGCCAGTTCAATCTTTCGCTGCTGATCACCGACGGCTTCATGCAGGCCGTGGAAACCGATGCCGACTGGCCGCTGGTGTTTCCGGTGCACGTCAAGGAGCAAGACGAAATCGACCTCGCCGACCCCGCCAGGGTGGTCTGGCGCGAGTGGCCGGTGCACGAGAACTACATCGTGCGCGAGGACGGCCTGGTCGCCTGCAAGGTGTACGGCCACCTGCGCGCGCGCCACCTGTGGGACATGATCATGGTCTCGACGTACGACTACGCCGAGCCCGGCTTCATCCTGATCGACCGCGTCAACGAGCTGAACAACAACTGGTGGTGCGAGCACATCCGGGCGACCAACCCTTGCGGCGAGCAGCCGCTTCCGCCCTACGGCGCGTGCCTGCTGGGTTCGGTGAACCTGACGCGCTTCGTGCGCGACCCGTTCGGACCCAAGGCGCGCTTCGACATGGACCAGTACCGCGAGGTGGTCAGGGTGTTCACCCGCATGCTCGACAACGTCGTCGACATCAACGGGCTGCCGCTGGCCGAGCAGCGCAACGAGATCCTGTCCAAGCGCCGGCACGGCATGGGTTTCCTCGGCCTCGGTTCGACGCTCGCCATGTTGAAGCTGCGCTATGGCGCGCCGGAAGCCGTCAAGTTCACCGAAGACGTCGCGCGCGAGATGGCGCTGGCCGGCTGGGAAGTCGCGCTGGAACTCGCCCGGGAGAAGGGCCCCGCCCCGATCCTCACGCAGGACTTCACCGTGACCGGCGACATGCTGCGCAAGCGTCCGGAGATGGCAACCGACGGCTGGAAGATCGGCGACACGATTCCCGGCCGCGTGCTGCACGCGAAGTACTCGCGCTACATGCAGCGCGTCGCCAGGATCGCCCCCGAACTCGTCGAGCAGCTCGCCGCGACCGGCGCGCGCTTCACCCACCACACCTCCATCGCGCCCACCGGCACCATCTCCCTGTCGCTGGCCAACAACGCCTCGAACGGTATCGAGCCTTCGTTTGCGCACAGCTACTCGCGCAACGTGATCCGCCCCGGCCGCAAGGCCAAGGAAAAGGTGGAGGTCATGAGCTTCGAGCTGCTGGCCTACCGCGCGCTGATCAACGCCGAAGCCAAGCCCGATTCGGCGGTGCCGAACGAGAAGCTGCCCGATTACTTTGCCGCGGCGGACGACATCAGCCCCATGCAGCACGTCGACATGCAGGCGGCGGCGCAGAAGTGGGTGGACTCCTCGATTTCCAAGACTGCCAACGTGCCGACCGATTATCCCTACGAGGACTTCAAGGACATCTACCACTACGCATACAAGCAGGGCTTGAAGGGCTGCACCACGTTCCGGTTCAACCCGGCGGCGTTCCAGGGGGTACTGGTAAAGGACGCCGATCTCGCCAATACGACCTACCGGTTCGAGCTCGAGGACGGCACCAGCATCGAGGTCAAGGGCAATGAGGAAGTCGAATACGACGGTGAAACCCATACCGCCGCAAACCTGTTCGACGCGCTCAAGGAAGGCTATTACGGCAAGTTTTGAACGTTGCGCGCGACCAACTGCAGCCGCATCGCCGCGGCGGCGATGCCAGTACACGCGGTAACCCCATTGAGCGCGCACGGATTGCGCAAATTGCTGCGTGCACCACGCTCCAGACGTGCTGTGATTGTGTGAGAATGAGCCACGGCGAGGTATCGCCGTCACGCAACATCTCAAGTGGTCCACTGTCAACGATCCATCCGGAGGAGCATCCGATGAGCAACGAAACCACGTTCCCGTGGAGCATCACCACCGAGGCCCCCGCGACGCCAGCCCCGGCTGCAGCGGCCAAGCCCGCAGCCAGGAAGAAGCCCGCCAAGAAGAAACCTGCGGCAAAGAAGGTGGCCAGAAAGGCCGTCAAAAAGACCGCCAAAAAGGCGGCAAAGAAGAGCCCCGCCAAAAAGGCCGCCAAGAGGACCGCACGCAAGGCAGCGAAAAAGACCGCCCGGAAGGCGGTGAAGAAAGGCGCCGCAAGGAAGGCGGTGAAAAAAGCGGTGAAGAAGGCCGTGAAGAAAAGCGCGGCCAAGAAGTCCGCCAAGAAAAAAACGGCGCGCAAGAGCGCGCGCGGCAAGAAGAAATAATCACGCCGTCCGGACGCCGGCCACGGCCGGCGTCCCTTTCGTCATCCCGGCGCAGGAACGCACATGACCGTACGCATCACCAAGAAGATCAAGGGCTACGAAGTCTTCGGCCCCGAAACCAAACCTTCGCCGGCACCCGACGCCGCGCAGGCGCCCGCGGCCAGCAGCGTCACCATCATCCAGATGCACGAAAAACTCGAGCGTCCGGAGGTCTTGAAAGGCCGCACCTACAAGATCAAATCGCCGCTGTTCGAGCACGCGCTGTACGTCACCATCAACGACATCGTGCTGAACGCCGGCACCGAGTTCGAGATGCGCCGCCCCTTCGAGATCTTCATCAACTCGAAGAACATGGACCATTTCCAGTGGATCGTGGCGCTCACCCGCGTCATGAGCGCGGTGTTCCGCAAAGGCGGCGATGTCACCTTCCTGGTCGAGGAGCTGAAAGCCGTGTTTGACCCGCGCGGCGGCTACTTCAAGGCCGGCGGCGTATACATGCCCTCGATCGTCGCCGAGCTCGGCAACATCATCGAGCAGCACCTCAAGATGATCGGACTCATCAAGGACACCGAGCTGTCCGACGCACAGCGCGCGCTGATCGCGGAAAAGCGCGCCGCGTTCGAGGCGCAGACCGCAAAAAAAAAACCTGAACCCCCCGTCGACCCCGGCGCGGCAGCACCGCCTACCGCGTCTGGCGCCGCCGAACCGCCCGACGTCGAGACGGCCGCAGGCACGTTTCCCGCGGGCGCCGCCATGTGCCACAAGTGCAACACCCAGGCACTGGTGCTGCTGGACGGCTGCCAGACCTGCCTCAACTGCGGCTATTCGAAATGCGGTTGAGCGCGACACCGCACCGTCGTCGGGCGCCGTGTGTCCTGTAGCGCATAAGCTTGCATTTTGCGCACATTAGCGTTGCGCGCTTGCACGCATAAATTTGCGCAACGTTGATGGTTGCGGCGGCACCCTCGATCCCCGAGGATTCCCTCGGGGGGATCTTTCGTCGGGATGCGTGCACCACCTGCTTCGACCACAGGCGGAGACTTTGGAATCGGCTCGGCGGGCTGGACCTATCATGAGACTGCAACGAGCAGCACTCGCTGCACCTCAAAGGTTGCACCGGCTGATCCTGCTGGCCGCGGGCGATCCCGGCGCGCTCGGCTTGAGCTGCTTTCCAGGACGCAAGCTTTCGCGCGAAGGACATGCCCCGGGTGCAAGCTTGTGCGTTAACCGCACGCAAGCTCGTGCGCTACAGGTCGCCGCGATCCACGCCTCGCCGGGCCCGCGTCGGCGTGGCGGCGCTTTTGCGGTACCTGTTACGCTGTACCGCGCCCGACGCCCGGTTGAACGCCCTGCATGTCCCGTTGGTTGCTGTGTGCCTTGCTGTTGACCGGTCCCGCTGGCGCGGCGCTTGCGGCGCCGCCTGCTCCCGCAGCATCGGCCGCGACCGCGCCGGGCACCACGCTTGATCCTGCCACGGCGCAGGCGCAGCTCGTCCGCGAGGTCGCCGCTGCCACCGGCAAGAATCCCGCGGCGCTGAACGCGCTGCTGGACGGCGCGGTGGTCCAGCAGAGCATCCTCGATGCCATCAGTCGCCCCGCCGAAGCCAAGCCCTGGAGCCAGTACCGGCCGATCTTCGTCAATCCGGAACGCATCGCCCAAGGTGTTTCCTTCTTCCGCCGTCACCGCCCGCTGCTGGAACAGATCGCGACACGGTACGGCGTGCCGCCCCAGATCATCGTCGCCATCATCGGCGTTGAAACCAACTACGGCGCCAACACGGGCCGCTATCGCGTGCTGGATGCGCTGGCGACGCTGGCCTTCCACTACCCGCCGCGCGCGCCGTACTTCCGCGGCGAGCTCAAGACCCTGCTGGAGCTGCCCGCGAACAAGCTGCCGGGGCCGATTCCGGACATCTACGGTTCGTACGCCGGCGCCGAGGGCCTCGCGCAATTCATGCCGTCCAGCATCCGCGATTTCGCGGTCGACGGCGACGGCGATGGCCACATCAACCTCATGGCATCCCTGCCCGACGCGTTTGCCAGCATCGCCAACTACTTCAGGGGCCACGGCTGGCAGCCGGGCGCGCCGATCGCGGTCCGGGCCGCGCCCAGCGCCAACGCCGCCGCGCCACCCGCCTATGCCAACGCCATCCCGACCACGCCGCTCGAGCAGTACGAGGCCGAGGGTTACGCCCCCACCGCGCGCGCCGATCCGGCGCGGCCGGCCAACCTGCTGACGCTGGCCGGCGGGAGCGGGCCCGAGTACTGGCTGACGTTCCAGAACTTCTACGTGATCACGCGCTACAACAGGAGTCCGATGTACGCGCTGGCCGTGACCCAGCTCGCCGAAGCGATCGCGCGCGGCGTGGCCGCACCCGCGACCCCATGAAGCGCCGGTTGGAGGCCGCCTTCGCGCTGGCGGCGCTCGCGCTGGCGGGGTGTTCCTCCAACCCACACCGGGGCGCCGCGCGTGGCGGCGGGTACGACAACACGCGCCTGCCGCAGTCCGAGCGCTACCGCCAGCGCAACGACTCGACTCCGGACATCGCGGGCATCGACTTCAGCAAAATTCCCGAACCGGTGCCGCGCGCGCTGCCGCTGTCGCCCTACGGCAACAAGTCGCCCTACACGGTCAACGGGCAGAGCTACCGCGTGCTGCCCAGCGCGGCTGGCTATGACGAACGCGGCATCGCGTCCTACTACGGCACCAAGTTCAACGGCTACAAGACCTCGGATTTCGAAACCTACGACATGTTCCAGTTTTCGGCGGCCAGCAAGGTGCTGCCGCTGCCGAGTTTCGCGCGCGTCACCAACCTCGCCAACGGCAAGAGCGTGATCGTGCGGGTGAACGATCGCGGTCCGTTCGTGCCCAACCGCATCATCGACCTGTCGCTCGCAGCCGCGGTGCGGATCGGGATCTACCCGAGGGGCTCGGGGCTGGTCGAGGTGCAGGGCATCGATCCCGCGCACCCGCAGGCGGAACCCGCACCCGTCACCGCGGTCTCACCGCGCGGCGCGCACGCGCCACTGTTGTACGTGCAGGTGGGCGCGTTCGCCGACGTCGCCAACGCCAACCGCCTCGCCACGCGCCTGCGCTCACTGAACCTGGGCGCGGTGCGTGTGGTGCAGGCGGTGGTGAACGGACGCGCCTTCCAGCAGGTGCAGATCGGCCCCTTGCCGGACGTCGACACGGTCGACCGCACCACCGCACGGCTGGACGCGCTCGGCTTGCCGCATGCGAGCGTAACGGTACAGTAAGCGGCTTTGCGCTACCCTGCGGCGCTTGCCGACAGCCGCCCCAACGAATCTGGACAGGTCAAACGATCCGATGAAAACCGCGCGTTTCGTATTGTTGACGTGGTTGGTCGCCATGAGCGGCCTGGTGTTTGCGCAGACGCCGCTGCCGCCCAAGCCCGCGGTACCCCCCAAGCCGGTGCCGACGATTCCGCAGGTCCCCCTGGCGCCGGCGCCACAACCCAACGCCGCGTCGTGGGTGCTGATGGATTACGCCAACGGCCAGATCCTCGCCCAGAACAACATGGACGCGCGGCGCGCGCCGGCCTCACTGACCAAGATCATGACCTGGTACGTGGTTGCCTCGGAGATCGCGGCCGGCAAGATCCACCTCAACGACAAGGTGTACATCTCGGACCACGCGTGGAAGATGGGCGGCGCCGGCACCGATGGCTCGACCAGCTTCCTCAAGCTGCATTCGTACGTGCCGCTCAAGGACCTGCTCTATGGAATGATCATCCAGTCGGGCAACGATTCCGCGATCGCGCTGGCCGAACACGTCGCGGGCTCGGAGGGCGCGTTCGCCGAGCTCATGAATGCCTACGCCAAGCGCCTGGGCATGACCGACACGCACTTCGTCAATGCCTCGGGCTACCCGGCCGATGACCACTACAGCTCGGCACGCGACATCGCCATCCTGTCGCGCGCGCTCATCAAGAACTTCCCCGACCTCTACGCGATCGCCAAGATCAAGACGTTCGAGTGGAACGGCATCCAGCAGTACAACCGCAACCCGCTCCTGTCCAGCGACCCAAGCGTGGACGGCGTCAAGACGGGCTCGACCAAGGAAGCCGGCTTCTGCCTGGCGGCCTCGGCGCTGCGCAACGGCATGCGGTTGATCGCCGTGGACATGGGCGCCCCCGACATGAACGCGGCGGCCAGCGGCGATGAGGCCCTGCTCAACTGGGGCTTCAATTCGTACCGCACGCACAAGCTCTACGCCGCGGGCCAGACGCTGGTCACGCCGCGGCTCTGGAAGGGCGTTGCCAACACCCTGCCGCTCGGCCTCGCCGAAACCGCTTCGGTGACCACCCCACGCGGCCAGTACGACAAGCTCAAGGCCACCCTCGAGATCCCGCAGCGCCTGATCGCGCCGTTCACCAAGGGCCAGAAGGTCGGCGTGCTCAAGGTCACGTTCGACGGCAAGCCGATGCTCACCGAGCCGCTGGTCGCGCTGCAGGACGCGCCGCAGGGCGGGTTCTTCAAGCGGCTGTGGGACGCGATCCTGCTATGGTTCCACCACGGCAATGGCACGACGACGACGGCCGCCCCCACGGTGTCGATCGAACCGGCGTCCAGCGTGGCCCCGCCGCCCGCCAGTCCCCACTAGACCACGGCATGCAAGAACTTGACCGCATCGAAAAAAAGGCTGGCCAAGGCTTCCAGTTTCCGGGCAGCTTCGAGATCACGGCCATGGGCAAGGCGAATGCCGACCTGCGCGAGCGCGTGCCCGCGATCCTGCGTGGGCTCGGCCTGACGGTGCTGGAAGCCAGCGTGCGCGAACGGGCCTCCAGCCAGGGCAACTACGTTTCGGTGAGCGTCGTGTTCAACTGCCCGACGCGCGAAAAGTACGAGGAAGCCCACGCCGCGCTGCGCGCGCATCCGGATATTCGGTACACGTTGTGAACACCGCGATTTGCAACTCGCGACGCGTCGAAGCGTTCACCCTCACCCCCTTCCGCAGGAAGGGGGTCGCCGCGAAGCGGCGGGGGGATGCGAGATGACGCAAGAGCCATCCCCCTCAATCCCCCTTCCTCCGGAAGGGGGAAGACTGGCTCCTCAGTCCCAAGCCACGAGTCCCGGACTCCGACTCCTCGTCCGCCGTCTGGGTCGCCAGCCCTACCTTCCGGTCTGGCACGCCATGCAGGGCTTCACGGACGCGCGCGACGCCGAGACGCCCGACGAGCTGTGGCTGGTCGAGCACGACCCGGTGTTCACCCTGGGTCAGGCCGGCAGGCCCGAGCACGTGTTGGCGCCGGGCGACATTCCGGTGCTGCACGTCGACCGTGGCGGCCAGGTGACCTATCACGGCCCGGGGCAGATCGTCGCCTACCCGTTGCTGGACCTGCGCCGGCTGAAGCTGGGCGTGCGCGAGCTGGTGCGCCGCATCGAGCAGGCGATCATCGACACGCTGGGCGACTGGAACATCGAAGGCGTGCGGCGCGCCGGCGCGCCCGGCGTCTACGTCGCCGACGCCAAGATCGCGGCGCTGGGGCTGCGCGTGCGCCACGGCTGCTGTTTCCACGGCCTCGCGTTCAATGTCGCCATGGACCTCGAACCCTTCCGGCGCATCAACCCCTGCGGTTATGCGGGGCTGCGCGTGACGCAGATGTTAGACTTGGGCGGCCCGTCGCAACTGACGGACGTCGAGGACGCGCTGGTTGCCGAGCTTGGTCGACAATTCCACCTGTCACCGCGGGACGCGGAACCGGCCCTGCCCCGCTTCGCAGCATGACCTGCGGCCGTATCCCGCACCCGCATTTTCCGATACCGTAGCCAAGTCGATCCGCGTCCGCGCAGTGCCGCCCTGTGCCCGCCCGCGGATCGCCTGCGCCAGCAAACGGCTGGCGCATTTTTTCACCCCCCGCGCGCACGAAGCGCAACCGGCCAGGCCGTTGTGGCCGTGCAAGGACTATCCATGTTGCAGCGTGTTTTTGCCCTCCTGATCGCCCTCGTCGTTCCACTGGCCGCGCAGGCCAAGGCCGCTCCCCCGGCATCGTGCCCACCCTCCGCATCCAGCGCCCTGGCGGCGCCGATCGCGAAGGTCAAGACGACCCCGATGCCGCTGCTGAAGCCCACCGCGGCGCAAAGCCAGATCGCGCCGCTGGCGGCGCGGGTGCTGACACGCTTCCAGTACGAAGCGCTGCCGCTCGACGATGCGATGTCGGCGAAGATCTTCAAGGCCTACTTCAAGGCCCTGGACGGCAGCAAGGTCTTCTTCACGCAGCAGGACATCGACCAGTTCGCACCCGACCGCACCAAGCTCGACGATGCGATCTGGAGCGGCGACATGTCGATCCCGTTCGCGATCTTCAACCTGTACGAAAAGCGCGCGGGCGAACGCACGCAGTACGCGCTCGCGCTGCTGAAAAAAGGCTTCAATCTCGACACCGACGCCACCTACACCTTCGACCGCGACAAGGCGAAATGGGCACCCGATGCCGCCGCGCTCGACAAGCTTTGGAGCGAGCGCGTCGAGAACGACTGGATCCGCCTGAAGCTGGCCGGCAAGAACGACGCGGAAATCCGCCAGACGCTGACCCAGCGCTACACCAATTTCCTCAACCGCGTACACCAGCTCGACAGCGAGGATGTGTTCAGCACCTTCATGAACGCGTACGCGATGTCGATCGACCCGCACACCAATTATTTCGGGCCGCGCGCCAGCGAGAACTTCGACATCACGATGAAGCTGTCGCTGGACGGCATCGGCGCAGTCCTCCAGGAGCAGGATGAATACACCGTCATCCGGGAAGTGGTGCCGGGCGGCCCGGCGGCGAAGTCGGGCAAGCTCGAGGTCGGCGACAAGATCGTCGGCGTCGGCCAGGGCGAGTGCGGCGCGATCGAGGACGTGGTCGGCTGGCGCATCGACGACGTGGTTGCCAAGATCCGCGGCCAGAAAAACACCGTCGTGCGCCTGGAAGTCCTGCCCGCCGACGGCGGCCCCGACGCCAAGCCCAAGCTCATCACGCTGACGCGCCAGAAGGTCACCATTGCCGACCAGGCCGCCAGCAAGAAGATCATCGACGTCAAGGAAGGCGACCGCACGGTCAAGGTCGGCATCATCGACCTGCCGAGCTTCTACGAGGACTTCGATGCGCGCCGCCGCGGCGATCCCAACTACAAGAGCGCCTCGCGCGACGTCGCCAAGCTGCTGCACCAGTTGAAGCAGGACAAGGTGTCGGCGGTGATCGTCGACCTGCGCGACAACGGCGGCGGCTCCCTGTCCGAGGCGGTGAACCTCACCGGCCTCTTCATCGGCAAGGGCCCGGTGGTGCAGGTGCGCGACAACCGCGGCCAGGTGGAGGAGCAGGACTCCGACGAGAACATGCTGTGGACCGGACCGATGGCGGTGCTGGTCAACCGCGGTTCGGCCTCGGCCAGCGAGATCTTCACCGCCGCGATCCAGGACTACGGACGCGGGCTCATCATCGGCGAGCAGACCTTCGGCAAGGGCACCGTGCAGACCCTGACCAGCCTCGACCAGCTGGCGATGAATCCGAAGCCGCTGTTCGGCGAGCTCAAGATGACGGTCGATGAATTCTTCCGCGTCGATGGCGACTCGACGCAGCTCCGCGGCATCACGCCCGACATCGCGTTCCCGCACTCGATCGGCTACAAGGACTATGGCGAGTCGAGCTACCCGAACGCGCTGCCGTGGTCGCACATCACGCCTGCCGAATACACCCCGGTCGCGACCCAGAAGCCGCTGATCGCACCGCTGACCGCCGAGCACGATGAACGCGCCAAGACCGACCCGGCGTGGAACCTGTTGCTGGACGAGCTGGCGGCGGCGCGCAAGCTCCACGACCAGAAGACCGTGTCGCTCAACTACGCGGCGCGCGAGGCCGAGCGCAAGCAGCAGGATGCCCAGGATGCCGCCTTCAAGAAGCGCCGCGAGGCGCTGGGCGACGTGTCATCGATCACGCTCGAACCGGATGACGGTCTGACCCCCGGCGAACGCAGCATCAAGAAATCGGTGGCCCGCGAGAAGGCGGCCAAGCAGGCCAAGGACATCGAGCTGGACGAAGCCGCGCACGTCATGGCGGACGAGGTGGCGATGCTGGGCAAAGACCCGAAGCTCGCGCGTGAATCCCTGCCCCGGCAGGCATTCGCGGGCGACACGCCACTCCCGGCCGCGTCGGCCACAGGGCCCGCCACCCCCGCGACCGCAGGCAGCACGCACTGATCGGCGCCTGGCGCGCGGCCCGCCGCCGCGCGCCGAGTCCTGCAGTCACAATTCTTGACATCGTTGTCATGCGCGAGTAATTCTGCGCCGTTGCCGCATGGCAATCCGGCGCGGGGTGCGCGCCGGGACAACCGATGTCCCTGGGCGCTCAGTGAGGAAACCTCCGGGACGATGACATGAACCGGAGGGGTCCCCATGTCTGCAAAACGACTGGACACACTGCCAGGCCTGTCGCTGTCGGCCCTGGCTGCCGCCATCGGCGGCGTAATGGCGCTGGGCCTTTTGGCCGCGGCGCCCGTGGCTGACGCCGCCGCAACGCCCGCTGCCGCCTGCGCGGCACCGTGGACGGCGACAGGTGTCTACAACGGCGGCGCCACCGCAAGTGAAAACGGCACCAACTACGTCGCCAACTGGTGGACGCAGGGCGATGATCCGGCCACCCACAACGGGCCGGGCGGATCAGGCCAGCCGTGGACCGCGCAAGGCGCGTGTTCGGGCGGCAGCCCCACACCGCCGCCTGCGCCACCCCCGGCCCCGCCGCCGTCCGCCCCGCCTCCGGCGCCTCCTCCCGCACCGCCGCCACCTCCGCCTGCGCCCCCGCCCCCGGCTCCTCCGCCGTCCGGAAGCTGCGTCGCGTGGGTCGAGGGTGGCACCTACACCGCCGGCGAAGTCGTCGTCTACCAGGGCGCCAACTACACCGCGCGCGTGGACCAGACGGACTACGCCGGTACCGGCTGGAACCCCACCAGCAGCCCCGCGCTGTGGACGCCCGGCGGCACCTGCAGCACGCCGCCGCCCGCTCCTCCGCCGCCACCCGCACCGCCTCCGGCCCCACCACCGCCGGCGCCGCCACCTGCGCCCCCGCCTCCATCACCGCCCCCCGCGCCGCCTCCCGGCGGCAGCACGCCGGTGCCCGAGCACGTGCTGGTCGGCTACTGGCACGACTTCGACAACGGCACGGGCTTCATCCCGCTGTCGCAGGTGAATCCCGCGTGGGACGTGATCGACGTGGCGTTCGCAACGCCCACCATCAGCCCGACCGACGGCACCATCGGCTTCACGCCGTATGACAGCGACGATGCAACCTTCATCTCCGAGGTCGACCAGCTCCACAGCGAAGGCAAGAAGGTGCTGATCTCGATCGGCGGCCAGGATGGCCAGGTCACGCTCTCGACCACGCAGGCCGAGCAGAACTTCGTGAACTCGGTGGAAAACATCATCACCACCTACCACTTCGACGGCCTCGACGTGGACTTCGAAGGCCAGTCGCTCAGCCTCGACGCCGGCGACAAGGACTTCATGCACCCGACCACGCCCGCGATCGTCAACACGATCGCCGCGTTGCGCGCGATCCAGGCACACTTTGGCCCGAGCTTCATCCTGACCATGGCGCCCGAGACGTTCTTCGTGCAGGAGGGCTACCAGTTCTACGGCAGCACCTGCATCAGCTGCGACGCCCGCGCCGGCGCGTTCCTGCCGATCATCTACGGCACGCGCGACATCCTGTCGTGGCTGCAGGTGCAGGACTACAACTCGGGCCCCGTCGAAGGACTGGACAACCAGTACCACACCATGGGCGGTGCGGATTTCCATATCGCGATGCTGGACATGTTGCTGACCGGATTCCCGGTGGCCGGCACCGGCGAGACCTTCCCGCCGCTGCCCGCAAGCCAGGTCGTGCTGGGGGTGCCCGCCAGCAGCGGCGCCGGCAATGGCTACGTGGACCCGGCCACGCTGGAAACCGCGCTCGACTATGTCATCAAGGGCATCCCGACCGGCACGTACCAGTTGCGCAGCAATCCCGCCAACAACACCGATTTCCGCGGCGTGATGGCGTGGTCCATCAACTGGGATGCCTACACCGGCTTCGGCTTCTCGCAGTCGATGCGCGCGTACTTGAACGGCTTGCCGCAGTAACCCGGCGGCACAGCAGAGAAAAAACGGCCACGGTGCGCAGGCACCGTGGCCGCACCATTCTTGTTCGCGCAACACGCGCGTATTCGGGGTTATGCGTCATACGCACCCGCCATGGGCACCGTGCAATCGGACGTGCCCTCGCGCCGGCGCCGCGCGGCCGCGTGAAGCGCCCGACTCCAGTAGCACCGCACCAATCGACACCCCCAGGCGCAGACTGACCATCTCGCGCACCCCGGATACAGGGTCTACTTGGCGTTAGACCGCGAGGATGTTCATGGCATGACGGTAGATGCAGAGAAGCCGCTATTCGAACTGGCGTGTACGGATCTTCAGCGCGAACTTTCAGCGATGTTCGAGCCGCTTCGCGGTGAGCATCCGATTCGGTGTCAGGTCGTGGTTGCGTTGATGGCAGCGCAGGCCACCAAGCTCGCGTTGTCGATGATGGGGCTGTCATCACGTCGGGGGGATTACGTCTGGCTTGGACCTTGCCCTCTGGCTGGTAGCGCGGTTCATGGGTCCGCAGGCCAGGAAGGCCATCTGGAGTACGAATGCCGTGGAATGGTATGGACGGCGCTCCAACGGCTGGCTGACGACGGCAGGGTGGACACGAGTTCGAGGGCGGTGCGACCGACGGCCCTTGTTTCGTGCATTCCAGCGTAAGCTCGCCTGAGGCGCGCACCCGAGCCCATGGGGAATTTTCCGCGTATGCACATCGATCTGAACCGGCCTGGCGAATCCGAGCTGATCAAGCTCGACGCGCGCGTGGTGGGGCGCCCGCGCCAGGCGCGCGCAGCGGGCCATGCGCCGGTTCAACGCCGGCGCCGCGTCGGCTTCCAGTCGGGACCGGGGCGCCGGTTTGCCGAACCGTCGTGCGGCACACTTCGGTCGTCATCCGCACGGGCGTCGGCGGCGTGTGGCGCGAACGCCCGGTCTGCTCCACCAGCACCCGTCGTTGCCATCCACGACGCAGCGTCAGCCACGACATCCCCCTGCCGCGCGAGCCGTAGGCAGGTCGGAGTTCCGCAGGAGCCTTACCGCCAACCCGAGCAGGATGGTTTTTGTTTTGACCGGCACGCGGCGTGCCCACAGCCCCCCAACAGGAGAGCCGTATGGACGTGCGATTCTTGCGTATATCCGTGGTGTATTTGATCGTCGGTGCCGGCCTCGGCACCTACATGGGCTTTGCCAGAAACTTTGCGCTGGCCCCGGTCCACGCCCACCTGCTGCTGGCGGGCTGGCTCACCCTTGCGATGGCCGGGGTGATTTACCACATCTTTCCCGTCGCCAGCGGTACGGCACTGGCCAGATGGCACTTCTGGCTGCACAACCTCGGGCTGCCGCTGTTTCTGGTCGCATTGGGCGGCATGCTGCTGGGGCTTGATGCGCGCCTGGGCATCATTTCCCCCGCGATCGCCGTCGGGGTGATTGCCCTCCTTTCAGGATTCGTGTGCTTTGCCCTGAATGTCTGGCGCACCATCAAACCCGCAGGCCGCACCGTGGGTTGACTCGGGCCAGGCAGGCCGCGCTTCGATGGCGCGGCCTGCCTGATCCTTCACGCCGAGATCGCCAGCCGTTCGGTGCGGTAGACCAGGGCGGTGATGAAGCCCAGGATCACGGCCAGCGCGAGCCCCGATACCAGCACCACCCCGATCTGGACCGGCGACACCGGGGTGCCGCGCAGCAGATCGCTGATGCCGATCTGCTGGCCGAGCAGTGGGATCGCATACATCCAGCCCGCCGGCTTCACCGGCATGAAGCTCATCAGCAGCGAGGGCAGGATCGGGATCAGCATCAAGAGGCCGAGATACGTCTGCGCCTCGCGGTAGCTCTTGGCAAACGCCGCGACCAGGGTCTCCAGCACCGCGAACACCGCTATCAGCGGCAGTTCCAGCAGGATCGCGTCGGCGATGAAAACCGGGCCCAGATCGAACGACATGCCGAGCTTGGCGGCCGGCAGGAACCGCCCGGCGATCGAAAACGCGATCGCGGTCAGGACCAGGCTCGCCAGCGAGAACACGCCGATGGCACCCAGCTTGCCGGTGAGGATGCGCCAACGCGGCACGGGGTTGGCAAACAGGGGCTCCAGTGATTGCCGCTCGCGCTCGCCCGCCGTGAGGTCGATCGCGAGGTACATGCCGCCGATGTACACGGCAAACACGAAGAAATACGGCAGGATCGACAGCACCATGCCCGCACGTGATTGCGGGGTGGACTGGTCGCGCTGCGCGACGACGAGGGGCGTCGCGACCGCCGGCGACAGGCCGCGCGCCAGCAGCCGCAGGGCGCCCTGCTGTTGGCCGTAGCGCTTCAGCATGTCCTCGACGCGCTGGCGGGGCGTGCTGCTGCCGGTCTGCGAGGCGTCGTAGATCACCTCGACCTCGGCCGGCTCGCCACGGCTCCAGGCCCTGGCATACGCCGCCGGAATCCGCAGCACGACGTCGGTATCGCGGTCGCGCACGGCCCGGTCAGGGTCGGCCAGCGGCGCCTCGGGCACCAGCCCCTGCTGCTTCAGTGCATCGATGAGGTTCGGCGCGTACTGGGCGCCGATGACCGGCACCTTCAGCGGCCCCTCGGCTTTTTTCATCTGCTGGCCGACCATCGTCGTCATCAGCACCACGAACAGCACGGGACCCATCAGTGGGCCATAGATGAGCGCGCTGAACACGGTGCGCTTGTCGCGCAGGTTCTCGCGCACTTCCTTCCACCAGACCGTCAGCATGGCGTTCATGCGGCGAGTCCTTCTTCGCTGCCAATGAGCTTGACGAAGGCGTCCTCGAGGTTCGCCTCGCCCGTCTGCTGGCGCAGGGCGTCGGGGGTTTCATCAGCGACCACGCGGCCCGCGGCGATCACCACGATGCGGTCACACAGCAGGGCGACCTCCTGCATGATGTGGCTGGAAAACAGCACGCAGCGGCCTTCCGACTTGAGCTTCTGCATGAACCGGCGCAGCCCGCGCGTGGCCATCACGTCGAGGCCGTTGGTGGGCTCGTCCAGAATGACGTTGCGTGGATCGTGGACCAGCGCCCGCGCGATCGCGGTCTTGACGCGCTGGCCCTGCGAAAACCCCTCGGTGCGGCGATCGAGGATGTCACGCATTTCCAACGCGTCGGCCAGCGCGTCGCGGCGCTGATCGATCAGGGCCCGGTCCATGCCCTGCAGCCGCGCGAAATAGTCGATGTTCTCGCGTGCCGTGAGGCGCTTGTAGAGGCCACGCGCGTCGGGCAGCACGCCCAGCACGCGGCGCACGGCCAAGGGCTCGGTGGCGGCATCGTGGCCATCGACGCGCACGGTGCCGGCGTCCGCGCGCATCAGCGTGTAGAGCATCCGCAGCGTCGTGGTCTTGCCGGCGCCGTTGGGGCCGAGCAGGCCCGTGATCTCGCCGTCGTGCGCGGTGAAGGTCACGCCATCGACGGCCTTCACCGTACCGAAGGCCTTGTGCAGGTCCGTCACTTCGATCATGGCGCGGCTCCGTTGTAGTTGATGAAGGCCGGGATCGGTCCGATGCGATCGAGGCACTTCGCGTCGAGCCGCTGGGGCTGCAGCTTGTCGATGAATTGCTCGACGAGACGCGGCATGCAACCCGCGTTGATGGCTTCCGCATGGCCCAGGCCACGCACCACCAGCGAGCGGCCATCGGACAGGCCCTTCAGCACTTCGGCCGCGTCGGCCGGCGGCGTGACCGGGTCGCGTTCGCCTGAAATCAGCAACGTCGGGATCGCGGACTGGAACGCGGCGTGGAAATGGGCGGGCATCGCCGCGTGCGGCCAGCCGGCACACGAAGCCTGCATGTTGGTGATGATCGTATCGCCCAGCATCAGGTCGGCATCCTGCGGTCGCGGTGTCAGGAGCGGTGCGTCTTCGGCGCAAATCACCGAGAGCTGCATGCCGGTGCCCATCGATGCGGCAAGATCGCTGGTGATGAGCTTCGACTGTCCCAGGAGCGGCGCGTAGTTGCCGTGCGCGGCCTCGTTTACGGCCAGCGGCAGCAGCGCCTGGGTGCCGGCGCTGTAGGAGAAGAGCCGCACCACGCCGGCGAGCGTGTCGGCATCGAGCGTGCGCGTCACGGGTTTGAACGTGGCCGGATCGGGAAACGTCACCTGCCGGGGCTTGGCCTGTTTCAGCTTCGCATCGAGCTGCTGGAGGGTTGCATACCAGTTGCCGAATGCGCGCTCGCACGCCGGCGTTGCGCGGCACGCCGTTTCCTGCAGCTTCAATGAGCGTTCGAGCGCGGTCGCGAACGTTTCGCCCAGCACCAGCTGGTTCGGCACCACGCCGTCCAGCACGATGCTGCGCACCGCCGTGGGATAGGCGCTGGCGTAGTGCTGCGCCACGCGCGTGCCGTAGGACACGCCCACCAGGTCAAGCCTGGGCGCACCCAGCGCCTGGCGCACGGCCTCGAGGTCGGCCACCGCGGCGCTGGTCGTGTAAGCGCGCGGGTCGGCGGTCTGCTCGACTTCCTTGGCGCAGGCGGCGATCTGGGCGGTGATCTCGGCCGGCGGCAGGTCCGAAGCGACGAACTTCTGCGCCTGGCTCGCTTCGACCTTGGGGCACTCGAGGGGATGCGAATCGCCCGTGCCGCGCTGGTCGACCAGCAGCAGGTCGTGATGCTGGAGCAGCGGCGCCAATCCGGGGGCAATGCTGGGGTAGGTCTGGATCGCCGACTGGCCCGGGCCGCCGGCGAGGTAGGTGACGAGATCCCGATCCGGAACCGCCGAGCTGCTCTTCACGATCGCCAGCGCGAGCGCGATGCTGCGCCCGCGCGGATCGGCCCGGTTCTCCGGCACCTTGAAGCGCGCGCAGTACGCGGGCGTCGTCTGCGCCGAATCAGGCTGCTTCAGCGCGCACGCGGTCAGCGTGAGCGACCCCATGCGCAGCCTAGCCGGCGGCGCGGGCTGGGCGCGCGTGCCCGGCGGGGTCGCGGCGTCGCCGGCGGACGCCGCGACCGGTGCGGCAGCCGGCGGGGCGGGGTGGCGGCGCTGCCAGTATTGCCAGCCGAACACGGCCACCAGGATGACGACGGCGACGATGCGCACCAGCAGACGCGACTTGCCTTTCATTCAGCGCTCCTCATCCGGTTCGAACAGCGATTCGATGCGTTGCTTGAACAAGCGTGCCAGCTTGAAGGCCAGCGGCAGGCTGGGATCGTACTTGCCGTTTTCGATGGCATTGATGGTTTGCCGGGACACGTCCAGTTGGTCGGCCAGCGTTGCCTGCGACCACCCGCGGGCTTCGCGCAGGTCCCGCACGCGGTTTTTCATCGCACGCGATTCCTCCACCGCGACCACGCGCACGCCATCCCGTACACCAGACACACCGCGGGAAACACCAGCAACAACACGAGCGCCGCATCGAGCCTGATGAGGCCTGCCGCGGCCACGAAGCCGAGCGTCATGGCCACGATGCCGACCACGACCGCGGCCAGCGCGGCAGCCTCGAGGTGCTGGCGCCGTTCAAACTCATCGCAGCGTCCGACGTAGCGGATCGCCGCCCAGACGACCACCACGAGCGGCGCCACGGGCAACAGCGCCACCAGAAGCTTCAATCCGCGTGAGGCGAGACGGGGCTCCAGCGGCCAGACGTACAGCATGAAGACGAGGTACACGACAAACGTCGGCAGCATCACGCGCAGCTTCCAGCGGTCGTGCGTGCGCAGCCGCTCGTTGAACACCGCGCGCGAGGCGTGGCTCAGCAACACCAGCCCGGCGCACAGAACTACGATCGCCGCGACGCGCAGCGCGATCGAATGGAATGCAAACAGCGCGACGAACGCGCCGAGATAGACGACCCAACCCAGCGCCAGCGCGCCCCAGCGACGCCACGCCGGCCACTCATCCATCCGGGCGAGGATGGGCTGCATCGGCATCGCCGCGACCCCCACGTGTCAAGTAACCTTGACACAGAAGTTACGGGATGACTTTTTCGAAGTCAAGCGTGCTTGACACGTACCGCAGCGAATGCCGCCATCAACCCGTGTTCTGGAGGCCCTGCGAAACGCCGTTGACGCACGCGACCAGCGCGTGCAGCAGCGCCTCGTCCTGGCTGCCACCGGCGCGCCAGCGCGCGAGCAGGTCGACCTGCAGCAGACTGATGGGATCGATGTAGGGATTGCGCAGGCGGATCGAGGCCGCCAGGCGCGGGTCGCCCTGCAGCAGATCCTTGCCGCCCTTGAGCCGCAGGATCGCGCGGCAGGTGCGCTCGAACTCGTCACGAATCAGGCCGAAGAATTCGGCGTGCCGCGCGCCCGCGAGCTTCGAGAACGCCTCGGCGATGCCGAGATCGACCTTGGCCAGCGACATCTCGACGTCGTCCAGCATGGTCGCCAGGAACGGCCAGTCGTGCGCCATTTCCTGCATGTCGGCCTCGCCGAATTTTTCGATGCCGTATTCGAGCGCGCTGCCCAGCCCGTACCAGCTCGTCATGATCGAGCGGCACTGCGTCCACGAGAACACCCACGGAATCGCGCGCAGATCCTCGACACCGTGCATGCTGCGGCGGCTCGCGGGCCGCGACCCCATGGTCAACTTCTCGATGACGTCGATGGGCGTCGCCGTGCGGAAGTATTCGACGAAGCCCGCGCGTTCGACGAGCTCGCGGTAGACCTCGCGCGAGCGCACGGCCAGCACGTTCATGTGCCCGCGCCACGCGTTTTCGCGGGGTTCTGGATCGCGCGGGCGCAGGCTGGCGCGCAGTACGGCGCTCGCGGTCTGTTCGAGATTGCGCAGCGCCAGCGCGCGGATGCCGTACTTGCGGTGGATGACCTCGCCCTGCTCGGTGACGCGCAGGCGACCGGCAACCGCGCCGCGCGGCGAGGCCATCAACGCCGAGGTCACCTTGCCGCCACCGCGGCTGGCCGAACCGCCGCGGCCGTGGAAGAACGTGAGCGCGATGCCGGTCTCGCGCGCGACCTCCAGCAGCTCGACCTGCGCGCGCTGCAGCGCCCAGCGGGCGGCGAGGATGCCGCCGTCTTTCATGCTGTCCGAATAGCCCACCATGATGAGCTGGCGATCACCGCGGCGCTTCAGGTGCTCGCGATAGACCGGATCATCCAGCAGCGCGCGCAGGATCGTGGCGCCGTGCTTCAGGTCGTCGACGGTCTCGAACAGCGGCGCGATGTCGAGTGGCACGACGCCGTGCTCGACCAGTCCACCGTGGCGCGCGAACGCCAGCACCGCCAGCACGTCGGCGGGACGCTTGGCCATCGAGATGATGTAGGGACCGGTGGCATCGACCCCATAGCGGCGCCGCGCATCGACCAGCGTTGCGAAGACCTGGTCGAGGCGCTCCACCACGGGTGCGCTGGCCGCCGGAAAGGTAGCCTGGCCTGCGGCGTAGGGGCGCAGGCGCTCGGCACGCTCGGCCGCCGGGTGCCGGGCCCAGTCGGGATCGTCCAGCAGGACCGCCAGCGCGTCGTCGTGCACGCGCGAATCCTGGCGGATGTCGAGGCGTGCCAGGTGGAAGCCGAAGGCACGCACTCGCCGCTGCAGGCGACGCACGCCGAACAGCCCCGCGTGCTCGCCCTTGTTGGTTTCGAGGCTGGTGGCGATGAGCTCGATGTCGGCCTGGAACTCAGCCACGCTGGCGTAGCCCTGCTCGGCGTCGTCGAGCGTCGCGGCCAGGCGCGCACCCATCAGCGCCAGCAGGCAGCGATACGGCATGTTGGCGTGGCGCGGGCGGATCGCCGCGGCCGCGGCCGGAAAGCGCTCGCGATAGTCGGCCAGGCGCCCGCGCAGGGCAGCGGACACCTGCACACGATCGTCCGTCTGGCTCAGCAGGCGTCCGAGGTGCGCGCACTCGTTGCGGTAGCGCGCGATCACCATCGCGCGCTGCGCGCGCAGCGTTTCCTCGATGGTGTCGGCGCCGACGTTGGGGTTGCCGTCCATGTCGCCGCCCACCCACGAGCCGAACCGCAGCAGGCGCGGCAACCTGGGCTTGACCTGGTAGATGCGTTCGAGCTCGTGTTCCAGCGATTCGTAGAAGGCGGGCAACACGCGGTAGATCGGCTCGGCCAGATAGAAGCTGACGTGCTCGAACTCGTCCTGCACGCTCGGGCGCACGGCCGAGGCCTCGGCCGTCTGCCAGCTCGCGGTGAGCGCGGTCAGCAGACGCTGGTGGTCGACGGCGCGCTCTTGCGGCGTGCGCGAGGCATCGAAACCATCGATGAGGGCCTGCACGATCGCCTGCTCCTTTTCAAGCACCGAGCGCCGCACGGCTTCGGTCGGATGCGCGGTGAACACGGGTTCGATGTCCACGCGCTGCAGCCAGCCGAGCAACTCCTCGGCCTCGACGCCACGCGCCTTCAGCTCCTCCAGCACGTCGGCCAGCGACTCGGGCTGCGGCTTGGCGCCGGCCAGCTGGTAGTCACGCCGGCGCCGGATGCGATGCACGCGCTCGGCGGTGTTGACGGCCTGGAACCAGGTCGAGAACGCGCGGGCCAGCGCTTCGGCGTCCACCGCATCGAGGCCGGCCAGCGAGGTGGCGAGGTCATCGACGGCCTTGTGCTCGCGGCGCCGGTGGATTGCCGCGGTGCGCACGTCCTCGACGCGTTCGTAGAAGCCTTCGCCTTCCTGTTCGGCCAGCATGCGTCCGATCAGGATGCCCAGCCGATGCACGTCCTCGCGCAGGCGGCTGTCATGGGGCAGGAACTCGGTATCGCGATCGGTGGCTTCCAACATTTCGTCCTCGCCAAGACACAGAACCCTCTGAGCTTAGCAAATCTGCCACCGAGTGGCGTCCGCCACGGACACTGACAAAATGGCATGACGTCATAACCTGTACGCCGTGCGCAAACATCCCGCACGGAACTTGCGGCCCGCGCGGAAAGTCCCTTACGCATGCCAAAACCCACGATCCTGCTGTCGGCCTGCTTCCTTGCCGCCGCGGCTGCCGCCAGCGCAGGCGCGCCGCCGGCCGCGAATATGGCGCATCCGGCGCCGGCGGCGTCGATCACCACGCTGCAGGCCATCACCGTCACCGGCGTGGTGCCGGGGCCGGGCCTGTGGAAGGTCACGCACGGCGCGCACGTGCTGTGGATCCTGGGCGTGCCGCGCGCGTTGCCGGCGGCCGTCCAATGGCAGTCGGCCGAGGTCGCGAACACCGTCGCCGCCTCGCAGGCCGTGCTGGAGCTGCCCGACGTCAAGTTCAAACTGGACACCAGCTGGTTCGGCAAGGTGTTCCTGATCCCGGCGGCGCTCGGCGCCATCCACAACCCCGACGGCAAGACGCTGAAGGACGTCCTGCCGTCCGCCCTGTACGCGCGCTGGAGCGCGGCCCGGCAGCGCTACTACGGCAATGATCACGCGCTGGAGCGCGACCGGCCGCTGTTTGCCGCCGGCAAGCTCATGAAAAAGGCGATGCGCGTGAACGGCCTGCACGGCACCGGGCAGATCACCGGCAAGGTGGCCGAGCTTGCCAAGCAGCACGGGGTGGCGCTCATCGATCCCGATACCCGCGTCGAAATCAGGCAGCCCCACCGGGCACTCAAGGAGCTGGCGGCCTCGGGGCCGCTGGGCACGGCCTGCATGGGCATGGTGCTGGACACCGTGGAATACCGGTTGCCCGCGGTCCGGGCCGGGGCCAACGCCTGGGCGACGGGCGATCTTGCGGCGCTCAGGCGCCTGCCGCAGAGCGCCTATCGCGACAGTTGCGAATCGGTGTTTTCCGATCCGGCCGTCGTCAAGGCGCTGGGCGTCGACAACCTGCCGCGGCGCCGCGAGGACACCTGGCTCGCCGCCGCGCAGGACGCCCTCGCGACCAACGCCCAGACCTTTGCCCTGCTGCCGATGGATGACCTGCTGGACGCCCACGGTTACCTCGCCGCGCTCGCCGCGCGCGGCTACACCATCACCCCGCCCGACGCCGGGTCGGACGATCCCGCCGGCGCCGCCAGCACGGGCGAGCCCGCGCCGGCCGGCTCGGCGCACTGAGCGCCCCGGTGCTGGTCCGCTTCAACAAGCCGTTCCGGGTGCTGTGCCAGTTCACCGACCGCAGCACGCCGCCGCGCCGCACGCTGGCCGAATTCGGATTGCCGCCGCGCGTGTACGCGGCCGGGCGGCTCGATTTCGACAGCGAAGGCCTGCTGCTCCTGACCGACGATGGCGCGCTCGCCCATCACCTGACCGATCCGCGCCACGAGCAGCCCAAGACGTATCTCGTGCAGGTGGAAGGCAAGCCGGATGGCGGCGCGCTGTATCGCCTGCAGCGTGGCGTGGTGCTGAACGATGGCCCGACGCGCCCGGCCGAGGTGCACGTGCTCGCGGCAGCGCCCGAGTGGCTGTGGCCACGCGAGCCACCCGTGCGCTTTCGCAAGAGCGTGCCCGACACCTGGCTGGAGCTCACGATCCACGAGGGCCGCAACCGCCAGGTGCGACGGATGACCGCCGCGGTCGGCCTGCCGACCCTGCGGCTGGTGCGCACCCGCGTCGGCACGCACACGCTTGCCGACCTGCTGCCGGGAACGTGGCGACTCATGCCGCCGGCCTGAGGCCGAAGAACGCGCGCGCCGTCGCGGTGGCGTTGGCGGCGGTCGCGTCCGGACCCTCACCGCGCGCGCGCGCAACGGCGGCGCAGACGTGCGCGAGGTACGCGGGCTCGTTGCGGCGGTTGGCCGGCGGCCGCGGAAGGTCGCGCGGCAGCAGGTAGGGCGCGTCGGTTTCCAGCATCAGGCGATTGGCCGGGATCGAGCGCACCAGTTCGACGAGGTGTGCGCCGCGGCGCTCGTCGCAGATCCAGCCGGTGATGCCGATGTGGCAGTCGAGATCGAGGTAGTCGAACAACGCACGCTTCTGGTCGGTGAAGCAGTGCACGACGGCGCCGGGCACGCGGTCGCGCGCCGCCTTGAGGAGGGCGAGGAAATCCGCGTGGGCGTCGCGCTGGTGCAGGAACAGCGGCGCGCCGAGGTCGATCGCGATCGCGAGCTGCCGCTCGAACGCCGCGCGCTGCGCGGATCGCGGCGACAGATCGCGGAAGTAGTCGAGCCCGGTCTCGCCGACCGCCACCACCTCGGGCGTTCGCGCCAGCGCGCGCAGTGCCGCGTCGGTATCGGCCCCGTAATCGCCCGCATGGTGCGGATGCACGCCGGCGGTCGCGCGGAGCACGCCCGGATGCGCCACGGCCAGCTCGCGGGCGGCAAGGCTGCTCTCGCGCGACGCGCCGGTCACGATCATCTGGGCCACACCGGCCGCCTGCGCGTGCTCGAGCACGTCCGGCAGGTCCCGCCGGAACGATTCGTGGGTCAGGTTGGCGCCGATGTCGATGAGTTGCATGGAAAGCGCGGAACGCAGCCGAACGCAGCGCGCACAGCCTAACAAACCAGGCCGCCGATCCGAACGGCGGCGCGCAGCCGGCGCCTACAATCGATGGATGCCTTCCGCGCGCCAGGATTTGCCGATCACCCCGCTGCTGCCCGCGCTGCGCGCCGCGCTGGGCGCGCGCACGCGCGTGGTGCTGGAAGCGCCGCCCGGCACCGGCAAGACGACCCGGGTGCCGCCGGCGCTGCTCGACGAAGCCTGGCTTGCGGGCCGCAAGGTCATCCTGCTGGAACCCCGCCGCATTGCGGCGCGCGCGGCGGCGGACTTCATGGCGGCGCAACGCGGCGAGGCCGTCGGCCAGACGGTCGGCTACCGGATCCGCTTCGAGGCGCGCGTCTCGACGCGGACCCGCATCGAGGTCGTGACCGAGGGCATCCTGACGCGCATGCTGCAGGACGATCCCGAACTGGCCGGCGTCGGCGCGCTGCTGTTCGATGAATTCCACGAGCGCCACCTCGCTGCCGATCTCGGCATCGCGCTGGCGTTGGACGTGCAGTCGAGCCTGCGGCCCGATCTGCGCATCGTGGTGATGTCGGCCACGCTGGACGGCCAGCGTGTCGCCGGCTGGCTGGACGCCCCCGTGCTCCGCAGCGAGGGCCGGGCGTACCCGGTGCGCATCGAATACCCGCTTGCACGCCGCGGCGAGGACGACATCGCGCAACTCCGGCGCGGCATCGAGAACGCGCTGGCCGCCACCGGCGGTGACGTGCTGGTGTTCCTGCCGGGCCGGCGCGAGATCGCGCGGGTGCAGCGGATGCTGGAGCCGTTGCTGCACACGGGAGCCCCACCCTCCCAAGCCGGCCTGGGGGAGAGCGCGACCGACGGCGAGGCACGAAGCCACGAGGGGGCAATCCAGGACCCCTTTCCCACCCCACCGCAGGCGAGGGAAAGCCCACGCCATGCAACCCCGTGCGTGCAGGCCGCGCGCCCGCCGACCGTACATGCGCAGGCCGCGATAGAAGTGCTGCCACTGCACGGCGAACTTCCGATTGCCGCGCAACGGGCCGCGCTGGCACCCCCTGAAGCCGGGGTGCGACGCGTGATCCTCGCGACCAACGTCGCCGAGTCCTCGATCACGGTGCCGGGCGTGCGGGCCGTCGTCGATACCGGGTTGGCGCGTGAACCCCGCTTCGATCCGAACTCGGGTCTCACGCACCTCGCCACCGTGCAGATCTCCAGGGCCTCCGCGGACCAGCGCGCGGGCCGCGCCGGGCGCGTCGCCGCGGGGCTCGCCTTGCGCCTGTGGCCGCAAAGCCGGCGCCTCGAGCCCGCGCGTACGCCCGAAATCGCGCAGGCGGATCTGTCGGGTCTGGCCCTGGAACTCGCCGCGTGGGGCGTGGGCGCCGACGGCGAGGCCGCGCTTCGCTGGCTCGATCCACCACCGCGCGGCGCCCTGGCTGCGGGCCACGAACTGCTGCAGCAGTTGGGCGCGCTGGATGCCGACCTGCGCCTGAGCGACACGGGCCGCGCGATGCTGGCCCTGGGCACCGCTCCACGCCTCGCGGCCGCGGCCGTCCACGCACCGGCGGCCCTGCGTCCGTTGATCGCCGACCTGTTGGCCCTCCTCGAATCGCGCCTCCCGCTCCACGGCGAAGGCGATGACGACCTGCGCGCGCAGGCAGCCGCGCTCCACGCCTGGCGGGACGGTGGGACCCGGGCCGCGCGGGGTGCCGACGCGCGCGCGCTGGCCGCGATCGAACAGGTCGCGCGCGGCTGGCGCAGGCGCCTCGAAATCCGCCACGGCGCCAGCGGCACGCCCGGCGCCACCACGGTGGGCGACCTGCTGCTGCACGCGTTTCCGGATCGCGCGGCCAGACAAGACGCCCGGGATCCGCGGCGCTACCAGCTCGCCAACGGCCGCGGGGCGCGACTTGGTGACGCCTCCGCGCTGTTCGGGGAGCCGTGGCTCGTCGTCGTCGATGCCCGCTTCGATGCGCGCGACAGCCTGATCCGCGTGGCCGTACCGTTCGATCCCGCGCTGCTGGAACGCGATTTTCCACGGCGCTGCGGGTGGGCGCGCGCGGTGGAAATCAACGCCAACGACGTGGTCGAGGTCCGCGAGGAGCTGCGCTTCGGCGCCATCGTGCTGGAACGCCGCGCGGTGCCGACCGATCCCGCCGATGCGCTGCCCGCACTGCTGGCGCGGATTCGCAGTCGCGGCATCGAATCGTTGCCCTGGAGCGACGCCGCGCTGCGGCTGCGCGCGCGGATCGCTTGGCTGCGCCGCGCGCTGCCCGACACCGGCCTGCCCGACGTTTCCGATGGCGCGCTGTTGGCCACGCTGGAAACCTGGCTGGCGCCCGCGCTGGCCGGGCATCGCAAGCTCGCCGCGCTGTCGGCCGAGGCCCTGTCGCGCGCGTTCGCGGATCTTCTGGATTTCCAGCAACACCGGCGCCTCGATGCCGACGCGCCCGACGCGATCGGCGTCCCCAGCGGACGCACGCTGAAACTGGACTACGCGGTCGAGCCCACGGCGGGTGCGGCGATCGCGTCCCCCGTGCTGGCGGTGAAACTGCAGGAGCTGTTCGGACTGGCCGAAACGCCGCGCATCGCACACGGCCGCGTGCCGGTCACGCTGCACCTGCTGTCGCCCGCCGGTCGCCCCATCCAGGTCACGCAGGACCTGCGGGGCTTCTGGGACCACACCTACGCCGAGGTGAAGAAGGAATTGAAAGGACGCTACCCGCGCCATCCCTGGCCCGACGACCCGTGGAACGCGATCCCCACCCATCGAGCCAATGCGCGTCACTGACCCCGGACAGGCATGGCGATCAGCAAAAACGCTCGCCCGGCAGGGTGCAAGGGGCCCCGTCGCCGTTGATCGCGGCAGACGCGGCTCGGCCAAAATGCAGCGGCGAGGGGTATGCCCGCACATCCCCCTCGATCCCCCTTCCTCCCGGAAGGGGGAAGGAAGCCAAGGCGAGCCAACACCCTCTTCCGCAGGAAGGGGGTCGACGCGCAGCGTCGGGGGGATGCAGGCGCGAGTGCCAGGGGACGACGGGGCCCGCTACTTGCGTGCCATGCGCCACGACGCCGGCCCTACCGCCTCGCCGGCCAGGTTGCCAAACGCGCTGGGGTAGCGCTGGCCGGTCGGCTCGCCCGCGGCATCGAGCTTTGGCGAGCGCGCGAAGCTGCCCGAAAACCCCGGAAACTCGACCGGGCTTTCCCAGCCATCGGCGCTGACCGCCGACACGCCGAAGAAATAGTCGTCCAGGATGACGTTCTTCACGATCGTGGAACCGACATCGCCCACGTCCTGCACGTGCTGCCACTGCGGCGCGGTCGTCTCGCGCCACCACGCGTGGTAGCGCGCGGCGCCCGCCGACGGCTTCCAGTCGAGCGTCGTGTCGTACGCCAGCGCACCCTTGACGCCGACGTCCGCCGGTGGCGCGGGCGCCATCGCCATGGACGCCATGGTGATGGCATCGAGGCGCGCAACGTTGGCGAGGTAGTCGAAGTCCACACCCGAGATCACGTCGCCATAGTGCACGCCGTTTTCGACCCTGACGTTCTGGTGCTGGCGGTCGTAGTCCTCGGCCGATTCGGATACGCGCACCGCGGGAAAGCCCTGCTCCAGGAACGAGAGCTGGTCGCCGCCGCGGCCGTAGCGGTCGGTGCGGTAGACCAGGCGCACGTGGAAGTCATCGAGGTACTGGCTGGCCAGCGCCTGCATGTAGCGCGCGACGTTGCGCGAAGGTGAATCATTGAGGCCGCCGTAGAAGCGCGCGAATGCGATCTGCTTCAGCGTGGCGTTGGTCTTGGTGCCCTCGGAGAACACGCGCACGGTGTGCGGATCGTAGACGCCGTTGCCGCCGTGGTCGTTGCCGACCATGTCGTTGTTGAGGTCGGCCTCGACGTTCCAGCCCTGATCGACCGCGTACTGCGCGATGATGCGACCGCCGTAGAGCCCCTGCTCTTCGCCGTCGTCCGCCGAATACACCAGCGTCGCCGGGAACTTGTAGTGCGACAGCACGCGCGCGGTTTCGAGCAGCGCCGCGATGCCGGCGGCGTCATCGTTCGCGCCCGGCGCGTCGCCCGTGGCGTCCATGATGTTGGTGTTGCGCGAGTCGAGGTGCGCGGTCATCACGATCACGCGCTCGGGATCGGTGGTGCCGCGCTGGATCGCGACCACGTTCTTGACCTCGGCGCCCGCCTTCGGCATCCGCGGACCCGTGAAGGACTGCGCGGGCTCGACGATCGTGAGGCAGCCACCGCAGCCCCTCGAGATGGCCGCGAACCGGCCGTGCACCCAGCGTTGCGCGGCGCCAATGCCGCGGGTCTTCGAGGTGGTGGTCGACAGCGTGTGGCGCGTACCGAACCCGACCAGCGCGACGTCGCTCGCGTGGAGGTTGGCCGGCTCGATGGCGACGACGATGGCCTTGAGCTCAGGATGTACCTCGACGAGCGGCGGCAGCGCCAGCGCCGTGCCGGCGACCAGCGCGGCACCAACCAATACCGACAAGGCGTGCAAGTGGCGCATGGCAGGTTCCCTCGCAGGGCGATCCCGCGAGGATAGTCCGGCACGGCCGCCATCACATCGGCCGGTGGTCATACCGCGCCAGTTCAGCGCACCAGCGCCGCCCGATCCGCAGGTGCGATGAGATCCGCGGCGTGCCACGCGGCGATGCGGCGCGAGCCCGACAGCAGGTAAGGCCACGTCTTGAACGGCGTGCCGGTCGCGGGTTCACCGTGGCGACTCATGGTCATGACGATGCCTTCGGGGTGCGCGCGGCACCAGGCCGCAAGCGCAGCCGGCGTGACCCAGTGCAGCGGTTGGCGCAGGCGCCCCTCGTAGCCGAACAGGCCATCGGGGGAATCGACGGTCACGATCGGGGTCCCGCGTGCCATGGCGGCATCGATGAAGCGCGCCTCGGGCTGCACGTCCAGCGCCGGCAGCCAGGCCAGGGCGCCGGCCAGCATCGCGACCGCGACCAGCGCGGTGGCGGACAGCGCCAGCGCGCGCGCATCGTGTCCCCAGCAGCGCCACACGCCGACCGCCACCCCCCACGCCACCAGCGCCAGGGCCGCGAGTGCAGGATGCAACGCCAGCCCATATCGACGTGCCGCGAGCCATGGCAACGCCAGCAGCACGACACCGATGAGCACCGCGAGCACACCGAACAGGCGCGGGCGCAAGCGCGAACCCGCCTGTTGCAGCAGCCACGCCCCGCCCAGCGCCCACGCCGGCAGCAGCGGCAGGAGGTAGTGCACCTGCTTGCCGCTGATGAGGCAAAACGCCACGAACGGCACCACCCACCAGCAGGCGAAAAACCGGCCGAACCGGCCGCGCCACACCTGCATCCATGCGGCACGCGGCGCGCGCAGCGCGAGCAGCCACGGCAGCGCCAGCACCGGCAGCAAGGGCAGGTACCACCAGATGGGACGGCGGTGCGCAAAGCTGTGGTCGATGCGTCCCGCCACCTTGTCGATCAGCGGATGCCAGTAGGCTGGCCCGGCGTACCACGCCGCCGGCAGCAGCCAGCACGCGAGGATGGCGATGCCGATCACGCAGCCCGCAAGCACCAGCCCATACCAGCGCCAGACCTGCCGGCGCGCGGTCAGGCTCCATGCCGGCGCCAGCAGCGCAAGCGGCAGGACGTGCAGCAGCACGACCGGCCCCTTGGCGAGGAAGCCCAGTCCCAGCGAGATCCCCAGCGCGAGCGTGCCGCGCGCCCACTTGCCGGCATCAAGGTCCAGCAAGGCGTGCACCGCGCCCAGCACCGTGAGCGTCAGCAGCAGGTCGAACATGATCGCGGTGCTGAACACGACCAGGCCCAGCGAGCCCGCCAGCAGCCACATCGCGCGTTCGGCGCCCACGCGTTCCAGGCCCAGCCGCAGCGCGAGGCGCCGCAGGGTCAGCAGCATGCCCAGCGCGATCGCCAGCGCCTCGACGCGCGCCACCCAGGTGTGCACGCCCAGCAGCTTCCAGCCGCCCGCGATCAGCCAGAACAGCAGCGGCGACTTGTCCGAGTACCACGCGCCGTCGACGGTCGGCACCAGCCACTGCGTGGCGTTGAACATTTCCCACGCAGCGGTGAGATAGCGCGTTTCGTCGATCGGAATCGGCGGGAACAGCACCGCCAGCGGCAGCAGCAGCGCGCACCACAACGCCAACGCGCCGCCCGCGGCGGCGTGCTGGTCGAACCGCGACAGGTGGCGCCCACTCATCGTGCGCACGTTACGCCCGATCGCTGTGGGAATGCTTGCCGGCGCCGGGTCGACGCACGCGGCTCAACGCGGGGCGTACGCGCGCAGGAACATGTCGACCGACGCCGCAAGATGCGCCTCGACCTCGGCCGCGCTCGGGCGGCCACAGCCGAACAGCATGCGCGGGTGATGTTCGCCCTTCAGCAGTGCGAAGAACTGCGTGGCCGCGAGATGCGTATCCGCGATGTCGAGCTGGTGCGCCGCCACTTCCCGGGCGAGCATCTCGGCCAGCGCATGCTGCACCCGCATCGGGCCCGCCTCCCAGTACAGGCGCGCCAGCTTGGGCGACTGCTGCGAACTCGCGACCAGCGTGCGGTGCATGCCCAACGCGCCCTCGCTCACCATCAGGCCGAAAAACACGCGCGCGATGCCGAGCAACTGCGCCCGCACGGGCGCGGCCACGTCGACCTCGAACAGCCGGTGCGGCAGCAGGCTGTCACACTTGCAGCGGATGGTCTCGACGAACAGCGCCTCCTTGCCGCCGAAATGGCTGTACACGGTCAGCTTGGAGACCCCGGCCTCGGCCGCCACGGCGTCCATGCTGGTGCCTTCAAAACCGTGCTGCGGAAACAGCCGCTTCGCCGCCTCGAGGATCGCGGCGCGCTTCTCCAGGTCCTTGGGGCGCCCCGGACCGGCCCCGCGTTCGGGAGCAGCGCTCATGACGCACACTCCGTTGAGTCGAGCCAATGTGCAATAGACATATCGATATTATACTCACGGGTTCATATTTCGCGTCCGCGCTGTCCGCGCGCGTGTCCGCGGACAGACTTTTCACGCGAACGACTATGCATGTTGTTGATGTGGCGAGGGTATTTTTCAAGGGTCGCTGGCACGCGCTGTGCTAACACCCTGTGGGTTGCCGCGATTCCGTTCATGGTTCGGCACGCCGGCGGCAAACGGAATCGACCTGCTGCCCGCACACACCGTGTCGGGCGACGGGCAGGCGGAAGCCAACCAGGGCATTTCGAGCGCACGATGCGCGGTCGAAATGATCGCTGTCACGCGGGCGCGATGACTTCCGGCACTTCGCGCACCCCGGCCCGGGCGGCAGGCTGCACATTGCTTCGGGGTGTGGCAACGGCCTAAGCTTTCAGGGCTTTGCCTCCATCGGAACTCCACAGGAACACACATGAACTCCCGTCTTGACCTGGCCCGGCACAACATGGTGGAAAACCAGGTGCGGACCTGGGACGTGCTCGACGCGCGCGTCCTCGACGTGCTGGCGCAACTGCCGCGCGACGCCTTCGTCCCCGAACCCTACAAGGCGCTCGCCTACGCCGACGTCGCGCTGCCGATCGGCGACGACCAGATCATGCTGAAGCCCGTGGTCGAGGGCCGCGCGCTGCAGGCGCTGCTGCCGCTGCCGCACGAACGCGTGCTGGAGATCGGCACCGGCACCGGCTACTTCGCCGCGTGCCTGGCGCGCCTCGCGGCGCGCGTCACCACCATCGATTGCCGCGCCGCGTTCGTCACGTCGGCCGCGCAAAAACTGGCGCGCGTCGGCATCACCAACGTCGAATGCGCGCACGCCGATGCGCTGGACGGGTTTGCGCCGGCCGAGGCTTTCGACGCCATCGCCGTGACCGGCGCGGTCGCGACGCTGCCGACGGTATTCACCAACTGGCTGGCACCGGCGGGTCGCCTGTTCGTCATTCGCGGCACGCAGCCAGCCATGCAAGCCGTGCTGCTGCGGCGCGCCGCGGACGGGAACTTCAATGAGGAACGCCTGTTCGAAACCGACGCCCCCTATCTGTCCGGTGCCGAATTTGCGCCGACCTTCCAGTTGTGAGCGCGGCCGGCGCGGAGTGCGCCGACACCACCAGGAAACTCCAAGCATGACCACGCGTCTCTCGTCCCCTCGCCGTTTGACCCTCCGCGCGTGCAGCGTGGCGGTGCTGGCGGCGCTTGCGGTGGCCGGCATCGCGCCGGCGCACGCCGAAAACCTCATGGACGCCTACCGCCAGGCCCTGCAGTCCGATCCCGTGCTGAAGCAGGCCGAGGCGCAAAACCGGATCGGCGCCGCGGGCGCAGCGATTTCGCGTTCGGTGCTGCTGCCGCAGCTCAACGGCAGCGTGTCCTACACCAACAGCCACGGCACCGGCAGCAACAGCGTCCTGGTCGACACGCCGATCGGCCCGCAATTCCTCAGCTCCGATACCTCCAGCGGCGGGTTGCGCTCACGCTCGGAGGCGGTGGGCTTGAACCAGGTGCTGTTCGACCTCGGCGATTTCGAGCAATGGCGCGCCGGCAAGGCCAGCGCGCGCGCGGCCACGGCGCAGTATGTTTCCGCCGAGCAGGACCTGATCCTGCGGGTGGCGCAGGCCTATTTCACCGTCCTCACGGACGAGGACCAGTTGAAATTCGCCAAGTCGAACGAGGCCTCGCTGAAGAAGCAGCTCGACCAGGCGCAGGCCCAGTACGACGTGGGCTTTGCCGCGATCACCGACGTTGCCGACGCGAAGGCGTCCTACGACACGGCGATCGCCCAGGTGATCGCCGCGCGCAACGCGGTGTTCAACGATCGCCAGGCCCTCGCCCAGATCACCGGCCAGCCGACCGGCACGCTCGAGGTGCTGACCAACAACCTGCCGCTGAACCCGCCCGAGCCTAACGACATGGAAGACTGGGTCAAGACGGCGCTGGCCAGCAACCCCGCGCTCGACGCCGAACGCGAGCAACTGTCGTCGGCGCAGCACGGCGTCAGCGCCGCGCACGCGGCGCGCCTGCCGACGCTGGGCGCGCAGGTCAGCTATTCGCGCAGTCCAAGCTGGGGTCCGGGCGCCGCCGCCGGCCTCGCGGGCCTGCCCAGCGACGTGACCCGCGTGCTGCGCGCCGACAGCAGCCGCAACGACACCACGGTGGGCCTGGTGCTGACCGTGCCGCTGTTCCAGGGCGGCGGCATCCTCGCGCGCACCCAGCAGGCGATTGCGCAACGCGACGAAGCCCGCGACGTGCTGGAACAAGCGCGCCGGACGACCGTCAGCAACACGCGCAACGCCTTCAATGCCATCACCGCGGGCATCAGCGCGGTCGAGGCGCAAAAGCAGGCGGTGGCGTCCGCCAAGACCGCGCTCGATGCGACCCAGGCCGGTTACGAGATCGGCACCCAGACCATCGTCAACCTGCTGATTGCGCAGAGCAACTATTTCTCGGCCCTGAGCGCGTACTCGCAGGCGCGCCACGCGCTGGTCATCAACAACTTGAACCTCAAGTTCGCGGCCGGCACGCTGTCGCTGAAGGATCTCGAAGCCGTCAACGCCCTGCTGCAGTAGCGTCGGGCTCGGGCGCGTCCCGGTAGCGCGCCCGCGCGAACACCCGGTTGAGCAGCACCATCGTGCGGCGCACCGCGCCGCGTTCGCGCGCGAACACACGGCGCGCGGTGCTACCCATCGCGTGCAGCGCGTCAGGGTCGCGCAGCAGCGCCAGCACCGCGGCGCCCAGCGAGTATGCCGAATCGATCCGCCGGGCGCCGCCGGCATCGATCAAGCTGCGCGTGATCTCCTCGAAGTTGAAGGTGTGGGGGCCAACCAGCACCGGCCGCGACAGGGAGGCCGGCTCCAGCACGTTGTGGCCGCCGATCGGGACCAGCGAGCCGCCGATGAACGCCAGGTCCGCGGCCGCGAAATAGCGCATCAGCACACCCATCGCGTCGATGACGAGGCACTGCGTGTCGCGATCGACGTCGCCGGCGGTGTGCGTGGCCACGCTGAAGCCGAGGTTGCGCGCGGCGTGCTCGACCAGGCGGAAGCGTTCGGGATGGCGCGCCGCGATCAACAGCAGCGCGTCGGGCATGCGGGCGAGCACCGCAAGGTGCGCCTCGAACGCCGCCAGCTCCTCGCCCTCGTGCGTGCTGGCGGCGATCCACACCGGACGCCGCTCGCCCCAGCACGCGCGCAGCTCGGCGCCAAGCTCGCGCGCCGCGCGCGGCAGCGCGACGTCGAACTTGAGGTTGCCCGAGACATACACCGTCGCCGGGTCGGCGCCCAGCACGCGATAGCGGCGCGCGTCCGCATGCGACTGCGCCGACACCAGCGCCACGCTGGCCAGCGCGCGCCGCACCAGCGGACGGATGAGGCGGTAACCGCGCAACGAGCGCCGCGACAGCCGCGCGTTCACCAGCGCCAGCGGAATCTGGCGCCGGCCGCATTGATGGAACAGGTTGGGCCAGATCTCGGTCTCGACCACCACCGCGAGCGCCGGCTGGATGCGATCGAGAAAGCGCGCGACCGCGCCTGGCAGGTCGTACGGCAGATAGACATGGAACACGCCGTCACCGAACAGCTTGCGCACGCGGTCGGACCCGGTCGGCGTCACGGTGGTGACCACCAGGTGGCGCGGCGCATAGCGGCGCCGCAGGGATTCGATCAGGGGCGCGGCCGCGTTGACCTCACCCACGGACACCGCGTGCACCCACACGCAATCGCGCACGCCCGGATCGGGAAAGCGCCCGAACCGCTCGCGCCAGCGTCCGAGATAACCGCGATAGCGCAGGCCACGCGTCAACAGGCGCCACACGATGACCGGCGTGGCGAGATACATGACGACGGTGTACAGAAAGAGCAGCATGGCGCGAAACGGCAAACGCAGCGCGCGAGTATAGCCGCCGCGGCCGCGCGGCCCGCCCACCGGGGCGGCGTCAGTCGACCCAGCCCGCCAGCACGATCAGCGCCACCACCGCGAGCCACACCACCAGCACGCGCAGCATCAGGCGCCGGCTGTCGGCGAGCTCGGCCACCGGATCGCGCGCCGCGGCCACCACGCCGGCGTCCGCCGTCAGATCGGCATCCACGCCCGAGCGGGCCACCGTGATGAGGAAGTCGGGATTGGGCTCCCACGCGGCGCGCGGTACCGCCCGGTGCCACCTGCGCCAGGCGCCGATCACGGCATCGAAGTTCGACACCAGCGCGAGCGCGAACACCATGAGGTGCGCGGGGATCCAGTCGAGCGCGTCGGCAAACCGGCGCGCGGCATGGCGCGTGCGCGGGTCGACGCGCGGATCGTCGGTGAGCGCCGTTTCCCAGGCCATTCGATAGCCCAGCGCCCCGGCGGGACCCAGCAGGAAGAACCAGAACAGCACGCCAAAGCGCCGGCGCAGCGAGGCCAGCACCGCGGCTTCGACCAGTTCGGCGGCGGTGAACGCACGCGGCGCACCGTCAGGCACGCTGCGCAGGTGCTCGGCCGCCGCCACGCGCGCCGCCGGGTCGGGCTCGTGCAGCACGGCCTCGAAATCGTGTTCGAGCTCGCGCGGGCCAAAGGTGTAGAACAGCATCAGCACCGCAAATACCAGCCCCGCGAGCGCATAGAACCAGCCCGCAATGAAATGCTGGACAACGGCGCACACCAGCACCGGCAGGACGAGTGCGAGGGCCACGCGGCCGCCGCCCTCGGCGAACGCGAGCGAACCCAGCCACGCGCGATACCAGCCGAACTTGCGCAATCCCTCGACGTTGCCGGGCCACAACGTGAGGACCAGCAGGACGATCAGCGCGGCAACGAGGGCGATGGCCATGCGACGAGCCCGGACGGTGACCGGCCGATTGTACCGAGGTGCATGGGCCCCGGAATTCCTGCAGGCCGCGCCGGCGGCTACGCGCCGGCGTCGGCGCCCGGCAGCTCGCCAAGCTCGACACCCGCGCGCGTGCGCAGCCAGTGCTCGATGAGCCGCCAGGCAATCGACGCCGGCGTCGGCAGGCGCAGACTGCCGTCGGCCAGACCCGCGCGGAGCTCGTGCGCGGTGAACCAGCGCGCGTCCTCGAGTTCGCCGTCGGCGAGGCGAATGGCCCGGCCCGCCGCCACCGCGGTGAAGCCCAGCATCAACGAGGCCGGGAACGGCCACGGCTGGGACGAGTGGAAATCACAGTCGAGGATCCTGACGCCGGTTTCCTCGCGCACCTCGCGGCGCACCGCGTCGGCCAGCGTTTCAGCAGTTTCGACGAACCCGGCCAGCGTGGAGTATTGGTGCGCTCGCCACGCCGCCTGCCGCCCCAGCAGGCACGCGTCGCCCTGTTCCACGATGACGATGATCGCGGCGTCCGTGCGCGGAAAATGCAGACGCCCGCACGCCGAACATTCGGCCCGCTGGCCGCCGGCGACGAGGTGCAATGCGCCGCCGCAATAGTTGCAGTAGCGCGCGCCCTGTTGCCAGTTGGCGAGCCCCCGCGCGTAGGCGAAGATCCCCGCGTCGGTGGCATCGAGCACGGTGGCGGCGGCGCGCAGGCCAAGCCACTGGGCGTCGGACACCGTCGCGTGTTCGACCGGCGCGCGCAGGGCCCACACCGGCACGCCCTGCAGCTGGCCGAGGAAATTGGCCGGCGCGTCGCGCAGGGCCGTCGTGGGCGGCTGCCAGCACAGGCGACCGTCGCGCGCCGGCGCGTGCCCCGCCGCGTCGCAACCCAGGAACCTGGCCGTTGGCGCCGCCCGCTGCGCGGCCAGCCACGCGGCATCGGCGCGATATTCGCCGCAGCGATCGAGCGGGGTCGCGGCAAACGCGTTGCGGTGGGTGCGCTCAGCCGAACTCATCGGGCGCGAGCCGGACTGGGCGCCGAAGCGGCTCACGCGGTAAACGAGCTGCCGCAGCCACAGGTGGTCTTGGCGTTGGGATTGCGGATGACGAACTGCGCGCCCGCCAGCTGCTCGACGCAGTCGACGCTGGCGCCCGCGAGGTACGGCAGGCTCAGTCGGTCGACCAGCACCCGCACATCGTCGCAATCGAGCACGAAATCGTCGGCGGCTTCGTCATCGACCAGCGCGAACCCGTAACGGAACCCCGAGCAGCCGCCGCCTTCGACCGATACGCGCAGCCTGCGCGCGTTCGCGCCGGCCAATTCGCGCACGCGCGCGAGCGCGGCGTCGGTGATGGTGAGGGCGGACCCGGAAATGGCACGATCGGACATGGCACACCTCGTCCGTCCATGATGCCGGCATGGGCGCAGGCGTTCAAGAACCGGGCGGGCCGGCCGCCGCTTCCCACGGCAGGCTGCGGCTGACCGGCGGCCCGCCCTCGGGGTTCAGGGTCACGACCACACGATTGGGTACGAAGCCCTTGGGCAATACCAGCGATCCCGACACCTGCTGGAAAAACTTGAAGGCAAACGGCAGGCCGTCGCCCGCGTGCGTGCCCGCCAGCGCCTGCCACTGCAACGTCGCCAGCTTGCCGGCGCGCACGCCTTCCACGGCGAGGCTGAGCGTGCCGCGCGCGACATCCGCGTTCTCGGCCGCATTGACCAGCGTAACCACGAAGTTCCAGGCGTCGGTGCCCTTCACCGCACTGAAGGCCACGCCATGGACGCCGAGACCCGAATGCGCGCCATCGATGCCGATCAGCCGCGAGTAGACCGCCTGCTCGCGCTGCAGCGACTGCAGCTCGGCGTCGCGTGCCGCCATCGACGTGCGCAGCGCCGCCAGTGCGGTCGAGGCCGTGCGCTGCCGCTGCTCGAGGCTCTGCAGATGCGCTTTCAGCTCAAGGTTTTGCGTGGCGAGCGCGCGCGCACGCGCCACCGGGCCATTGGGGAAGCCGAGCCCCCGCCCCGCGAGCGCGCCCAGCACGAACACCGCCAGCGCGATCGAAGCCCACGCGCCCGCGCCGATCCAGCGCCGGCGTGCCGGCGGCAGCGCGCGCACGCGGTCGAACCAGTGGTGGAAGATCGTCGAGGCCATGGGACACCGGCGGCAATCCGCCGCTTATAGCCACGCGCCACGCGCGGCGCAACCGACGGGAGCGGCCGCGTCGCCTGCGGCCGGCCGCGGCCCGCCGACTTGCCGCGGGTTCGCCCATTGTGCTTGAATCGAGGCCATGATCGACGTGGATGGCTACCGTCTGAATGTGGGCATCGTGCTGCTGAACGCCAGCGGGCAGGTGTTCTGGGCGCGGCGCATCCAGCGCGACGGCTGGCAGTTTCCGCAGGGCGGCATGAATACGGATGAAACTCCGGACGAGGCGATGTACCGCGAGCTCGAGGAGGAAACCGGCCTGCGTGCGGAACAGGTCGAGATCCTGGGTGCTACCCGCGGTTGGCTGCGTTATCGCCTGCCACAGCGCTACGTACGCCACCGCCAGCGGCCCACCTGCATCGGCCAGAAACAGGTGTGGTTCCTGCTGCGCATGCTGGAACAGGACAGCGCGTTCCGGCTGGATGCCCACACCACGCCCGAATTCGACGTGTGGCGCTGGGTGGATTTCTGGTACCCCGCGCAGCACGTGGTCGACTTCAAGCGCGAGGTCTACCGGCGCGCGCTGCGCTACTTCGCGCCGCTGGTCGAGGCCGCCTGCGCGGTCGAGGTCGGCGTCACGCCGAGCGCCGCCGACCCGCATCCGGACGCCTAGATCAACCCGTCTGCGCGTCCTTCGACGGGCTCAGGGCGAACGGCTCACGCATGGATTCCGTTCGCGGTGAGCGGGTCGAACCATGAACGGAATCGGCAAGATCGAACATTCCCTGGGTGGTGGGGCGCCACCCCGAGCGACCGGCGGGCGGCCGCGATCGAAACCCTCTCCGGCCGTTACGCCGCCGCGGAGGACCGGCACGCCCACGGCCCGTGCGTGACGTGCGCCACGGCCTGCCCTCGGCGTGCCGCGCTTCGGCAGGGTTTCGGCAAATACACTTGACAATCATTCTCATTTACGTTTGAATGCTGGCTCCCCACCGGAAGCCAGCCATGTACGTCTGCGTTTGCAAAGCCGTGTCCGACCAGGACATCCGTCGTGCCGTCGCGCACGGCGCGCAGACGTTCGAGGCGGTGCAGGCGGCGACCCACTGCACGACCTGCTGCGGGTGCTGTGAAGACGAAGCCCGGCAACTCGTGGACGCTGCACTGGCATCCGAGACGCGCGCCCGCGCGCTGCCGGAAGCCGCCTGACGCCAGGGTGTTCCGCCGGGCGCGCCCGATCGGCGCGCTATAGTGCCGGGTGCCCGTCATCGGAGAACCCAAGCATGCAAGGCGACGCCAAGGTCATCGAGCACCTCAACCGGGCGCTGGGCAACGAACTCATCGCGATCAACCAGTATTTCCTGCACTACCGGATGTACGCGAACTGGGGTTACCTGGAGCTCGCCGAACACGAGCGTGGCGAATCGATCGACGAGATGAAGCACGCCGATCGCCTGATCGAGCGCATCCTGTTTCTCGAAGGCCTGCCCAACCTGCAGAAGCTGGGCAAGCTGCTGGTCGGACAAAACCCAAAAGAATGCATCGAGTGCGATCTCCGGCTGGAACGCCAGGCGCTGCCCGACCTGCGCGCCGCGATCGCCCACGCGGAGCAGATCGCCGACTATCCGAGCCGCGACCTGTTCGCCGATATCCTGCGCGGCGAGGAAGCGCACATCGACTGGCTGGAAACGCAGCTCAGCCTGATCGAACAGGTCGGCCTCGCCAATTACCTGCAGACCCACATCCGTTCGTGACGGATCAGGCGCGCTTGTAGCGCTGCTTCAGCGCATCGGACGCATGGGCGTACAGCGTGGCGAGCGCGGCCACGCTGCTGACCGGGTCGGCGAGCTCGCCGGTGCGCGCGGCCTCTTCGACCTGGCGTGCGCGCGTGGCGAGCGGAATGGCGCCGAGGTTGGCGCTGGCCGATTTCAGCGAATGCGCGAGCTTGCCCACCTCGGTGACGTCGCCGCGCTCGGCCGCCGCGTGCAGGTTGCGCATGCGCGCCGCGCCGTCCCGCAGGTAGGTGTCGACCAGGGTCGCAATTTCATTGCCCATGATGTCTTCGAGATCGGCCAGCGTGGCGGCATCGAGCGTGTTGGGCGGTGGGGAATCGTGCATGGCGGTGGGCGTGGGGCTCGTGGCGGCGGACGGCGACAACGATACCGCAGGGACCGCCGGCGTGGCGGGTGCCGCGTGGAGCCAGCGGGCCAGCGTCGCGCGCAGCTCGGCGCGGTCGAGCGGCTTGGAGAGGTAGTCGTCCATCCCGGCCTGCAGGCAGCGCTCGCGATCGCCCGCCATGGCGTGCGCGGTCATCGCGATCACTGGGATGCGCGCCTGGCCTTGTCGGCCTTCGATCTCGCGCAGTCGCCGGGTGGCGCTGTAGCCGTCCAGGATGGGCATCTGGCAGTCCATCAACACCATCGCGTACTGCCGCGCGCGCAGCTTCTCCAGCGCGACCTCGCCATTCTCGGCGACCTCGACCTCGAGCCCCAGGCGTTCCAGCAGTTTTTGCGCGACCTTCTGGTTGACCGGGTGATCCTCGACCAGCAGCACCCGGCCGGCCAGTTCCAGCGGCGCATCGACGGCGGCTGCCGTCGGTGCGGGGACCGCCGCCTGCGGTGGCAACGTCGACACGCTCAGGACCGGCTGCGGGCGCGGCTTGGGAGCCAGCCCGAAGGCGGTGCGCACGCCCTGGCGCACGGCGGCATCGTCGGCCCGCGCCGGCGCCATCGCCACGCGCGGATCGGGCGCCTCCTCGTCCAGACCGATCGCGAGGAGCCGCACCGCGTCGAGCTGACGGTCGTGCAGGATGGCGCGCAACAAGGCCGCCGCATCACCGGTGGCGCTGACTGCGTCGACCACCAGCAGGTTGAAGCTGAAGGTGCGCCCGAGCGACGCAACCTGGCGCAGCCGGGCCAATGCCGCGCGGGCATCGGCGGTCTGCACGGCCTCGATTTCCAGCGCCCCCAGCACCGGCAGGATCGCCTGCGCGCGCTGCGGGCTGGCCACCACGAGCGCGCGCGTATCGGCGAGGTTCTGCGCGGCCGAGCCCATGTCGCCGGGCGCCTTCTCGAACGGAATGGTGAACCAGAACACCGAACCGCGGCCCGGCTCCGAACGCACGCCGATGCGCCCGCCCATGAGATCGACCAGCTTCTTGCAGATCGTGAGCCCCAGGCCCGTGCCGCCGTAGCGTCGCGTCACCGTGGCGTCGGCCTGCGTGAAGGGCTGGAACAGGCGCGCGGCAGCGTCGGGCGCGAGACCGATGCCGGTGTCGCGCACCGCGAACAACAGCTCGTGCTGGGTGGCGGTGTCGTTGCGCCGGCTGACCCGCACCGACACGCCGCCGTGCTGGGTGAACTTGATGGCGTTGCCCATGAGGTTGGTCAGGATCTGCCGGATGCGCATGGGATCGCCGCGCATCACCGGCCGCACGTCGGCATCCACCACCGCGCGGACGGCCAGGCCCTTGGCTTCGGCCGGCTTTTCCAGCAACCGCTTCACGCCGTCGACCAGCTCGCGGATGTTGATGCTCATCGACTCCAGCGTGAGCTTGCCGGCTTCGGCCTTCGAATAATCGAGAATGTCGTCGACGATCCGCAGCAGCTCCTTGGCCGAGGCGTTGGCGGTGACGAGGTACTCGCGTTGCGCGGGCGAGAGGTCCGTGCCCAGCACGATGTCGAGCAGCGGCAGCACGCCGTTGAGCGGCGTGCGGATTTCGTGGCTCATGCTGGCGAGAAACTCGCTTTTCGCGAGCATCGCCGCCTCGGCGGCCTGCTTGGCGGCGAGCAGCTCGCGCTGCACCCCGCGCAGCGTCGACAGTTCCGCCTGCGCCGAGGCGAGACGCGTGCGCATGGCCACGTCCACGGGGTCGGGCGTCGGCGCCGTCGCGATCTCGCGGCGCTGCCGCGGCACGCCCCGCCGACGCAGCCAGGTCGCGATGAGCGCCACCAGCAGCAAGACCCACAGCACCAGCGTGTGCGGAAACGCCAGCCACTGGCCGACCAGCGCCGCCGCGGCGATCAGCGCCACGCTGGCCGCCAGCCGCAACCCCAGGAGCCACGGCGCAGGGCGCTCGCGCGGCACGCTCAGGTTCCTCCCTCGGCGACCATCGACTCCAGGCCGGGCGCGGGCGCGCGAAAATAATTGCCCTGCAGCAGATCGACCTGCGTCGCGCGCAAGGCCTCGGCCGCCGCGAGGGTCTCCACCCGCGGGGCGACGACCACCTGGCCGCGCGCGTGCGCCACCCGCACGACGTCGGCGAGCTCGGCGCCGGCCAGCGCCGGCTGGAGCTTCAGGTAATCGAGTGGCAGGCGCTCGAGCCACTCCGCCGCCAGGGCTTCGCGGTCGACGCCGGCCAAAGCAAGCTTTACGCCTGCCTCCCGCAGCCGCGGCGCGAGCCCGACCAGCACGCGCGGATCGGCGCGGGCTTCCTCGTGGCGAAACTCCAGCACCAGCGCACCGGCGGCGATGCCCGCATCCGCCAGCAACTGAGCCAGCGCGTTGCAGCGCGCGCCTTCACGCCAGCCCGCGAGCGACTGGCTGGCAAACAGGCGCACGGGGTCGGCATCCCGTCGCCCGGCCAGGATGGCCAGGCAGCGCTCGATGACCCAGCCATCCACGCGCGCGATGCTGCCCGCCTGGATGGCCGCGGCGACCAACTCGCCCGCGCGGTATTCATGCCCGTCGGCATGCAGGCGGAGCAGCGCCTGGTACTGGGGCAGCGCCGCGCCGCGGATCGGGATCACCGGCTGGAACACCAGCGCGAGCGCACCGGTGGCCAGCGCCGCGCGGAGGCGCTCGCCGACGGCCGCGGGCTCGGCGGCCAGCTGCGAATGCCGGACCAGGTGATCGCCGCGCGCGCGCGCGGCGGATAGGGTGCGTTCGACCGCCGCCAGCGCGCCGGCTGCCTCATCCTCGGCGGCCAGTGCGTACACCGCGCAGCGCAAGCGCAGCGCAAACGCGCGGGCGCCAAAGCGCAGATCCCCCACCGCGGCCAGCATCTGGCTCGCCAGCGCGGCCAGGCCGTCCTCGTCGTGGGTCGCGGCAAACAGCAGGAAACCCGCGTCGCCGTGCCGCGCAATCACCATCCCGCCCCCCGCACGCCCGGCGAGGAACTCGCCGACCTGGGTCAGCACGCGCTCGAACGCCGCCGGGCCGATGCGCGCACGCAGTCGCGTGGCGTCGTCCACCTCGACGGCCAGCAGGCCGCCACGCTGCGCGGCGCCCGCACTGGCGCTGAGGTGCTCGGTCAGCGCATCGAACAGTTGGGGCCGCGCGTGCATCCCGCCCGCTGCCGCCTGCCGGCGGCGGCGATGGGCACTGGTGTTCGCCGCGCGCGCCCGGCGGATCCGGTTGGTGACGGCGGCCACGAGGTGGGTCGGCCGGATGGGTTTCAGCAGGAAATCGTCGGCGCCGGCGTCGAGCGCCGCAAACTGGCGGTCTTCGTCCAGCTCGCCCGACAGGAACACGATCGGCGTGTTGACGTAGCCCGCGCGCTCGCGGATGAGCGCGGTCAGCTCGAAACCGTCGCAGTCGGGCATGTTGAGGTCGAGCAGCAGCAGGTCGGGCTGGAAGCGGTCGAGCTCGTCGAGCACCGGCAGCGATTCGGCGAGGATGCGGGTTTCCATGCCGGCGCGCCGCAGGATCGCCTGCGCAAACAGCGACTGCGCGGGATCGTCGTCGACGATCAGCACACGATAGGGGCCTTCCTCATCGACCGCGGCCAGTTCCAGCGCGGTCGCGACCACGGTATCCGCATTGACGGGCAGCGCGATGCAGCGATCGGCGCCGGTGCGCAGTGCGCGCAGCCGCAGGTCGACGTCGCCACCGCGCAGCAGCAGCAACAGGCGCACGCGATGCGCAGGGTCCTGGCGCGCCGCGCGCAGGGCGATCGCCAACGGATCGAGACGCGTGCGCGCGTCGATCACCGCGACGGAAAGCTCGGGCGGCGCACGCTGCAGCTCATCCAGCAGGCCATCGAGGCTATCCTGCAGCACCACCTCGCAGCCCTTCTGGTCCAGCCGCAACAGCAGCTCGTTGAGCAGCGGGTCGTCGTCATTGACGATGCTGACACGCGGCGCGCGGGTGCCATCCGGCACGGACGGCGGCGCGACGACCGGCTCGTTGGCCGCGGGCGCGGCGATGGTCGCCAGCCCGGGATCGGCCACGCCCAGCTGCGTCCAGTAGCCCGGTGGCGGCACCTCCGCGCGCGGGAACGGCCCCGTGGCGGCCGCACCCGCAGGTGTCCTTGTCCACCCCCCGGGCGCCGGAGGTGTCTGCTGCAGGTGCGGGCGCAGGCTGTCCAGCAGGCCATCGATGCGCGCGGCCGCCGCGGCATCCGGCACGCCGCCGGCGGCGACGGCCGGCGCCAGCGCGGTCTCCAGCGCCTGCAGGCGTTCGCCCGGTTCCAGCATGCCGTAGCGTCCGCAGGCGCCCGCCAGCTGCGCGATCTCGTCGTGCAGCGCGCGGGCGACGTTGCAATCCCAACCGCTGCGGCACTGGGCGCGGGCGCGCCGCATCAGGGTCTTCAGCCGCTGCGGAAGATGCCGGTGAAAGGCCGCTTCGAGTTCGGCGTCCGGATCATGCTGCGCTGTCTGCGATGCCATCCGCGTGGTCCCCCAGTCGCTCGCACTATATCAAGCTGGAAAGTTGGGGCGCATCAGGCGGGTTTTACCACCGCGAGGATCACGATGGCGACCAAAAGCAGGCTGGGAATCTCGTTGAACCAGCGCAGCGTGCGCGAGGTCCAGGCGCAGTCGTCGCGCGCGAAATCGCGGGTCAGCTTGACCAGCACCCCGTGATAGACGATGAGCGCCGCGACCAGCACCAGCTTCACATGCAGCCACAGCGCGTGCAGGTAAAACGGCTCGGCCGCCAGCGTCGCGATGCCGAAGGCCACCGCGAACGCACCGCCGATATGGGTCATGACGAGCAGGCGCCGCTGCATGGTCCTGAGCCGCGCGCGCACCTCGGGCTCGCGGGCCTCGGCGGCGTACACGAACAGCCGCGGCAGGTAGAACAGGCCGGCGAACCAGGTCACGACGCCGATGATGTGAAAGGCTTTCAGCCACAGGGCCAGCATGCGGGACTCCGGTCGCGCTCAGGCGCGCGTCACGGTGAAAAGAACAATACGAAATAGGCGCAGAACAGCAGCAGGTGCACCAGCCCCTGCATCGCATTGGTACGCCCGCTGCCCAGCGTCAGGATGGACACGCCGAAGGTCAGCACCAGCATCATCGTGTTCACGGGCGACAGGCCCAGCACCGCCTGGCGCCCGAGGAACAGGTCGATCAGCAGGATCGCCGGCACCGTCAGCGCGATCGTCGACAGTGCCGTGCCGAGACCGATGTTCATCGCGCGCTGCATCTGGTTGAAGCGCGCGGCGCGGATCGCCGCGATGCCTTCGGGTGCCAACACCAGCACCGCCACCGCAAAGCCGGCCAGCGTCGCGGGCATGCCGAGCCGCGCGACCCCCGTTTCCAGCGGCAACGCAAACAGCTTGGCCAGCAGCACCACCAGCAACAGGTACACCAGCAGCAACACCGCGTGGATGACCCAGCCGTGCCGCGAGCCGGGCCGCGCCGGCGGCTGCCGCATGGCTTCGGCCTCGGCGATGAAGAAATTGGCGTGCGTGCGCGTCTGGATCACCAGGAACGCCGCGTACAGCAGCAGCGACATCACCAGCAGAAATACCTTCTGCACCAGTGAGAACGTGCCTTCGCCCGTCGTGATGGTGAAATCGGGCCAGATCAGCGCCAGCGTCGCGAGCGGAATCAAAAGGCTCAGGAACGCCTTGGCGCCACGCAGGTTGTAGGTCTGCTCGTGGTGGCGCAGGCCGCCGACCAGCAGCGCCGTGCCGATGATGCCGTTCAGGACGATCATCACCACCGAGAACATGGTGTCACGCCCGAACTCGGGGTTGTCCGCGTTGTGCAGCATCACCGTCACCACCGTCGCGATCTCGAGCGAGATCGCCGACAGCGTCAGCATCAACGTGCCGTAGGGCTCACCGAAACGCGCCGCCAGATGCTCGGCGTGATGCGTGGCCAGGATCGCCGCCGCCAGCGCGCCGAGGAAAAACGCGGCAAACGCGATGCCGACCGCGAAATTCTGTGCCCCCTGGGCGGCGTACACGGGCTGCAGCCACCAACCGCCAAGCAGGATGACGAGCGCGATGGGCAACGGCCATTCACCCCGCCACCATTGTTCGGCCTCGCCTGACGGTGGCATGTCGCGCTGTGCCTGCATGGGTCGGTAGTATGCATGGCTTGGAGGTATGCGATGGACCTGATCGGCTGGGATGATTTCGCCAAGGTCGAGCTGCGTGTCGGCCGCATCGTCGCGGCCGACGTGTTCGCTGCCGCGCGCAAGCCCGCCTACGTCCTGCGCGTGGATTTCGGACCCGACATCGGCATCCGCAAATCCAGCGCGCAAATCACGGCGCTCTATCGGCCCGAACGGCTCGTCGGCAAGCTCGTGGTAGGCGTGGTCAATTTTCCGAAGAAGCAGATCGGGCCGCTGATGAGCGAGTGCCTCATCACCGGCTTCCACGATGCCAACGGGGACGTCGCCCTCTGCGTCCCCGACCAATCCGTGCCGCTGGGAGCCAAGCTGTGCTGAGTCGCCGGCGACTTTCGACCTACGCACCAGTTTTGTGCATTCACCTTGCACGCGTGGTGCGTGTCTCCACCGCGCATCGCGTAACCCATTGAAGTGCCATGATCCGCGCGTGGCACGTTGCATGCTGTTTGATAATCGAACCTTCCCTCACCCGAGTGCACCATGACCGCTGACGAACTGCTGGAATCCCTCCACTCGCAAGCCATCGAGTTTGTCGACCTGCGCTTCACCGACATGCGTGGCGTCCAGCACCACGTGAGTTTTCCCGCGCACACGATCGATGCCGACACCTTCGAGGACGGCAAGATGTTCGACGGCTCGTCGATCACGGGCTGGAAGGGCATCAACGAATCGGACATGGTGCTGTTGCCCGACCCCGCGACTGCGTTCGTCGATCCGTTCGCGGCGCACAAGCAGATGAACATCGTCTGCGACGTGCTGGAGCCATCGACGATGCAGGCCTACGGTCGTGATCCGCGCTCGATCGCACGGCGCGCCGAGGCGTTCCTGAAATCGACCGGCATCGCCGACACCGCGTTTTTTGGCCCCGAACCCGAGTTCTTCATCTTCGATTCGGTGCGCTGGCAGAACGACATGGGCCACGTGTTCTACGAAATCGGCTCGGAAGAAGGCGCGTGGAGCTCGCGCTACAAATACGAGGACGGCAACCGTGGCCATCGCCCCGGCGTGAAGGGCGGCTATTTTCCGGTACCCCCGGTCGATTCGCTGGCGGACCTGCGCGCGGAAATGTGCACGGTGCTGGAGTCGCTGGGCGAAGTGGTCGAAGTCCACCACCACGAAGTCGCCAACGCGGGACAGTGCGAAATCGGCGTGCGCTTCAACACCCTGCTCGGCAAGGCCGACGATCTGCAGACCATGAAATACGTCTGCCGCAACGTCGCGCACGCGCACGGCAAGACCGTCACCTTCATGCCCAAACCCATCGTGGGCGACAACGGCTCGGGCATGCACGTGCACCAGTCGCTGTCGAAGGACGGCAAGAACCTGTTTTCGGGTGAGCTGTACGGCGGGCTCTCGCAGCTCGCGCTGCACTACATCGGCGGCGTGTTCAAGCACGCGCGCGCCATCAACGCGTTCGCCAACTCCACCACCAACTCCTACAAGCGCCTGGTGCCGGGCTTCGAAGCGCCGGTGATGCTGGCCTACTCCGCGCGCAACCGCTCGGCGTCCTGCCGCATCCCGTATGTCTCGAGTCCCAAGGGCCGCCGCATCGAGGTGCGCTTCCCAGATCCCATGCAGTCCGGCTACCTCACCTTCACCGCGCTGATGATGGCCGGGCTCGACGGCATCTTGAACAAAATCGAGCCGGGCGCGCCGATGGACAAGGATCTCTACGACCTGCCGCCCGAGGAAGAGCGCAACATCCCCCAGGTGTGTGCCTCGCTCGATCTGGCACTGGAAGCACTCGACCGCGATCGCGAGTTCCTGAAGGCCGGCGGCGTGATGGGCGACGACTTCATCGATGCCTACATCGGCGTCAAGATGAAGGAAGTCACCGCCTACCGCGCGTCGACCCATCCGCTGGAATACCAGATGTACTACTCGCTGTAACCGGCGCGTTTCTTCACGGCACACAACGGGCGCCGCGGCGCCCGTTGTCGTCTGCGGACACGTTGGGCCCCGGCGGGGCCGCTCGGTAAGATGGTGGGCGGACGCCCCGTGCAGTTCGCGAGGCGCGATCGCACCAGGAGCGCGCAGGGGAGCCAGCGTGGCGCAGACACCGGCAAGCGCAGACCTCGGCGGCATGGGCCGCGCAACCCGCCCGCCGCAGCGGGTCTACGCCACCCACGTCGCGTTCGACGTTGCACCCGACCGGGACGCACGACCCGCCGGAGGCGGCGATCGCCGCGTGCGCTTCAACCTGCGCAACCGCAGCCGGCCGCTGGGGCCGCCCCGCTACGAGGTAACCCTCGAGCTGACCGTGATCTGCGAGGATGCGCGGGGCGCCGTCTGGCGCGCCGAGGTGCACCAGGCCGGGACCTTCGACCTCGCCGGAACGGACGGATCCGAGCGTGCACGCGTATTGAACACCGCGTGCGTCCGCGCGCTCTTTCCACTGGCCAAGGCCGCCGCGGACACGCTGGTGCAGCACGGCGGCTTTCCACCCTTCGAGCTGCCGCCTTTCGATTTCGATGCGGTGTATCGGCGCTACCAGGACGAACACCACGCCCCGGGGCCACTCGGCGCGCTGCGCGAGTTCTGGCGCGCGGTCGTGCACCTCCAGGCGCAGGGCGGCGTCAACCCCGGGCCCCGAAACTTCCACGCGCTGCACGGCGAGGCCCTGGCCGTCGCGCAGCTTTCGCGCGACGCCCTGGCCGCCGCGGACCAGGTGCTCGCCACCGCGCCCGCCGACAAGACAACGCTCGACGCACTGGCCGCGGCCTACAGCATGAACGATGCGCACCGCCGCACGGCCAAGGTGTACGCACTCGCGGTCGCGGCACGCCCGCAGGATGCACGCGCCCGCTACAACCTCGCGGCCGCGTTGATGTTCAACGGCGACCTCGCCGGCGCCGAACGCGAGATCGACGAATCGATCCGGCTGCAGGCGGACTTCTGGGACGCGTACACCGTGCGCTCGCAGGTGCGCCGACAGAGTGCCCAGCACAACCACGTCGACGGGCTGGCTGCGTTGCTCGCAAAGCACGCCGGCGAGGCGCAGGCGGTCGAACGCCTCAACATGGCGCTGGGCAAGGAATACGAGGACCTCGGCGATTACGCGCACGCCTTCACACATTTCGCCGCAGGCAACCAGATCGGCAAGCTGCGCCGGCGCTACGATTTTGCGCGCGACGCGCGCGTCTTCGATGCCCTGGCCGAACACGCGCCGCGCCCACAGCCCGCGTCCGTGGGCTGCGCCAGCGCCGAACCGATCTTCGTGTTCGGCATGCCGCGCTCAGGCACCACGCTGGTGGATCGCATCCTGTCGAGTCATCCGGACGTGACCTCGGCGGGCGAGTTGAAGCAGTTCGGCATGCTGCTGAAATACGCGTGCAACAGCCCGACGGAAGACCTGATCGACGCCGACACCATCGACCGTTCGCGCGAACTCGACTGGCGCGCACTCGGCGCGCAATACCTCGCCAACACGCGACCCGTTACCGGCAGCGCAGCGCACTTCGTCGACAAGTTCCCGCACCACTTCCTGTACGCCGGGTACATCGCCAACGCGTTGCCCAACGCCAAACTCGTCTGCCTGCGGCGCAATCCGCTCGATACCTGCCTCGGGAATTTTCGCCAAGTGTTCTCGGAGGGCTCGCCTTTCCACGGTTACGCCTGTGATCTCGCCGATGCCGGCCACTACTACGTGCGGTTCGATCGCCTGATGCGGCAATGGCAGGGTGCTTTCCCCGGCCGCATCCTCGAAGTTCACTACGAAGCGCTGGTTGCGGATCAGGAGGGCGTTACGCGCCAGCTGCTGGACTTCTGCGGCCTGCCGTGGAACGCCGCGTGTCTCGCGTTCGAGGAGAATCGCGCGCCGGTCGCCACCGCGAGCGCGGTCCAGGTCCGTTCGCGCATCTACCGCGACGCGGTCGCCCGCTGGAAGCACTATGCAGCGGAGCTCGAACCCTTGCTTCGGCTGCTGGCGGCCGAAGGGATCGAGGTCCCGCCGGCCTGAACGCCATCACGTGGCCGCGACGAAGGGTGGCAGGTGCAGTGCCGCGCGTAGGGGATCCAGCAGCTTGCCGTAACGCTCGGCGCGCGGCACCCGCGCCTGCAACGGCTCGCGCACCTGGGTCGCGCTGGGCGTGTACACGACGCGTGCGTTGGCATGAAATTCCAGACAGGCCGGATCCCACGGCAGACCGCAGAAGTCCAGCAGCCGGCGCGTAACGCCCTCCTGATCGGCGAGCAATGCTTCATGCCGGTGTTCGAAGACGCGATCCGGGAATGCCGTCCGCCACAGCCGCACGGCGTGGTCGTAATCGCGCCAGAACGCGGCGAGATCGGCAAACGTCCCCGCGTAGTCCAGTTGCGCGCGGTACTGCCGATAACAGGCAAAACAGGTTTCCAGCGGATCGCGGCGGCAACAGATGACGCGCGCGCCCGGCAGCATCGCCATGATCGCACCCACGAACAGCCAGTTGCTTGGCAGCTTGTCGGTGGAAATGGGCTGCCGGCGCCGCCACGCCGCGGTACGTTCGAGATAGCGCCGGCCCAGGCGTTCCCAGTCGCCGGGCGTGGCGGCGTGGACCCAGTCGGGAAATGACGCGTTGCGGCGCTGGGATTCCGCCAGCAGCACGCCCTTAAGATCGGTGAGCTCCCCCGCACCCCGCACCTGCGGGTGCGAGGCCAGGATCTGCTCGACCAGCGTGGTGCCCGAGCGCGGCATGCCGACGATGAAGATGACCTCGTGCCCCAACGCCTCGACGTCCGCGCCGCTGGGGACATGCGTGAACGCGCCGGTCACTTCGGTGACGTTGCGCGAAAACGCGGCGGCATCCCAGGTTTGCCACTGCCGCGCCAGCGCCTTCGCACGCTCCAGCGCCGCGAGCGCGTCGGCGTAGAGCTTGGCATCCTCGAGCGCCCGCGCCATCGCATAACCCAGCGCGATGCGATCGGCCGGCGTCGCCTGCGGTGCCGCCAGCGCTGCGCGCATGCGATCGAGATCACCCTCCGCCAATGGAATGGTCTTCAGATCGGCCAGGCCCTGCCAGGCCAACCCGGCCCAAGGCGCACCGCCGACGATGCGGCGATACTCGGCCGCCGCCGCCGCAACCTGGCCGCGATTGCGCAGCGCCTCGGCCAGTTGCACGCGGATCGCCGGATGCCCGGGGTCCAGCTCGGCCGCGCGCTGGAAGACGTCCACCGCTTCATCGCCACGGCCCGCGCGCGCCAGCACGATGCCAAGGTTGTACCAGGCGACAGCCAGATCCGGCTGCAAGGCACACGCCCGCTGCAGGGCCTCGGCAGCTTCGTCCAGGCGGCCCGCGTGCGTCAGCACGGTTGCCATGGTGTTCTGATACACCGCGTCGTCCACGCGCAGCGCCAGCGCACGCTGCATGACCTCGATCGCCTCGGGCGACTCGCCGCGCAGGTCGCACGCGATCGCGCTCAAGCGCAGGAACTCCGGATCGTCCGGACGGATCTCGGCCAGCAGCGCGAGGTACTGCTCCGCGCGCCCGAGGTCGCCTTCCCGCAGGGCATCGGCGGCGGCCTGCAGGTGCCGCGCGAACCGACGCGCGGTGGGCGACAGGCTGGCCGCGGTAGCATCCGATGGCGACGCGCTGGACATCAGGCAGGCATTCGTGGCGACGGAACGGGTCGTGCGATTATCCATCGCCACGTACACCGGTACAGTGCCGGCGCGACGCATTTCCTGCCCTTCCCGCGGCCCGCCCGGCCCGTGCGCCGGACCGCAGCGCGACGCCGCAAAAAAAGCTCGACGGCGGACACCCCAAGAGGCGCTGCCGTCGAGCGTGGTTGTGGGTCGCCGGGGCCGCTTGGCGCGGCCCCGGACTGGACTCAAAACGTGAAGCGCAGCCCCGCGTAGTAACGCCGCTCGGAAATGTTGTCGGACCACCAGTACCTGGTGCCCTCGATGTACTGCCGATCGTGCGTATCGGTGAGGTTGGTCGCCTGCGCGATCACCGACAGCTGCTTGGTCAGGTCGTACTGGAACGAAGCGTCCAGATAGCCCTGCGGACTGTTGTAGACGTTCAGCACGTCGCCCGTTGCGCTGTTGCTCAACGCAAACGACTTGCCCTGCCAGTTGTAGGCCAGACGGGCCTGCACCTTGTCCTTTTGGTAGAACACGATCGCGTTGTAGGTGTGTGATGCGCCAGCCGCGCCGTTCTGCGAAGAGCGCAGATAGGTGTAGTTGAGGTTCAGGCCGAACCCACCCAGCCAGCCCGGCAACTGCGTGAACTGGGTGCGGTATTCACCCTGCAGGCCGCGGATGATCGCGCCGCTGCCGTTGACGATCGTCTGCACCGGTCCCGCGCGGCGCACCACGCCGTCGGCGTCGGGCAGGCGCTCCTGGATCGTTTCGGAAATCGGGAACGAGGACACGTTCATGAAGAACGCGCCTACGTACAACAGCGACTGCGGGTTGAAGTACCAGCCGTAGGACAGGTTGATGTTCTTCGACGCATAGGGCTTCAGGTCGGGGTTGCCGGCCACGGCATTCACGAAGATCTGCGCGTTCTGCGGCAGGGTCGGATCCACCGGTGGATTGCCGTTGACCTCGTAGAACACCGACGAACCCCTGCCGAGATCGCTCAGGCTCTGCTGCGCCTGGGTCTTGTTCCACGCTAGGCGCAGGATCTGATCGTCGGTGACGTTCAACGCGAAGTTGAACGCGGGCAGCCAGCTGTCGTAGTTGTTGTTGAAGACCTTCGCGCCCTGGTTGATCAGCACGCCGTTCCACGAGCCGCTGTTGCCGATGAAGTCACTGGAATTGGTCTGGTAGTTGATCACCTGGATGTTGGTGTCGACCCGGCGGATGCCGATGTTGCTGTTCCACGGCAGCGAACCGAGCTCGCCGGACAGGTTGAACTGGCCATAGAACGACTTGATGCGCTCGTTGACCATCCACGACTGGGTCGGATCCTGGAACGCCGTCGGGGTGCCGCTCAAGAACGTTCCGGCGCGGGTTTCCAGATACTGCACGGGGTTCTCCAGCGCCTGCTTGCTCAGTGCCGGGAACACCGTGCTGCCGTTCGGACCCGAGGTGATCGTCATCGGGCTGAACCCGTTGAACGCGGTCAGCCAGCCCGCCGGCATGTTGGTGACCTGCATGGGCGCGGCTATGGACCCGTTGTTGCCGTTGATGGAATAGTTGTCGCACACGAGGCCGCTGCGCGGATCGAGATAGCGGTTCCAGGCATCCAGCGGCCCCGGGCCCAGCGGATCGGCGCACGATCCGTTCGGGTCGAGGGGCGTGAGGTAGTAGAAGTAGTTGAAGACGTAATTCTGCTTCTCGTAACGGGCGCCGAAGTCGAACGAGTCGAGGATGCCATCGTCGAAGTGCAGCGTGCCGTCACCGCGGTACACGTTCATCTTGGTGTCGATGCGGTCGGCGGCCGCGTACGAGGACACCAGCGCCCAGTTCGAGAAGTTGGAAAGATCCGGCGTGATGTGCACCTGCGGATATTCGCCCATCAGGTTGAGATACGCCGGCAGCGCGTTCGGAAGCCCGTCCGGATTGTCGAAGGTCTCGGTCCCGTCGGGCAGCGTGATGTCGTTGCCCTGGTTCGGGTACATGTCGGCGCCCGCAAAGTTGTAGACCTTGTGCGCACGCCCGTGCACCCAGCGCAAATCACCACTGAACAGGCCGCCGTTGTCGAACTTCAATTCGAGGTTGGTGTTCAAGGATGCGGTCGGGCCGTGCGCCAGCAGCGTCTGGCCGGCGATCTGCGAGTAGATGTTGTAGCCGCTGATCACGTTGCCGTTGGAAACGACGGGCGCCACGGGACCAGGCTGCAGGCCCTGCGCCGACTGCAATAGGACGGAATAGCGGTAGTCGGTCTCCTTCATCTTGGTGTACATGCCTTCCGCGATCAGCGTCAGTGCGTCGCTGATCTTGTACTGGAAGGCGCCATCGAGGCCGGCGCGCTTGCGGTTGGTGTCCGTCCTGTCGAAGCTCTTGTAGTCCCAGTTGTAGTAGAAGTCATTGGAGCCCTTGGCGGTGCTGTTGCCCAGCGGCCCGCCCGCGCCGCCGAAGTTGAAGCCGACGTCCTGTTCGGTGACCTTCGCCGCATCCGCGACGGTACTGCCGAACAGCGCCAGCGTCGGTGCGTCGTTCGTGATGTTTTCTTCGCTGTAGGAACCCGTCAGCAACGCGCCCCAGCGATCGTTGTGATAACTCGCCAGGAACGAACCCGACTTGTTGAGCTTTTGCGTACGATCGCCCCAGTCGCCGGTCACCGAACCGTTCAGGGTCCAGCCCGGCTTGAAGTCGAACGGACGGTGCGTACGCAGGTTGACGATGCCGCTGACGCCGCCGGCGATGTTGGACGCCGTCAGCGACTTGATGACGTCGACACCCGAGAACAGCGTCGGTGGAATGTCGATGAAGTCCGGCTGGTTGGAGGCCAGGTCCGGAACGCCATTGCCGGCCGCCCCGAAAACGCCGCTGTCGCCGCCCGGCGACACGAACTGCTCGCCGTTCAGGGTCTGCGCGACTTCCGGCAGGCCATTGACCGAGATCGTGCTGCCCTCGCCGCCCGACCGGCCGATCTGCACGCCTGGCACGCGGGACAGCGCATCGGTGATGGTGACGTCAGGCAGCTGGCCGATGTTCACCGCGGTGATCGAATCCTGGATCTGCGGCGCGTAGCGCTTCAGCACCAGGTCGCGCTCCTGGGAGCCCGCGATGCCGGTCACCGTGATGGCCTGGAGCGTCTGCGCCTCCTTTTCCTTGTTGCTCACCCGCTTGGGCTTGGTGGCGGTCGTCGTGGTGGTCGATTGATCCGACTGCGGATCGACCTGCGCCGACGGCGCGGCGTTCATGCCGCTGGCACCGCCGTTCGCGGGATCACCCGCCCACGCGCCCGCCGCCACTTCCAGACACAGCGTGGCGGCGATGGCCACCACCAGCGGCTTGGCGCGAAACTTCCGTGCATTCCTGTTCATGAATTTCCCCTTCGTGACAGAGGGCGCGAAGCGCCCGATTACGGTGTCTGCCGTGGTCCCCTTGCAGCCAGAACCGCAGCCGATCCCCGAAGCCGGCGAAGGGAGTGCAAGCGTGGTTCGTCGCACGAAGTGCGGCGACCACTGGACGCCAACAGCCTTCAGGCGCCAGCGCTGCAACCACCCAACCGCCTCAACGGGGCCAGTCTGGTCAAAATTGACAACGCTGTCAACGTGCGCTGCAGCACACATTTCCTGCATCGATCCACGCCTGAAACGCAGGCGCCACCGAATGTCGACACCGCAAACAGGCGCTGAGGCGCATGGCTCCGCGGTCTGGCGCCCGTCCGCATGCGCCGGCAAACCGGACCTGCGCTGTCCAAGTTCCGGCCACTGTCAGGGTGGACGCGACAGCGCTGTCATCACGCACCGTACACGCCGCACGCCGCGGGTGACGGCGGGAACGGGCGGTTCAGGCTTCGGCGGCGAGCCGGTCGCGCAGGGGTTCGAGCTGCACGGCGTAGCGTTGCCACTGGCCCAGGGCGCGCGCGTGGAGCGGCTCGCGCACTGCAGCGGCGCTGAGCGTCGCCACCGGATTCGCGTTGCGGATCAGATCTTCGCATCCGGGCTCCCACGCCAAGCCGCAAAAACCGAACACGCGGCGCAGCGTCGCCTCCGGCTGGCGCACCAGATCGGCGTAGGGCACATCCAGAATGGACCCGGGGTACAACGCCTGCCAGCGCCGCATCAGCCGGCGATAGATGGCGTGATAGGCCGCCAGGGTGGCCAGGTCATAGCTCCAGGGGAACGTGATGAAGCGCGCGCGCCAGTTGCTGAAGCAGACGTCGACGGGGTCGCGCACCACATGAAGAATCCTGGCCTGCGGCAGGGCCGCGTGGATCAGCCCCGCCAGCATCCAGTTGCCGGGCTGCTTGTCGGTGAACCAGGGCCTGCCCTGCGCGCGCCAGCCGGTCTGCGCCACGTAGCGGCGCCCCAACGCTCCGAAATCCAGCGTCGGCAAGCGCGCGTAGAAGGCGTCGCTGTAGGTCGATGCGGTATCAGCCACGTATGCCAATTGCTGGCCGAAGTCGGGCAGCTCGCCCGCGGTGGCGACCCCGGAATGGTTGCCCAGCATGCGTTCGAGCACCGTCGTCCCCGAGCGCGGCATGCCCAGCACGAAGATCGGGCGCGGCGCCAACGGCGCCGCGCCCGCGACCGGCAGTGCGTGGCCCGCGATCCACGCATCGAACTGCGCGAGGCCGCGCAGCTGGCGGGCCGTGACGGCGCCCGTGTGGGCGTGCATGATGGCGTTGGCCTGCACCAGCGCCCGCCACGCGGCCGACGAGTCGCCGGCATCTTCGAGCACGTGGTAGCGCGCAAATTCCAGGTCGGCCTGGTCGCGGCTGCCTGGCGCGGCCGCGCGCAGCCCGCGCTCGATCGCGGCATCGAGGTGCGCACGGTCCACGGATCGATGCAGGCGTGCCCATTGATAAGCTGCCTGGCCGTAGGCCGGCGCCAGCGCGAGACATGCCGCATATTCGGCGACCGCGCCATCCAGCCGGCCCAGGTATTCGAGCTGCAGTCCGCGCTGGCAATGAAGCGGCCCATCGTCGGGGTACGTCGCGAGCAGGCGATCTAGCCCCGCCAGCGCCCGGGCGTGCAGGCCAAAGCGATGCGCGAAGTCGACGCCACGCGCCAGCGTGTCGGGATCGGCGGCCACCCAGGCCAGCTCGCCAAAGATCCGCCGCGCGGCCTGCGTTTCGCCCGTCAGCAGCAGCGTTTGCACGGCTTCGCACACGGCGTCCACCTGCGCGGGCAAGAGTTCGACGGCCTGCAGCGCCAGCCCCGCGGCATCGCGTGGCCGATCCGCGTGCCACGCCAGGCGCGCCGCCAACAGGCCACAACGCCAGTCGTCCGGTGCCAGCGACCGCAGCGCGTCCAGCTCGATGCGCGCGGCCGCCAGCTGCCGTTGTGCAAGGTAGGCGTTGCCGCGCTGCCAGTGCCGCTCGCTCGAGTGGCTCATGTCGATGCCCCGATGGGTGGGTGCGGCGCGCGCTGGCGCGTCGTCCGCGGCAGTATGGCGCAGTCGCATCGCCGTACACTTGAAGCATCCGGTTCGACCCATGCCCTTTGCCTCGCTCCCGCTGTTCGATTTGCCTGCACCACGCGGCCTTCGCGAAGTGCTCGCCCCCGGTGCGGCGGTGCTGCGCGGCTTTGCACTCGAGCACGCGCCCGCGCTGCTCGCGGGCATCGCGCAGATCGCGGCCGAAGCGCCGTTTCGTCACCTCACGACGCGCGGCGGCAAGACCATGTCGGTGGCCATGACCAACTGCGGCGCGGTCGGCTGGGTGAGCGATCGCTGCGGCTACCGCTACACCGACGCCGATCCGCTGACCGGCCGCGCGTGGCCCGCCATGCCGCCGGCGTTCACGCACATGGCGAAGTCCGCGGCGCGCGCCGCCGGCTTTGCGGACTACGCGCCCGACGTGTGCCTGGTCAATCGCTATGCGGTCGGTACCCGCCTGACCCTGCACCGTGATTGGGACGAACGTGACCGCCGCGCGCCGATCGTGTCGGTGTCGCTCGGTCTGCCTGCGACCTTCCTGTGGGGCGGGCTCGCGCGCACGGATCGCCAGCGCCGTATTCCGCTGGTGCACGGCGACGTGGTGGTCTGGGGCGGGCCGGCGCGCATGACCTATCACGGCGTGCTGCCGATCCAGCCCGACCATCACGCAGTGACCGGGGCGCTGCGCCTGAACCTCACGTTCCGGGTGGCGCGTGGCATTGCTGCATGGCCCAATGCGCACTAAATTGGTGCAATGTTGCGCACCAACGCCGATGCCACGTGGCTCGCGGAACTGACGACCGGCGTCGCCCGGCTCGACGGTGACCTGCGCATTGCCGCGGTCAATCCGGCCTTCGTGGAACACACGGGGTTCGGCAGCTCGCGCTTGGGTGGTGCCACGCTGGCGGTGTTGACGCCGGATGGCGTCCGCCTGCACGCCGCCGCCGTGCGCGCCCGCGACGAGCGGACCAGTACCCGGGTACGCGGCGCCACCGTGTGCGCGGAACCCGGGCGCGACGCGCGGCTCACGTTCACGTTCACGCCGCTCGCCAACGGCGTGCTGGTCGAGGTCCAGCCTGCGCCCGAAGTCCCTGGCGCGACGCGAATCTCGCAATCGCTGCGTGGCTTCGCGCACGAAATCCGCAACCCGCTGGCCGCCATCGCAGGAGCCGCCGAACTGTTGGAGCAACGCGCCGCGGACGGCCGGCAACGCGAGCTGGCACGCCTGATCCGACAGGAAGCCGCACGTCTGACCGCCCTGTCGGCGCGGCTGCTCGGGACGCGCACCGCCACCGCAGACCGCGCCGTCAACCTGCACGCCGTGCTGGAACGCGCGGCCGGTCTGCTGGCGGCCGAGGGCGCGGGCGTGGCCATCACGCGCGACTACGACCCCAGCCTGCCGGCGTGGCAGGGCGATCCCGACCGCCTGCTGCAGGCCATCCTGAATCTGGTGCGCAACGCGGTGGAAGCGCACGCGCGGCACGTCGTGCTGCGCAGCCGCGCCGAAGCCGGCTGGCGCGACCGGCGCGGCCACACCGTCCCGGCGCTGCGCGTGGAAGTCGAGGACGACGGCGACGGCGTGCCCGATGCGCTGGCGGCGAGCCTGTTCGAGCCGATGGTGTCGGGCCGCGCCGGCGGCTCGGGGCTGGGGCTCGCCCTGGCGCGGGAAATCGCGCGCGAACACGGTGGCGACCTCGGCCTGCAGCGGCTGCCGCGCGGCTCGCGCTTCGTGCTGCGCCTGCCGCGGCGTGCGGGTACACCACACGTCTCCAGCCCCGCCCTTGCAGAGGCTTCCGCATGAGCGCCAGCGCGGCACCCGCGGTCTGGCTGGTCGATGACGACCGCAGCGTGCGCTTCGTGCTCGCCACCGCGCTGCGCGATGCCGGGCTCGAGGTCACCGAATTCGTGGACGCCGAACGCGCCGGGCAGGCCCTGGCCCGCGCACGCCCGGCCGTGCTGCTGACCGACGTGCGCCTGCCCGGCACCGACGGCCTCGCCCTGCTGCGTGCGGCCAAGGCCACCTACGCCGACCTGCCCGTCATCGTCATGAGTGCCTTCACCGACGTGGCCACCACGGCGGCCGCGTACCGCGAGGGCGCGCTCGACTATCTGCCCAAGCCGTTCGATCTCGCCGCGGCCACCGCGGCGGTGTGTCGCGCGGCGAACGAGACGGCGACGCTGGTCGTGCCCGCGCGCAGCCCGTCGTCCGCGCACTTGTTGCTCGGGCACAGCGCGCCGATGCGCGAAGTGTTCCGGCTGATCGGGCGCGTGGCCGCCAGCACCCTCAACGTGCTGATCACGGGCGAAACCGGCACCGGCAAGGAGCTGGTGGCACACGCCCTGCACCGCGAAAGCACGCGGCACGCGCGCCCGTTCGTCGCGCTCAACACCGCGGCGATTCCGGCCGAGCTCCTGGAATCGGAATTGTTCGGCCACGAGGCCGGCGCCTTCACCGGCGCGCAGCGGCGCACCGCCGGGCGCTTCGAACAGGCTGAAGGCGGCACCCTGTTCCTCGATGAGATCGGCGACATGCCGCTGGCGCTGCAGACGCGCCTGCTGCGCGTGCTGGCGGGCGGCGAGTTTTATCGCGTGGGCGGGCGCGAGCTCATCCGCACCGACGTGCGCGTGGTCGCGGCGACACACCAGGATCTCGACGCCAAGGTCGCGCGGGACGAGTTCCGCGCCGACCTGCTGCACCGCCTCGACGTGGTGCGCATCCACCTGCCGGCGCTGCGCGAGCGGCGCGAGGACGTCGCACTGCTCGCGACCCGCTTCCTCGCCGACGCGGCGGGCGAGCTGCAGCTACCGGCCAAGCGGTTTACCGCTTCGGCGTTGCAGGCCCTCGCCCGCATGGACTTTCCGGGCAACGTCCGGCAGCTGGAAAACCTGTGCCGCCGGCTTGCCGTGGTCGCACCCGGCGCGCAGATCCGGCGTGAGGATCTCAACGCGGCGATGGCGCCGCGGACACCGGTCCCCGCGGGAACCTCGGCGTGGGAAGCGGCGCTCGGCACCTGGGCCTCGGCGGAGCTGGCCCACGGCGTGCAAAACCTGCATGCCAGCGCGCTGGCGCGCTTCGACCGGGTGCTGCTGGAGGCCGCGCTCACCGCGCACGCCGGCCACCGCCAGCGCGCGGCGGCGGCGCTCGGCCTCGGCCGCAACACCCTGACCCGCAAGCTCGGCAGCTCGCGCAAGCCGCGCACGACACACACACCCTGAGGCCCTGCCGTGAACACCGTGATCCCCACCGTGCGCGACGCGCGCCTGCAGGACGTACCGTTTCTCGTCCGTTGCAACGCCGCGATGGCGCTGGAAACCGAGCACAAGCAGCTGGACCACGCGACGCTCGCGCGTGGCGTCACCGCCGTGTTCGAGGATGCTCACCGCGGCTTCTACCTCGTGGCCGAATGTGGCGACGAGCCGGCCGGGTGCCTCATGATCACCCACGAATGGAGCGACTGGCGCTGCGGCAACTGGTGGTGGATCCAGAGCGTGTACGTCACGCCGGATGCACGCCGCCACGGCGTGTTCCGCGCGCTGTACGCCGAAGCGGAACGGCGCGCCCGCGCGGCCGGAGCCGTCGGGCTGCGCCTGTACGTCGAGCGCGAGAACCGCCGCGCGCAGCAGACCTACTCGGCGCTCGGGATGCGCGAAGAGCCCTACAAGATGCTGCGCCGCTGGTTTGCCGAGTGATGCGCGGCAAATGATGCGAACCGCGTGCGCTGACGCCACGCGGGCGCCTTCTGGCCGCTCGCGGGCAGACCGCGGCGCGGACACGCCGTCGGCCGCTGCGCTAGCCTTGTGACCATCAAGGCGTTCGAGAGCAGCCCAGCATGAATTCGCCCACGCGGCGCGCCGCCATCGTCGGTGGCGTCCGCATCCCGTTTTGCAAGCGCGACACCGCGTACGCCGACCTCGGCAATTTCGGGCTCGCGGTGAAAGTCCTGGGCGCGCTGGTGGAGAAATTCGCCCTGCAGGGCCAGGAACTCGGCGAGGTCGCGTTCGGCGCGGTCATGAAGCACCCCGCGGACTGGAACCTCGCGCGCGAGGCGCTGCAGTCATCGGGGCTCGCAGCCACCACCCCCGGCATCACCACCGCGCGCGCCTGCGGCACCTCGCTCGACAACGCGATCCTCATCGCCCAGAAGATCGCAACGGGCCAGATCGATGCGGGCGTCGGCGGCGGTTCGGACACCACGAGCCAGGTCCCACTCATCTATTCCGATCGCCTGCAGCAGCGCCTGCTGGACCTCCATCGCACCCGTACGTTCGGAGCGCGGCTGCGCGCGGCGACACGCGGTTTCCACTGGCGCGAGTTGAAACCCAAGGTGCCCGGGGTCGTCGAACCACGTACCGGGCTCTCGATGGGCCAGCACTGCGAAAAGATGGCGCGCGAGTGGAAAATCGGTCGCGCCGAGCAGGATCAATACGCGCTGGCGAGCCACCGGAAATTGGCAGCCGCCTACGACGCGGGATTCTTCGCCGATCTGGTCGTCCCCTTCCGCGGCGTGGCTCGCGACAATCTGCTGCGCCCGGACAGCACGCTGGAAAAGCTGGCCGCGCTGAAACCGGCCTTCGATCGCACCTCGGGCCACGGCACATTGACCGCGGGAAATTCCTCGGCGCTGTCCGACGGCGCGGCCGCGGTGCTGCTGGCGAGCGAGGATTGGGCCGCGCAGCACAAGCTGCCGGTGCTGGCGTACCTCACCCATGCCGAAGTCGCTGCCGTGGATTTCGTGCGCGGCGAAGGGCTGCTCATGGCGCCGACCGTCGCCGTGCCGCACCTGCTGGCGCGCGCCGGCTTGACGCTGCAGGACTTCGACTTCTACGAAATCCACGAAGCCTTCGCGGCCCAGGTGCTGTGCCAACTGCGGGCGTGGGAGTCCGCGGACTACTGCAAGCAGCGGCTGGGGCTGGATGCCCCGCTGGGCGCGATCGATCCCGCGAAGATCAACGTCAACGGCTCGAGCCTCGCCACCGGGCATCCGTTCGCTGCGACCGGGGCGCGCATCGTCGCCACCCTGGCGAAACTGCTGGCGCAGAAGGGATCGGGTCGCGGCCTCGTCTCGATCTGCACCGCAGGCGGCATGGGCGTCACCGCGATCCTGGAGCGTTGATCGAAGCGCATCCGGTGGCGCCGCCGCGTCGGTGGGCTCCGAAAGGCCCGAACCGTCGGCAATCTAATCTGGTTGCCGATCGGCGTCGCGGTCGACCGAGCAGTTCAGGACACCCGGAACAAGGTCGGCTTCCACCCGCCGCTGGCATACGAGGTGTCGCGACGACGGCGCATGTGTTGCATGACTTCGATACGGCGCGCGTCCGCCCATTCCATCCGCTTGACGCCGAGCTTGGAAGCGTCGATGCCGCGCCGCGCCGCCTCTTCTTCGCGCCATTGGCGAAAATCGGCATACGCGTCGAGCTCGTACCTCAGCTCGTCCTTGCACAGCGCGATCATGATCGCGTCATCGAGGTAGCCGAGCACCGGCACGGTGTCGGGGATGAAGTCGAGCGGCTCCGCCAAGTACACCAGCGCCGCACGGACGCGTTCGCATTCGCCGCTGGACAGCTCGAAGCCGATATCCTCGGCCATCGCAATCATCTGCTCGACGTCGTGCAGCCGATCGGCAATGAACGCCGGCAGATGCTGCCCGCGCGTGCCCTCCAGCACCTTGCTGGCCGCCGCCGCAATCTGCTTCGGATCGCGGCCACGCACGGTTTTCTGAGCGGCGCGCAGCGCGTCCTTGAAATACTCAAGGTCGTCGTCGCTCAACGCGAGATTGATCTCCAGAGCCATGGCTGCGGTCCTCGGACGGTCGAGTACGCGAGCCTAGCCAGCCACCCTACCGCCGTCAATCGGATGCCGCGGCGGCGTCGACGCACCACCCCGGGACACGTGGTTTCAACGTATCCGGCATCGCCATGGCATCGCGTTCACCGAGCAGGCTTTGGCAGGCCGGCCGGCTCCGTGGCGTGACCCTGCAACCCCCGCCCGTCGCCGCGCGGAGCGTGCCCAGGCCGTCGGTGCGGATCGCTGGAGCCTGCAGGTCGCGCGTGCCGGCGCCCGAAAGCGCCGCAACCAAGGTGTCGCCGGCCAAACGCAGTCCTGGCCGCCGTCGCGATCGGCGTACTCGGCGATCGACGCCCTTCTCATCGTGGATGAAGTCGCGCTCCGGCGCCTTGTGGAAACGCGCTTTGCGCGGAACCCTGGCATCTCGTGTGCCATGCGCTGCCCCGTCGCGGGGTGTCGCACTGGTCGCCGGGGCAGGCCGGCTCCTACGGAGCCTCGCGTTCTACGTGGGACCAACCACGCCGCCGCCATCCGGTGCGCTTGCACACCACCCGGCGCCTCGTGTGCCGCTCGATCCTGGCAACCCGGGTGTCCGGCAAGCGCAACCCGTCGCGCCTCAGAGGATGCCCTGGATCCCCGAGCCAAACGCCGTGATGAAGCGCGTGATGATGGCGGTCAGCGACAGGTTGACCTCGGGGAAGTCGCCGACGGGTTCCCAGTTGTCGAGGAACTCGGGACTCGTCGCCGGGACGGGCTTGCCACCAGGTTTCAACTGGTAATCGGTCGAGTACGCCCACGGCCAGACGTCGAAGATCGGCAAGGATCGCGAGAACTCGCCGATGGCGCGGCTGGCGTCGCCGAAGACGTTGGTCGGGTGGCGCGGCGCGACCAGCCAGGCGTTCTGCGGCGATGCATCGCGCAGGATCGCCGTACGCACCTGCTCGGCGAAGGCGTGGTTGTCGATGATGACGCCATCCTCGGTGTTGTAGTTGGCCGAGCGCGGATCGAAGTTGTGCGAGCCCACCATCGCGATCTGGCCGTCGACCACCAGCGACTTGGCGTGCAGGCTGAGGCGCGGTCCGGGGCTGCCGGGCTCGATCGGCGCGCGGCCGCCGCGGTGCGCCGAGGATTTTTCCGAACCGATGCCGGACAGCTCGTTGTAGTCGGCCAGCATTTCCGGCGCGTCGGCCGGATGTGGCATCAACTCGTGGATCTGGAAGCCGTAGTCGACCAGATACTTCTTGTGGTGCTTGTACGAGAGCGCGTACACGGGCACGGCATCGGTCGAGGCCAGCGAGTCGGTCGACACGATGACCTGTACCGGTGGTTTCTTCTGCTGCAGCGCCTTGAAGATCTTGCCGGCGCGCCGGGTCAGCACGAGATACGGCGTCTGCAGCACGATCTGGTGACGGGCGTCGGAAATCATGCGCATGAGGTCGTGGGTCAGCTCGCGCGAATCCGGACCGTGCACCGCTTCGGCCTTCGACGGCAGGTCATAGAAGTAATCGACCAGGCCGACCTTCAAGCTGTGGTCGGTGAGCTGTGTGGCCAGGAACGCGGGATCCTCGGCCAGTTTCCGTATGCGCGCCACGCGCTGGGGGTTGGCAAACGGCGGCGGTTGCCATGGCGTCCGGTCAAATGGATGCGCCAGGATTTCGGCGTTGACGTCCTTCAGGCGCGTCAACGGCGCCGCGCGTTTGGCATGCCAGAACAGCTCGAAGCTGCGCGCCATCTGGCGCCCGGCCATGCCGGCGACGATCACGTCGCGGTCGACGAAGTCCACCTGCGGGTTCCAGTCGTAGTACTCGTTGGCATAGTTGCGCCCACCCACGATGCCGACCTTGCCGTCCACCAGGAACAGCTTGTTGTGCATGCGCTGGTTGAACTTGGTGAAGTTGAACAGCACGCTCGCGGTGTATTCCGCGATGTTGCTGCGCGCGCTGTCGAAGGTCGGGTTGTAGAGCTTGATCTTGAGATTGCTGCTGGCCCGCGCCAGCCGCGCCAGCAGCGCCGGATCGTTGAACGAGCCCAGCTGGTCGGCCAGGATGCGCACCTTGACGCCCCGCCGCGCGGCGTTGACCAGCTCGTCCAGCACCAGCATGCCGGCGTCGTCGTGCGACCAGATGTAGGTCTGGATGTCGATGGATTTTTGCGCCGCGCGGATCAGGTTGATGCGCGCCGCCAGCGCGCCCTGGCCGTAATTGAGCAGCGTCACCACGTTGTGCGGATGCCCCGGCGTCGATGCCGCCAGGGCCGCGTCGGCCTGCGCCATGAACGGCGACGGCGTGGCACAGCGGTCGGCACGCGCGCAGTCGGCGGGCGTCTCGGCGGTTGCCGCGACGATCGCGTTGGCCTGCTCGACGCGCCGGGTGGACAGCGGTGCGCAGCCCACCAGCAGCAGCACCACGATGCCCACCAGCCAGGGAAATTTTCGCGCGCGGCGATGCTGCTGCATCGCACCATGATACGGGGCCATCACGGGACGTCGCGCAACAGGATGCGCAGGTCGAGCTGCACCTTCTCGCCCAGGATCCCACGCATCGCATGCATGCCGAAATCACCGCGCGCGACCGCACCGCGCAACCGAATGACGCAGTAGAGCGGCTCGCCGGGGCAGGTGGAAGCCTCCAGTACCAGTCGCACCGGACGCTCGACGCCGTGGAGGGTGAGCCGCCCCGGCAGCTCGCCTCCGGTCACCAGTTCCGTGAGTGGAAACGGATCGGAGACGAAACGGATCGCCGGGTAACGCCGGGCGTCGAAGAACTCGGCGCCCAGCGCGCGCGAGCGCGCGCCGGCATCGCCCATCTCGAGCCCCTCGACCTCGACGCTGGCCTCGACCCGCCCCAGGTCGGCACCAGGAGTGGGGTCCCTGCGCAGGGTGCCGGACAGTCCGGGAAAAATCCCGCGCACGCGGGTGACCCAGAACCGGCTGACCGTGAACGTGACCCGCGACTGGGCGGCGTCGATGGCCCACCCGCGCCCGGCCGGCACTGCTGCCGCCGGCCCCGGCCAAGCCAGCCAGACCAGCAGCAGTGCCGCCACCTTCACGGCGAGAACAGGTGCCGCAGGCGACCGCGGCCGGGTTCCAGCAGATCCTCGGCCAGCTCGATCCACGCCAACGAGGAAGGTGCGAGCCCACGGCCGCCGGCGGATCGCCCCTCCGTCAGCAACGCGAGCGTCTGCTCCAGGCCCGGATTGTGGCCCACCAGCAAAACCTGCCGCGCCTCGGGAGCCTCGGCTTCGACGAGCGTCAGCAGCACGCCCGGTGTCGCCTGGTAGATCTGCGGCAGGAACACAGGCTCGGGGACGGGCAGTGATTTGCGGATTTCGGTGAGCGTCATCTGCGCGCGCCGCGCGGGCGAGCACAGCACCACATCGGGCACCGCGTGCTCCGCGTCGAGCCAGGCTCCGGTCGCCCGCGCCTGGACCTCGCCGTGCAGGCTGAGCGGGCGTTCGCCATCGCGGCCGTCGGGGCCGCTTTGCATGGCTTCTGCGTGGCGCAGCAACAACAACTCGCGCATGCTCACATCCTCAATCAGTCGCTGGATGCTGCCCGGCGCGCGCCGGGGCATCGATGGGCACATTGGCGGCGCGCAGCGTCGCCAGCATCAAGCTGAGCTCGGTACCGCCGCCGCGCGCGCGTGCGAGCCACGCGGTCGCCGGTCCGGGCTGCGCGAGCGCGTGCTGCAACCACGTCGAATACTGAGCGACCTGCCATTTGAGGTTGGCGGTGGCGGTGTGGGCCGTGGCGGCCGCTGGCGGATCGAGTTCGCCCTGGATGCGCAGGCCCATCGCGCGCGCCAGCGGACTCGATCCCCACTGCAGCGTATGCGCCAATTTCAGGCAGTCGGCCTTGACGCCCGCGGCCGCGCGCCGGTTGCAGAGCCGATCCACGGGGCCGAAGCCTGGAGCCGGATAGGGCTGCATGGCAGTCAGCGCGACCAGCATGCGCACGCCATCGGCGCTGTTGGGCTGCGCATGGCGTGCACCGGCCAGGGTCGCGGGCAGCGGTGGCAAGGCCAGGGTCGCGGTCGCCACTGCGGCCAGCACCTGGCCATAGTAATCGTCATAGACCTTCGCGACCGCGGCTTCGTGGAGCGCCTTGCGCCGAGCAGCTTCGTCCTTGGCGAAATCCAGTGCCATGAGCCACACTGCCGCATTGTCGCCCGCGTGCACCTCGAGCCAAGCCAGCGACTTGGCATCGGGACACTCCGCGTCGGTGCACGCGCCCAAGCGCGCCCAGTGATCGACGGCCTGCGCGTCGGAAGCCGCGGCCACGCGTTCGGTCAGGCTCGCGAAATCAAGCCCCGGCGTTGGATCCTTGAACGCGCGCGCCAGAAAGGCCGCGCCGAGGAGGTAGGTGCGGTCGGCGCGCAGCGCGATGACGTTGACGAGATCGTGGCGATACTGCTCGATTGCCGCCATGCGCTTGCGATCGGCGGACGTCGGCTTGGTGGCTGGCGCGGACGCGCGGCTCGTGGAAGCGGGCGGCGCTGCCGCCACGGCACCCCCCACGCCAAGCAACAGCATCACTGCGGCGGCAAAAAAGACACGGCGCATCGAGAACGCCAATTGCGGACGAAGCGCCAAGCATACGCGCCCGCGCGCGGCGCCGGCCAAATGCGGTTTCAGGACGTCAGGGCCGCACGCAGGAACTCGGGCTGCGCCAACGCCGCGCGATGCACGTCGACGTTGTAGTAACGCGTGGCGAAGGGCCTGGCCGCGGCGTCGTGTTCGCGGAAGGCGTCGAGGGTCCCGCCCTTGCGCGCCAGCGTCGTGCTCCACCAGCCGGTCGGGTAGCAGGGTTGCGGGAACGTCAGCGTGCGGGTCGCCGAAAAGCCGACCGCGCGCATTTCGCGGTGCATCGATTGGATGAGGTCCAGCAGCACCAGCGGCGATTCCGACTGCTGCACCAGGATGCCGCCCGCGCGCAGCGCGGCGAAGCAGCTCGCGTAGAACGCCGCGTTGAACAGGCCTTCGGCCGGGCCCACGGGGTCGGTCGAGTCGACGATCACCACGTCGAGCGACGCGGGCGCCGCCTCGACCATGTACTTGATACCGTCTTCGAACATGAGCTTGGCGCGCGGATCGGCGTTCGATTCACACAGCTCGGGGAAGTATTTTTCGGACAGGCGCGTCACACGCTCGTCGATGTCGATCTGCACGACGCCTTCGACTTCGCGGTGTTTCAGCACCTCGTGCAGCGTTCCGCAGTCGCCGCCGCCGATGATCACGACGCGGCGCGGCGCCGCATGCGTGTACAGCGCCGGGTGCGTCATCATCTCGTGGTAGAGGAAATTGTCGCGGCTGGTCAGCATGGTGCAGCCGTCGATCACCATGAGGTTGCCCCAGTCGGTCGTGCGATAGATCTCGATGTGCTGGAACCGCGTCTGCTCGTCGGCGAGCTTTCCGCCGATGCGATAACCAATCGACGAGCCGGACATCTCGTGCTTTTCGGTAAACCACTCGGACGCCATCACCAGGTCCTGCCGCAAAACGGCGATTGTAACGGCCTGGCTGCGCCCACGCGTTAGAATGACGGGCGTCGATCCCGCGGCGTGCAGGCTTCCGGTCGGCGAACCCTTCGCGTCAAGGCCCGCCGCTGCGACGTTCCCACCCCTCGTTATCCGGAGACCCACGATGACGAACGCCTGGAACGTTGCCACCGCGCGCACCACCTATTCCGTTCCCCACTGGAGCGACGGCTACGTCGACATCGGCGCCGACGGTCGCGCGCTGATGCGCCCGCGCCGCGGCGACGGACCCGCAATCGCGCTCGATGATGCCGTCGCGCGCGCGCGGCAGCAGGGCCTGCGCCTGCCGCTGCTGCTGCGCTTCCCCGACATCCTGCTGGATCGCCGCACGCGCCTGCGCGCGGCGTTTGGCGATGCCATGCGTGCGCACGGCTATGGCGGTGGCTACACGGCGCTGTATCCGATCAAGGTCAACCAGCAGCGCGCGGTCGCGGAAACGCTGGCCAACGGCCCGCAGTCGCCGCGCGCCGCCGGCACGGGCTTCGGCCTCGAAGCCGGTTCCAAGCCCGAGCTGCTCGCCGTGCTGGGCCTGGCGCAGCCGGGTTCGCTCGTGGTGTGCAACGGCTACAAGGACGCCGAGTACATCCGCCTCGCGCTGATCGGCGAGAAGCTCGGGCTCGAGGTCGTGATCGTCATCGAGAAGCCGTCCGAGCTGGAACACGTCATCGCCGAGGCCCGCGCGCTGGACGTGCGCCCGACGCTGGGCGTGCGCGTGCGCCTGGCCTCGCTCGGCGCCGGCAAGTGGCAGAACAGCGGCGGCGAGAAGAGCAAGTTCGGGCTGACGCCGGCGCAGCTGCTGGCGCTGGTCGCGCGGCTGCGCGACGCGGGGCTCACCGACTGCATGCGCCTGCTGCACTTCCACATGGGCTCGCAGATTTCCAACCTGCGCGACATCGCAGGCGGCATGCGCGAGGCCGTCCGGCATTTTGCCGAGCTGCGCGCGCTCGGCCTGCCGCTCGACCACGTCGACGTCGGCGGCGGGCTCGGCGTCGACTACGAAGGCACGCGCTCGCGCGGCGAGTGCTCGATCAACTACGACCTCGACCAGTACGCCAATGCGATCGTCGCGACGCTCGCGGCGGCCTGCGCCGAGTGGCAGCTCGACCCGCCACGCGTGCTCACCGAATCCGGCCGCGCGATGACGGCACACCACGCGGTGCTGATCGTCAACGTGAGCGAGGTCGAACCCGCGCCCGACGGCGCGGTGCCGCCGCCCGCCGCCGACGAGGCGCCGGTGCTGGGCGCGCTGCGCGACACCCTGGCCGCGCTGGATGCACGCCCCGTGCGCGAGGTCTGGCAGGACGCCCAGCAATATCTGGCAGAGGGCCAGCTTTTGTACGCGCAGGGCGTGCTCGACCTCGCCGGCCGCGCGCGGCTCGACGCGTTGTTCCACGCGATCGCGGTCGGCGTGCGCGCGCGCCTCCGGCCCGACGAGCGCTCGCACCGCGAGATCATCGACGCGCTGGACGTAAAGCTGGTCGACAAATACTTCTGCAACTTCTCGGTGTTCGAATCGATCCCCGACGTGTGGGCGATCGACCAGATCTTCCCGATCATGCCGCTGACGCGGCTCGACGAACGCCCGACGCGGCGCGGCACGCTGGCCGATCTCACCTGCGATTCCGACGGGCGCGTCGGCACCTACGTCGAATCGGGCGACCTCGACGTCAGCCTGCCGCTGCACGCGTTGCGCGCGGGCGAACCCTACCGGCTCGGCATCTTCCTGGTCGGCGCGTACCAGGAAACGCTGGGCGACATCCACAATCTCTTTGGCGACACCGACGCCGTCAACGTGCGCGTGCGGGGCGATGGCTACACGCTGGACGGCGCGCGCCATGGTGATTCGGCCGACATGCTGCTGGACTACGTCGGCTACCGGCCCGATGACCTGCGCGCGGCGTACCGCGACAAACTCGCGGCGGCGAAGCTGGCGGCACCGATCGCGCGCGAGGTCGAGGCCGCGCTGGAAGCCGGGCTCACCGGCTACACGTACCTGCAGGAACGCTGAGTGCGGCGACGCCTACGGCTGGCGCGCGACCTGGAGTCCCGCCGCCGACTGGCTGACGGGCATGACTTCCAGGCGCGTAATGTCGAGGTGCGGCGGCAGGTTCGCGACCCACCATACCGTGTCGGCGATGTCCTGCGCGGTGATCGGCTCGGCGCCGCGGTACAGCCGGTCGGATGCCGCCTGATCGCCGCCCGTGCGCACCAGCGTGAATTCGGTCTCGGCCATGCCGGGTTCGATGTTGGTGACGCGCACACCGGTGCCGTGCAGGTCCACGCGCAGGTTGGCCGAGAACTGCGTGACGAACGCCTTGGTGCCGCCGTAGACGTTGCCGCCGGTATAGGGATGCGTGCCCGAGATCGAGCTGAGATTCACGATCGCGCCGCGGCGTTCGATGAGTCTCGGCAGCAGGAAGCGCGTCAGGGTGACGAGCGCGGTGATGTTGGTGTCGATCATCTGGCGCCACTGCGCCAGGTCCGAATCCTGCGCCTTGGCCGTGCCGAGGGCGAGACCCGCGTTGTTCACGAGGAGGTCGACGTCGCGAAAGCCGGCCGGCAGCGCGTCCAGCGCGGCGTGCAGCGCGGCTTCGTCACGGATGTCGAACGCGGCGGTGTGCACGCGTTCGGCGCCGAAGCGCGCGACGAGCTTCGCCAGACGTTCCCCGCGGCGGGCAAACGCGGCTACGCGCCAGCCGTGGGCCGCAAATTGCGCCGCGATGGCGGCGCCGAAGCCGGCCGAAGCGCCGGTGACGAGCAGGGTCTTGGTGGTCATCGGCGCATTGTAGGCGCGGCGGCAGCCGTGACCACTCCGGAATGGGTCGGGGTCGCGGCTGCCGCCGCGCCTACTTCTCTTTCAGCGGGATGGCGTTGAAGCCCGCCCCGGCGAGCTGCTTCTGGACCTTCTGCAGCTCGGTCGCCGACGGGAACGGCCCGATGCGGACGCGGTTCCAAGTCTGGCCATCGAGGCTGACCGCCTGCACGTGCGCGGTGAAGCCCTGCAGCGCCAGCTTGGCCTTCACGGCTTCGGCGTCGGACACGCTGGGGAAAGCGCCGACCTGCAGCACGTAGCCGCCCGCCGTCGCGGATGCCGTGGTGGCCGGCGCGCCCGCGGCCGGGGCGTTGGCCGCAGGCGGCGCCGCGGTCGTCGCGCCGTTGGCCGCCGCGGCCTTTTGCTGCTCGGCCTTGGCCATCGCCGACAGTTCCGCGTTCGGAATGACGACTTCCTTTTCCGGCAGCACCTTGTAGAAATCGAATTGCGAACTGCTCGCGGGACCGCTGCTGCTGGCGGCAATGCCGGGCGAGCTGCCCGCCTGCGCCACCGCGTTGGGATTGGCCTTCGGCTGATCGTTGCGGCGCAGGCTCGGGATCAGCCCACGCTGCGCCACCATGGCCATCAGGAACGCGCCGATGACGATGCCAATCAGGATCAACACCCACCACGGCAGGCCCGACCCGCCGTTGCGCACCGCTTGTCGATTGTTGCGACTCGCCACTTGTTGCCCTCATGTGGCCCGCGAGGCCACGCCAGTCATTTCATTTCCAAGGTCACATCGACGTGGGCGCCGCGACGCCCAGCAAATCCAGGCCGTTGGCCAGCACTTGGCGGGTAGCGAAAGCCAGCGCGACGCGCGCGCTGCGCAAGTCGGCATCGTCCACCAGAAACTGGTCGGTGTTGTACCAGACGTGGAAGGCGCCGGCCAGTTCGCGCAGGTATTGCGCCACCCAATGCGGCTCGAGATCTTCGGCGGCGCTCGCCACGGTCTCCGGAAAGCGCGAAATCGCGACCATGACCTCACGCGCATACGCGCTGTGCAGCCGATTGAGGCTCGCCAGCGCGTGTTCCAGATCGAACGCCAGCGTGCGCTCGCCGAGCTGGCGCTCGACTGAACACACCCGCGCATGCGCGTACTGGATGTAGTAGACCGGGTTGTCGTTGGTCTGCGAGCGCGCAAGGTCGATGTCGAACACCAATTGAGAATCGCCCTTGCGCGCGACCAGGAAATAGCGCGTGGCGTCACGGCCGACCTCGTCGATGAGTTCGCGCAGCGTCACATAGCTGCCCGCGCGCTTGGAGATCTTCACCTCCTCGCCACCGCGCATCACGGTCACCATCTGGTACAGCAGGTAATCGGGGTAGCCTTTGGGGATGCCGACATCCAGCGCCTGCAGGCCCGCGCGCACCCGCGCGAGCGAACCGTGGTGGTCCGAGCCCAGCACCGTGATGGCCTTGGTGTAACCGCGCTGCCACTTGCTGAGGTGATAGGCCACGTCCGGCACGAAATAGGTGTACGTGCCGTCGGACTTCCGCATCACGCGGTCCTTGTCGTCGCCGAAGTCGGTGGTACGCAGCCACAACGCGCCATCCTGCTCGTAGGTGCAGCCGTGCGTCGTGAGCGTCGCGACGGTTTCCTCGACCTTGCCATCGCGGTACAGCGAAGACTCCAGGAAATACACGTCGAACGCGACGCCGAAAGCCTTGAGGTCGAGATCCTGCTCGTGGCGCAGGCAGGCGACCGCAAACGCGCGGATGGCTTCGAGGTTCTCCGGATCTCCGGCACCCGTGACGTCGTGGCCCTCGACCATGATCCGCTCGCCGGCGAGGTAGGCCCGCGCGACGTCGGCGATGTAGTCGCCGCGATAGCCCTCCTCGGGCCAGCCGGCATCGCCTGGCGCGAGCCCGCGTGCGCGCGCCTGCACTGAGTGGGCGAGGTTGGCGATCTGCACGCCGGCGTCGTTGTAGTAGTACTCGCGCTTGACGTTCCAGCCGGTGGCCTCCAGCAGGCGCGCCACGCAATCGCCGATCGCGGCATTGCGGCCGTGACCCACGTGCAGAGGCCCCGTCGGGTTGGCCGAGACGAACTCGACGCCGACCGTGCGGCCCTGCCCCGCCGTGCTCCGACCGTAGCGCGTGCCCTCCGTCAGCACACGCCGGATTTCGGCGTGCCACGCGGCATCGGCGAGAAAAAAGTTGATGAAACCCGGGCCCGCGATTTCGACCTTGGCGATGAAGGGGCTGGCCGGCAGCGCCGCGACGATCGCGGCGGCGATGTCGCGCGGCTTCTGGCGCAGCGGCTTCGCCAGCGCCATGGCGATGTTGCAGGCGAAATCGCCGTGCTCGCGCGAGCGCGTGCGTTCGAGGACCGGTGTCGGCCACTCGCCTGCGGCGTCCTGCGCACGCCGCAGGCTTTCCAGCGCCTGGGCGAGCAATGCTTGGAGTGGCTGTTTCAAGGATCAAAGGGGCTGGAAACGAGGCGACATCCTAGCGGACGCCGTCGCCCACACCAACCGCCGGTCCTGTGGATAACTTGGTGGACAGTCCAGTGTGGTGGCCCGCGGCGTGACCACGATCACGGTGGATTCACCTTTGCCGCACACAGAATCATGTTGTGCAACAATTGGTTATGCGATGTTTGAAGAAAGCATCGCAAAACCCATCCCCAAACACTTGTGTTGCGGAACTGTGCATAACTGGACGCACGCAACGGCGCGGCTTGGCGACCGTCATGCATGGACGCGCGCCGCACGTCCGCTACGCGGTGTGGCGGACGGACCGGACCGGGCGTGGACGGGCGCTCCGGAACACCAAACTAGATGAGGCCGCGCGCCGCCATCGAAGTCGGTTCGCCCGCCCCCACGACGAGGTGGTCGAGCACGCGCACACCGATGAGCTGCAGGCTGTCGCGCAGCTGGTGCGTGATGTTGCGATCGGCCGCCGAAGGTTCAGCCACGCCGCTCGGGTGATTGTGCGCAAGGATCACGGCCGCGGCGTTGTATTTCAGCGCGGCGCGCACGACTTCACGCGGATGCACCGAGGCCCCGTCGAGCGTGCCGCGGAACAGTTCCTCGAACGCCAGGACGCGATGACGGTTGTCGAGAAACAGGCAGGCAAACACCTCGTAGGGCCGGTGTGCGAGCTGCGCTTTCAGGAACGCCGCGCTGTCGCGCGGGCTGGCCAGCGCCGTGCGCGCGACCAGGTCCTCGTGCAGCGCACGCCGGGCCAGCTCCAGCGCGGCGACGAGGCGTGCGCGCTTGGCCGGCCCCAGTCCCGCGATTCCGGCAAGATCGTGCGTCAGCAGCGCATTCACGCCACCGGCCTGGGACAGCAGGTCGCGCCCGAGATCGAGTGCGCTTCGCCCGCGCACGCCGCTGCCCAACAGCACAGCCACCAGCTCGGCGGTGCTGAGCGCGGCCGCGCCACGACCCAGCAGCTTTTCACGCGGACGCTCGTCGATGGGCCAATCACGGATGCTCATGCGCGTACTCCACGGCGGGCGTCCGATCATCGGAACCCGCGCGCCGCGCGCGGACCGGCTGCCACAATGGAATCCGGTAAGCTAGCCGCCTGCCGTCCTGTCATCCGCGTCCCACATGAGCGCCATGCCACATCGTCACGTTTTACTCGGGGTGTCGGGAGGCATCGCCGCGTACAAGGCGTGTGAGGTGGTGCGGCGCCTGCGCGGCGCCGGTGCGGAAGTGCGCGTGGTGTTGACCGCCAATGCGGAACGCTTCGTCACGCCACTGACCTTCCAGGCGCTGTCCGGCCAGCCGGTACGGCACGGCCTGTGGGACGAGGCCGCAGACCTCGGAATGGGCCACCTGGAATTGGCGCACTGGGCCGACACGATCCTGATCGCGCCGGCCTCGGCCGATATCCTGGCGCGAATCGCCCACGGTTTTACCGATGACCTGCTCACGACACTGTGCCTGGCCGCGACCGCGCCGCTGGCGGTGGCGCCGGCGATGAACCATCGCATGTGGCTCAACGCGGCGACCCAGGCCAACGTCGCGACGCTGCGCGGACGCGGCGTCACCGTTCTTGGCCCCGCCGACGGCCCGCTCGCCGAAGGTGAATCTGGACCAGGACGCATGCTCGAGCCCGGGCAATTGGCCGCGGCGGCGTTGGCGGTGGGCGGCAGGCATGACGCCTGAACCCGCCGCGCTCGCCGGCCTCAAGGTCGTGGTGAACGCCGGCCCAACCTACGAAGACATCGACCCGGTGCGTTTCCTCGGCAACCGCAGCTCGGGCAAGATGGGATTTGCCATCGCCGAGGCCGCGGCCGAAGCCGGCGCCACCGTGATCCTCGTTGCCGGCCCGGTCGCACTGACGACGCCGCGCGGCATCGTCCACCGCATCGACGTGCGCAGTGCGCTCGACATGCGGGCCGCGGTCATGGAGGCCATCGTCGGCGCCGACGTCTTCATCGCCACGGCGGCGGTGGCCGACTGGCGCGTGGCGGAATACTCGCCGCACAAGATCAAAAAGGGCCCGACCGGCGTGCCGGTGCTGGAACTCGTGGAGAACCCCGACATCCTGGCCGAGGTTGCGCGCCGCGAGCCGCGTCCGTTCGTGGTCGGCTTTGCGGCCGAAACCGACCACGTGGCCGAGCACGGCCGCGAAAAGCTCAAACGCAAGCGGCTGGACATGCTCGCCGCCAACCACGTCGACGAGCACGTTGGCATCGGCGCCGACGACAATGAGCTGGAGCTCATCTGGCCGGGCGGCAGCGAAACCCTGCCGCGCGCGCCCAAGTGCGACCTCGCACGCACCCTGGTGTCCCGCATCGCCGCGCGCTTCCACGCCAGCCGCGGGGCGCGCGCGTGAGCGCCGCACCCCGTGACTTTGCGGTGCAGTTGAAGCGTCTGGATCCGCGGCTCGGCACGAGCATTCCGCTGCCGGCCTACGCCACCGAAGGCAGCGCTGCGATGGACCTGCGCGCCGCACCCGAAGCACCGGTCGAGCTGGCGCCGGGCGCGAGTGCGCTGGTCCCGACCGGCCTCGCGATCCACATCGGCGATCCCGGCTGGTGCGCGCTGGTCCTGCCGCGCTCGGGCCTCGGCCACAAGCACGGGCTGGTGCTCGGCAACCTCGTCGGCCTGATCGACGCCGATTACCAGGGGCCACTGATGATCTCCTGCTGGAACCGCGGCCAGCAGGCGTTTACCATCCAGCCCGGCGACCGCATCGCGCAACTCCTGCTGGTACCGGTCGCGCGCGCGGCGTGGCGCGTGGTTGATGAATTCACGCCCAGCACGCGTGGCGTTGGGGGGTTCGGCTCCACCGGAGTCGCATGACGACATGGACCAGCATCCGAACGCCGACGAGGTTCCCGAAGGCCGGGTCGCACGCACGCGCCGCCAGCGCGCGGCCGCCGCCTCCAACCTGGTGCTGGCACTCGGCACCCTGGGCGTGCTGTTCGCGCTGTTCATGGGTTGGCAGGCCTGGCTGATCGCGCATCAGGCCAGCGCCACCCGGACCCTCCTCGAGGCCAAGGCGCACGTCGCCGCGACGCTCACCGACATCGTCGACGATCGCCGCACCGCCGTCGCGCGGGCGCTGGGCGCGCCGCAACTCATCGCCGAACTCGCGGCCAACGATGATGCGGCCACGCGCGCATCCGCGGCGGCGGAGGTCAAGGCCGAGCTGCACGACGCACTCGACGTCACCTTCTACAGCGCGCAGTTGAACGAGCTGCTGCACGGCAACCTGCAGCAGTTGGGGTACGCGCGCGCCTCGCAACTCATGGCGGTGATGAGCAGCGGACAGGTCGGGCCGGCACAATCGCCCGCCTCGCACGTGCTGAGTTTCGCTGCCCCGGTGATCGGCCCCGATCACAAGATACTGGCGTACGCCAGCATCGACTTCCGCGATTCGGCCCTGCGCATCGCGCTGCATTCGGCGCCGGTCACCGCCGGCCGGCTGGATCTTCGTCAGAGCAACCGCTACGGCGACATCGTGCTCGACAGCGTGGGCACCGGCGCCGCCGGTGCCGATGGCGACGCCGGCACCGCGATCGCGCGCAGCCTGTTCCGGCTCGCCTCGACTCCCCCCGCGTACTGGCTGCCCGTGACGGGCGACTTCGCGGCCGCGCTGACCCTGGCAATCGTGGCGTTCCTGGTCGGCCTGCTGCTGCTCGCCTCGCGACCCCGCCTCTATGCACGCCTGACCCGGATCACCGACGCCGACGAACCGGTGCTGGCCGACGTGATCGCCGCGACCCCAGCCCCGTCGCCCGCGCCTGCTGCCCGCTCCACCGCGCCGGCGCCGAGCCCGCCCGAAGCCCCCGACGATCCCATCCCCGACCGCGGCATCTTCCGCGCGTACGACATCCGCGGCGTCATCGGCAAGACCCTGTCGGCGGGCGTGGCGCGCCAGCTGGGCCGGGCGATCGGCAGCGCGCTGGTCGACCGCAAGCTCACCGAGATCGTGGTCGGACGCGACGGACGGCTGTCCGGGCCGGAACTCGCCGGCGCGCTGATCGAAGGCCTGCGCGCGGCCGGCATCGACGTCATCGACATCGGCGCGGTGCCGACGCCGGTCAGCTACTTCGCGGCATTCCAGCTCAACATCGGGTCCTGCGTGTCCGTCACCGGCAGCCACAATCCGCCCGACTACAACGGCTTCAAGGTCGTGATCGGCGGCGAAACGCTGGCCGATGAGGCCATCACCGATCTCTACCAGCGGATCGTCGATGGCCGTCTCGCCCACGGCGAGGGCAGCCTGCGCCAGTACGACATCGTGCCGGAATACATCGAACGCATCGCCGGCGACATCCAGACCGGGCGCGCGCTGAAGGCCGTCGTCGACTGCGGCAACGGCATCGCCGGCGTGACAGGCCCGGCCGTGGTGCAGGCCATCGGATGTGAGGCGACGCCGCTGTACGCCGAGGCCGACGGCAATTTCCCCAACCACCACCCCGATCCCTCGGAGCCGAAGAACCTCGCCGACTTGATCCTGATGGTGCAGAAGACCGGCGCCGACCTCGGCATCGCGTTCGATGGCGATGGCGATCGCCTGGGCGTCGTCACGAAGGATGGCGAGATCATCTTCCCCGACCGCGTGCTGATGCTGTTCGCGCAGGACGTGCTGACCCGCAACCCCGGCGCCACCATCCTCTACGACGTCAAGTGCACCGGGCATCTCCAGCCCCTGATCCTGAAGGCCGGCGGCAGCCCCCTCATGTGGAAGACCGGGCATTCCCTCATCAAGGCCAAGATGAAGGAGACCGGCGCGCAGCTTGCCGGCGAAATGAGCGGCCACTTCTTTTTCCGCGAACGCTGGTACGGCTTCGACGACGGGGTCTACGCGGCCGCACGGCTGCTGGAGATCCTGGCCGACGATCCCGAGGATCGCACGCCCGAGGAAATCTTCGCGACCTTGCCCAAGGGCGTGGCGACACCGGAATTGCACGTGCCGATGGCCGAAGGCGAGAACCACGCGTTCATCACGCGCTTCCTTGAACGCGCGCGCTTCGAAGGCGCGCGGCTCACGACCATCGACGGCCTGCGTGCCGACTGGCACGACGGCTGGGGACTGGTGCGGGCCTCCAATACGACGCCGGTGCTGGTGCTGCGCTTCGATGCCGACAGCGCAGACGCGCTGCGGCGCATCCAGGAAGCGTTCCGTGCCCAGCTCCTGGCCTGCGAGGCCACGTTGCAGTTGCCGTTCTGAGGGGCGACGCTCACCCCTTCGCCGTCGGCGACGATGTCTTTCGGCCTGCCTGCCTTCCAACCAGGCGCGAGTCGATCTTTGGTCGATGGGCCTGCCCCATCCGGCGCTGCGCGCCACCTTCCCCCGCAAGCAAGGGAAGGGAAAGGACATTGACGCAAGGTGGATCTTGGAATCCCCACCCCCGCCTGCGGGAGAGTCGGGGGTGGGGATCCTCGATCGCGCCCGCGCTCAGGATGTCGGCGGCGTCGATCCGCTGAACTTCACCGCCTGCGCGCCGCTGATCGGACCGCTGACGTGGGCCGCATCGCTGATGTAGAGCTTCACCGTGCGTTCGAACACCAGCGGGCCGTTCACGGTGGCGCCGGCGCCGATCACGATGCGCGGCACGCTGCTGTTGCCGCCGAACAGTCCGAAAAAGCCGCCGTGGGGCTTCTTCACCTGGATGCCGCCGTCGACGACGGCAGCGCCGGAAATGTCGATGTCGCCGCTGACCGTGGTGATGCCCTTGCCGACGCGGGCGTCATCCACCGCGATGCGCCCGTTCACGTTGGTCAGCGATCCCTTGACGATGGCACCGGCCGCAAGCTCGAGCTTCCCATTGACGGTGGTCGCATCGCCGTTGACCGTGGCGCCCGCGGCCAGCGTGACCGAGCCGTTGACGGTGGTGGCGTCATCGGCGATCGCGTGCGCGCCCAGGGTGATGCTGCCATTGACCGTGGTCGCATCGTGCACCGTGGCATGTTCGGCCACGTGGACGGAGCCGTTGACGGCGGTGGCATCGCCCGCCTTGGCCCCGGATTCCACGTTCACCGCGCCGTTCACGGTATTGGCATCGGAGGTGCTCGAGCCGGCGGCGATGTCGACTGAACCCAATACCTTGTTGTGGGCGGACCCGTTGTCGCATCCGGTGAGCGTGACGGCACCCAACACGATGGCAAGGGCGTAGACGTATGGACGTACGGACAGACGTATGGCGCGCATGGAAGTCTCCAGCGGCTGGCGTGGAAGGCGAGCCTGACCGAGCCGCGGCATACGCGCAATAGGCGGATGGGCACCCGGACTTCCGGCACGGGCTAGAATCGGAGGTTTCGCGTTCAGGACCTCCAAGCATGTACACCCTCGTCATGATCCGCCACGGCCAGTCGACGTGGAACAAGGAAAACCGCTTCACCGGCTGGACCGACGTCGACTTGACCGAACAGGGCCGCACCGAGGCCCGCGAGGCGGGCGAACTCCTGAAGCGCGAGGGCTACACGTTCGATGTCACCCACACCTCGGTGCTGAAGCGCGCCGTGCACACCCTGTGGCGGGTGCTCGATGCCATGGAACTGCAATGGCTGCCCGTGCACACCGACTGGCGCTTGAACGAGCGCCACTACGGCGCGCTGACCGGCCTCAACAAGGCCGAAGTGGCGGCCAAACATGGCGACGAGCAGGTGCACATCTGGCGCCGCAGCTACGACGTGCCACCGCCGGCGATGGATCCCAAGGACAATCCGTTCGCAGGGGACCGCCGCTACGCCAGCCTGGCGCCTGGCCAGCTGCCGCTGACCGAATGCCTCAAGGACACCGTCGCGCGCGTGCTGCCGTACTGGCACGAGGTGCTGGCGCCGGCAATCAAGCGTGGCGAGCGCGTGCTGGTCTCGGCGCACGGCAACTCCATGCGCGCGCTCATCAAGTACCTGGACGGCATTTCGGACGCCGACATCCCGAACCTCAACATCCCGAACGGCGTGCCGCTGGTGTACCAGTTCGACGATACCCTGAGCCCGGTCAAGCACTTCTACCTGGGCGACGCCGCCGCGATCGCCGCCAAGGCCGCGGCGGTTGCGAATCAGGGACGGGCCAGGTAGGAGGGCCGTAGGAGGGCCAGAAGGCCCGATGCCGTCGCGGCTTCCACCGCTCCTACCACGTCGGCAACGGTGGGGATCGTAGGAGGGCCGGAAGGCCCGACCCGGTCGCCGCTTCCGTCGCGGCTTCCACCGCTCCTACAAAAAGTCCGTTGTGGTCAGCCATGCCCCTTCCACGGCCACGCGACGGTAAAGCTCAGCACGCCGACGACGGTCAGCGCCAGCGGCGGCCAGAATCCAAGCCGCGGCGCCAGCGCCAGGATCAGCGCGGCCCCCACCAGCAGCGCGCCGCCAAACGTCGCGGCGAGGATGCGGCGCTGGATTTCGCGCGCCAGCATGTGCAGGTGCTCCAGCTCGTGCTCGCCCACCTCGAGCGGGCCGTTGCCCTCGGCCAGTGCGGTCAGCGCGGCGTGGACCTTTTCCGGAAACAGCGGCGCGATGCGCAGCCACTCGGGCACGCGTTTGCGGATTTCCTTCAGCGCGTGGCGCAGGCTGTAGCGGTCGGCGAGGATGCGCTTCAGCACCGGCTGCGCGACCGACCAGATGTCGATGTCGGGATCGAGCTGGCGCCCCAGCCCCTCGACGTTCAGCAGGGTCTTCTGCAGCAGGATCAACTGCGGTTGCAGGGTCAGTTCGAACTTGCGCGCCGTGCTGAAGAGCCGCGCCACCACTTCCGCCAGCGAAATTTCGGACAGCGGCCGTGTGAAGTAGGGCTCGCACACGGTGCGCACCGCGGCCTCGAGCTCGTCCACGCGGATGTGCTTGGGCATCCAGCCGGCCTGGAGATGCAGCTCGGCGATGCGGCGATAGTTGCGCTCGAACATCGCGATGAAGTTCTCGGCCAGCCAGTACTGGTCCTCGTCCGGCAGCGAACCCATGATCCCGAAATCCAGCGCGATGAAGCGTGGATCGGTCGTGCGGGTGGGATCCACCCAGATGTTGCCCGGGTGCGCGTCGGCGTGGAAAAAGTTGTCCCGAAAGACCTGCTCGTAGAAGAGGCGTACGCCCTTTTTCGCCAACACGCGGCGATCGATGCCCGCCGCCTCGATGGCGGCGACGTCGTCCGCGGGAATGCCGCGCACGCGTTCCATCGTCAGCACCTTTTCGCCGGTGTGCGACCAGATGATTTCGGGTACGTAGAGGTCGCGCGAATCCTGGAAGTTGCGCCGCAGCAGGCTCGCGTTGGCGCCCTCGTTCTGCAGGTTCAATTCGTGGTGGAGGGTCTTGGCGATCTCGTCGTAGACGTCGCGCGGGCGCAGCTTGTCGGCCTGCGGATGCCAGCGTTCAACCAGACGCGCGAGCGCCTGCAGCAATTCGAGGTTCCGGTCGATGTTGCGTGCGACGTTCGGCCGCAGCACCTTGACCACGACCTCGCGCCCCACGGATCGCACCGTCGCGGGCGGATCCGTTTCCCCCTCTCCGCCCCGGGGGAGAGGGTGGCGCGCAGCGCCGGGAGAGGGCGCGGACGCAGGCCCCGCGTCATCACCCTCTCCCCCAACCCCTCTCCCCGAGGGAGAGGGGAGCAAAAGCCGCGCCGCATGTACCTGCGCGATCGACGCCGACGCCAGCGGGGTTTCGTCGAAGCTCGCGTAGAGCTGCCCGATGGGTTTGCCGAGCTCGGCCTCGACGATCGCCCGCGCCTCGGCGCCGGGAAACGGCGGCACGTCATCCTGCAGGCGCGCCAGTTCGTCGGCAACGTCTTCGGGGATGAGATCGCGGCGGGTCGACAGAACCTGCCCCGCCTTGACCCAAATCGGGCCCAGCTCGGTCAGCGCCAGGCGCAGGCGCGCGCCGCGCGGCAGCGCGGCGATGTGCCGGCGCGGCCGCGGCAACAGCGCCCGCAGCCAGCGCAGCGGCCGCATGACGTGCTGTTCATCGACCAGGTCGTCGACGCGGTAGCGCACCAGCACCGCGAGTACGTGCAGCACCCGCGGCAGCAGGCGCCACCGCATCATGGCTTGTCATCCAACCGCCGCACCCGCGCGGCCAACCGCTCGACCCGCTCGCGCAGGCCGTCCACGCCGTCCAGAAAGGTCTCCATTTCGGCCGCGGGCACGGTCAGCTGCGCCTCGTCGCGCAGCCAGTCGACCGCGTCGTCGCGAAAGTGCCGCGCGCCCTCGCGGGTCCATGCCACCGCGTCGTGCAGGCCGCGGGCGATGGCGGTGCCGGCGACTTCGCCGAACACCGTGGCGAACGCGGCTTCGAAGTCGGGCTGGTAGTCGCGTGCCAGCTTCTGCACGCGCTGCGCGAGCTCGGCGTCGCCCGCGATCTCGACCTTGCCCGCGCGCGGCGCGCCGCCGGCGCCGTTCAGCGCCATCGCCAGCAGCGCACCGGGCGTGGCATTGACCTCGAAGTCGTTGGCGCTGGCATCGCCGCCGGCGCCGGGCGGCGGCTCGATCTGCAGCGTGCCGTGGCGCGCGGCGATCGCGACGGCGATTTCGGGGCCGCCCAGATGCACGCCGATGCGCCGGCCTTCGAGCTTGCCGATGGCACCGCGGGTTTCGGGATCGAGGGCGACCAGGCGGTTCAGCGCCAGGGTCAGGGCCAGCCCGCCGAGGCGGCGCAACGGGCGGGGAATCCAGGCATTCGGTTCGCGTTCGGCCATCCCGCAATTGTAGCCGCGTGCCATCGCGGCGCCGCGCCACGGCGCCCGCTGCTGCTATGCTGCGTGGACTCCGTCGGGGAGTAGCCGCCTTCGGCATGCCGCCGAAGGGCCTGCGTCAACACGCTCGGCCCATGGCCGTGGCGCACGCGATGCCGATCGGCATCGGCGAGACCGACAGTCCACACGCGCGTGCGGCGGCCGGCACGCGCATGGGATTGTCCGCGCACCCGGCCCCGGAGACTCCCCTTGCAAGCCTTCCTCGTATCGCTCGGCGCGGTTGCGCTCGCCGAGATCGGCGACAAGACGCAGCTGCTGTCCCTGGTGCTCGCGGCCAAGTTCCGGAACCCCTGGCCGATCATCGCCGGCATTCTGGTGGCCTCGCTTGCGAGCCACGCGATTGCGGCCGAGCTGGGCGCGTGGTTGGCCCAATGGATGACGCCCACGGTGCAGCGCTGGCTGGTCGGCGCGTCATTCCTCGCCGTCGCCGCCTGGGCGCTGCTGCCCGAAAAATCCGGCAACGACGATCCGGCCTCATCGACGCGCGGCCGCAGCGTGTTCATCGCCAGCACGCTTGCGTTCTTCCTGGCCGAACTGGGCGATCGCACCCAGATCGCGACGGTGGTGCTGGGCGCGCACTATCGCCCGCTGTGGCAAGTCATCGCCGGCAGCACGAGCGGCATGCTGCTCGCCAACGTGCCGGTGGTCTGGCTGGGCGCGCGCTTCGCCGCCAGGCTGCCACTGCGCGCGGCGCGCCTGGGAGCGGCGGCCCTGTTCGCGATATTGGGCGTGTGGATCCTGCTGCGTTGAAGGCGATCGCCCGACCGGCTGCGTCAGACGCTGCCCGGGAACCCGAGCTGACGCCACGCCTCATACACCGCGATCGCCACCGCATTGGACAGGTTGAGGCTGCGGTTGTCGGGCTGCATCGGCAGGCGCAGCCGATGCGGTTCGGGAATGGCCTGCAGCACCGCGTCGGGCAGGCCCGTGGTCTCCCGGCCAAACAGCAGCGCATCGTCGTCGACAAACGCGGCCGCGGTGTAGCGGCGTGCCGCGGTGTTCTCGAACGCGAACACGCGCGGCCCGTGCAAGGCGTCGAGGCAGGCAGCGAGATCGTCGTAGACCCGCAGGTTCACGAACTCGTGGTAGTCGAGGCCCGCGCGCCGCATTTTTGCGTGGTCGAGGGGAAACCCGAGCGGGCGGATGAGGTGCAGCGACGCGCCCGCGTTGGCACACAGGCGGATGACGTTGCCGGTATTGGGCGGAATCTGGGGCTGGAACAGGATGACGTGGAACATGGACTCGCCTGGTGGTCGCGGAAAGGCGCGTCGGCCCCGCCTGCGCGCAGGGGGCAGGCCACGCTGCGTCACCAGGGCAACGGCGCGCCATCGTAGGCCAGAAACCTGCCGGCGTCCGCCACCGCCGCATGCTCGATGAGCTGCAGCAGCGCATGTGCCGACGCGGCGGGCGTCAGCGTCGCGCCCTCGCCCCCCATCGTGGTCTTGAGCCAGCCCGGATGCACCGCCACCACCACGATGCCACGCGGCGCCAGTTCCGCCGCCAGCCGCTTGACCGCCATGTTCAGCGCGGCCTTGCTCATCGCGTAGCTCAGGGTCCGGAAGCGGTTGGCCTGTGCGATCGAGCCCAGCTGCGAGGTGACGCACAGCACGCGCGCGTGATTGCCCAGCGCAAGCAACGGCGCCAGCGCCTGGGTGACCAGGAGCGGCGCCGAGGCGTTCACCGCAAAGCTTTCCGCGAGCGATTGCGCACGCACATTGCCGAAGCGTTCCCCCGACACCAGCACGCCCGCGTTGTTGACCAGCAGGTCCAGATGCTGGAGATGACGCGCGGCCGCTTCCGGCAACGCGTCGATGTCCGCGGTCACGGTCACGTCCAGCGCGTGTACGACCAGGCGCTCGCCGTGCGTTGCGCCGAGCGCCGCCAGCGCATCGGCCCGGGCCGGATGGCGACAGCACGCCATGACGCGTGCGCCGCGCTCCAGCAGCTCTTCGACCAGGGCCAGGCCGAGACCACGATTGGCACCGGTGATGAGGCAGCGTTGCATGCGGGCTCCCATGGCGCACCTTGAGTCTAGGCGCACCGTGGCCACCTGCGCCAATTGCCTTGGTCTGCGGGCTCCGCTACGGTCTGGCGACCATCAATCGTCCGGGGAGGACACCACATGCGTACGCACTGGTTGGCGTGGGTCGCCGCGATCGGCGTGACCTTGTCGGCAAGCGCAACGCAGGCCAAAGACATGGGCACCACCATCGACATTCCCTACACCCGCTTTACCCTGCCCAACGGCCTCACCGTGATCGTCTCCGAAGACCACAAGGCGCCGATCGTTGCGGTCAGCGTGTGGTACCACGTGGGTTCGGCGTACGAGCCCCAGGGCAAGACCGGTTTTGCGCACCTGTTCGAGCACCTGATGTTCTCGGGCTCGGAACACCATCGGGGCAGCTACTTCAAGCCGTTTGAACTCGCCGGCGCCACCGGCATGAACGGCACCACCTGGCTCGATCGCACCAACTACTTCGAGACCGTGCCGACCACCGCGCTCGACATGGCGCTGTGGATGGAGTCCGACCGCATGGGGCACCTCCTGGGCGCGATCGGCCAGAAGGAACTCGACGTGCAGCGCGGCGTGGTCCAGAACGAAAAGCGCCAGGGCGAAAACCAGCCCTATGGCCGCGTCTACACCGACCTGCAGGCCAACGCCTTCCCGTCCAACCACCCGTACCACCACGACACCATCGGCTCGATGGCGGATTTGAATGCGGCCTCGCTGGAAACCGTCAAGCAGTGGTTCCGCGACTACTACGGCGCCGCCAACACCACGCTGATGCTGGTGGGCGACATCACGCCCGCACAGGCACGTGCGAAAGCCATGCAGTATTTCGGCGACATCCCGGCCGGTCCGCGCGTGCCGCGGCCGCAGGCGTGGATCACGCCGCGCGACGCCTCGACGTCGGGGACGATGACCGACAACGTGCCGCAGGTGCGCATCTACCGCGAATGGAACACGCCGGGCCTCGACGCGCAGGGCGACGATCGCCTGCTGCTGGACCTGGCTGCCACCGTGCTGGGCGGCAGCAAGACCAGTCGCCTGTACCAGCGCCTCGTCTACCAGGACCAGCTCGCCGATGACGTGTCGGTCGGCAACATGAGCTTCGAACTCGCCAGCATGACCCTGCTGCAGGTGGACCTCAAAAAAGGAGCCGATCCCGCCAGGGTCGACGCCGCCATCGCCGACGAGTGGGCGAAGTTCCTGAAGGACGGACCGACGGCGAGCGAGCTGCAACGCGCCAAGACCACCTACCAGGCATCCACGATCCGAGGCCTCGAGCAAATCGGCGGGTTCTCGGGCAAGGCCGTGACGCTGGCCGAGGGTCAGGTGTATCGCGGCGATCCGGGCGCATGGAAAAAAGACTATGCCGTCACCATGGCCGCGACGCCCGCCGAGGTGCGTGCCGCTGCCGACCAATGGCTGTCCAGGGGCGATTACACGCTGACCGTTTCGCCCGGCAAGGTCGTCGCGGGTGATCTGGCCGCGGGGGCCGGTCGCGCCGCGATCCCGGGCCGTCCAGCAGACCAGCTCTCGCCCGCCGGCAGTTACCACGTCACCACGTCCGACGTCGATCGCAGCCAGGGCGTGCCCCAGGTGACGGCGTTCCCGGATCTCACCTTTCCGCAACTGCAGCACGGCAAGCTCAAGAACGGCGTCCCGGTGATCCTCGCCGAACGCCATTCGATTCCGGTGGTGCAGGTCGAGGCGCTGTTCGATGCAGGCTACGCCGCCGACCAGGGCAGGAAGCTCGGTACCTCCAGCTTCACCATGGGCATGCTGGACGAGGGCACCCGGAATCTCGATTCGATCCAGATCGCCGAACGCAGGCAGGATCTTGGGGCGCAGATTTCCAGCGGCTGCGATCTCGATACCTGCAACACCTGGATGAGCGCGCTCGGTGCCAACCTCGCCGACTCGCTGGCGTTGTACGCCGACATCATCCGCAACCCGGCGTTCCGCGACGCGGACGTCACGCGCATCCGCGGGCAGTGGCTGGCCAGCATCGAGCAGGAAAAGGCGCAGCCGATGACGACCGCCCTGCGCCTGCTGCCGCCGCTGCTGTTCGGCCAGGGCAACGCGTACGCCATGCCGTTCACGGGCTCGGGCACCGAGGCCTCGATCAAGTCCCTGACCACGGCCGACATGCAGGCCTTCGTGCATGACTACATCCGCCCCGACAACATGCAGATCCTCGTGGCGGGCGACACCACGCTGGATGCGATCATCCCGCAGCTGGAAAAGGCGTTCGGCGACTGGAAGGCTCCCGCATCGAAGATCCCGGCCAAGAATCTCGCCAAGGTCGATTACCCCGCCAAGCCCAGCGTTTATCTCGTGAACCGCCCCGGCGCGCAGCAGTCGGTGATCATCGCGGGCCTGGTCGCGCCGTCCACCAAGGCCGCCAACAACATCGAGATCGGCACCATGAACGGTGCCTTCGGCGGTACCTTCTCGTCGCGCCTCAACATGAACCTGCGCGAGGACAAGCACTGGGCCTACAGCGCCGGCAGTTTCCTGCCCAACGCCATCGGCCAGCGCCCGTTCCTGATGTACGCCCCGGTGCAGACCGACCAGACCGCGCCGTCCGCCGAGGAAATCCTGAAGGAGGCGCGCGCGGTGGTCGGCGACCAGCCGCTGACCGCTACCGAGATCGCCAAGATCAAGGACAACGACGTGCGCAAGATGCCGGGCCAGTACGAAACCGCGCAAGCGGTGCTGTCGGCCGTCGCCGGCATCGTCAAGTTCGAGCGGCCCGACGACTACGTGCAGACCCTGAAGGCCCGCATCGAAGGCCAGACCGACGCCGCCATCGAAGCCGCGGCGAAAGAAGTGATCCGCCCCGACAAGCTGACCTGGGTGATCGTGGGCGATCTCACCAAGATCGAAGCGCCGGTGCGCGCATTGAACCTTGGCGAGATCCATGTGATCGACGCCGACGGCAATCCGGTGAAGTAGCGGTGCGCGCCTGCCGCCGCTGGTTCGGCGGCGGGCGCACGGCGCAAAATGGCGGCCTCCCCGCACCAGGCATCCATCATGGCCACCACCCTGCCCACGCGCACCAGCGACTTTCCATTCGATGAAACCATCGACCGTCTGGTCGCGCAGATCGAGCGCGAAGGCTGGCACCTCTTCACGCGCATCGACCACGCCGAGCTGGCGCACAAGCAGCGACTCGAGCTGCGCCCGACCGTGGTGCTGCTGCTGGGCAACCCTGAAGTCGGCACGCACCTCATGCAGGATCGGCAGGTGGCCGCGATCGACCTGCCCACGAAGATCCTGGTCTGGCAAGACGCCGACGGCGCGGTGTACGTCACCCACCATGACCTGGCCGCATTGCAGGCGGAGCACGCGCTGCGCGACACGGCAACGCTGGCCGTCGTCGGCGGCGTGGTCGAACGCGTGTGCGCGGCGGCGACGCGCGCCTAGCATCGAGCCCGCTCGGCCACGGCGGGAAGCCCGGGGCCGCCATCATTCGGCGCGCACGGTGCCGATCAGGCCGGCGCCCCGCCGGCCGAAGCGTGCACCTGGGGCGTGAACCCGGTGCCGAACATGCCGACGATCGACGCCGGCGTCAGCACGTCGACGGTGGTGCCCGCCGCAAGCGGCGGCCGCGCGCGCCCATAGCCGGCATGCGCCCACGGCCACAACCGCCCCTTCCACACCAACCACGCAGCGCCGTCGCGCACGATGAAGGCTCCGTCCGGCAACGCGCCGAACCGGACGCGCCAGGTGACCTTCCGGCCCTCGGGCGTGACCCGCTCGACGTGCAGGCGGGCGTCGATCACGGTGGCGCGCACCTGGGGCGCCGGCAGCGGGCGCGCGTTGGCCGCACACCACGCTTGCTTGAATGCGTTGTAGCGCTCGCGCCGGCAATAGGCACAGGGACGGTGGCCCGCGGCAAACGCGGTCGCCTCGTCCAGGAAGAACAGTTCGGACCAGGTATGTGGACTGAACACGGCGCGGTGCACGCCCGGCCAATCGAGCCGGCACGTGATCCAGGCCTTGCTGCGCCACTGCGCGACGATTTCGCGACGTTCGTTGTGCAGGATGCCGCGATTGCCCATCCAGGCGCCGCGCGCTGCCACCGCCTCGAGGCGGCCGAACGGCGTGACCCGATTTTGCAACGACATGGTCCGGCCCCCAACCGATCCCCAATCCCTCCAGCGTAGCGCGCGTCGCCGGACGGCGGGCACCGGCCGCGGCTCAGGCCTTGCCTGGCGACTGCGGATCGGCGGGCGCCGTGGCCGGCACGTGGCAGCCGTCGGGTCCGCACCACGCGCCGTCCGCCGCGTCGCCGCCGACCGGTTGCAGCACCGTGAAACGCGGCGCGGACGCGGCGGATGGCGCCGGTACCTCGACGGCATCGGCATGCGGTTTGGCCTCCGGCGCATGGCGCCTCGGTAACTTCGTGGAAGAACGTATCTTCGACATGGCGAACCCCGCATTGCGCTGGCAAGCATCGGGTCCACCGTTATGGGCGCCGAGGCAATCCATATCAACACCCGCGTCCATCACCCCGCCGGCGACATCCTAGAATGCGGACATGAGCGAGCCCGACACGAGCACTGGTACCACGCACTTCGGCTATCGCGAGGTGCCCGTGGCCGAGAAACAGAAACTGGTGGGCCACGTGTTCACCTCCGTTGCCGGTCGCTACGACGTCATGAACGACCTGATGTCGTTCGGCGTCCATCGGCTGTGGAAACGGCACTTCGTCGCGACCTCGGGCATCCGGCCGGGCGACCGGGTGCTGGACCTTGCCGGCGGCACCGGCGACATCGCGGCGCTGCTGCTGCCGCGCGTCGGCCAGGCGGGCGAGGTCGTGGTGGGCGACATCAACGCCGCCATGCTACACGTGGGCCGCGACCGGTTGCTGGACCGCGGCCTGCTGACGGGGCTCGGATTTGCCCAGGCCAACGCCGAAGCCCTGCCGTTTCCCGACGCGACCTTTGACGCCGTGACGATTGCGTTTGGCCTGCGCAACGTCACCGACAAGGACCAGGCGCTGCGCGAGATGCAGCGCGTGCTGAAACCCGGCGGCCGCGCGCTCATCCTCGAATTTTCGCGGGTCAACCAGAAGTGGCTGGCACCGCTCTACGACTTCCACTCGTTCCAGGTGTTGCCGCGGATCGGCAAGTACGTCGCGCATGACGAGGCGAGCTACCGCTACCTTGCCGAATCGATCCGCAAGCATCCCGACCAGGCCACGCTCAAGGCGATGCTGGAAGCCGCCGGCTTCACCAACGTCGTGGTGCGCAACCTGTCGGCCGGGATCGTCGCGATCCACCGCGGCTACAAGGCCTGATCCCGCTCCCTCGCGGAGCGGGCGTCCGCGGGGCGGATGAAGGTCCAGCACCGCGCCGAGCCGGTGTCCGCACGGAGCGCACCCCATCCGCGGCGCGTCTGCCGAAGGGAGAAGGGAGCAAAGCCCATGGATCCACGAACGCGCGAGCTGTACCCGGAAGTCGAACCGTACCGGACGGAGCATCTCCCGGTCGGCGACGGGCATACGCTGTACGTCGAGGAGTGCGGCCATCCTGCGGGCCAGCCGGTCGTGGTTTTGCACGGCGGACCGGGCGCCGGGCTGACGCCCACCCATCGCCGGTTTTTCGATCCCGCACGCTGGCGCGTGGTGCTGTTCGACCAGCGCGGCGCGGGGAAGTCGACGCCGTTCGCAGCGCTGGAACACAACACCACGCCCGACCTCGTCGGCGACATTGAAAAGCTGCGCGCGCACCTCGGCATCGCGCGCTGGCTGGTGTTTGGCGGTTCGTGGGGCTCGACGCTGGCGCTCGCCTATGCCGAAGCCCACCCGGACCGCGTGACCGGGCTCATCCTGCGTGGCATTTTCCTGGGTACCGACGAGGGCGTCCGCTGGCTGTTCGAGGCCGGCGGCGCCGCGCGCATCTTTCCCGACAAGTGGCAGCGCTTCGTGGCGCCGATCCCGCCCGCCGAGCGTGGACACCTGATCGACGCCTACTGGCGGCGCCTGACGGCGGGCGACGAAGCGACGCGCGTCGCGGCCGCACGCACCTGGGGCGCGTGGGAAGGCGGCGTCCTGACGCTCGAAGACTCGCCGGAGTCGGAGGCCGAGTACGGCGACCCGGCCGTCGCGGTCAGCATGGCGCGGCTGGAGGCGCACTACTTCCGCCACGCGTGCTTCCTCGCGCCCGGCCAACTGCTGCGCGACGTCGGCCGCATCCGCGCGATTCCCGGCGTCATCGTGCACGGGCGCTACGACATGGACTGTCCGCTGGAAGGCGCGTTCGCGCTGCACCAGACGTGGCCCGAGGCGGAGTTCCACGTCGTGCTCGCGGGTCACTCGTCATCCGAACCCGCGATCGTCGACCGCCTGATCCGCGCAACCGACGGCTTCGCCGACCGGCCGGCCTGATTATGCGCGGGCGCGCAGGTCTTCGGAGATCGTGCCGTACTCGAGGATCTCGGCGTCGTGGCCCGCGTCACGCCAGGTTTCGGCGAGCGCCGCGGCGTACCAGGCGCGCATCGAAGGCACTTCCCGTACGCGTCGAAAATAGTCCGCCGTCGCCACCGCCACCGGCGGCGCGTAGGTCAGCAGGCGAAACGCGACCGGCGCGTACACCGCGTCCGCGCCGCTGAACGCCGCGCCGGCCAAGAACGGGCCGCCAAAACGCACGCGGCCTTCGGCCACCACCGCGTCCAGGCGCGCAAGGTCGTTGCCGAGCGCCGCGTCGATCGCGCGCAGGCGCACCCGCAGACCGCAGTTCATGCCACACACGGTGCGCAGGGCCATGAAGCCCGAATGCATTTCGGCGGCAACAGAACGCGCGAACGCGCGCGCGGCGCGTTCGGCCGGCCAGAGTTCGGGATGGGACTCGGCCAGGTATTCGATGATCGCCGCCGAATCCCACACGGTGATCGCCCCATCGATGAGGCACGGCACCTTGCCGCTGGGCGAGAACGTGGTGAACGGCGCGGCGTGGAAGGGCACCAGCTTTTCCTCGAACGGCACGCCGCGTTCGCGCAGCAGCACCCACGGCACCAGCGACCACGACGAATAGTTCTTGTTGGCGATGTAAAGGACGGGCACGTTCGGCTCCTGCGCGCGGAGTCGCCGATTGTACGGACCGCAGACCCGCGGCGCCCGGCTCGCGCGGCCGAACGGGCGGGCCGGACGGCTGGCATACTGCCTTTTTCGCTTTCGATTCAGGAGCCACGATGCGACTTCTGCCCACCCTCGCGCTCGGTGCGATCGTGCTGCCGGTGGCGACGCAGGCCACCGACCCGCATTCCTACGCCCAACCTGGCGACGTCGTCGTCACCCACATCGCGTTGGATCTCGCGGTCGATTTCCCGCGGCAGCGGCTGGCCGGCACCGCAACCCTGACCCTCGACTGGAAGAATCCCGACGCCCACGCGCTGGTGCTGGATACCAGCGCGCTCGACATCGCTTCGATCGAAGCCGTGGCCGTCAAGGGTGGCGGCCGACCACTCGCCTACACGCTCGCCGACGCGGTACCGGCAATGGGTTCCAGGCTCATCATCGCCACCCCGGAGCAGCCGCGCGCGGTGCGCATCACCTACACGACCGCGCCCACCGCCAGCGGCCTGCAGTGGCTGACCGCGGCGCAAACCGCGGACCGGCGCGCGCCGTTCCTGTTCTCACAGTCCGAAGCCACCCACGCGCGCTCGTGGATCCCGTTGCAGGATTCACCCGCGGTGCGCTTCACCTGGACCGCGCGGGTGACGGCGCCGCAAGACGTGCGCGTCATCATGAGCGCGCCGAACGACGCCCGCCACGCGCTCGATGGCCGGTTCGACTTCGCGCAGACGCACCCGGTGCCGTCGTACCTGATGGCCATCGCGGCGGGCAACCTTGCCGTGCGCGAGACCGGCCCGCGCAGCGCGGTGTACGCCGAGCCCTCGGTGGTCGACAAGGCCGCGCACGAGTTCGAAGACACTGAAAAAATGATCACCACCACGGAAAGCCTGTACGGCCCGTATCGCTGGGGCCGCTACGACCTCCTGGTGCTGCCGCCTTCGTTCCCGTACGGCGGCATGGAAAATCCCAACATGACCTTCGCGACACCCACCGTGCTGGTGGGCGACAAGAGCCTCGTCTCGCTGGTCGCGCACGAGCTCGCGCATTCGTGGTCGGGCAATCTCGTCACCAACGCGAGCTGGCGCGACACCTGGCTCAACGAAGGCTTCACCACCTATGTGCAGGGCCGCATCACCGAGGCGCTGTACGGCGAGCGGCAGGCCAACGAGGAAGCCCTGTTGGCGATCCGCAACCTGGAAAAGACCATCGGCAAGATGCCCGCCAACGCGCAGCGCCTGGCGCCCGAACCGCGCGCGGTCGACGCCGACGACGAGCTGTCCGACACCGCCTACGACAAGGGCTCATGGTTCCTGCGCACGCTGGAAGCGCGCTTCGGACGCGCCGCATTCGACGCCTTCCTCAAGGACTACTTCGACCATTTCGCCTGGCACAGCATCACGACCGAGGAGATGCTGGCGTATCTCCAGCCCAACCTCATCGACAGGTATCCCGGCCGGATGGACGCCACGGAGGTCGAGGCCTGGATCCACGGCACGGGCATCCCGAAGGATGCACCGGTGCCTGAGGTGCCGCGGTTCACCGCGATCGACCGCGAGCGCGAGGCGTTCCTGGCGGGCAGGCTCGCCGCCGCGGGGCTCGACGCCAAAACCTGGAACACCCAGGAACGGATGTACTTCCTCGACCGCCTGCCCGACGCGCCGCCGCTGGCGGCGATGCAGGCGCTCGACGCGGCGTGGCACCTGACCGGCACGCCCAACGCCGAAATCGGCATGCGCTGGTACGTGCACGCGATCGGCGCGGGTGACGCTGCCGTATGGCCAGCCGCCGCCGAACACATGACGCGGATCGGGCGCATGTACCTGACGACGCCGGTCTATCGGGCCCTGCTCACGACACCCGCGGGCTTCGCCTACGCCGAGCAGGTCTATGCCAAGGCCAAGCCCGGCTATCACCCGCTGACCCGGATGGCGATCGAGAAACTCTTTGCCAAGGCCCGCGCCGCGCAGGCCAGGCCCGCGGCGACCGAAGGCTGACCCACGCGCATGTCGAACAACCCGATACGCGATGCGCTGCTGGCGCGGATCGCGCTGCGCCTCAAGATCCTGGGCGGGATCGTCATTGCCGCCGCCGTGCTCGGACTCGCGGTGTATTTCGCCGCGCCCGGCGTGCTGCTGCGCGGCGCCATCACGTGGCAGACCTGGCGCGATGGCCTGCATCAGCGATCGGTCCAGGTCGGCGACACGCGCTGGGTGTACGTCGAAGGCGGCAAGCCGCACGGCCCACCGCTGGTGCTGCTGCACGGCTACGGCGGCAGTTACGCCGACTGGCTGCTGATGGCGCGCTACCTCACCGGCAACTTCCGCGTGATCATCCCCGACCTGCCTGGCTGGGGCGCGTCCACGCGCATCGCCAACGCCGACTACGGCTATCCGGCGCAGGTCGAACGCCTGCACGGCTTCCTCGACGCGCTGCACGTGGGCGAGGTCGCGCTTGCGGGCCACTCGATGGGCGGCGCCATCGCCGGGCTCTACGCGGCCCAATACCCGAAGGCCGTCGCCGCGCTGGTGCTCATCGACTCGGCCGGCGTGCCGTTCAAGGACAACGCGTTCGTGCGCGAGCTGAAATCCGGCAAGAGCCCGTTCGACATCAACGACCGCGCGCAATTTCGGCATCTGGAGTCGATGCTGTTCGTGAAGCCGCCATCGCTGCCGCCGCGCATCCAGGACGTGTTCGTGGACAAGTCCATCCACGAGCGTGCCTTCGACGACCGGGTGCTGCGCGAGATCACCGCCCCCGACCAGCGCGACGCGCTGGTGCCCAAGCTGCCCGACATCACCGCGCCCACGTTGGCCGTGTGGTGCATGCAGGACCAGATCATCGACGTATCGGCGCTGGACGCCATCCGCAAGGGCCTGACCCACGTGCCCAACATCGGCGTCACCGAGCTCACGGGCTGCGGGCACATGTCGATCATGGAAAAACCACGCGAAGTGGCCGACTCGATCACACGGTTCGTGCTGTTGCCGTAGGGCGCGCGCGCCCTGTGCGCGACCGGGGCCAGCCGTGGTGCCGCGGAATGCGGTGCTCGCCACCGGCGAGACGGGTTCCCGCAGGAACCGGCGTTGCGCGTCGGTGTTGCGCGCGCGACCGGCCACGCGTCGAGGATGCTCCGGATTTGCCGGCGCCGCCCGTGGTTCGACCACTTCACCACGAACGGAACCCATGCATGATCCGTTGGTCGCGAGCCCGTCGAAGGACGCGCAACGGGTCCGATCAGGGCACCGCTAAAGCGGCGGCGCTACCAGGCGCTCCATCTCGGTCTTCAGAATCGCACCGTGCTCGCGCAACCACTCGCGCTGGGCGCGATGCTCCGGCATGAGCTCGTCCACGCGCGCCCAGAAGCGCGCCGAATGGCTGCGCACCTTCAGGTGACACATCTCGTGCACGACGACGTAGTGCAGCGCGGCGGCCGGCGCCAGGCCCAGCGACAGGTCGAGCGTGATGCGGTTGTGCGTATCCAGGCTGCCCCACAGGCTCTTCAGCGGCCGGATGCGCACGCCCGTGGGCGCGGCATCGAGGCGCTCGGCGGCCTGCGCGATCCACCGCGACAGGTCGCGCCGCATGTGGGTTTCGAAAAACGTCGCCAGCAGCGTGCGGGCGATCGGCAGGGCGTGGGTCCATGGCCGCGGCACGTACAGCCGCAGCGCACCAGCGACGTGCTCCAGGTGTGGGTATTCGTCCTCGAACCAGGCGAGTTCGACACCTTCGCCGCGCAGCGGGATCAGCGTCGGCACGCCCGCGCGCAGGGGCGCGGGTCCCTGCCGCGGAATCTGGAACTCCGACAGCTTGCGCTCGAGCCAATCACTGTTTTCGCGCAGGAACGCGTACACCTGCGCGGGGTGCGTGCCCCGCGGACAGGACACGCGCGCGCCGGCAGGCGTCACCGACAGGCGCAGGCGCCGGGCGCGCGGGTGCACGGCTTTCAGCACGCGAATGGTGCCACCGCTCTCGGTCGCCAGCTCCAGAAACTCGCCATTCGTCGCCATGTCCGTCGCGAACGCTCCGCTAGTCCTCTCGCACGTCGGGCCGCTTGAGCCCGAACCAATTCTCCAGGCCCGCAAACACGGGTTCCAGCTCCAGCGACATCAGCGCGAACCGCGCATCGAGTTCGGCCTCGGCGGAGTCGCGCCCTTCCGCGTCGAGCGAGTCCTGCACGACGTCGAGGAACTTGAGCTTGCGGACCACGAGGTCTTCGCCCAGCACGAAGCTGACGCGCTCCTCGAATTGCAGGCCCAGCTGGAACACCTGTTTGCCCTGCTTCAGATGCGCCCGAATCTCCGCGCTTTCAAGCTCTTGCTTGCGGCAACGGATGATGGATCCGTCGGCCGGATCGCGCAGCTCGCACTCATCGCCCAGCGCCAGGCCGGCGGGGAGCTCGCCATGCGCCAGCCAGCGCGTCAGCAGCGCGCGCGGGGTCTCGCTCGCAGCCAGCGGCTGCGCCGGAAAGCTCCCCAGCGCCTCGCGCAGGGCCGTCAAGGCGGTCTCGGCGGCCTTGCGGCTGGCGGTATCCAGCACCAGCCAGCCATTTTTGGTGTCCAGATACGCGTCGAGGCGCGAGGGCCGCACGAACGCCTGCGGCAGCAGGGTATCCAGCACCTCGGCCTTGAGCGCGCGCCGCTGGCGCCCGCCCAGCGGCCGCCCGCGGCGCTCGGCTTCCTTGCGCAGGCGCTTGCCGAGCTCGGCGTTCACGACGGCGGCCGGCAACAGCTTATCCTCGCCACCCAGCGTTACCAGCGTCGCCTTGCCGACGGTGTGCGACAGCACCTCCGATTCCGGCCCGAACGGCGACACGAAGCCGTGGGTGGCGGCTTCCAGCGGCCCGCACGGCCGCAGGGCGCGCCCGGCCAGCGCCGCCTCGAGATCGCCCAGCGTGCCGGCGGCCGCGGTCGAAAAACGGAACAGGGTGAGGTTGCGGAAGAACATGCGCGGCGATCCAGGCGAAAAGGGTACGAACGGGTCGCCCAGTGTAGCGGCCGGGACAGCGGCGCTAAACTTCGCCAATGCCGTCCGACATGGATCCCGCGGAGCTGGTCCGGCGCCTCACCGAGCTGCGCGAGGAGCACCGTGACCTCGACAGTGCCATCGCCAAGATGGCGCACGATGCGCACTGCGACCAGTTGAGCCTGTCGCGCCTGAAGAAGCGCAAGCTGAAGCTCAAGGACATGATCGCGTACTTCGAGAACAAACTGATTCCTGACCTCGATGCTTGAGCCGGTCACGCTCTCGGATGGCCGGGTCAGGCTGGAGCCGCTGTCCCTCGAGCACGTCGCCGCGCTCGAAGCCGCCGCCGCCGATGGCGAGTTGTGGAAGCTCGTCGTCACGACCGTGCCCGCGCCCGGCGGCATGCGCGCGTACGTCGAAAAGGCGCTGGCCGCGCACGCCGCGGGCGACGGACTGCCATTCGTGGTGCGCGATCTGGGCGACGGCGTCATCGTCGGCACGACGCGGTACTACGAGTACGCCCCCGACGTGCCGCGCGTCGCAATCGGCTCCACGTGGTACGCGGCGAGCCGCCAGCACACGCATATCAACACCGCCGCCAAGCTGCTGCTGATCGACCACGCCTTGGGTGCCTTGGGCTGCGCCGCCATTGCCTGGCACACCGACATCTTGAACACCCGCTCACAGCGTGCGATCGAACGCCTGGGCGCCACGCGCGAGGGCGTGCTGCGTGCCCACAGGCGCCGCCGCGACGGCACGCTGCGCGACACCGTGTGCTACTCGATGCTGGCGGACGAGTGGCCGGCCCTGCGCGCGCGGCTGGCGGCAACGCAACGGTAGGAGGGCCGGAAGGCCCGACCGGCATCGCGGGGGACGGCCGGCTTCGCAGCGGCGGTCGCGGCTTTCGCCGCTCCTGCCGTGCGCCAATGGCCCGTTGAGCAACAGGGATGATCAGGAAAACCATCGGTCATTCCGGATCCGCGCGCGCCAAGCCGGATCCGAAACGACAATGACAGGTTTCCCGCAGGATCCGCGACCAGGCGTCATCCGGCGATCGGCTGCCCGGCAATCCGTGCCGCCCCGCCGGTGCCGCCACGTCAGTCGGTCGTCTCGCCGCTCACCACGTCGGGCGTGATCTTCATGATCGACTGGCGCACCTCGCGCGCCAGGATCACCTTCGCGTCGCGCGCCACGTCGTTCAGCACGGCGTCGAAATCCAGCTTGCCCGCGGCGTCGGTCCACACGATATGGCGCTCGCGCAGCTTCTGGATGAACCCGCGGAACAGGCTCTTGTCGAAGAATTCCGGCGCGCTTTGCTGGTACAGCAGCGACAGGCGCTGGGCGGCCAGCTGGCAGAGGTTCTCGAGCTGCCCCGCGGACAAGGTGTGCGGTCCGTTTTTCACCAGCGCCGCGACGGCGATGTAGTAGCGCTCGAAGGCCTGCAGCAGGCAATGCGCCAGCAGCCGCAGCTGGTAGGCATCATCTTCGCGCCCGGCGGCGAGATACAGACGCGCGTCGCCGGAGCCGCCCGCCAGCAGCCCGCGCGCGAGCAGGAACTCGATGACCGCATCGACGCGCGCCTCGAAACCGTCGCTGTCCCACGGCAGGAACAGCTCGGACTGGATGAACGGATAGACCGCACGCCCCAGCCGCCGCACGGTGTCGCGCGTGATGCGCCGGTTGTTGATGAAGCAGCAGGCGACCCACGCGCCGGCGGCAAACACGTGCAGCACGTTGTTGCGGAAATACGAAAGCAGCACCGCCTTTTCACCGTCGACCGCCAGCACGTCGCCCAGCGGATGCTGGATGCGCCGAATCCAGCCCATCTGCTCGGCGTAGGCCACGATGTCGCCTGGCGCCATCGGCGTCACGGTGGTGCGGTCGGAATACGGCAGCTCGACCAGGATCGCCTTCATGAGCTCCAGCTGCGCCACCAGATCGGCCTCGGCCAGCGCGTGCCGCGGCGAGCCCAGCAGGGCCAGCGCGACGAGGTTGATCGGATTGATGTCGGCCGCGCGATTGGTGTTGACCTGGATCGCCGCGCCCAGGTGGTCCAGTGCGTGGTTCAGCCATTCGGGCTTGGAATCGGGGCTGTCGCCGGCGTCGCGCCAGTCGGGATTGGCGGCGTCGAGGACCGCATTCAATTCGATCGGCTCGCCGAAGTTCAGCGTGACGCGCCCGAAGCGCTGGCGCAGCACCTTGCGCGCGCCGCGCAGCAGTGCCATCCACGATTCCCTTTCCTTCTTCTGTCCCGAAAGCTCGCCGATGTAGGCGCGGCCTTCCATCAGCTTTTCGTAGCCGATGTAGACCGGCTGGAACAGCACCGGCCGGCGCGGCGCGCGCAGGAACGCGCGCACGGTCATCGACAGCAGGCCAAAGCGCGGCGCCAGGAGCCGCCCCGTGCGCGAGCGCGTGCCCTCGATGAAGTATTCGATGGGCACGCCGCGTTCCAAGAGCTGCGCCATGTACTCCTTGAACACCACCGAATACAGCGCGTTGCCCCGGAAGCTGCGACGCAGGAAAAACGCGCCGCCGCGCCGCAGCAGCGGACCCAGGACCGGCAGGTTGAGGTTCACGCCCGCGGCGATGTGCGGCACCACGACGCCGCTCTCATACAGCCAGAACGACAGCAGGATGTAGTCGGCGTGGCTGCGGTGGCTCGGCACGTAGACCACTTCGTAGTCCGGCGCAATCGCGCGCAGGCTGTCGAAATGGTGCATTGCAATGCCGTCGTAGAGCTTGTTCCAGAAGTTGGCGAGAAAGAACGAAATCGAACGCACGAACGGCTGCGAATAATCCGCCGCGATCTCGTTCATGAGCTTCTGCGCGCGGCGCCAGGCGCGCACCTGCGAAATGCCTTCGCGCGCAGCGGTGGCGGCGATCGCGTTGCGCACGCTCTCGGCATTCAGTACCGCGTCCACGACGGTGCGCCGGTGCGACAGGTCGGGGCCGATCACCGCCGCGCGCACGCGGCGGAAGTGCACGCGCAGCACGCGCGCGAGCTTGCGCTGCAGGCGCTCGAGCGGTTCGTGGGCCGCGTCCGCGCGCAGGCCGCTGAGCGAAATCGGCGGCGAGAACCGGACGATGCTGTCGCGCCCATTCAACAGCAGCGCCAGCAGCCGCCGGAAGTGCCCGACCACCGCCCAGTTTTCCGAAAACAGCACGCTGAACCAGCCCGATTGCCGATTGGGCGCGCGGCCCACGTAGATCGCCACCGGCATCAGTTGCACGTTGCGTTCGGGCGCGGCTTCCAGCAGACGCAGCAACTGGCGGATCGAATCCTGCGCGGCGTGCCCGCGATCACGTCGCCGCAGCCAGCCGCCCGTCCCGCGCATGGCAAACGCCGAGCGCCGGCGTCGGCCAAAACCCGGCATCACCGCCAGCGGACTGGGCAGCCCCGCTTCACGGCACGCGCGTTCCAGCAGCAGGCTGTCGGTGAAGCCGCCGCGCTCGATGACATAGATCACGGGCGTATCGGGAACGAGCAGGGCCGCCGGCTCGGCGGGATCGCGCTTGATCCGCGCCCACGGCGCCAGCACCGCGCCCCACAGGCCACGCCACCAGCCGGCGTGTACCAGGTCGTCGCGGGAGGGAATCTGGGCCATGACGTAGGACATGCGCAGTAACAGTTCCGGGACCGGGTCGGGCGCTCGGAATTGTCCTACAGCAGGGTTAAGCGCCCGTTCAACGGCTTACCGCCGCGGGCTGGACGGGGGCGGCGTGCGCGCCGTCGAGGCCGCCGCGGGCAGGCTCACCGCGGGCGGCGTGGTCGCGCTCATGGCTGGAGGTGCCTCCGTGGATGCGGCGGCGATGGGGTGCGCCTTGGCCCAGGCCGTCAGCAGGTCGGCGTCGTACCAGTGCCCGGCCACTTTCCGCATCGGCCATTCGCCCGCAAGGGGCTGGCCCGCGAATTCCAGCTTGAGCCGCACGACGGCGGTATCGGCAGTCGTCGACACCACGTCGACCTTGGCACCGTTCAGGCTTTTCGCGATGCCCAGGCCATACACCGCCATGATTTTCTCGACGCCGGTCCAGATGCTGCCGTAGGCCTGCATGGTCTGCGCGTAGTCGAGCGCGCGCCACTGGTCCAGCGTCTCGACGTGCAGGCCGCGCGCGGTGGCGCACGCGATGGCGATGGCCTCGCGCGCCTTTTTCATGTTGCTGAAATCGACCGTCGCGGTCCAGGCCATCAACGCGTCCAGGCCCTGCCGGGCCAACTGCTTTTGCGGGGGCCCGAGCTGCGGCGACGCACTGATCATCTGCTGGATCGAGGCCTGGAAGATGCTGGCAAAAATCGGCATCGGCTGGCCCGCGCCGCCCTTCATGCCGGCCAGTTGGGGCTCGAGCTGCTTGGCCAGCTTGGCCTCGGCATCCGGCGCGGTCAGCATGCCCATGAGCGCCGCGAACTGCGCAGCGCTGTCGCTGGAGGCCGGGGCCGGTTCGTCATGGGCGTGCTGCCACTGCTGGCGCCAGATGGCGTAGTCGTCCGGCGGCAGGCGGTTTTTCACCAGCCCATCAAAGTCGCCCAGTGCCGCCAGACGCAGGCTGGCTTCGACCGCGGTCGCCGGCGTCGCATTGCCCGTGGGCGGAGCGTGGTGGCAGGCAGCCAGCGCCAACGCCGCGGCCACGACCAGCGCCATGGTGGGCGCGCGCCAGGGAGCCGGCCGGGACGGCAAGGGGGTACGCATGGCGGCGAGTTTGGCGAGGCCGTGGCCGATAGGCAAGCCGGCGCCTCAGACGATCGCGGCCTCGATCTGGGCCACGATGGCGGCGGCCGCCGCGCGCGGATCGGGCGCGTTGCGGATCGGCCGGCCGACGACGATATAGTCCGCGCCCGCCGCAAACGCGGTCGGCACGTCCACGGTGCGCTTCTGGTCATCGCTGCGTGGCCCCGCCGGGCGGATGCCGGGACACACGGTCAACAGGTCCCGCCCCAGCGCTGCGCGCAGCCGCGGCAGGTCGGTGCCCGAACACACGACGCCGTCGATTCCCGCCGCCTGCGCCACCCGGGCGCGCCGCACCACGACCTCGGCCGGCGGCCCCGCAACGCCCAGCGCGGCAAGATCCGTCGCATCGTTGCTGGTCAGCACCGTCACCGCCAGCAGCCGGAGCTGCCCCTTGGCCGCCACCGCGGCCTCCAGCATCTCGTGCGCATCGCAGTGCAGCGTCGCGAACGTCACCGGCCGGCGCGCGAGTCCGCGCACCGCGCCCGCGATCGTCGCTGGCACGTCGTGGAACTTGAGGTCGGCAAAGATCTGCTTGCCGCGCCGCGCCAGCTCGTCCAGCACCCGGAAGTACTCGCCCCCGGCCAGGAGCTCCAGCCCGATCTTGTAGAACGCGACCGTATTGCCCAGCCGGTCCATCCAGCCGACGGCGGTGGCGTAGTCCGGAACGTCGAGCGCGAAGATCAGGCGCTCGCGGGCGGGGATGGGGGCGTGGGTCGTCATGCAGTTGCTCGATTGCGGGGTCGGGCCATTTTAAGGCGCCGTGCCGGCCGCGGCGGCCGCCCCCGACACCAACGACCACATCGAAATGCATGTGATGGACGCCGCAGCAAGCGGGGCGAGCGTGATGATTCCGGACTGCCACCTGGCCGCCGCGACAACGATCTCGCCTTGGGCCGCGCAACCGAAAAGCCTACTCTGACCCCCGTTTGCCCATGTTCATGCCTGAGCGGGCTCCTGGTAGAGCCCGACGATATTGCCCCCAGGGTCGCGAAACCGTGCCGTAACCTCGGGTGCGTCGGCGCCAATGGGCTGAACGATTGTGCCACCTTGCGCCTCTATCGCCTTGCAAGCCGCAGACACGCTATCGACCATGATGTAAAACAGCACTCCGGGCGTAGGCCAAGCATCCCTGCCCAAACAGAACGCTCCGCTGACCTGACCGGTAGTGTCATCGAATGCCTGCGCGCCGTCTGCCCTCTTGCGCATCGGCCAGCCAAATACCTTTGAGTAAAACGCGGCCGATTGGCTGATATCCGATGCGGGAAGTTCGATGTAACAGACCTTGCCATTGGTGGACGAAGTGCTCATGGAAGCTCCCGGTCTGATGAGGATAGATCGACGTGCGGGCTGAGGAAATGGGATGGATGCCTCTGATTTTGACCGTCATCCCGTGGCCACCGGGGCTCCACCGCGGTGGAACCCGAAATCCAGTGTCTTTCGTATCAGCGAGCTCAACAAAGGCGCTGGATTCCTGCTTTCGCGGGAATGACGAGGATGGAGAGCAGGTTGAGTTCTTGAAGTTGACACAAGTGAATCTGATTCCGTTCTTGGAAGGTACGGCCGGTTCGTGTTCCTCTGCAAGCGTGCGTTGGGCTCGAGCGAGCGGATCGGATCAGCCGCTGTAGATTGTCGCACCGGATGTTCGGATGCGGGCCAGGCGGCGTCAAACGGGAAATCCATCGGCAGGTCAAGGCGGTTCCACGCTTTGACGCTCGGCCGCGCGCAAATATCCCACGTGACCGGAGCGGTTCATGCCTCGGGGCGCGGCCTCGGCGGCAGCGACATGCGTTGGCTCGCCGGCAACGGGACGTGCTGCGCACCAGCGCCACTCTGGAGTTGCCGCCCCTTCGCTGCCAGACTCGATGCGCATGGAGACCGGGCCCTTGACCGGCGCGTGGAACCGCGCGCGCTGGTGTGTACTTGCAAGCTATCTCGCGGCCGCGACGGCGTTGCTGCTGGTGATGGCTGTGCACCTGCTGGCGGCGCTGATCGCCGGCCTGCTGGTGTACGCGGTGGTCGACGCGCTGGCGCCGCTGCTGGAACGGAAATGGCCGGGCGGCTGGGCGCGTGAGCTGGTGGTGGGTGTGCTGGCAGTAGTGGTGGCGGGCCTGCTGGCGCTGTTGATCTTCGCGGCGGTGGTGTTCTTCCGCGCGGAACTCGGCGATCCCAACACGCTGTTCGACCGCATGATGCCGACCATCGACCGCGCGCGCACGCAACTGCCGGAATGGATCGTCACCTATCTGCCGGTGAGCGCCGAGGACTTCCGCTACACGGTCACCCAGCTCGCGCGCGCGCATTCACAACAGTTGCAGGTGGCCGGCAAGGAAACCGCGCACGTGTTCGGCCGCATCCTGGTGGGGCTCGCGCTGGGCGCGCTGGTCGCGCTGACCAAGGTGCGTCCGCGCGCCGACGCGGGTCCGCTGCGTGACGCGCTGGCGCTGCGCTGCCAACGGGTCACGCAGGCGTTCCACGACATCGTGTTCGCGCAGGCGCGGATCTCGGCGCTCAACACGCTGTTCACGGCGATTTTCCTGCTGGTGGTGCTGCCGCTGGCCGGGGTCGAGCTGCCGTTCCGCAAGACGCTGATCGCGATCACGTTCGTGGTGGGCCTGTTGCCGGTGATCGGCAATCTCATTTCGAACACGCTGATCGTGATCGTGGCGCTGGCGTCCTCGCTGTGGGTGGCGCTGGGCGCGCTGATCTTCCTGATCCTGATCCACAAGCTCGAATATTTCTTGAACGCCAGGATCGTCGGCCACCGGATCCACGCGCGGGCCTGGGAAATCCTGCTGGCGATGCTGGTGATGGAGGCGGTGTTCGGCGTGCCGGGCGTGATCGCGGCGCCGATCTACTACGCGTATCTCAAGCACGAGCTGATGGCGTCGAAACTCATCTGAAGGCTGCCCTCAACCGCGCAGCACCGCGCGCACGGCGGCGAGGTTGCGCCGGCTGACCTCGGGCGTCGCGGCGGTGCCGGCGATCAGCGCGCGCACGCTGCCATCGGCTTCGCGCGTGAGTCCCAGCAGGCGTTCGGCCGGCACCAGGCAGCCGCGGTGGATGCGCACGAAGCGACCGGGGAAGGCCTCGTCGATGGCCTTCAGCGAAAGATCGCAAAGCGCCTCGCCGGCGGCGTGGTGGACGGTCACGTATTTGGTGTCGGCGGTGAGATGAGAGACGTCGGCCAGCGCGATGCGCAACGGCGCGCCGTGCGTCTGGACCAGCAGGAATCGGGCGGACGCGGGTGTGCGTTGGCGCAGGGCCACGGCCCGTGCCAACGCCTCGCGCAGGCGCTCCAGCCGCACGGGTTTCAGCAGGTAATCCGCGGCGCGCAGTTCGTACGCGGCCAGCGCGTGTTCGGCGTAGGCGGTGCAGAACACCAGCTGCGGCGGATGCAGCAAGGCGGCCAGGCGACGCGCCACGCCAATACCGTCCAGCCCGGGCATGGCAATGTCGAGCAGCAGCACGTCGGGGCATTGCCCGGCGCAGGCCGCGAGCACGGCCGCGCCATCGCCGACGCTGGCGACCACTTCCGCACCTTCGCAACTCGCGAGCAGCGCGGCCAGGCGCGCGCGCGCCAGCGGTTCGTCGTCGGCGATCAGGACGCGCACGGCAGCCTCACGCGCACCTGGAACGTCGTGGCATCCTGCCGCACGTCGACGTGCCCGCGCCGGCCGTAGTGGAAGGTCACGCGCCGGCGTACGTTGTCGAGGCCCTGTCCGTTCCGCGCCGGCGAAGCCGCATCGGGCAGCGGGTTCGTGATGTCGATCTCGATGCCGCCCTCGCGGCGGCTTCCCGCCAGCGTGAGCGTTCCGCCGTCGCGCCGCGGCTGGATGCCGTGGTAGATCGCGTTCTCGACCAGGGGCTGCAGCAGCAGCGCCGGCATCGGCAGGTCCAGCGGCAGGTCATCGAACCGGCGCTCGATGCGCAGGCGTTCGCCCAGGCGCAGCTGCTCGATCGCGAGATAGCGGTCGATCAGCGCGAGCTCCGCACCCAGCGTGCTGGGCGCGTCATTGGCGCCCAGCGAGGCGCGGAACAGCTCGGCCAGGTCTTCGATGGTGCGCTCGGCGGCATCGGGGTCGACCCGTACCAGCGCGGCGACGGTGTTCATGCTGTTGTAGAGGAAGTGCGGGCGGATGCGCGCCTGCAGCGCGTCGAACTGCGCGCGCGCGACCGCCGCCAGCCGCGCGCGCCACTCGGCCAGCACGTACAGATACCGCAGCAACGCCGCGGCCAGCAGCGCCGCCAGCACCGTATTGCCCAGGCTGAAGCGCGCCACCGATCCCGGCGTGAGGTGGGTGCCAAGGCCATGATCCAGCCACGCGACGCAGACGCTCGCCAATGCAACCAGCAGCACCAGCGCGGCCCATGCCAACGGCCACGCGAACGTGTGCGGCCACTTCGTCATCAGCGGCGCCAGGCGGCACAGCAGCAGGGACGCCAGCAGTGCCAACCACACGACGAAGGCGGTCGCGGTGGAAAACCCGCGCCAGCCCATGCGCGCGTCGGGCGCCAGGGCGTCGATGACCACCACGAGCTCGGCGACGAACGCCAGCGTCAGCACCGAACCCAGGCTGCAAAAATCGGGCAATGCGCGGCGTGCGTCGGGCGTGGCCACGGCACCATCGTCGCGCGCGGCGATACTCACGCCGCGGCCCACCGCGCCGTCAGGAACGCGGCGAGATCGTCGATTTCCGGCGGACAGACCTGGTGCGCCATGGGATAGTCGTGCCAGTCGACCGGGTAGCCCCAGGCACGCAGGGCATCGCGCGAGCGCTCGCCCAGCGCGATCGGCACCACCGGATCAAAGCTGCCGTGACCCATGAACAGCTGCGTCGCGGCGTTGGCGGGCGCAAGTTCGTTCGCGGTCGCGTCGGCGATGGGCAGATACGTGGACAGCGCAACGATCGCGGCCAGGCGCTCCGCGTGCCGCAGACCCGCGGCCAGCGCGACGGCGCCACCCTGCGAGAAGCCGGTCAGCACCAGGTTCCGCGACACGATGCCGCGTTCGGCCTCGCGCGCGATCAGCGCCTCGACCGCCGCGATGGAGACGCGGATGCCCGCCTCGTCCTGTTTCTGCGACAGATCGAACCCGGCGACGTCATACCACGCCCGCATCGGCAAACCGTTGTTCAGGCTGATCGGCCGGACCGGTGCGTGCGGAAACACGAACCGCACGGATGGCCACGCCGGACGCACCAGCTGCGGCACCAGCGGCGCGAAATCGTTGCCGTCGGCGCCGAGGCCGTGCAGCCACAGGATGGCAAAGCGCGGTGCGGGGCCGGTCTCGTGTTCGACGGTCGGCAAAACGTTCATCATCACGGCATCCCCGGAGAACGCCCAAGCTTAGCCCGCGCGGGTCGGTGCGGGACCCGGTGTCGCACCACGCATCGTCGCGGCGCCACGCGCGGGCGC
>DASTNI010000055.1:0-2551 GCA_035720985.1 Rhodanobacteraceae bacterium | reverse complement strand
ATGCCTGCGTGAGACTGTAGCGCCGCAGCGCGATTACGACACCTTCAGCGGTGTCAAGGATCCGGTCAGCGCTTCGCCGCAGATCCTGGCCGCGCTCGACTCGCTTCATAGCCCCTCCGTTCGTCCGATTCCGCAGAGAATGGGGACCGCCCGTGCACGGATTGCATGAGCGGTCCCGCGCAGGCCCGATGCAACAGACGCGCGATTGGATCAGGCGCTAATCGCCTGCTGCGCGCCGGTTGCCACGGCAATCTTGCGTGGCTTGGCCGCCTCTGCCACCGGTACCGTCAACCGCAACACGCCATCGGTGTACGCGGCGCCGATGTGGCCGGTATCGAGCTGGTTGCCGAGCAGCAGCTGCCGAGTGAACACGCCATGCGGGCGCTCGACAGCGACCCAGTCGTGGCGCTCCTCGCTGACGAAGGGACGCTCGGCACGTACCGTCAGCGCGCCTTGATCGACGCTGACGTCGATCGTGTCGGGGTTGACGCCTGGTAAGTCGAGTTCGACGACAAACGTATCCCCGTCACGCCAGACGTCGATCGGCATTACGGCCGGACGCGTCGTGGTACCGTCCGCGTTCCCCCACAGCTGCTGGGCGACGCGGTCGAAGTTACGAACGAATGGTTCAAAGCCGAGCACAGCTCTCACCTCCCTCAACAACTCCCCGGCGCGGGGATGATCTCTATTTCTCCGATCAGATAACCTGATGCACCGGACAAATATTCCAGTTGCCTACAGCGGCATGCGGGCGACGACCCCTGCTGCTCTTTCGGCGCGGGGTACGGCTAATAACGTGCACCGGGGCTGCGTCGTCACAGTTCAAGTCCGTCACCGTCGATGCTGCGTTCCCGCTCGGCGGCCTGCTGGGCGCCATCCCGCGTGGCGGCGGTGAGGCGCTGGTAGGCGGCGTCGCGTGCCCGGACTTGGGCGGTGTGTGCCTGCCAGGCGGCGCGCCGGGCGGTGCGGCGTTTATCGTTGCGGTCCAGCAGCGCACCGATGACCGCGGGAAGCAGGTCGCGGTCGGAGCGTTCGGCTTCGGCGTGCATGGTGCGGGGTCGCTCGTCGTTGGCCAGGATCATCCGGAACTGGTGGGCTGCTGCGTATTTGTCGCCGCGGCGGGTCTGGTGGATTTCGGCGCCGGACGCGAGGCGGGCGTGTTCGTGGTCGGCCTCGCCGGTGATCGGCTGGTAGATGTAGGCGTGGTTTTCGTCTTTGCCGCGGGTCATGCCCACGTAAGCCATCGCCCGCGACGCCTTGTCGCTGAGCAGGGTAAAACACGCACCCGCGGTGGTGTTGTTGCCGATGGTGATGCCCTGTGCTGCGTGCAGCGTGGTGGCATAGCCCAATGTGATGTGCTCGCGCAGGTATTCGCCGTCGAAGATGATCCGGGCGGTGTCGGTGAGCCGTTCGGCGGCGATCCGGCCCTGGCGGGCGTCGACGGCGACGACGCGCCAGCGGTTGCCGTTGCGGACCTGATCGATCCGCTCACCGCGGCGATGCCGCGCACCAGGTTCGACGGTCAGGCTGGTGTCGTTGCTGCGGCTGATGATGACATCGCCGGTGCGGACGTCTTGGTCGCGGGCGACCCGCACCCCAGGGGCGGTGTTGTCGGTGTAGGTGCCGTGCAGGCGGCGGTTGATCGCGTCGGCGATTTCCCATTTGTCGCAGATGATCGCAGCGTCCTTACCCGCCGCACGGGCGCTGATGTAGGCGGTGGTGGCGTCGTCGGCCATCGCGATCGGATCCCCGATGTGCAGCCGGTCCCGGTTGCGATACCAGCCGACCGCTTTGCGCAGCCGGTTGCCCTGCCCTGATCGCAGGGCCAGCGACACGTCGCGTTCGTTGGGGTCGCGCATCCGCCACACCTCACCGAGGCGCTGGGACCACGGCAGATCATCGCAGAGGTTTTCGAACATGCCGCCGCGGGCCTTCACCGGCGCCAGCTGGTAGGCGTCGCCGACCAGCACCGTCTTGGCGTGGCCGGCCACCGCGCACGACACCAGCTTCTTCAACTCCGGGGTGCCCACCATGGACGCTTCATCAACGACGATCACGGTGCGCCGATCAACACCGAGCTGGCCATCTTCGATCAGCTGCAGCGCCTTGGCGATCGTCAGGCCGCGGTCGCCCGCCTGATGGCGCATCGCTTCATCAACGGCCTTGCCGGTCGACGCGAGCACCAGCACTTCCTTGTGGGCGCGGTGCGCGGCGGCCCGCAGCGCTTTGAGCGAGTGGGTTTTGCCGGCACCCGCGGGGGCTTGCAGCGGCTGCACCAAATACGGCGAGGCGGCGATGTTGGCAATCGCGCGCGCCTGATCCGCCGATAGATCACCGAGATCCTCGGGGCGCACATCGAGCATTGTGCGGTTGTCGACCGCGTCGATCATGTCGAAGATGCGCTCCTCTTCGGCGATGACCGCATCGACGGTGAAGCGTTCATAGCCTTCGCGGTGGTGCGCTGCGCGCTCCGGGCGCACCCGCACCGCGACAGTGTCGACGATCTGCTCGATCAGCGCGCGCGGATCGCCCTCCGCGTCGACCGGCAGGA
>DASTNI010000054.1:0-2670 GCA_035720985.1 Rhodanobacteraceae bacterium | reverse complement strand
CCGTCGTTGCCACGGCCGAACAATCCGTTCCCGACGGTGCGCTTGGCTTCGACGCCGTGCGCGATCATCTTGGGCGCCTCAATCCACCGGAGCACTGTCATGACCGAGCGCCGCATCTTCCGCCGCATCCGCGGCATGGATACCTCCGACGGCGCGGGCGTCAAGCTCAAGCGCGTCATCGGCCAGCCCGCGCTGGACATGCTCGACCCGTTCCTGCTGCTGGACGAGTTCCGTTCCGACCAGGCCGGCGACTACATCGCCGGCTTTCCCGAGCATCCGCACCGCGGCTTCGAGACGGTGACCTACATGCTGGCCGGCCACATGCAGCACGGCGACAACCACGGCAACCGCGGCGACCTCAGCCCCGGCAGCGTGCAGTGGATGACCGCCGGGCGCGGCATCGTGCATTCGGAGATGCCGCAGCAGGAGAACGGCCTGATGTGGGGCTTCCAGCTGTGGGTCAACCTGCCGGCGAAGGACAAGATGACCGCGCCGCGCTACCAGGACATCGCGCCGGAGAAGATCCCCGTGGTGCATCCGGCCGATGGCGTCGAGGTGCGCGTGATCGCCGGCGACTTCGGCGGCGTCAGCGGCCCGGTCAGCGGCATCGCCACTGCGCCGATCTACCTGGATCTCGCCGTGCAGTCGGGCGCATCGATCAGCGTGCCGCTGCCGGAAGGCCACAGCGCGTTTGCCTACGTGTTCGAGGGCGCCTCCGCGCAGGTGGCGGGCGAAGCGCTGGCGCGCAGTGAACTGGCCGTGCTGGGCAAGGGCGAGTCGGTGACCATCGCCGGCGGCGACATGCCGGCGCGCGTACTGCTGGTCGCCGGCCAGCCGCTGAAGGAGCCGGTCGCCCGCTACGGACCGTTCGTGATGAACACCACCGAGCAGATCCACGAAGCCATTGCGGATTTCCGCGCCGGCAAGTTTTAGCGTTTCAGCGCCTGGGCGCGGCTGCCGCGCTATGAGTGCGCCCGTGGCGCCACCGATGAAGCTCCCGCGCGCATCGCCTGCGCGCGGAAGGTTGCCGGCGGCAGCGAGCCTTGACCGACTCCGCACAGCACGCTCACGCCGCAAGCCGGCACATCGGCAAGCGGTGCCATGGTGCCGCCGCGCTCGCTGCACCGCGCAGCGATCCGCGTCAGGGCTTCCTGTGGGCGCGTTCAGCAGGCGCGCCGGCGCCATCGGCGGGTCGACAGTCGACCCTGCACGCAAACCACGCCGCGCCGTGCGGGTAGTCGAGGGTCATCACGAAGTGCGCGAAGATGTTGGCTCCTGCCGAGCCCTCCACCCGCTGGTCGGTGTACTGCGAGATGCCCGGGTTGAAGTTGACGTCTTCGCGTTCGGTAAACCAGACCGGCCCGATCTCCCAGCCGGCCACGCGCACGGTGGGTACCTCGATCAGCCGCGTCGCAGACTCGGCGCCGAATATGTCGTCGCCGGCCTCGACCACCCGCCACGCGGGGTGCTGTCGGTGCCAGCGCTCCAGCACGCTGCGCGTGATGTAGGACGTGACGCCGTAGCCGTGGACCGTTGCAAGATGTGTCGCCGCCAGCCCAGCGGCCGAGGGCTTCGCGGTGGCGCCGGTGTCGAGCAGCAGGTCCAGCGCTTCGCCCGCAACTTCGAGACGCAGGCGGGCGAAGCCGGTCCCCCAGCTCCCGTCCGTCCGGGTGAGATAGCCCAGTTTGGCACGATGCATGTCTGCGGGCGCCGTCCATCCGGCGGGTTCCAGCCAGAGCTTTTGCGAGGGGTAATCGAAGGTCCACGTGTAGCGGGGCATGTAGCCCGCTCCAATCACACCGTCCACACGAGATTCCTCGCTGATGCCTTGCACCACCAGCGCGGTGGAATCGCACGGCGTGCCGGCTGACTTAGGCCAGCCCTGGCCCGGTGCGAACTCGATGGCGGGCACCACGACCAACGAGTCTTCGTCGACGGTGCAGCGCGCTGTCTTCAGGCCCAGTCGATGAGCGGCCTGGGGATCGATGACATACCACCCGCTGCCGCCGGCGCCGCCGCTGTCCACCAGCAGGCGCAACGTACCTCCCGCTGCCAAGGTGCCCAGCATGTAGAAATGACCCGCTTCGTAGCGGGTAGTCAGCAGCTGACGCGCAGGCGGGGTTCTTTCCGCAGGTGTCTGGGCGGCGACCATGGCGGCTAACGCGAGAAGCAGCATGTCCGGAGTTCCTTGTCCGTAAACCAAGCCTTCTGATCCTTGCAGAGCAGTCGACCCTCGCACAAGACGGTGCGCGTCGAGAGTGTGCCTAACGCTTCACGCTGCCCAACAGCAAGCCCTGCAGGTAATAGCGCTGTAGCGCCAGAAACAGCGCCAGCACCGGCAGCACGGTGACCACCGCGCCGGCCATCATCAGTTCGGTGTCGCGCGCGTGCTCGCGCGCCAGCGAGGCCAGCCCGATCGGCAGCGTGTAGTGATCCTGCCCGGTCAGCACGATCAGCGGCCACATGAAGTCGTTCCACGCGGTGAGAAAGGTGACAATGGCCAGCGTCACCACGATCGGCTTGAGCAGCGGCAGCACGATCTGCACGAAGATGCGCGCCTCGCCGGCGCCATCGATGCGCGCGGCCTCCAGCAGCTCGCGCGGAATGCCGCGCGCGTACTGGCGCACCAGGAAAATGCCAAACACACTGGCCAGCGCCGGCAGCACCACG
>DASTNI010000053.1:0-2107 GCA_035720985.1 Rhodanobacteraceae bacterium | reverse complement strand
AGCGCTGTCAGGTTCGCGTACGCGGCGACCAGCCACTTCGGGCCGGCGTCTGCGAAATTCACCTGGATGCGGGTGTGTGCACCGGAACCTTCGGCGGTCACGACGACGCCTTCGCCGAACTTGGCGTGGCGGACGCGCTGGCCGAGCTTGACCGGCAGGGTGTCGTCGAGGTCGGCGTGGCCGCGTGAGGCGCGGGTGGTGTACACCGGCCGGCTGATCTTCGCACGCGGGCGTACTTCGGTCAGCAGGTGTGCGGGCAACTCGTCGAGGAAGCGCGAGGGACGTTGCAGGGTTTCGCTGCCGTACTGGCGGCGCGATTCGGCGTAGCACAGCACCAGCCGCGTGCGGGCGCGGGTGATGCCGACGTAGGCAAGGCGGCGTTCTTCTTCCAGACGCGCCGGGTCTTCGACCGAGCGCTGGGTGGGAAACAGGCCGTCTTCCATTCCGACCAGGAACACCACCGGAAACTCCAGCCCCTTGGCCGAATGCAGGGTCATCAGTTGCACGCAGTCGGTGCCGGCTTCGCCCTGGCCTTCGCCGGCTTCCAGCGCGGCGTGGGCCAGGAACGCAGCGAGCTCGGACAGGTTGGCTTCGATGTCTTCAGGCGTGGGTTCGAAGCGGCTGGCGACGTTGACCAGCTCGTCCAGGTTTTCGACGCGCGCCTCGGCATTGCCGCGACTGTCCTTTTCGTAATAGTCGCGCAGTCCCGACTGGGCCAGCGCGTGCTCGACCTGCTCGGCCAGTGTCAGGGTGCTCCCCTCCCCCTCCGGGGGAGGGGTTGGGGGAGAGGATTCGGCTTCGCGCGAAGCTTCATCCGAGTCCGCGCCCTCACCCTCACCCTCACCCCTGCCCCTCTCCCGGAGGGAGAGGGGTTCGTTTCCGCTCGCCAGCGAGTCGATCAAGGCCATGAACCCGCGCAGCGCATTCTTTGCGCGCGTATTCAAATTACCGCCGGCCAGCTCCGCCAGCGCGGCGTCCCACAGCGGAACGTCATCCGCACGTGCGCGCCGGCGCAGGGCTTCCACGCTGCGCTCGCCCACGCCGTGCGGCGGGGTCGCCAGTGCGCGTTCGAACGAGGCGTCATCACCGTGGTTGGCCGCGAGGCGCAGGTAGGCCAGCGCGTCCTTGATTTCGGCGCGTTCGAAATAGCGCTGGCCGCCATACACGCGGTAGGGAAGGTTTTTCTGGTGCAGTTGTTCCTCGAAGTTGCGCGACTGCGCGTTGGAGCGGTAGAGCACCGCGACGTCGGATGCGTGCCCGCCCTCGTCGAGGTATTCGCGGATGCGTTCGATCACGAAGCGCGCTTCGTCCTGCTCGTTGTAGGCCGCGTACAACGCGATGGCTTCGCCCTTGTCGCCGGCCGTCCACAGCTTCTTGCCGAGTCGCGACGGGTTCTGCGCGATCACCGCGTTGGCGGCTTCCAGGATGGTCGCGGTGGAACGGTAGTTCTGTTCCAGCCGCAGGGTTTTTGCGTTGGGAAAGTCGCGCAGGAAGGCGCGCATGTTCTCCACTTTCGCGCCGCGCCAGCCGTAGATCGACTGGTCGTCGTCGCCGACCGCGAACACCTTGCCCGTCTTCCCCGCCAGCAGCCGGATCCACGCGTACTGCAGTGCGTTGGTGTCCTGGAATTCGTCGATCAGCAGGTGCCGCCAGCGTTCCTGGTAGTGCGCGCGCAGCGCATCGTTGTCGCGGATCAGCTCGTGCGCGCGCAGCAGCAGCTCGGCAAAATCCACCAGCCCCGCACGCCGGCAGGCCTGCTCGTAGGCTTCGTAAACCTTGAGGTAGGTGCGCGCGACCGGGTTGTCGCCGGGCTCGATGCCCTCGGCGCGCTTGCCTTCATCCTTCCACGCGTTGATCTGCCAGCAGGCCTGGCGTGGCGGGTATTTGGCCTCGTCGATGCCGAGGCCCGCGACCACGCGCTTGACGAGGCGCTGCTGGTCGTCGGCATCCAGGATCTGGAAGCCCTCGGGTAATTGCGCCTCGCGCCAGTGCTGGCGCAGCAGGCGGTGCGCGATGCCGTGGAAGGTGCCCACGGTCAGTCCGCGCGTGCCCTGTGGCAGCAGGTTGCCCAGACGGCCGCGCATTTCGCCCGCGGCCTTGTTGGTGA
>DASTNI010000052.1:0-5515 GCA_035720985.1 Rhodanobacteraceae bacterium | reverse complement strand
ACCGGGCTCGCAAGAAGGGTCGGCTGCCGCAAGGGCGGTCGCGGCTTCCGCCGCTCCTACACGGTGTGGTCGTAGGAGGGCCGGAAGGCCCGACCGGGATCGCAAGAAGGGTCGGCTGCCGCAAGGGCGGTCGCGGCTTCCGCCGCTCCTGCACGGTGTGGTCGTAGGAGGGCCGGAAGGCCCGACCGGGGATCACGGGAAGGGTCGCTTGCCGCGGAGTCGGTCGCGGCTTCCGCCGCTCCTACACGGTGTGGTCGTAGGAGGGCCGGAAGGCCCGACCGGGCTCGCAAGAAGGGCCGGCTGTCGCTTCGCGATTCCGGGATGGCGGGCAAGGTGGGCGTTCCGCTAACCGTGGTGGTTGCGCCGGCGGCTTGCACCCTTGCGCTGCGCCGCCTGCGGTCGGCGCTGGGCGTGTGTCCGGCGCTCGGATGGCGCATGCGGACGCCGCTGCGCACGCGGGTCACCCTGGTTGCGGCGACCCGCCTTGCTGCCGCGTGGCGTGCGTGCCTTCTGCTGTGGGCGCTCGTTGCGCTCCAGGTGCAGCGGCTGCGCGGGCTCGAAGCCGGGCATCGGCACCACTTCGAGTGGTTCCTTCAGCAGCCGCTGGATGTCGCGCAGCAGGCCGGTTTCTTCTTGGCTGACCAGCGAAATGGCGAGCCCCGCGGCGCCGGCGCGCCCGGTGCGGCCGATGCGGTGGACGTAATCTTCGGCCACCATCGGCAGGTCGTAGTTCACCACCAGCGGCAGTTGTTCGATGTCGAGGCCGCGCGCGGCGATGTCGGTCGCGACCAGCACGGTGATGCGATGGTCCTTGAAACCCTGCAACGCGCGCGTGCGCTGGTTCTGGCTCTTGTTGCCGTGGATCGCCGCGCAGCGCAGGCCCGAGGCTTCGAGAAACCGCACCAGCTTGTCGGCGCCGTGCTTGGTGCGGCCGAACACCAGGGTCTGCCGGCGGCTGTCCTCGGCCAGGATGTGCAGCAGCAGGTCGCGCTTGCGGCCGGCTTCGACGGGATGCACGCGATGGGTGACGGTGGCCACGACGCTGTTGGGTGGGCTTACCTGCACCTGGACGGGGTCGCGCAGGAAATGTGTCGCCAGGTCCCGGATCGGGCCCGCAAACGTGGCCGAGAACAGCAGCGTCTGCCGCTTCGCGGGCAGGCGCGCGACGATCTTGCGCAGCGCCGGCAGGAAGCCCATGTCGAGCATGCGATCAGCTTCGTCCAGCACCAGGATCTCGATGCCGCCAAGGTCGACCGAGCCGTGTTCCAGGTGGTCGATCAGGCGGCCCGGCGTCGCGACCAGTACCTCGACGCCGCGTTGCAGCGCCTTCACCTGGTTGTGCATGCTGACGCCGCCGAAGACGGTGGTGCTGCGCAGGGGTAGGTCCTTGCCGTAGGCGCGGAGATTGGCATGGTCCTGCATCGCGAGTTCGCGCGTGGGCGTCAGCACCAGCGCACGCGGGCGCCTGCCGCGCGCGTCTCCCGCGTGGCGGGCGTCCGCCGGGAACAGGCGCTCGAGCAAGGGCAGCGCGAACGCCGCGGTCTTGCCGGTCCCGGTAGGCGCGCTCGCCATCACGTCGCGGCCCTCCAGGATGGGTGGAATGGCCTGGGCCTGCACGGGCGTCGCGGCGGTATAGCCCTGCGCCGCGAGTGCGTGCAGCAGCGCGGGCGAGAGCCCGAGGGATTCAAAATTCACGGTGTGCTCCAGTTGAAGATGCTTCGGCCATCGAGGCATCGGAAATACCCGGAGCGTCCCCTGGGAACCGCGCTGCGAGTGAAAAACGGGCCGGCCTCGATGGGTCGTCCGGACGAGCGCCTGCTACCGAAACGGGTAGCAGAGGGCGTGCGGCCACACACGTGGCAGCACGCGCATCCTGGAAAGGGAAATGCGGCAGACAGGCGCAATGCAGCGCGCGATTATACGTTGTTGCCACGCCGTGCGCATGCCGGGGGACACAGGCGGCGTTTCAAAGTATGGGCGGCCGCATCGCATCGCGGCGGGCGGCACACACCGCCGATCAGCGGTCGGCTTGGATTGCGCGCCCGCGCATCAGCCACACGCCGATCAGCATCCCGAGCCACGCCGGCACCGCCAGCGCGATCCACGGCAGGTTGTGCTGCGGAGCCCACGAGGTCAGCTTGAGAACGAATCCGATCAGCGCGAGCGCGGCGGAAACCGCGACTGCGACAAGCGTGAGGCGCGACGCGTGGGCGCCCGGCCGGCGCAGCCGCAGCAAGCCGGGAATCAGCAGCCACGCGATCGGGTTGAAGAGCCAGAGGTTCTCGTTGGCCCACGCCGCGCGATGGGCGGTCGCGAGCCAAAGCACCAGCATCAGCGCACCGGCTGCGCCCGCCAGCAGCGCGTAGGCGCTGGCCACGCTGGCGAACCACCAGCGTTCGACCGTGTAGGCATCACGCAACCACGCGGCTGCGACCAGCGCCACGCCGAGCACCACGCCGGCGATGAGCAGCGGCCACCGCAGGTTGGGCGCCTGCGCCGGCGGCGAGGGCAGGCGCTGCGGCGACAGTACGGTCTCGGCGCTGACCAGCGGCTGGCCATTGCTGCCGCGCACGCCGCGCAGTTCCTGCTCCAGGCGCATCGGAATGAACGCGCCGGTCCACCGGGTCAGCGGCTGGTCGGCGTACGGCCCGAGTCCCAGATCCAGCAGATACATCAGCCAGGGTTGCCCCGACATCAGGCGGTCGGTCTCGCTGCGGTACGTTTCGCCGTGCGCCGCCGGACCCGTGAGCTGGCGTTCGAGCGCGCCGCCCAGCACCTGGTTCAGGGCGTCGCGCACGCGCGTCGTGCAGTTGTCGCGGAAGTAGCGGTAACGGTAGTGGGCGTGCTGCGGCTGGACGTTCCACACCAGGAAGTCGCGCAGCGCCGCACGTTGCTCCGGCGTCAGGTCCAGGCGCTGCGCGGTGATCGAGCGCCCCTCGCCCGAGTATTCCTGGATGTCGTCGGCGACCGGCCAGGTTGCTGCGCGATAGATCATGATGCCGCGCGCGAAGTTGAGGTAGAAATCCTTCTGCTCGAAATCGAAGGTACCGTAGTTGAAGGCCCACGCCTGGCCATTCGCGACGTCCGTGATGACGAGTGCGTCATGGCCGAAGCGCTCCCAGTAGACGGTGCCCGGTCCGTAGGTGAAAAGGTCGACGCGCAGATCGCTGCCGGGGGCATCGACGAGATTGGCGAGCGCCGGCGCCGGCATCGCGAAGCACGCGGCGAGCGCAACGATCAACCACGCGCGCAAAAGCGTGGAGCAACGGATGGACATGGGGGTTTGCATCGGCGCACGCGGCAATGCCGCGCATGATAAGCCGGATGGCCGCGCCGGGCGCAGGCGCTGCGCGTGGGCCGCTAGGCCGCCGCGAGCTTGCGCACGCGCAGTTGCAGCACGCGGCGATCGTCCGCCTGGGTGACGTCGAACACGTAGTCGCCCAGCGTCGCCGTCTCACCCGGGTCCGGCAGGTGCCCGACCTCCGCGGTGACCAGTCCGCCCACGGTGTCGTATTCCTCATCCGGGAACGTGGTGCCGAACTGTTCGTTGAAATCCTCGATCGGCGTCAACGCGTCGATCAGCCAGCTGCCATCGGGCTGCGCCCTGATGAGCTGCGGTGGCGCGGTGTCGTCGTGCTCGTCGTCGATCTCGCCGACGATTTCCTCCAGCACGTCCTCGATCGTGACCAGGCCCGCGACGCCGCCGTACTCGTCGACGACCACCGCCATGTGGTTGCGCGAGCGCCGGAATTCGGCCAACAACACGTTGAGGCGCATCGATTCGGGAATCATCACCGCGTGGCGCAACAGCGCGTGCAGCTCCAGCGCATCGTCCGGGCCCCGCCGCAGCAGATCTTTCGCCAGAAGGATCCCGAGGATCTCGTCCTTGTCTTCGCCGTGCACCGGAAAACGCGAGTGGCCGGATTCGATCACCGCGGCAAGGATCGTCGGGAAATCGTCGTTGGCGTCGAGCGTCACCATCTGCGCGCGCGGCACCATCACGTCGCCCACGACCATCTCGGTGACGCGGATCGCGCCCTCGATCATCGCGTAGGTTTCGTCGGTCAAAAGCCCGTTGGTCTGCGCCTCGCGCAGGTCTTCGAGCAGTTCCTCGGGGGTCCTGGGTTCGCCGGCGAGCATGTGCCCCAGTCGATCCCACAGCGAGCGGTGGGCGGGGCCGTTGGTACCTGGGGGTTCTGCGGACATGACGTGGATGCGCGTCCCCAAGCGGGGGCGGGGGCATGATTTTAGCGGATTTCCCGCCACGCGATCCTGCGGCGCGTCATTTGCGCCCGTCTGGCGAGGTCGGCGTGACCCGGCCAGGCGCAGGGATCGGACATCACGCTGTGGCGACGCCGTGCATGGCGCAAACCGCCGTCAGGCAACATACGGGTCGGCGATGCCCAGGGTCGCGAGGATGTTGGTCTCGAGCTTTTCCATGCGCCGCGCGTCGCGCTCGCTTTCGTGGTCGAAGCCGAGCAGGTGCAGCACGCCGTGGATGGCGAGGTGGGCGTAATGGTCGTGCAGCGTCTTGTGCTGTTCGCGTGCCTCACGGCTGACCACGGGCGCGCAGATGGCCAGATCGCCCAGCAGCGGCGAATGCATGCCGCGCGGCAGCTCGGCCGGAAACGACAGCACGTTGGTCGCGTGGTCGGCGCCGCGATAGCGCTGATTGAGGTGGCGCCCCTCGTGCGTGCCGACGATGCGGATGGACAGCTCGATCGGCCGGCGGCAGCGCGCGGCGAACAGCGTGGTTTCGGTCCAGCGCTTGAAGCTCGACGACGAGGGCACCCCGCGGCGTGGCACCGCGTAGCTCACGTGGACCAGCAGCCCCGGGGTATCACGATCGGCCAGTGCGATGGATTGGAATCGGCGTCCCATGTTGCGTCAGTCCTGTGCCAGCGTTCCGGTCAAGGCCGCGATTCACGCGGGTGCGCCGTGCGATCCGGCTCGCGTTCGACGGCGCGCTGTTCCGCGCGTTCATAGGCACGCACGATCTTGGCGACCAGCGGATGCCGCACGACGTCGCGCGCGGTGAAGAACGTGAAGCTGACGTCCTCGACGTCGCGCAGCACCTCGATCACGTTGCGCAGGCCCGAGCGTGTGGTGCGCGGCAGGTCGACCTGCGTCACGTCGCCCGTGACGACGGTCGTCGTGCCGAAGCCGATGCGCGTCAGGAACATCTTCATCTGCTCGACCGTGCTGTTCTGCGCCTCGTCGAGGATGACGAAGGAATCGTTGAGCGTGCGCCCGCGCATGTACGCGAGCGGCGCGACCTCGATCACGTTGCGCTCCATCAGGCGCGCGACCTTGTCGAAGCCCAGCATTTCATACAGCGCGTCGTACAGCGGGCGCAGGTAGGGATCGACCTTCTGGGTGAGATCGCCCGGCAGGAAGCCCAGTTTCTCGCCCGCCTCGACCGCGGGGCGCACCAGCACCAGCCGGTGCACCCGCCCCGATTCCAGCGCGTCGATGGCGCTGGCCACGGCGAGATACGTCTTGCCGGTACCGGCGG
>DASTNI010000051.1:0-60737 GCA_035720985.1 Rhodanobacteraceae bacterium | reverse complement strand
CGTACGCCCCCTCGCCCAACCCCTTCCCTCCGCCTGATTGGCGTCGAACCTCAGCCGCTGGATCGACGTGAAATGCGCCGGCTCGTCATTCCCGCGTGCTTGTGGCGGGAATGACGAACTGAGACTTGACGCTGATCGGGTCCCCTCCGCGAGCGCAGGTGAAAGGCTTGCCCGCAAAACCCATGGTCGGAAGCCCACCGGGCAGGACTTTCGGCGCTTGCGGGTGCGCGACGCGCCTGGCTACGCTCGGCCTTTCGCCTGGGGTTCAACGCATGCATCGCGTCCTTGCCGCTGCGCTGGCCGGCCTGCTCGTCACGGCCGGCGCCTCTGCCGCCACGCCGCCCGCCGCCGGCAACGCCGCCTGGCCGGCCATCAGCCTTGAGCAGATCATGGCCAATCCCGACTGGATCGGGTCGCCGGTCGAGGACGCCTACTGGAGCGTCGATGGCCACAGCATCTATTACAAGCTGAAGCGCACGGGTTCGCCGCTGGAAGATCTCTATCGCGTGCCTGCGGGCGGCGGCGCGCCGCACAAGCTCACCGACGCCGAGCTTGCCACCGCCGACGGCCCGGCGGTATTCGACGCTGCGCATGCGCACGCCGCGTTCATCCGCCACGACGACGTGTTCGTGCGCGATCTCGCGAACGGTGCAACGCGCCAGCTCACCCGCGACGACGCGCGCAAGGACGGCCTGCAGTTTTCCGCCGACGGCCGGCTCTTGAGCTGGCGCGAGGGCACGGACTGGTACGTGTGGAATGCGGCGACCGGGCTGGTCGCGCAGGCGGCAACGCTCAAGACCGAGGACAGCCCGGCCGCCGCCAAGCCCGACCAGATGGAGCGCCTGCAGCTGAGCCTTTTCGAGGTGCTGCGGCGGGCCAAGGCCGATGCGAAGACGCTCCGCGAGCGCGAGGCCCAGCTCGACGCCGACAATCCCGCGCGTGCGCCAGCACCGTTTTATCTGGGAGACAAGGTGCGCGTAGTGGCAACCTCGCTGTCGCCCGATGCGCGCTGGATGATCGCGGTCACCGCGCAGACCGCGCACGCGCGCGGCAAGCAGCCCGTGGTGGTGCACTACGTCAACGACTCGGGCTATCCCGAAACCGAGCCCGCGCGCACCTACGTCGGCCGCAACGTGCCGGCACCGCAGGCGCTGGTGCTGCTGGACCTGGCCACCCACCAGCAGTTCGCGCTGTCGACCGGTGGATTGCCGGGGATCCACGACGATCCGCTGGCCGCGCTGCGCGCCAAACGCATTGCGCAGCTGGAAAAGGAAGGCCACGCCGAAGAAGCCAAGGCGCTCGCCGCGCAGAAGACGCGCGCGGTGGCGGTCAACTTCGTTCCGCTGGGCGCGGGCTACGGCCCCGCAATGGTATGGAATACCGCGGGTAGCGAAGTCGCGATCGAGCTGCGCGCCAACGACAACAAGGATCGCTGGATCGCGACGGTGGATTTCGCCACCCACAAGCTGGTCACCCAGAACCGCCTGACCGATCCCGCGTGGATCAACTGGAGCTTCAACGCGCTGGGTTGGCTGCCGAACAGCACCACGCTGTGGTTCATGTCCGAGGCCAGCGGCTGGGCGCAGCTCTACGTAAAACCGCTCGACGGCAAGGCGCGCGCGCTGACCGCGACCGGGTTCGAGGTTTCCGATCCCGCGGTGTCGCCCGATGGCCAGTGGTTCTACGTGCTCGCCAACCGCGAGGCGCCGTACGACTACGACGTCTACCGCATCCCGACCACGGGTGGCACGCTGACCCAGGTGACGCATTACAAGGGGATCGGCTGCTTTGAGTGCAGCGCGCCGTTCGCGCTGTCGCCGGACGGCGCGAAGCTCGCGGTGCTGCGTTCGACGCCCTACGTCCCGCCGCAGCTCGCCGTCGTCGACGCGGACGGCGCCAACGCGCGGGAGCTCACCGACACCCGCACGGCCCAATACAGGGCCATGCACTGGGTCCAGCCGGAGTTCGTCAAGATTCCCTCGAGCCACGGCCATTTCGGCATCTGGTCGAAGTACTACCAGCCGGCGAATTACGACACCTCGCGCCTGCATCCCGCGGTGATCTTCGTGCACGGCGCGGGCTACCTGCAGGACGTCACCCGCGGCTGGACGTACTACTTTCGCGAGCAGATGTTCGAGAATCTTTTGATGCAGCAGGGCTACGTCGTGCTGGACATGGACTACCGCGGCTCGGCCGGCTACGGCCGCGACTGGCGGGTCGCGATCTACCAGCACATGGGTCATCCGGAGCTGCAGGACCTGCTGGACGGCAAGGCGTGGCTGGTCAAGAACCACCACGTCGATCCGAACCGCGTCGGCATCTACGGCGGTTCCTACGGCGGCTTCATGACCGAGATGGCGCTGCTGCGCGCACCGGGCGAATTTGCCGCCGGCGCGGCGCTGCGCCCGCCTTCCGACTGGACCACGTACAACGACCTCTACACCTCGGACATCCTCAACACCCCGCAGCTCGATCCCGAGGCGTACAAGGTCTCATCGCCGATCGAATACGCCCAGAACCTCGAGGACCCGCTGCTGATTTCGCACGGGCTCATCGACAACAACGTGATGCCCAGCGATTCGATCCGGCTCTACGAGCGGCTGATCGAGCTCCACAAGCAGAATTTCTGGATCACGCTGTACCCGATGGAGCGCCACGCCTTCACGCACTCGTCGGACTGGTACGACGAGTATCGCCGCATCCTCGATCTCTTCACGCGCTACGTGAAGGACAAGCCCTGAGATCGCGCCTCACCTAAATCTCCCTCCCCCCTTGCGGGGGAGGGCCGGGGAGAAGGGCAAGTCGCAACGCACGTAACGCCAACCGCCTACGGCGTGCTCCCACGCTGCACGTAATAGCCGGCGGCCGCGGTCGAGCTGAGCGCGCTGGTGATCGGCAGCAGCTGGCTCAGGAAGCGGTTCCAGCGCGTGATGCCGGCGGATGAAGCAAACACCACGTCGCCGGGCTTGACGTCGAACCCGTCCGCCAGCGCAAACGACACCGCCGACTTGGCGTTGAGCTCGTACACCGTCGCCTTGGGCTGGCCGGCCCGCGTGGTACCGCGGATCACGTAGATCTTGCCCTTGGAGGTGACCTGATTGAGGCCGCCCGCCGCGCCGATGGCCTCGGTCAACGTGATGTCCGCCGAGCTGAAGCGCACCACGCGCGGCCCGTTCACCTCGCCCAGCACGTAGACCGCCTGGTGGCTGTTGTAGGGCAGGTAGATGCGATCGCCGGCCTTGAGATAAATGTGGTTGGCTGCGCCGCTCCGATCCAGCGCGTCGACGTCGAGGTGCCAGGTCTGGCCGGCGCGCGTCAGCATGACGTCGGCCAGGTTGGCGTGCGGATCGTCCACGACGGCCTTGCCCATCGCGGCGCCCAGCGTCAACGGCACCGCGGTGATCGGCTGCGGCCCGGTGGTGGTGAACGCGCCTTCCAGCAGCACGTGCTGGCTGGCATAGGTGATCACGCTGACGTCCACCTGCGGGTTCTTGAAGTACTGGCTCAGCGCCGACGTCAGCGCCTGGCGCAGCTGGTCCACGGTGTCGCCCGCGGCGTGCACGGGACCCAGGTAGGGATAGAACACCGTGCCGTTGGCCTGCACCACGCGCCCGTTGGCGGCCGCTTCCTTCTGCGCGCCGGCCGGTGAGGTCAGCTCGGGGTGGTTCCACACCGTGATGTACAGCGTATCGCCGGGTCCGATCTGGTAAGGCCCGGGTTTGTAGCTGGCCAGCGCCGCCGGCACCGCAACCGGAGGCGTGGCCGCGCGCTCGGTCGTGATCAGCTGCGGCGTGATCGGCACCACGCGCACGTAACTGGAGTCGGTCTGATTGGCGCGCACGAGCGAGGCGTTCTGGCCGGGCACGCAGCCCGCCAGCGCCACGCAGGCCGCGAGCACCAGCGCACCATACGCACGCGCATTGCTCCGCGTCGGCGTCCGCGCGGACGCACCAAAACCAATCCACAGGGAGTGATCCGTCATCCAGGTAGCCTCGTTGGGTGGGCGTCCGCATTGCACGCGGACGCCGGCGGAGGAAATCGCGGCACCACGTTGCAATCGGAGCCACGGGTCTGCTGCAGTGCGGTCGATGCGCCCGATGAAAGGCTGGGCGCGGAGCCGCCAAGGCGCGTCGCCAGGACGCCGGCCGGGCCACGAAAAACCACGACGCGTGGCAATGCCGGATCACAGTAGGCCATGCCGCCCCGGATGTGTCCAGCGACCACGCATTAGTCGATTCTTTTCACGTTCAGTTAGCCCGACCATTCGCGTGCGCATGGGCATCAAAAATACCTGTATTCGTCGTGCCTTGGACGCCGTTAATCGACCGCTCATTTTCGTGCATAGGACACCCATTCTGGCTGGAGACCGGATCCGTGCGGCGTTCATTCAGGACGCGATCGCAAGAATCGAGCCTTCAACTTGTCGGCAACCACCGTGGTGGATCCACGCGGATGCCGGCGCACGCAGTCGCCTGATTCACGGCGATCGACTCGAAAAAGACACCAACCGCAGGAGGTGTCAGGGGGCGGCGGCTCGGCATTCCGCGAAGGAGTGACGACAGGATGAGCACGCATACAAGAGGGTCGGGCGCGGGAGCGCCGCGCGGCGGCGCCGCACGCCGCCCAGCCGCAGCGCCGCAACCCCGTCCGGGCTGTGGTTTCGGTCCCGCCCGCGGGTACCGGCCATGAGTACCACGCGGCGTCTGGGTTACGCGCCCGCGGTTCTCGCCGACGCCCGCCTCGCCCCACCTCCGGCGTCCGAGCCGACCGGTGACGAAATCGACCTGCGCGCCCTGCTTGGCGTGATCGCCGATCACCGGCGCCTGATCATCGCCATCACCGCGCTGTTTTTCTGCTGTGGTCTCGCCTACGTGCTGCTGGCGCGACCGGTGTATCAGGCCACTGCGCTGTTGCAGGTCGAACAGGCGCCGACGTTGCCCGGCATCAACGCGGTCGAGCAGGCCGTGGGCGCATCCAACCCGGCCGCCATCGACGCGCTTTCGATCGTGAAGGCGTACTCGGTGATCCAGCACGCGGTAGACGCGCTGAACCTCAACGTGGTGGTTTCGCCGTATCGCATTCCGCTGCTGGGCGGCCTGGCCGCGCGCCTGCATTCGGGTCCGGATGTGGCGCCACCGTGGCCCGGGCTGGCCGGCTACGGCTGGGGCGGCGCGCAGCTCGACATCGCGCACATGAAGGTGCCCCGCGACCTCCTGGGCGTGCCGCTGACGCTGCTGGTCGGCCAGCATGGCGAGTATTCGCTGTGGCAGGACAGCGGCATTCCGTTCGTGTCTGGCCAGTTGCTGCTGCACGGCCAGGTCGGCCAGGTGGCCGAGGGTTCGGGCGTGTCGCTGGACGTCGCGACGCTGGCCGCCAATCCGGGCATGCGCTTCCACGTCGTGCGCAACCACGAGGCGCGCACGATCGCGGGCCTGCAGGCCTCGATCACCGCCAAGCCAACCGAGCAGGGCTCGAACGTCATCGCGCTCGGGCTGGACAGCAACAACCCGAAACTCGCCGTCGAGGTGCTGGACGACGTCACCCAGGCGTTCCTGGCGCAGAACGTCGGCCGCAATTCGGCGCAGGCCACCAACAGCCTCACGTTCGTACGCAAGCAGATGCCGGTCGTGAAGCGGCGCCTGGTCGCCGCACAGGCGGCGCTCAACGCCTACCAGCTGAAGGCCCACTCGGTGAGCGTGCCGCTGCAGACCCAGAGCCTGCTGACGGAGCTCGACGACGTCGACAACAACCTCCGGCAGCTCGACGGCCAGCGCATCGAAGCCGCGCGCCTGTACACGCCCGAGCATCCGGCCTACCGCGCGATCATGAGCCAGATCGGCATGCTGAACGCGCAGAAGGCCAAGATCGAAAAAAGCATGGATCAGCTGCCCGACACCCAGCGCGAGCTGCTGCGCCTGAACGGCAACGTCGAGGTGCTGAATACCACTTACAACGGCCTGCTGAATGAAGCGCAGCAGCTGGAGATTGCCCAGGCAGGCGCGGTCGGGACCACCCGCATCGTCGATGAGCCCACGGTCAACGTCACCCACCCGGTCAAGCCGCGCAAGCTCCTGACCGTGGTGGGTGCGACGTTCGCGGGCGGCGTCATCGCGTTGGCACTCGTGTTCCTGCGCCAGTTCCTCAAACGCGGCATGGAGGATCCCGCCGAGATCGAACAGCTCGGGCTGCCGGTGTTCACGGCGATCCCGCTCAGCAAGCAGCAGCTCGAACTGTCCCACCGCGGCGGGGCCAGGCTGTTCCACCGCCGCCGGCAACCGCTGCTGGCCCTGGCGGCGCCGGAGGACCTGGCCGCCGAAGCCCTGCGCACGCTGCGCACCAGCCTGTACTTCACCGCGCCGGACACCGCGAACAACCGCGTCATGATCTGCGGCGCGAGTCCCAATGCGGGCAAGACCTTCGTGTCGGCCAACCTCGCCGCGATCAACGCACAGGCCGGCCAGCGCGTGCTGCTGATCGACGCCAACATGCGCGATGGCGAACTGCACATGCTGCTTGGCGGCCGCCCCGAGAACGGCCTGTCCGAGCTGCTGGCCGACCGCATCGTGCTCGAGGAAGCCGTGCGTTCCGCCGACGGCGTCGAGAACCTCGATTTCATCCCCAGCGGCCGGCGCCCGTCCAATCCGTCCGAACTGCTGATGCAGCCGCGCTTCGCCACGCTGTTGTGGACGCTGTCGACCCGCTACGACCTCATCGTGATCGATACCCCGCCGATCCTGGCGGTGACCGACGCGACGATCATCGGTCACCACGTCGACACCAGCCTCCTGGTCGTGCGCTTCGGAATGAACCAATCGCGCGAGGTGGAACTCGCACTGCACCGCTTTCGCCAGAGCGGTGTCGACATCCGCGGCGTCGTGTTCAACGGCACCGAGCAGCGCAACGGCGGCGCGATCCCCTATCCCTACGACACCTACGGGACCGCGGCATGAGCGCCGCCGCGCGCCCGCACCGCGCCACCGACTCCAACGGGACGTGCACCGATGCCGGCTGACGCTTCCGGTATAGCCGCGGGGCTCGGCGCGGCCCCCGGGGACCGCGCGGGCGGCGATTTCACCGCCGCGACGCGCCTCCTGCGGCGCGGGGCTTCGGGCGCGTTCCTGGTCGCGGTCGCCGGCACCGGGCTGGGCTTCGCGGTGAACCTCGTCATCGCACGCGTCATCGGCCGCGAGGGCTATGGCCTCTACGCATTGATGTTCAGTTGGGTGAGCCTGCTCGCCGCGGTGGCGCAGGCCGGACAGGACGTCAGCGTCGTGCGTTTCATGCCGACCTACCTGCGCGACCACGCGTGGGGCGAAATGCGCGGCCTGCGCCGCGCGATGGGCGCGCTGGTGCTGGTGACCAGCATCGCCATCGCGGTGGCCGGTTGCCTGGTGGTACACGGGGTCGGCAAGGGCCACGGCGCTGCCTGGCGGGCGACGTTCTACATCGGCTTCGCGCTGCTGCCGATCCTTACCCAGCTGCAGCAAAGCGGCGCGATGCACCGCGCGTTCAAGCGGCCGGTCGTCACCGGGCTGTACCAGTCGATCGGGCGTCCACTGGTGCTGATCGCGCTGGTCGGCACGCTGGCGCTGACGCTGCGCACGGTCGATGCGCCCATGGTCGCTGCGGCGTGCGTCGCCGCAGCGCTGATTGCGCTCGCGGGTTCGGCGTGGCATCTGTCGGTGAAGTGGCCCGCGGCGGGCCGCGACGCGCGGCCCGCCTACGAAACCCGCCGCTGGGCGCAGGTTGGCTCGCAGATGTCACTGCTGGCCGTCATCGTGGTAGCCGGCAACAAACTCGACGTGCTGATCCTGGGCGCGCTCATGGGTACGGGCGACGTCGGGCCGTACTACGCGGCGGTGCGCATGGCGAGCTTTGCGCTGTTCGCGCAGACCGCCGCCAACGTGGTGCTGGCGCCGATGATCGCCGAGCGCTACGACGCGCGCGAAACCGACGCGCTGGCGGTGATCGCCAAGCGCGCCGCGCGCTTCAGCCTGGCCGGCGCGCTCGCGACCGGTGTCGCCTTCACGCTGGCCGGCCGCTGGGTGCTGGGCCTCTTCGGCCCGGGTTTCGATGCCGCGTACGGCCCGCTGCTGGTCCTGGTCTGGGGCTTCGGTGCATCGACCGCGCTCGGCGAGGTCGGCTTCCTGTTGTCGATGACGCGCTACCAGAAGCATGCCTCGCTGTTCGTGCTGGTCGGCATCGCGGTCAACGGCGCCGCCGCCGCGTTGCTCGTGCCGCGCATCGGCGCCCTCGGTGCCGCCATCGGCGCGGCGCTCTCGCTGCTGGTGTGGCGTGGCCTTGCGTGGTGGTACGTGCGCCGCCGGCTCGGGATCGAGCCTTCGGTGTTCGGCGCGGGTCACGCGCACGGGAGCCTCGCACCATGAAACTCGTGCTGGTCATTCCCTCGCTGGGCGGCGGCGGCGCCGAACGCGTGATGAGCGCGCTTGCCAACGCCTGGGCCGTGCGCGGCGACACCGTCACGCTGGTCACCCTGGCGCGCCAGGACGACCGCTACCCGCTGAACGCAGCGATCCGCCGCGTGGCGCTCGGGGTCAAGCGCCGCTCGTCCAATCCACTGACCGCGCTGGCGCGCAACGGGCACCGCGTCCGCGCGCTCGCGCATGTGCTGCGCGACGCCGCGCCCGACGCGGTGGTGAGTTTCACCACGCGCACCAACGTGCTGGTGCTGCTGGCCGCGGGGCGACGGAGCCGGTGCGTGATCGTATCCGAACGCGCTGCCCTCGGCCCCTGCCCCGTCGGCGCGGTGTGGCGCGCACTGCGGCGCCTGCTGTATCGGCGCGCGGGTGCTGTCGTGGCGCAGACCCGACGCGGCGCCGACGCCCTGGCCGCGCGGGTGGGCCGCGCAGTCGAAGTCATTCCCAATCCCCTGAGCGCCGGATTCGGCGCGCTGGGGCCCGCCGCGCACCGCGAGCGCGCGCCCTTCACGCTGCTGGCGGTCGGACGACTCGCGCCCGAGAAGGGCTTCGACACCCTGCTCGAAGCCTTCGCCAGGATCGCCGGCACGCACCCCGACTGGAACCTCACGATCGCCGGCGAGGGTCCGCTGCGGAACGCGCTGACCCAAACCATCGCCGCGCGCGACCTCGCCGGGCGCGTCGTGCTGCCGGGATTCACGCGCGACGTGCGCGCAACGCTGCGCGCCGCCGACCTGTTCGTGCTCTCTTCGCGCTTCGAAGGCTTTCCCAACGCGCTGCTCGAGGCCATGGCCGAAGGCCTCGCGTGCGTGAGCTTCGACTGCGAGACCGGCCCGCGCGAGCTCATCACACACGCCCACAATGGCTGGCTGGTGGCTCCCGGCGACGCGGCCGCGCTCGCCGCGGCGCTGTCCACCCTGATGCGCGATGGCAACCTGCGGGCGCGCCTGGGCGCGCGGGCGCGCGCGGTGTGCGGCGTGTACGCACTGCCTGAAGTCATGCGGCAGTGGAACCACCTGTTGGCCCTGGCCTGCGCCCCCACGCGCGCGCGCAGCGCGCCCTTTACGGCAGATGCGAAATGAACGCGATCGACCCCGATGCCCTCGTGGCAACCGTGCAGGAAGCCGCCGACAGCGCCACGCACCATGGCGGCCGGCCACGGATCCTGTTCCTCATCCGCACCTTCGGCCGGGGCGGCGCGCAGCGGCAACTGGTGGTGCTGGCAAGCGGGCTGCAACGCGCCGGATGGGAGGTCAGCGCCGCGTGTTTCTACGCCGGCGACGCATTCGAGCGTGAGCTGACGCAGGCCAACGTGCAGGTGATCGACCTCGGCAAACGCGGGCGCTGGGACGTCGTGGGCTTCGGCTGGCGGCTGTGGCGTACGCTGCGCCAGCAGGACGCCGACATCGTCCACGGCTATCTCACGGTCGGCAACCTGCTGGCGCTGCTGGCCCGGCTCGCCCATTGGCACACGCGCGTCGTCTGGGGCGTGCGCTCGGCCTACATGGACCGCAGCCGCTACGACTGGATGGCGCGCGCCACGTTCCGGCTGAGTTGCCATCTCGCGCGGCTGGCCGACCTCATCATCGTCAACTCGCAGGCCGGCGCCGAGCACCACGCCGCGCTCGGCTACCCGCGCGGGCGCATCCGCGTGGTCGCCAACGGCATCGACACCCACCGCTTCCGCTTCGACGCCGACGGACGCGCGCGCGTCCGCGAGGAATGGAGCATCCCGGACGCCGCGGTGCTGGTCGGCCTGGTCGGCCGCATCGATCCCATGAAGGACCACGGGACGTTCCTCAGGGCCGCCGCGGAGCTCGCCCGCCGCGACGCGCGCTGGCTGTTCGCCTGCGTCGGCGAAGGCCACACCGATTACGCCGCCGCGCTCCGGTCCGAAGCCGACGCGCTCGGGCTCGCGGGTCGACTCATCTGGACCGGCGCGCGCCAGGACATGCCGGCGGTGTACAGCGCGTTCGACCTCGCGGCGTCGACGTCCTACGGCGAAGGCTTTCCCAACGTGATCGCCGAGGCGATGGCCTGCGGGCGCCGGTGCGTCGTGACCGACGTCGGTGACTCGGCGCGCATCGTCGGCAACTGCGGCGTGGTGGTGCCGCCCCATTCGCCCGTCGCGGTCGCCGATGCCCTGGAGGCGCTGTGGTGCGCCACCGGCGGCCTGCCCGCCGCCGCCGCCGCGCGCACGCGCATCGTGGCCTGCTATTCGGTGCCGGCACTGCTGACCAGCACGCAGGCGACGTTGCGCAACCTGCGCGGTGTCCGCAGGTACACCTGAGCATGCACGACTATCCCTTCCCGCTGGCGGAGCTGGTGCCGCCCACGCTCGCGATCGTCGCGATCGGCTTCGCGCTGGCGTTCTGGTTCACGCGGCGCGCCGGGCTCAGCCTCGGCGTGGCGGCGGTGAAGGGCGGGCTGTTCCTGGCCTACTTCGGCTTCATCTTCGATGGCACCTACACCTTCTACGACGACTGGGCCTATTTGCAGTACGGCAAGCAGCTGCTGCAGGACGGCGTCAGCATCTTCAACCTCTTTCACCACTACGACTACGTGCGCAGCACGGTGAAAAGCGCCAACCTGTTTTATTACGTCTACAACGCCAGCGCGATGACGGTGTTCGGGCATGGCTATTTCGCGCCCGTGGCGATGAACGTGCTGCTGACCTTCATCGCGGCCGGCATGCTGATGCGCGCGGCGCAGCTCGGCCTCGGGATGAGCCGGCGCACCAGCATCGGCCTGTTCGCCTGCCTGGCGCTGGCGCCTTCGATCCTCGCGTGGTCGACGATCGCGAATCTCAAGGACATCCTGGTCGCGACCGGCACCGCGGGCCTCGTGCTCGCAATCGCGTTGATCGAGGTACACCGCTTCAAGCGCGCGATCGTCACGGCGGCGCTTTGGGGCCTGGTCCTGATCGTCACGCGCTTCTACGTGCCGCTCATCGCGGGCGCGGCGTTCGGCGCCACGCTGCTGTTGTCCCGCCAGGGCCGGCGCAATCCGTGGTTGTGGGTCGGCGCCGCGGGAGCGCTGGTGGTCGTGGCATACGGCCTCGGCCATGGCAGCGTCGCTGGCGCGCTGCGTGAACTGCACGCGCGCGGCGGCAATCCGGCCAAGGGCATCGTGCGCTTCATCGCGACGCCGATTCCCTTCCACACCCAGCCGGAGTACGCCTTTCTCAACCTGCCGCAGCTGGTGTTCTGGGCGCTGCTGCCGCTGCAGTTCTACGGGATGTTTGCGCTGTGGCGACGCAGCACCCTGACCGGCCGGTTCATGGTCTTGTACTGCGTGGCGTTGATGGTGCTGTACGGCGCGTTTCCGACCCTGCAGGGGCCGCGTCACCGGGTCCAGATCGACGGCCTGATCGTGGTGTTCCAGTACGTCGGCATCGCCGCCCTGCTGCGCCAGCGCTTTCGCCTGCCTGTACGCCGCGCGCCGCGGGCGCGACCGGCCGGACGCCGCGACGGCGCACTGCCGGCCGGTGCGGGAGGCGTGTGATGCGGATCGCCCACGTCATCACCGGTCTTGGGCCCGGCGGCGCGCAGGCGGCGCTGCTGCGCCTGGTGCAGACGCTCGGTGCGCCGGACTTCGAGCACGTCGTGATCGCCCTCGGCGACGAGGGGCCGCTCAGCGCGCCGCTGGCCGCCGCGGCCGAGGTGCGCCACCTGCACATGCGACCCGGGCGCCTGTGGCCGCAGGACGTCGTGCGCCTGCGGGCGCTCCTCCACGCCGGCCGCTTCGAGGTGATCCAGGCCTGGATGTACCACGCCAACCTCATGGCGGTGATGGCAGGCTGGCGTGCGCGCGCGCCGCTGGTGTGGAACATCCGCCACTCGCTGGCGACGCTCGCGAACGAGAAACGCAGCACGCGCTGGGTGATCCGCGCCGGAGCGCGGCTGTCGCGGCGACCCTCGCGCATCATCTTCAACGCCGCGGTCAGCCGCGCCCAGCACCTGGCGCTGGGCTATGCCGGCACGCGGGCGGTGGTCATCCCGAACGGCTTCGACACCGACGCCTTTGCACCCGCACCGGCCCCGCGCGCCCGCGTGCGCGCCGAGCTCGGCCTCGCGCCGGAGGCGCTGGCAATCGGGCTGGTGGCGCGCGTGCACCCGATGAAGGACCACGCCAATTTCCTTGCCGCCGCCGAGTGTTTCGCCACCACCCATCCCGATGCGGTGTTCGTGCTGGCCGGCCAGGGCGCCGACGCGGACAACGCCGCACTTGGCGCCGAGATCGACCGCCACCACCTGCGCGCACGGATCCGGCTGTGCGGTCGCCGCGCCGACATCGCCGCCATCGACAACGCGCTCGATGTCGCCGTTTCGGCCTCGGCGTGGGGCGAGGCGTTTCCCAATGCGACCGCCGAAGCCATGGCCTGCGGCGTGCCGTGCGTCGTCACCGCCGTCGGCGACGCGCCGACCATCGTCGCCGACACCGGCGTAGTCGTGCCGCCGCGCGACAGCGCCGCCCTTTGTGCCGCGTGGTCGCGACTGGCCGCCACGGGCGCCGCCGGGCGCCGAGCGCTGGGCGCGCGCGCGCGCCAGCGGGTCATCGACCACTACGGCCTCGCCAGCGGCGCGCGCCGCTACGCCGAGCTCTATACCCAGGTCACGAGGACGCCATGCACCGACCCATAAGGCTCAACCGCGCCATCTGGCCGGCGGCGATGAACCGCCTGCGCCGCGGCATTCCCGATCCGCGGCGCCTGCTCGATCCGCACCTCGAAGCCGCGGCCCTGACCGAAATCCTGCAGCGGATGAAGATCGGCAGCACCTACAAGACCACGCGCTACGACCGCTTTCCCGAGACCACGCGACTGTTGGCATCGCTGCCGTTCGCGCGGCCGCCGGTGGTGCTCGACGTCGGCGCGTCCGATGGCAGCACCGCGCTCGCGGTCATGCGCCGCCTTGCGTTCCGCCGGTACTACGTGACCGACCTCAACATCCGCGCGCAGGCCGTGCTGACGCACGCCGGCGTGTTCTTCTGCGACGGCCGCGCGCGACCGTGGCTGTACGTCAACCGCTGTTTCGTCGTGTTCAACGACGTCGCCGGGGCGCGCTGGCCGTTCGGGCCGATCGCCGCGCAGGTGTTCGCGGACTTCGATGCCGCGCGCTGGCCCGACCGGCGCGACGTGTTGATGGTCAACCCCGAGCTGGCGGCCATGCGCGGCGACCGGATCTGCATCGAGCGCTACAACGTGTTTGAGGCCTGGAGCCGCGAACCGGCGGACCTCGTCGTGGCCGCGAACCTTCTGAACCGCGTCTATTTCTCCGACGACAGGCTCCGCGAGGCGCTGGCCAACCTGCGCGCGGCCATGCGCGAGGGCGCGGTACTCGCGGTGATCGAAAACCGCGCCGGCGACGCCGGCCCGCGCGAGCAGGCCAGCCTGTTCCGCCGCGTCGGCAACCGCCTGCGTCCCGAGGCGCGTGTCGGCGCCGGCTCGGACATCCACACGCTGGTGGCCGAGCTCGCATGAGGCTCCACTTGCCAAGCGGAGCGCGCCCATGTGCGGCATAGCCGGCTTCTGGGACGTGCCGCAACGCGTCGGCGCCGAAGGCGCGACCGCGACGCTCACGCGGATGACCGGCGCGCTGGCGCACCGTGGGCCCGACGATGCTGGCGCCTGGTACGACCCGGCCGCGGGCCTCGCGCTCGGCCACCGGCGCCTCGCCATCGTCGATTTGTCGCCCGAAGGCCACCAGCCGATGACCTCCGCGAGCGGCCGCTACGTGCTGGTGTTCAATGGCGAGGTCTACAACCACGCGCGGCTGCGCAAGGAGCTGGCAGGCCTGGGCGCGGCGTTTCGCGGGCATTCGGACACCGAGGTGATGCTGGCCGCGATCGAGCGCTGGGGACTCGCGCACGCGCTGTCGCGCTTCAACGGCATGTTCGCGTTCGCGCTGTGGGACCGCCGCGAACGCGCTCTGTCACTGGTGCGCGACCGGCTGGGCATCAAGCCGCTGTACTGCGGCTGGGTCGGACGGCGCTTCGTGTTCGCATCCGAGCTGAAGGCCATCACGCTGCTTCCGGACTTCGCCAATCCCGTCGACCCGGACGCGCTCGCGGCGTTGCTCGGGCAGGGCTACATTCCGGCGCCCCGCTCGATCTACCGCGGGCTCGCCAAGCTCGTCCCGGGAACCACGCTGACGTTGTCTGCGGACGACGTGGCGCGCGGCGCGCACGACACGGAACTCGTGGCGGCGCGCAGCGAGACGTTCTGGAGCGCGCGTGCCGCGGCCCGCGCGGGCCAGCGCGATGCGCTCGACGCCAGCGACGCCGAAGCCGTGGCCGAGCTCGATCACCTGCTGCGCGACGCCGTCGCGCTGCGCCTGCGCGCCGACGTGCCGGTCGGCGCGTTCCTGTCCGGCGGCATCGACTCCTCGCTGGTCGTCGCGCTGGCCCAGGCGCAGTCGACGCGACCGATCCAAACCTTCGCGATCGGCTTTCGCGAAACCGGCTACGACGAGGCGCGCTACGCGCGCGCGGTTGCGCAGCACCTGCACACCGACCATCACGAGCTGTATGTCGGTGCGCAGGACGCACTCGACGTGGTGCCGCGCCTGCCCGCGCTGTTCGACGAGCCCTTCGCCGACGCCTCGCAGATCCCGACCTTCCTCGTCGCGCAGTTGGCGCGCGGCAGCGTCACGGTCAGCCTGTCGGGCGACGGCGGCGATGAACTGTTCGCCGGCTACCGCCGTTATCTGTCCGCGCGTACCTTCGAGCGAGCGCTGGGCGCGCTGCCGCGCGCGGTGCAGGTGCGGGTCGCGCACACCCTGGGGCGCCATCCCGGCGTGTACGAGTCGGTGCTGGCGGCGTGCAACGTCTGCCTGCCCGGCCGGATCCGCCTGCGGCGCCCACGCGCCAAGGTGGCGCTCCTCGCCGACCTGTTGCAGGCCGGGTCGATCGACGCGCGGGCACGACTCTGGCGCGCGCACGCGCGCGACCCCGCGCGCTTGCTGCGGCAGCCGCGCGCCCACGTCGTCGCGGGCCCGGCCGCAGCAGGCCGACACGCGCCGGATGCCGCGCTCCGCCGCATGCTGGTGGCGGACCTCGTCGATTACCTGCCCGGCGACATCCTCGCCAAGGTCGACCGGGCGAGCATGGCGGTGGGCCTCGAGGCACGCGTGCCGCTGCTCGACCATCGCGTCGTCGAACACGCGTGGCGGGTTCCGCTGGGGCAGAAAATCCGGCGCGGCCAGGGCAAGTGGCTGCTGCGGCGGGTGCTCGACCACTACGTGCCCGCGCGCCTGCTCGACCGTCCCAAGCAGGGCTTCAGCGTGCCGATCGGCGCCTGGCTGCGCGGCCCGCTGCGCGAGTGGGCGGACGCGCTGCTGGACGCCACGCACCTGCGCGAGCAGGGCTGGTTCGAGCCGCAGCGCGTGCGCCAGTTGTTCGTCGACCACGTGGCCGGCCGCGTCGACGAGGGCGCGTGCCTGTGGGACGTATTGATGTTCCAGGCGTGGCTGGTCGAAACCGCACGGACGCACGCGCAACTCCACACGCGGGTGGCGGCATGAACAGCACGCTCGCCGGCAGCGTGGAACGTCCCGCCCGCGCGGGCGGGGCAGACTGGATCACGGCGCTGGCGTTCCGGCCACGCAAGGAATCGTGGGTGGCAGCGTCGCCCGAGGGCTTCCACAAGCTGTTCCGCGCCAGCGACGATCCCGTCCGCGACTGGCTGGATCCGGCGTGCACCGCCACGGCGGCGCGCGAGTACGCCGACATGCAGCTGCTGCATCGCGCCGCCGCGGACGTTTGTCTCCCCGTGCGGCGCGACCACGCGTGCATCGTGTATCCGTACCTTTCGGGCCCCGACCTCCGGGCCACGCTGCGAACGCGCGGCGGTGGCGGCGTCGAGGGCGCCGCGGGGCTCGCCGCCGCCATGCGCGTGCTGGCCCACGTGCACACGACCCGCGAGGACCTCTCGTGCTACGCGGCCAAGGCGTACCCCGCCAGCAGCTATCTGCCACCCGATCTCGACGTGCTGCGGCGCATCGCTGCGCGCCCGCGGCGGCTGTGCCTCGAGGGCTTCGAAGTCCGCAATTTCCGCTACGACCGCCGGCGCGACGCGTGGTGCTTTTTCGATCCGCAGGCGATCTCGCTCGGGGTGGCCGAAAACGACGTTGCGCGCTTCATCGTGTCGCTGCTGATGGTCAACTGGGGCCACGGCGGTGGCCTGCGCATCTGGACCGCGTTCGACGCCAACGCGCTCCTCGCGGCTTACGAGCGCGCCGCCGGGGACACCCTCGACGCGACGCTGCTGGCCTATTTCACCCACGAAAGCATCGCCATGCGCCGGCACTTTGCCGAACGCGCACTCGGCGGCCTGCGTGGCACGGCGCGGCTGCTGGGGCGGCCGTATCTCGCGAATTACTTCCGCCAACTGGACCACTGGGCACACCAGCATGAATTTTGACTACGAGCGCGACACCCGCGCGTTTTATCAGGACGATGCCACCGCGCAGCGTTACCACGAGATGTTCATGGCCACCGGCGGCTGGCGCAATCTGCCTTCCCGCGTCGTCGCACGCTGCGAACGGCGCGCGATCGCGACCGCGTTGACCCGCGTGCCGCACGACACCGCGCTCGACATCCCGGCCGGCACCGGCAAGCTGGCCAGCGTGTTCGCCGCGGCGGGTACCCACGTCGTCGCGGCAGACGTTTCGGCCAGCATGCTGGCGCGCGCCCGCGCGCAGTACGCGGCGGCGGGCGGCGGGGACGTCGGCTTCCAGGTGGCGGACGCCAGCGACCTGTCGACATTCGCGGCCAACGCGTTCGACGTCGTCGTATGCCTGCGCCTGCTCCACCGGGTGCCCGCCGCCCTGCGCGAGCGCATGCTGCGCGAGTTCGCGCGCGTCGCGCCCTGGGCGGTGGTGTCCCTGGGCATCGAATCGCGCTTCCACGCGCGACGCCGTGCCGTGCGGGCCGCGATCTTCGGCGGCCGGCGCGCCCCGCTGTGCTTTTGCAGCCTCGCCGAAGCCCAGGCCGAGCTCACGCGCGCGTTCGAGATCGTGTCGGCCACGTGGATCGCCCGCGCGCTGTCGCAGGAAATGGTGTTCGTGATCCGCGCCAAGCGCAATCCACCCACGCGCACGGCAGGGCGCTGACATGGGTGCGCGCCGACTTTCCCTCGTCCCCACCCGAAGCGCCCTTGGCGCCCTGGCGCTGGCGCTGGCGTTGGCCGGCGCGTGGCCACCGGCCGCTGCTGCGGCCGCCGCAAGCTGCCCGAAGCTCCTGATGTTCGATGGCCTCGACCTGCGCACCCAGAACAACGCGCAGCAGGCCGCGTACTGGGGCAGGGAAGTGGGCGTGCAGGGTTTCTTCGTCAACGGCGTGATGGCGAATTGGCAGGTCGACGTCGGCACCAATCCCGACAGCCCGCTGTGGCGCGAGGTCACCCGGTTCCAGCAGCTCTACGCCCAGGACGGCGTGACCGACAACTTCATCAAGGTTGCGCTGTACAAACCGCACGACTGGCACGACGCCGCCGCCAACGCCGCGGTGGTGACGCGCTTCCAGCACGCGGCAATGCTGGCGCGGCACGCGGGGATGAAGGGCATCGCCATCGATATGGAACCCTACACGCCGACCTGGGGCGGCCCCGGGCTGGGCCCCGCGTTGGCGCCGACCGTCGAGCAGGAAGGGCGCGCGATCGGCGCGGCAATGCACGCCGCCTATCCCGGCATGACGCTGATCGTGCTGCCCGACGTGCTGGTCGAGACGCGCCACTACCGCACGCTGGTCGAGCGTTTCAAATCGAGCGTGCACACGGCCAAGCAGGGCAAGCCACCGCCGAAGTACGACGCCTACGCGCTGGCGGTGCCGTTCGTGCACGGCCTGCTGGCGCAGCCATGGAAACACCTGGTGGTGGCCACCGAGCAGACCTACAGCCGCAACGCCGACGGCATCGACATGGCGATCGAGCACACGCACGAGCGGTTCGAAAAACTCGCCGGAACGCAGCCGCAGTGGCAGGCGTTCAGTACCGCGCCGGGCCTGTGGACGCTCGGCCACACGCGCACGGACAAGGCCGCGCGCGAAAGCCCGGCGCGGTTCCAGCGCCGCCTGACCACCGCGTACGCAAGCGCCAAGCGCTACGTCTGGATCTACGGGAAGGGTAGCGCGTGGCAGACCGACGGCCCGTACGCACCGGGCCCGGTGGTCGCCGACTTCGATCAATACAAGGCGGCGATCCACGCCGTGCGCGCCACGTGCGCGGCGGGCGCCGCGACCGACTGAAATCCCCCGGGAGCCACGCGATGTCCAAGGTCGTGCTGTTCGCCAACACCGACTGGTATCTCTACAACTTTCGCCGCTCGCTGGCGCTGGCGGCCAAGGCCTGCGGCCATGAGCTGCTGCTGGTCTCGCCGCCCGGCCAATACGGTGCGCGGCTCGCCGCGCTGGGCCTGCGCTGGCTGCCCCTGCCGGGCATGGACCGCCGCAGCCTGAACCCGGCGCGCGAACTGCGCGTCGTGGCGCAGCTCACCGCGTTGTTCAAGCGCGAGCAGCCGGACCTCGTCCACAACTTCACGATCAAGTGCGCGGTGTACGGATCGCTGGCGGCGATGGCGGCGCGGGTACCGGCGCGGGTCAACGCGGTGGCTGGCCTGGGCTACGTGTTCGCCAGCGACGATCGCCGCGCCCGCGCGCTGCGGCCGCTGGTGAGCGGCCTGTTGCGGGTCGCGCTGCACGGGCAGCGGTCCCGCTTGATCCTGCAGAACGCCGACGATGCCGGCATGTTCATGACGCACCACCTGGTCGAGCGTCGCCACCTGCGCGTCATCCCGGGGTCGGGCGTGGACCTCACGCGCTTCGTGCCGCGTCGACGGGCGCCCAACGATCCGCCGTGCGTGGTGCTGGCGGCCCGCCTGCTGTGGGCCAAGGGCCTGGCCGAATACGTGGATGCCGCCCGCGCGCTGCGCACACGCGGGCGTCGGGTGAGGTTCGTGCTGGCCGGCACCTCCGATCCCGGCAACCCCGCCGCCGTGCCCGAAGCAACGGTGCGCCAATGGGTCAACGAAGGCACCCTCGAATGGGCCGGCCACGTCGAAGACATGCCGGCGCTGTTTGCCTCGGCCGACATCGTGGTGCTGCCAAGCTACTACCGCGAGGGCGTGCCGAAGTCGCTGATCGAGGCTGCCGGCTGCGCGCTGCCGCTCATCACCACCGACATGCCGGGCTGCCGCGACGTGGTCACCGACGGCGTGGACGGTTTGCTCGTCCCGCCGCGCGACGCCGGCGCGCTGCGCCGGGCGATCGTCCGCCTGCTGGACGCTCCGGCGCTGGCGCGGCGCCTGGGCGACGCCGCGCGCCGCAAGGCCCTGGCGCAGTTCGATGAGCGGATCGTGATCCGCCGTACGCTCGAGACCTGGAGCGAGGTGCTGCCCGCAGCGGGCGTGCTGCAGGAAGCAGCCTGATGGCTCGCAGGCGCACCATGCGGGTTCATTCCGGTTTCACGCCCAGGCCAACGCGCGCCGACGTTTGATCGCGCCGCATACATCGCATCGCGAGCGACGTGGAAATGGAACCGCGGGTCAGTGCGGCGGTTGGCCGTCGCCACGCAGGTGGACGTCGAGCGATCGCAGCGCCAGGTGCCGATCCGTACGGGCGCCGGCAGCGCGCACCGGCGGTGGCGCCGTGGGCTCGCGTCCGGTCCCGACGGTCGGCGCGAGGTTGAGTGCGCGTTCGGCGGCGTCGGCCGTGCGTTCTGCCTGGCGGCGTTCCAGGCGCGCGGTGAACCAGCCCCACGCCGCCAGCACGCATACGAACGCGACGAGATTTGCCGCCGGCCCGAACCCGCGGCGGATCGCGACGCCGATGCAAGGCAGCAGGACGGCGAAGGCCACCAGGCACGCCAAGGCCTTGCGCGGGCCGATACCGGCGTTCATCAGCAGGTGGTGGATGTGTGTGCGATCGGCGGTGAACGGCGATACGCCGCGTTTCAGGCGCCTGAACATCACGGCCAGCGTATCGATCACCGGCAGGCCCACGCACCACAGCACCAGGCCCGGTGAAATCCTGCGCGGGGTGCTTTGGCTGAGCGCGATCAGCGCCCAGGCGATCACGTAGCCCAGCACCACGCTGCCGGCATCGCCCAGGAAGACCTTGGCCTTGCGCCCCAGCAATCCAAGATTCGCCAGCAGGTAGGGATAGAGCGCGGCCGCCAGCAGCAGCACGATGACGTTGCGCGGCGTCAGGACGCGCGAGGATCCCAGCAGCGCGATCGCGTCGGTGCTGACCAGGGCCAGGCACCCCGCCAGGCCATCGATGCCGTCCATGAGATTGAACGCATTGATGAGGCCGATGACGGCAATCACGGTAAACGGGATGCCAAGCCAGCCCAGCGTCAGGTCGTGGCCCGCGAGCATGCCCAGGGAATGGACGTACATGCCGGTCGCGGCGATCACGATCAGGATCGCGGTGGTCTGGACCGCGACGCGCACGCTGACGCGCAGGCCATAGCGATCGTCGAGCGCGCCCAGCACGACCAACACGCAGGCCGTCGCCAGTACGGTCTCGTCAAACCGGCTGGCCCGGCCAAACCAGAGCCAGCCCGCCAAAATGCCGATGAAAATCGACAATCCGCCCACCAGCGGCGTGGCGAACAAATGCCGCTTGCGGGCGTCCGGATAATCGAGCAATCCGATGGGCCGGCTCGCCGGAACCAGCACGCACAGACTCAGCGCGGAGGCCAGGATGGACACTCCGCACGCCGACCAGACCGTGTGTACTGCAGCAATCATGCGGTTGATGACAGTCCTGAGCGGGCGGGTTTCCAGTATGCGCAACGGCGCGAAACATCTCCTGAATATCACCGCATAATCGCGTTCATTTATGTTTACTGAGGATGAACGCAGCGGATTCATTCATTCGCGGATAAATCGCGAATGCCCGCCCCGTGTGCGCGACTGCAGTAGCGACCGTTGGTGGCAGCGCCCTCGGAGCCGAAGCCCCTCCCACAAGCACGCTGCAAGCCGGGCAACCCGGTCGGAGCTGATACGTCGCCGCGGAGGCGCGGCGCCATCCGGTGGGAGCGACTCCCGTCGCGGCCCAACCCGTGCCCACCGCAGCGAATACTCCATCGCGGGAGCGACGCACGTGGCACGTGACTTGCTTTACCCTGACATCGTCCGCACCGTCGGCAGCCAGAAGACCGTTTCGTGACCACGACCGACATCGGCATCCTGCTCATCGTCCTCTGCATCGTGCTGTGGGCGATCATGGCCGCGCTGCATCGCCACACGGTGCAGCTCGAGGCGCTGAAGACGCAACTGCAGGAGTTGGTGAAGGCCCAGCGCGCCGCGGACGCGTCGTCACCCGCGCCCCACGACGACCCGAACGCAACGGACCACCGGTCCCGCGACTGAGTCCTGCCGACGCGTGCCTTGCGGCACTTGGACGCGTCCGTCACCTGCGGTAGCGTCGGACGATACATCCCACCGACAGGTGCACCATGCAAGCTTGGCACGCGGGTCTGGCCTTGATCGCCGCATCCCTGCTGTTTGCCCCCGCCGCGGTCGCGAAGGCACCGCCCGCGGCAACAGGCGAACAGGCACACATCGAGCACATCCTCGCCCAGCGTGCCAAGGTCAAGGACATTCCGGCCGTGGCGCTGTCGCACGACGGCCAGCATCTGGCGTGGGTGGTGAAACACAAGGACGACAGCGAGCTGATGCTGGGCGCGTGGAACGGCCAGCATGCACGCACCGTCGCGATTCCCGGCGGCTGCCACGTCGAAGACCTGCGCTGGGCGCCGCGCTGGAACGACCTGGCGGTGCTGACGCGCTGCAAGGTCGATCCATCCAACACCAAGCCGATCCGTGGCGCGATCTGGCTGCTCGATGAGACCGGCGCCGGCAAGGCGCCGCGGAAGCTGGCCAACCTGAAAGGCTTCGCGCAGGGCATGCAGTGGAGCCCCGACGCCAGGCGGATCACGTTCCTGTTCGTGCCGGGCGCCACGCGCCTGCCGTTTGCCACCGCTTCGGCAAATCCGCGCGTGGGCGTGATCGGCGAAACCAACGTGCAGGTGCAACACGTCGCCAGCATCCCGGCCGCGGGCGGCGCGCCGACCGTGCTGACGCCGAAGGATCTCTACGTCTACGAATTCCGCATGGCACCCATCGGCAGCCAGCTTGCCTACACCGCGGCCAAGCCGCCGGGCGATGACAACTGGTGGACGGCCAAGCTGTACGTGCAGGACGCGCGCGCAGGCGCGACGCCCAGGGTCATCGTCGATCCTGCAACCGTGACGGGTTCGCTGCACGGCCTGCAGATGGCGCTGCCGCGCTGGTCGCCAAACGCCGCGCGCATCCTGTTCGTGGGTGGCCTCATGAGCGATCGCGGCGCGACCGGCGGTGATCTCTACAGCGTGCCCGCCAGCGGCGGCGCGCCGGTCAACCTGACGCCGGGCATCAGGGTGACGCCTTCGTGGTTCACGTTCACGGGTCCACGCACGCTGCTGGTCAACCAGGTCGCGCGCGGCAAGGTGGAAGTCGCCGAATACACTCTGGAGCGCAGCGTCGCGCGGCAGACCAAACTGTGGTTCACCGCGCCCGGCGTCCTCGGCAGCGGGCGTGCGGCGTTCTCGGTGGCGCTGTCCGACGGCAATCCGCGCCGCATCGCCTACGCCGCCAATTCGTTCGAACATCCACCGGAGGTGCACGCCGGCCTGCTGGGCACCCAGCCGCCGCCCGCGGTGACCGCCATCAACACCGACCTCAAGCCTGAATGGGGCAAGGCCCAGTCGGTCGAATGGAATGACCATGGCTTGCACGTGCAGGGCTGGCTCATGTATCCGGTCGACTACGGCCCGCACCGGACGTACCCGATGATCGTCTACGTGCACGGCGGCCCGTCGTGGGCCAACCTCTCGACCTGGGGCAACAGTGCAAGCGCGTTTTCCGAGTTCGGCTACTTCGTCCTGATGCCGAACCCACGCGGCAGCTTCGGCGAGGGCGAAGCCTTCGCGCAGGCGATCCGCAACCAGATGGGGTACGGCGACCTCGACGACATCCTCGCCGGCGTCGACGCGGTGGAAAAGCTGGCGCCGATCGACAACGACCGCCTCGGCATGACGGGCTGGAGCTACGGCGGGTTCATGAGCATGTTCGCACCAACCCAGACGCACCGCTTCAAGGCGGTGGTCGCGGGCGCGGGCCTGTCGAACTGGCAGAGCTATTACGGCGAAAACCAGATCGACCAGTGGATGATCCCGTTCTTCGGCGCGTCCCCGTACGACGATCCGGCGGCCTACGCCAAGAGTTCGGCGATCAACTTCATCAAGCACACCACCACGCCCGCGCTCGTCGTGGTGGGCGAGCGCGACGAGGAATGTCCGGCGCCGCAATCGTTCGAATACTGGCACGCGCTGAAGACGCTGGGTGTGCCGACCACGCTGGTCGTGTACGCCAACCAGGGCCACGCGATCGCCAACCCGAAGGACCAGGAAGACATCCTGCGCCGCTCGCTGGACTGGTTCGGGAAATATCTGGCGACCGCTCCGTAGCGGCATGGGCGGCACCCGAAGGTGCCGCCCATCCGGTTCACGCGAGCAGCGAGCGCAGCATCCACGCGGTTTTTTCGTGGTCCTTCAGCCGACCGGTCACGCCGTCGACCGTGCCGTCATCGCCGGCGGCGGTGGCCGCCTGCAGCGCCGCGCGTGCGGTCACCGCCGCGGCCTCGTGGCCTTCGACCAGTTGCGCAACCATGCTGCGCCACTCGGGGACGCCGGTTTCCTCGGCGATCGAAGTCAGCCCGGCGAACTGGCGGTACGAACCCGGCGCATAGGCGTCCAGCGCGCGAATGCGTTCGGCGATCTCGTCGACCGCGAGCGCAAGCGCGGTGTACTGCGCCTCGAACATGGCGTGGAGGCTGTTGAAGTGGGGCCCGGTGACGTTCCAATGGAACGCATGGGTCTTGAGATAGAGCGAATAAGTGTCGGCCAAGAGCCGCGACAACTGCGTGGCCACCGACTTGCGGTCGTTCTCGGCGATGCCGATAGGAAGGGTCATGGCGGGTCTCCGATGGGTTCGGAAACACGTTAGCCAAGAACACGCGATTTGTGAAATGAATTGTTTCTACTATATCAATAGTCTTTGACTATTCTCGGACGACGCCGTCCGCGCGGCCGTGCTTCCCCGCCGCTCACCCACGACCCCGTAGTGCCAGGGCGGCAGGTCGACCTCGGCCCGGCTCACGGTGAACCCCGCCTCTACCAGCCACGCCGCGCACTGCGCCGGCCGCGGGCGGATGGCGAGCGCCGGCCCACGCGGCGTCGGACGGTCACACACCCAGTGGATCACCAGCGCGCGACCGCCCGGCCGCAGTACCCGCGCGGCCTCGCGCAGCAGCGGCACCGGTTCCGCCGCGTGCAGAATGTTGAACAACAGCGCGCAGTCTGCCGATGCATTGGCGAGGCCCGTGCCCGCAGCGATGAAGTCGCGTTCAGCCACCTCGACGTTCTGCAGACCGGCGGCCGCTGCCCGCGCGCGCGTCGCGGCCACCATCGCGGGTTCGATGTCGAACGCGCGCACCATGCCGCGGGTCACCGCAGCCGCGGCAACGGTGAAGGTGCCATAGCCGCAGCCGAACTCGACGGTGTCGCCGGCCACGCCGCCGGAGCCGAGCGCGGCCAGGATCCGCGGCGCATCGAAAAAGCCTTCCCACATGCGCGCGTCGGGCATGCCGCTGTCGCGGATCTTCATCTGTGCTTCCGCCTGCTTCCGGACCGTCAAACGCGTCAGCGTAGCCGGTTGCCCAGGCACCGCCTCACGGCGCGGGCTTGACGCCCAGGTACGCATACGCCGCCGCCACCGCGACCCCGAACCACGCCTGCCCGGCGTTGGTCAGCGCCGGCAGCGCGTCGGGGCGTTTGAGGCCGATGACGAACGCCGCGAGGCCCGCCACCAGCCACACGATGACGTAGATGCCGCTGATCCAGCGCAGCCACGTGCGTGCCCGCGGTCCGGCCGGCAGCGCTAGCAGGTGCGCCGCGGGTACGCTGCCTGCCGGCGTCACCGCAAGCTCGGCGATCACCAGTGCCGACACCAGGCCCGTCGTCACCGACAGCGCCTGGGCCATGCCGCCGTTGAACGTGGCGCACGCAGGCCCGGCGCACAGGGCGACGCCGACGGCGACGAGGATGAGCCAGGCATAGAGGCCCAGCAACACGATCGCGATGATGCCGCCGAACATCGCCCGCATGGTTGCCCCCGGCTGATCTCTGCACCCTCGTCCCCGCCCCGGCGCTGCGCGGCCGGCGCGTCCGTCCTGCGTTCTACGCCAGCCGCACCATCTTCATCGCCTGGTCGCGCGCCATACGCGCCAGCACCAGACCCGACTTGAACGTTGCCGCCGCCTGCGTCTGGCGGTCGGCGTCACCGCCGGCCGCCGCCAGGCCCTCGAGGAACACCGCAAACAACCGATGGAGCGCATCGGCGTACGCCGCCTGAATGACGTCGGTATCGTTCATGGCCTGGCCCTCCGGCACCCATGGTAGCGCTCCGGCACGGGCCGCCGCGATGCGGTGCCGCGGCGCCGCACGGGCCGTGTGCGTCCAAGTGGCGGCGGCACAGTCGTGCAAGAACGGCCGCTTGCAACACCACGCGGCGCTCCGACGAAATGTACGCTCGGACCACTGGTATTCGCACGGCCGGTACGCGAAGCGCACCAGTTTCGCCACAACCGAAAGATATCGCGTTGCCAGCGCAATTTGCGGGCGACCAGGAGGCAAGAGCCTGGCAAGCGATCCGAAGCTCCGGCGGAAACGTTCATCGGCGCCAGACCCGCTGAACACGAGTGGTCGGCGCACTCGACCGCCAATTCCGCCTCGCGGCGAATTCGGTCAACCTTGTGGCGGGGACCAAGGCTACCTCTGTCCTCCGTCGACCCGTCGCGGAGAGCTTCTCCGGAGGCCCGTGTCGATCCCGCGGGTACTACTCATTCATCACGTGCATCAAGGTGACCCTACCGGCCACCCTTCACTCCGAGGAGACAATCATGTCGTACATCGACGGTTTCGTGATTGCCGTACCCAACGCGAACCGCGAACGGTTCATCGCACACGCCCGTACCTTCGACGCCCTCTTCGTGGAGTACGGCGCCACGCGGGTGGTGGAGTGCTGGGGCGAAGACATCCCCGATGGCAAGCTCACCGATTTCCGCCGCGCGGTGCAGGCCAAGCAGGATGAATCCGTCGTGTTCTCCTGGGTGGAATGGCCCGACCGGGACACTCGCGATGCCGGCATGGCGAAATTCATGCAGGATCCGCGCATGGAAGCCGCCGCCGACTGTCCGTTCGACGGCAAGCGCATGATCTTGGGCGGCTTCAAGCCAGTGGTCAGCCTGCCGGACTAGGGAGGCCTTGGGCTGCGCACTTTCACGGCAACGTCCACTTCCGAACGTTCACCGGCGCCGGATTGATGGACGATTGTTTGCGTCATCACCCACGGCCCGCCATCGCCAGCCGGGGCGGGTCCGCAGCGGACCAGCCACTAGAATGAGCGGATGTCTCTCGTCCAATTGCAACGGGTCGACTTCAGTGTCGGCGGCCCGCTCCTGCTCGAAGGAATCGACTTGTCGATCGACGCCCATGAACGGGTGTGCATCGTCGGGCGCAATGGCGCAGGCAAAACCACCCTGCTGAAGCTGATCAGCGGGGAGCTGCGCGCCGACGATGGCGAAGTGCGCGTGCAGAACGGGATCGTCATCGCGCGCCTGCCGCAGGAGGTGCCACAGGACACCGCCGGCAGCGTCTTCGACGTGGTGGCCGAAGGCGTCGGCGAGCTTGGCCGCTTGCTGGCGCGCTACCAGCACCTGCTGGCCATCGGCGACCTCGACGCGCTGGGCGACGTCCAAGCGCAGATCGACGCACAACACGGGTGGGATCTGCATCGCCGCGTCGAAGAAGTGCTGACCCAACTGCGACTGCCGGGCGACACGGATTTTGCCGCGCTGTCGGGCGGCATGAAGCGACGCGTGCTGCTGGCGCAGGCGCTGGTCCGCAAGCCGGACATCCTGCTGCTGGACGAACCGACCAACCATCTCGATATCGAGGCCATCGGCTGGCTGGAAGGCTTCCTCAAGCAGTTTGCCGGCAGCCTCGTCTTCATCACGCACGACCGCGCCTTCCTGCGCGCCCTGGCCACGCGCATCGTCGAAATCGATCGCGGTGCACTGACGGACTGGCCTGGCGACTACGACAACTACCTGCGCCGGCGCGAAGAGCGCCTGCATGCGGAAAGCGTGGCCAACGCACTGTTCGACAAGAAGCTGGCCCAGGAAGAGGTGTGGATCCGCCAGGGGATCAAGGCGCGGCGTACGCGCAACGAAGGCAGGGTGCGCGCCCTGCAGGCGCTGCGCAGCGAGCGCGCGAAGCGCCGCGACGCACCCGGTAACGTGAGGATGACGCTGGGACACACCCGTGCTTCAGGCAGGAAGGTGGTCGAGCTCAGGCACGTCACCCACGGCTACGACGGGCGCGTGCTGATCGATGACCTGAGTACCACGGTGATGCGCGGCGATCGCATCGGCATCATCGGCCCGAACGGCGCCGGCAAAAGCACCCTGCTGAAGATCATGCTGGGCGAGTTGCCTCCGCAACGCGGCACGGTCGAACCTGGCACCGGCACGCAGATCGCGTACTTCGATCAGCACCGCCTGCAGCTGGACGACTCGCTCGACGCGATCGGGAACGTCGCCGGCGGCCGCGAATCCATCGAGTTGAACGGCCAGCGCAGGCACGTCATCGGCTACCTGCAGGATTTCCTGTTTTCGCCGGAACGCGCGCGCGCGCCGATCACCCGCCTGTCGGGCGGCGAGCGCAACCGCCTGCTGCTGGCCAAGTTGTTTTCGCAACCGTCCAATCTGCTGGTGATGGACGAACCGACCAACGATCTCGATGTGGAAACGCTGGAACTGCTGGAAGAGTTGCTGCTCGATTACCAGGGCACGCTGCTGCTGGTCTCACACGACCGCGCATTCCTCGACAACGTCGTCTCCAGCACGCTGGCGCTGGAAGGACGGGGCCGGATCGGCGAGTACGTCGGCGGCTACACCGACTGGCTGCGCCAGCGCCCGGCCGAGCCAGCAGCCGCCACCCGCGCCGGCAAGCCCGTGGCGACGGTCGATGCCCCGCGGCCGCCGGCCAAGCGCAAGCTCAGCTTCAAGGACCAGCGCGCACTGGAGCAGCTGCCCGGACGCATCGAGCAGCTGGAAGGCGAGATGGCTGCCCGGACCGCGGCCATGAACCAACCGGGGTTCTTCGCGCAAGACCGCAGCGCGATCGTGCAAGCCAACCAGGCGCTGGCCGCCCTGCAAGCCGACCTGGACGCGGCGTACGCGCGCTGGGCCGAGCTGGACGGCTAGGCGTCCAAACGGGGAACCGCGCCACCCCTGCCGTTGGTCATGCTTGACGGCGCGCAATGTGTATTAGCATATTGATACACATGGACGCATCGCTGCTGACGATCCAGCCCGCCGCCGCCGAACCGATCTATCGCCAGATCGTCGGACAGCTGCGGCGCCTGATCGCGGGCGGGCAACTCGCGCCCGGCGATTTGCTGCCTTCGGTGCGCGAGGTGGCGGGGGCGCACGCCATCAACCCGATGACGGTATCGCGGGCCTACAGCCTGGCCGAATCCCAGGGCCTGCTCGAACGCCTGCGCGGCAAGGGCATGGCGGTCGCCGCCACCCGCAAGGCCAACCAGAGTGAAACCCAGCGGCTGGCGCTGCTGGAACCACAACTCATGGCGCTGGCGCAGCACGCCGGCGAACTGGAATTGTCGGCCGAGTCGGTGTTGCATCAGCTCGGAAAATTGATGAAGGAGTGACGCATGAACGCTGATGCTCGTGACGCCGTTGCCGCCCGTTCCGCCGCTCCGCTGATCGCCAGCGGCCTCGGCCACCGCTACGAAGGCAAGCCGGTGCTCGACCACGTCGACCTGACGCTCGAGCCGGGCAGTGTGCTGGGCCTGATCGGTAGAAACGGCGCGGGCAAGTCCACGCTGATCCGCGCGCTGCTGGGCCTGTTGGAACCTTCGTCCGGCAGCGCCTTCGTGTTCGGCGAGCCGGCGCTGAAGCTCTCGGATCGCGCCAAGGAGCGCCTGGGCTACGTGCCCCAGCAACCCGATGCGCTCGCCTGGCTCACGGCAGCTCAGATGTTCGACTACCTCTCGCGGTTCTACCCAAGCTGGGACCATCGCTTCGTCGACGCCACCATGCAACGCTGGCACCTCGCCCCCGACAAGGTACTGGCCAAGCTGTCGCCCGGCGAGCGCCAGCGTGTCGACCTCATCCGCGCGTTGGCACCGCAACCGGAATTGCTGGTGCTGGATGAGCCCGCCGCCGCGCTGGATCCGGTGGCGCGCCGCGATCTGCTGCGCGAAATCGCGCTGCGCGCGGGCGAGGCCGGAACCACGGTGCTGTTTTCGACGCACATCGTTTCCGACCTAGAACGCGTGGCATCCGACATCGCCTTCCTGCACGACGGCCGCCTGCTGCTCCACTGCGCGGTGGACGATACCAAGGAACGCTACGCGCGCCTGTGGCTGCCGGCCAAGGTCGCGTATGCCGCGCCCGCGGGCTGCCTGAGCCGCCATCGCCACGACGACGGCAGCGTGAGCGTCATCGTCGAACGCGCTCACGACGGCAGTTGGCCCGAAGCCGCGGCCCTTGCCGGCGCGCGGATCGACGCGCTGGGGCTCGAAGACCTGTTCGTCGAGATCGCGGAGTAGCGGCCATGGCGACCCTCCAGCCCAGCCTCCCCGCACCGGCAAGACCGCCGCGCCCGCACGCAGCGGACATCCTGCGGCTGCCGCGCTATGCGGGCTCCGCCACGACGCGCTGGGTTGCCGGTGCCCTGTTCGTGCTGCTGGCGGGCGGTGGGCTGGCGCTGGGCGACGTGATCCCCGGGGCCAAGGGCGAGCAGGTCGGCCTGCTCTTCTACTGCTTGGGCGTCGGGTTCATGTGGTGGATGTGGCTTTCCGGGTTGCTCCTCCTCGCACGCGACGGTCGGCGCCTCGGCGTACCCGGCGTCGCCCGCGCAAGCGCGCTGGTTACGCTGGCATACGCGGTGGCCATGGCCGCGGCACCGGGGCTGCTCGTCATCGCCACGCACGGCGATGTCGCGGAAGCGTTCCTGTACCCCGCGCTCGCCGTGGCGGCGTCCCTCGCCTGGATGCTGCTGCCGCGCTGGGTCGCCATGTGGTTCGGCTTCCTGCCGGCGATCTACATCGGGCTGCATAACGGCTTTGGTGCGCCGTCGCCGTTCGACCCGCGTCTGCGACCTTGGGCATGGTTCGCGCTGGTGGCGCTGGTGGCGGCCGATGTCATGCGCTGGCGTCGCCTGCTGGCGAGCGAGGACAACGACGACAGCCGCTGGTCGGGCGCGATGCTGCTGCAGGTTCGCCGCAACGTCATCAACCGCGACTGGTGGTCGATCGATCGCAACTGGGCGTGGCGCGGCCGGCGCCACCGGCGGCTGCACACTGACTTCCATGGGATCGATCGCGGCCATTCAGAGCGCACCATCCGGGTGATGCTGGGTGGGTGGTACTTGCCCCAGACCTGGCGCAATCGGGCGATCTCCCTGTCCCGCGCGCTGCTGCCGATGCTGCTGTTCGTGCCGCTGCTCCTGTTCATGAACCTCCGCCACACCCGGACGCCGCTACAAATCTGGCACGTGATTGGCGTTGGCGGCGGGTTGTGGGTGGGCGCGTTCGGGAGCTTGATGTTGGCGGGGGGTGTCGGCTCGCTGGTCGCGCGCCGCTGGGGCGAGCACGCCAACCTGGCGCTGCTGGCGTTGCTGCCCGGCATGGACGCCACGGCCAGCGCGCGCAACGTTGCGGGTGCCGCGCTGCGCGGTCCGACCGTCTCGTTCATCGCGTTGTGGCTGTGCCTGCTGCTCGGTACCGGGCTGACCGTGCCAACCGCGCCGACCTTGTTGCTGGCCACCGCGTTTGAGCTCACGCTGGGTGCGCTGATGGCCATGGCCGTGCTGCGCACGATCGCGGGGCAGTCCACTGGGCTGCTCGCCAAGGTTTTGCTCGGCATCGGCCTGTTGGTGCTGGCCGACGCCAGCTTTACGCTCGATCTGGTGGGTCGCGGTCATCGAGGCCCCGGTTTCCCGATCGGCGCGCTGCTGGTCCTGGCGTGGCTCGCCATGATTGCGTGGCCAGCGTGGCAGGCCGCACGTGCGTGGCGGGCGCTGCAGCGCCGTCCGCATCCTTTTTTGCCCAGCGGCGCACAATGACGCGCGGGCCCGGGTTCCGGGGAGAACCCTGCGCCGGCGGTTTGCCGACGCAGTTCACCAGTGGGTCGTCACCCGACGGCTCGATGCATCCACTCAAGGCAAAGGAACTGACGATGACGAAGAGACTATGGGGCTTGGCAGGTGCGATTTCGCTGGCGCTGGTTGCCGGCGGCGCGTTCGCCGCCACGGCCGCAAGCGATGCCGACGTGACCCGCGCGACGCTGGACAACGGGCTGCGCGTGGTGATCGTGCGCAACACCCTGGCGCCCGTGGTGACGACCGAGATGAATTACCTGGTCGGTTCGGACGAGGTGCCCGCGGGCTTTCCCGGCACGGCGCACGCGGTCGAGCACATGATGTTCCGCGGCAGCCCCGGGCTTTCCAAGGACCAGCTGCTGGCGATCGCTTCCAACATGGGCGGCGATTTCAATGCCGATACGACGTCGGCGGTCACGCAGTACTACTTCACGGTGCCGGCGCAGGACCTCAAGGTCGCGCTCAACGTGGCGGCGATCCGCATGCGCGGCGTCGACCTGACCGAAGCCGGCTGGGCCAAGGAGCGCGGTGCGATCGAGCAGGAAGTCTCACGCGACAACTCGAGCCCGATCTACAAGTTCCTGAGCCAGCTGCAGGCGCACATGTTCGCGGGTACGCCCTACGCCTGGACCGGCCTCGGCACGCGCCCCTCGTTCAACCAGACGACGGCCGCCGAGCTCAAGCGCTTCCACAACACCTGGTACGCACCCAACAACGCGATCCTCGTGATCGCAGGCAACGTCGACCCGGCGACAACGCTGGCCGAGGTGAAGGAGCTCTTCGGCCGGATTCCGGAGAAGACGCTGCCCGCCCGCGCGACGTTCAACTTCAAGCCGACGCAGGCGACAACCATCAGGCTGCCAACGGATCTGCCGGTCGGCCTCGTGGCCCTGGCCTGGCAGATGCCGGGGCTGCGCGACAAGGATTACGCAACGGCGCTGGTGCTCTCCAACGCGCTCGCCTCCAAGCGCGGGCAACTCTTTGAAATGGGCCTGACGGGCAAGGCGCTGTTCGGCCAGTTCGGCACCGATTTCAAGCCACACGCGGGCATCGGCTTTGCGGCCGCGGGCTTTCCACGCGGCGGTGATTCGGCGCAGACCCTTAAGAATCTTGAAGCCATCATGGCCGACGCCGCGGCCAAGGGGATTCCGGCCGATCTCGTAACGGCCGCCAGGAGCCAGGCGATCGCCGATCTCGAATACCAGAAGAACTCGGTGCCGGGCCTCGCCAATGCGTGGTCGGAGGCGTTGGCCATGCGCGGCGGGGAATCGCCGGATGACGTCCGTGCGGCGATTGCCGCGGTGACGCCGGCCGAGGTCGACGCGCTCGCCAAGCGCATTTTCGATCCGGCGCACGCGGTCACCGCGATCCTGACCCCGGTGTCGTCGGGCAAGCCGAGCGCCGGCAAGGGCTTTGGCGGTGCCGAAAGCTTTGGCGGCCAGCCGGCCGGCTCGGTCACGCTGCCGGCGTGGGCGCGGGCCGCGTTCGCCAAGCTGAGCCTGCCGGAATTCACGACCAACCCGACCGCGTTCACGCTGCCCAACGGACTCAAGGTGATCGTGCAACCGGAGTCGGTCAGCAAGACCGTGGAAGTGGTCGGCAAGATCGATACCAACCAGGACCTGCAGGCGCCCAAGGGCCAGGAAGGCGTCGCCGACGTGCTGGACTCGATGTTCAACTTCGGGACGACCCGCCTGAACCGGCTGCAGTTCCAGGCCGCGCTCGACGCGATCAGCGCGCACGAGAGCGCGGGCTCCAGCCTGTCGCTTGCGGTGCCGGCCGACAACTTTGCCAAGGGCATGGCGCTGCTGGCACAAAACGAGCTTGCGCCGGCGATGCCGCCGCAGGCGTTTGCGGTGATGCAGCACAACGTTGAAGGCAGCATCGACGGACGCAACCAGTCCCCCGCCTTCCTGCACACCCTGCACCTCGATGCCGCGCTGTATCCGGCGCACGATCCGGCGCTGCGTTACGCCACGCCGCAGTCGGTGGCGAGTCTCACCCTGCCCGACGTCCAGCACTATTACGCGCAGGCGTTTCGTCCCGACATGACGACCCTCGTCATCATTGGCGACGTCACGCCCGCGGACGCCCGCAAGGTCGCCGAAGCCACGTTCGGCGCATGGAAAAACCCCGTGACGCCCAAGCCGCAGACGCACTATCCGGCCGCACCGGACAACCGCGTCAGCCGTTTCACCACGCCCGACTCGTCGGCGGTGCAGGATTCGGTGACGCTGGCAGAAACCATTCCACTGACGGAAAACGATCCGGGCCGCTACGCGCTGTACCTCGGCAATTCGATCCTGGGCGGCGGCTTCGACTCGCGTCTGATGCAGAACCTGCGCAGCCAGCGCGGCCTGGTCTACGGCGTGTCGAGCAGCGTCGCGCTGCAAAGGCACCGCGGCACCTTCAGCGTGAGCTTCGGGAGTGATCCCGACAAGGTGGCGCAGGCCAGCAAGCTCGTGGTGCACGACGTCGCGCAGATGCAGCAGGCGCCGGTCGGCACAGCCGAGCTGCACGCGGCCAAGGGCAAGCTGCTGCGCCAGTTGGCGCTTGGCCAATCGAGCTTTGGTTCGATCGCCGGCAATTTCCTCAGCCTGTCGATGCAGGGCAAGCCGCTGGATGCCGACGCGATCGCAGCGCAGAAATATCTCGCCATGACGCCCGCCGCGATCCAAGCCGCCTTCAAGCAGTATGTGCGCCCTGACGATTTCGTCGTGGCGGTCAAGGGGCCGGCGGCGAAGTGAGGGAAGCGCCGCAACGAAGTGAACGGGAAAGGCCGCGCAAGCAGCCTTTCCCCTCCGCAGCAGTGTGCAATTAGACCAAAGTTGAAGCCCGCGCGATGCGCGACGCCCGCGCTATGATCGTCACGAGGGTCGTTGGGGGAAACGTCGATGATCTGGGGTCTCGTCGTTGTCGCGCTGCTGGCGTTTGCGCTCGCAGTCACGACGCACTCGCCGGGCCTCATGGGACTTGGCCTGGCGGTTGGTTTTCTTTCTGCGCTCGCGGCCGCGGTGCTGTTCATCGATCGCCACGTGCGCGCCAGTTCACGCCCCGAGCACATGACACCAGGCGAACTCGACGCCCTGCGCAGCACGCTGCAAAAAGACATAAAGACGTCCAATCGCCTGCGCCCACCCGATGCCTGACAGAATTTTCACCCGCATCGCGTCGGCTTTTTGCTAGGCTTGAAAACATTGTCCGGCCTGAGGAGAACATGCAATGAGCAAGGTGTATCCCGTTCCGTCAACGTTTGCCGCCGCCGAGCAGATCAAGCCGGACGACTACCAGCGCCGCTACGCGGAATCGATCAAGGACCCGGTCGCATTCTGGGGCCAGATCGCCAAGCGGCTCGACTGGATCAAGCCGCCGACGAAGATCCGCGACGTGTCGTTCAACGCCAAGGACCTCCACATCCGCTGGTTCGAGGACGGGGTGCTGAATCCGACGGTCAGCTGCCTCGACCGGCACATCGCCAAGCGCGGCGACAAGACCGCGATCCTGTTCGAGGGCAACGATCCGAGCGTCTCACGCAAGATCACCTACAAGGAATTGCTGGCCGAGGTGTGCCAGTTCGCGAATGCGCTGAAGAATCTCGGCGTCAAGAAGGGCGATCGGATCGCGATCTACATGCCGATGGTCGCCGAGGGCGCGATTGCCATGCTGGCGTGCGCGCGCATCGGCGCGATCCACTCGGTGGTGTTCGGCGGATTTTCTCCTGATGCCCTGGCCGGGCGCATCGCCGACGCCAAGTGCAAGGTGGTCATCACCGCGGACGAGGGCCTGCGCGCCAACAAGCACATCGCGCTCAAGGCCAACGTTGACGAAGCATTGACGCGTCCCGGTACCACCAGCGTCGAAACCGTCATCGTGCTGAAGCACACCGGTGGCGCCATCAACATGCAGTCGCCGCGCGACCGCTGGTGGGGCGCGCTGGTCGAAGGCCAGCCGACCACCTGCGCGCCCGAGCCCATGAGCGCGGAAGATCCGCTCTTCATCCTGTACACCTCCGGCTCGACCGGCAAGCCCAAGGGCGTGCTGCACACGATCGGCGGGTACATGGTGTGGGTGTCCTACACCCACGAGTGCATCTTCGACCTGCGCGAGAATGACGTGTACTGGTGCACCGCGGACATCGGCTGGGTGACCGGCCACAGCTACATCGTGTACGGCCCGCTCGCCAACGGTGCGACCACGCTGATGTTCGAGGGCGTGCCCAACTGGCCCGACGCATCGCGCCTGTGGCAGGTGTGCGACAAGCACCGGGTGACGATCCTCTATACGGCGCCAACCGCGATCCGCGCGCTGATGCGCGAGGGCGAAGGTCCGGTCAAGAAGACCTCACGCAAGTCGCTGCGGCTCCTGGGTTCGGTCGGCGAGCCGATCAACCCCGAGGCCTGGGAGTGGTTCTTCAACGTGGTCGGCGAAGGCCGTTGCCCGATCGTCGATACCTGGTGGCAGACAGAAAACGGCGGCATCCTGATCTCGCCACTGCCGGGTGCCAAAACCCTGAAGCCCGGCTCGGCGATGAAGCCGTTCTTCGGCGTCAAGCCGGCCATCCTCGACGCGGACGGCAAGGCGGTCGAGGGCGAGGGTTCAGGCGCGCTGGTCATCACCGAGGCCTGGCCCGGCATGATGCGCACGGTCTACGGCGACCACCAGCGATTCATCGACACCTACTTCAAGATGTATCCGGGCGTCTATACCTCAGGCGACGGCGCCACGCGTGACGCCGACGGCGACTGGCGCATCACCGGGCGCATCGACGATGTCATCAACGTGTCGGGCCACCGTATCAGCACCGCCGAGGTCGAAAGCGCGTTCATGAGCGACCAGCGCGTGGCCGAAGCGGCGGTGGTGGGCTGTCCGCACGATCTCAAGGGCACTGCGATCTACGCGTTCGTCACGCCGAAGGCCGGCATCACGCCAAGTGATGTGCTGAAGAAGGAACTGACGGCGGACGTCCGCAAGCTCATCGGCGCCTTCGCCGCGCCCGACTACATCCAATGGGCGCCGGCGCTGCCGAAGACGCGCTCGGCCAAGACCATGCGCCGCATCCTGCGCAAGATCGCCGAGGCCGGCAAGAACGACGTCGACAAGGCGACGCTCGGCGACATCTCCACCCTTGCCGATCCGTCAGTGGTCGATCTGCTGATCGAGCAGCGCCTGCACCACTGAGGCAGCGGGCGCGGGAGTACGGTCGGGATCGCGGCATGACGCAAGCGTTGGCGTTTTCGCCCGCGACCCCGGCCGCCGTTGCCGGGTCGCTGGACGATGCAGCGATCCACCTCTGGCGGTTCCGCTATGCGCTGTCCGAGGGGCGAGCGCCGTTCATCGCGCTCATCGCGGCGTACCTCGACCTGGCTCCCGAGGCGGTCGAGCTGGTGGACGCGGCCGGCGGCAAGCCGCGACTGACCGACGCGACGCTGGTGCGCATCCGCAGCTCAGACGCGCGGTCCATCGAGTTCAACTGGTCACATAGCGGCGGCTTTGCGCTGATCGCGCTGGCGCGCGCGCTTCCCTTGGGCGTCGACATCGAACGCATCCGCGTGCACCTGCGCGCGCTGGAGATCGCGCGGCGCTTCTTCGGCGCCACCGAGGCCGAGGCGATCGCGGCCCTCGACGCGCGCGCGCGCGATCGCGCTTTCATCGCACTGTGGTGCGCCAAGGAGGCCGTGCTGAAGGCGCAGGGCAAGGGGCTGGCGTTTGGCCTGGCCCGCGTCGCCTTCGCGCCGTCCGCGGGCGGATGCGGATGGCAGCCGCTCGCGATCGACGCTGCGCTAGGCGGTACTGCGAGCTGGCAGCTCGCCGGATTCGAGCCGATATCGGGCTATCGCGGCGCGCTGGCGTGGCGCGGGGCGCCCCGCGCGGTCCACGCGTACGTGCTTGAAGCGCGATAGTCTGGCGGATCGCGCACACTATCCTTGTCGTCGCGTCCAACACGGCGTTGCGCACGCAGCGCGGCCGGGGGGACGCAACTTTTTTGCGGTCAGGAAGCCATCGTGACCATTCTCAGCGTCAATCTCAACAAGATCGCCGTGCTGCGGAATTCCCGCGGCGGCGCCGAACCGCGCCTGGATCGCGCGGCCGAAACCTGCATCGCCGCGGGCTGCGGCGGCATCACCGTGCATCCACGGCCCGATCGACGCCACGTGACCGCCGAGGACGTCGCGATGCTGGCCGCGCTGACGCGGGGGCGCGTGGAGTTCAACCTCGAGGGCAACCCGTTTGCGGCACCGCGCCCCGGCTACCCTGGCTTCGTCGAACTGGTGCGGCAGGCACACGCCGCGCAGGCCACCTTGGTGCCCGATGCCGACGCTCAGGTCACCTCGGACCACGGCTTTGACCTCGAGCGTGATCTGCCGCGATTACGCCCGCTGATCGACGTGCTGAACGCGCTGGACTGCCGCGTGTCGTTGTTCGTGAACGCAGGCGCCACGCTGGGCTTTGAAGCCGCACGTACGGCCGGCGTCGGGCGGGTCGAGATCTACACGGGGCCCTACGCGCATGCCTTCGCAACCGGTGACTGCGCGGCGGAGCTCGCGCGCTGCGCCCAGACCGCGCGCAGCGCAATGGATGCCGGGCTTGGCGTGAACGCCGGGCACGACCTCAGCCAGGCAAACCTCCGTGCGTTCCACGCCGCGATCCCGAATCTGGCCGAGGTTTCCATCGGCCACGCGCTGATCGGCGAGGCGCTCTATGCCGGCCTTGATCCGACGGTGCGTGCCTACCTCGCGATCCTGGCGGCGAGCCAAAGAATGCCCTGAATTCGGCGATTCCGCTCATGGTTCGGCAAGCCTGCCGCAAACGGAGTCACTGCGTTGTCCGTTCGTCCGGAGCCTGCGGAGGACGAGCCGAAGGTTCGGCCAGGGCACGCCGGCGGCGGGCGGGCGCTCGTTGCAGCAAAACAAAAAGGGCCGCGCAATGCGGCCCTTTGCTTCTACCCGAGCGGCGTCATCACGGCCCCCTGCCGCCATGCGCCTCGTTGTTCGTAATGAACCCGATGTGGACCATGCCTGCGGTCTTCGCATCCTGCATGACGCTCCAGATGATGCGATAGGGCGTCGCCTTGTCGGCCCGGATGTTGAGCGCCGGCTGCGGCTGGTCGGTAGCGGCCACACGCAGCTTGGCCCGAAACAACGCCGAATCGACCGGGTTGTCGTTCCAGTACAGATCACCATCCGCCTGTACGGCCAGATCGATGGGCGGCACGCTCACGGGGACCGGCTTCGTGTGCGGATTGGCCTGCGGCAGCGGCACCTGGATCTTGTGCGTCATCAGCGGTGCGGTGATCATGAAGATGATCAGCAGCACCAGCATCACGTCCGCCAACGGCGTGACGTTGATGTCGGCCTTGGGGACCTCGTTTGCCGGATCGCCGCCGGTACTCATTGCCATGACGTCAAGCCCTCACTTCTCAAAGCCGATCTTCTGCACATCGTAGCGACGCGCCAAGGCCATCGCCTTGGCGATGAAGTCGTATTCCGTGTTGTCGGTCGCCTTGATGTGCACCTGCGGTTGCTGCGCCAACGGTTTGGCGCCGATCGTGGCCAGCTGCGCCTGCAATTCAACGTTGCTGATCGCGAGGTCGTCCCAGCTCATCGATCCGTCGGCGCGGATGAACAACGTGTGCGGCGTCGGCGGATTTTCCGGCGGCTTCACGTTCGGATTGGGCTGCGGCAGGTCGATCTTGATGTCGTGCTCCACCAGCGGCGCGGTGATCATGAAGATGACCAGCAACACCAGCATCACGTCGATCAGCGGCGTGATGTTGATGTCGGCGACGGGGCCACCGCCGCTATTGGTACTCATGGCCATGGAATGGGCCTCTTACTTCTTCAGCGACGACGGTGATGCGGGGACCGCGGGCCGCGCTACAGCGGCACCGCCGATCGCACCGGTCTCGACGCGGGAACCGGTCGAGAAGAAGTCGTGCAGGTCGTGCGCAAACTCGTCGAAGTGCGCAATCGTCACGCGGTTGCTGTGCGAGTAGGCGTTGTACGCGATGACCGCCGGGATGGCGGCGAACAGGCCGAGGGCGGTCATGTACAGCGCCTCGCCCACCGGTCCCGCCACGGCCTGAATCGAAGACTGGCCGCTGGCGCCGAGTCCGGTCAACGCGCCGATGATGCCGAAAATCGTACCCAGAAGGCCTACGAACACGGCGGCCGACCCGACGGTTGCCAACAAGGTCAAGCCGCCTTCCAGGTTGCGCGCCTCGCGGTCCACCGCTTCGCGCAGCGCGCGATCGACGAACTCCGAACGATTGAGCGCCTCGACCATCTTGCTGCCCTCGTGCCGCTGGTGATGCGCGGCAGCCGATGCGGCGTCCAGGGCGATCTTGGAAAACGGCTCGGACGCCGGCTGCTTTTCCATGAGCCGCACCGCGTCCTGCGCGGACGGCGTATCCCAGAACTGCTTGATCACCCGCTCGGCGCGACGGCGCATGATGCTGTTGCGGATGGCAATGACGACGATGTAGTACCAGGACGAAATCGACATCACCACCAGCACGAGGAGCACCACCAGGTCGACGGCGTGCTGTCCGGGATGATGAACGATCTCGCCCAGGAACGCCGACGCACCCAACTGCTGCAGGGCTTGCGCATTGGCATTACCGACTGGTGCGGCGACGGCGGAGGCTGCTTCTTGGATCATGGCGCTACCCTTCCTTCAAGTTGTAGCAAACAAAGCGGTTGGTCATCGACTTTAACCGATACCCATCGGTCAAGCGTGAAATCTACATCATGCCCTGGAGGTTGAAGTTCACGGGGATGCGAACCACGCCTCCAATGGACTTGCCGTCCTTCTGGCCCGGATTGAACCGCCAGTGACGGGCGGCCTCCTCCGCGGCACGGTCCAGCTCACGATAACCGCTGGACTTTTCCACTGTCACGTTGATCACTTCACCCGCGGCGTTGATCGTGACATCCAAGGTCACCTCACCCTGGTGGCCCATGCGAATCGCCTGGACCGGATACTGCGGCGGGTTGCGGTTCTTGTAGCTGATGTCGACCGAGGGCGCGACCTCTGCCGGTGGTGGCGGCGGCGCCGGCGGGCGCGGCGGTGCGGCAGGTGTCGACATGGCCGACTGTTCCTGCACCGGCGGCGGTGGCGCCGGTGGCGGCGGCGTGGGCGGCGGCTTGATCAGCGTGACCACCTTCGGCGGCGGCGCCTTGGGCGGTTCCGGCGGCGGTGGCGGCGGTGGCGGCGGCGGCGGCGGCGGCGGGATGAACTCGACGCGGACGATGCTTTGCTTCTTGGCGACCTTGGAGCCCGGAGGTGCAGCAGGCGCCAGCAGCGTGATCAGGATGCCGGCGTGAAGCGCAATCGCGAATGCGATTGCGATGGTGCGCCACCAGTTGAAGCGTTTGCTGTTTTGTACCGACGTTCGTGCCATCGTGTATTGAACCAATCGCTGACCAGTTGGGCCCCCAACTGCGGACGCGACGCCAAGGGCCCCGCGCCGCATCCAAGGCGGCGGACAAAGCGTAAAACGTTACACCACAATCGCGGCTTTGCCTAGTGGGCAGCGCCCGATCCCGTGAAAATTCACCGCTGTGCAGCGCGTTGCGCGCGATGCAAAACGACTCGCGCAGACTACGCCGCACACTCGCGCGTGTCGACGTCGCACGCGCACACCCGCAGGCCGACCGGCGGTGCCAACGACACCGCGGGTGCGCGCCACACGCGTGCTATTTCTGCCCGATTTGCTTCAGGCTGTTCTGCGCGCTGGTGCGCGTGGACGCGTGTTGCTCGGCCTGCTTGAACGCCGCGACGGCACCCGACTTGTCTTTCAGCGCCAGGTCGGCGTTGCCGAGCGCGAGGTAGGCTTCACCGATGCGCTGGAAGCCACCCTTGGCGATGGCCTGCTGCAAGGCCGTGCGCGACTCGCTGTGACGCCCCAGGTTCTGCAGCATCACGCCGCGCTTGAAGTCGACCTCGCCGGTCTTGGCATCCGGCGCGGCCTTGCCGTACGCATCCACGGCGTCCTTGTAGTCGCCGGCGACGGCGTAGGAATCACCCAGCAAGGTGTAGCTCTCCAACCCCGGCGGCACGATGCCCTTCTGCATGCCTTCCTGCAGCACCGCGACCGCCTTTTGCGCGTCGGTGGTTGGATCTTTGGCACTGAGCGCGATGTTGTCGTACATCTTCACCATGTTCATGTATTCGTCGGGGTTGGTGATCTGCCCATTGGCGCGCGCGCTCGAGCAGCGCCAGCGCCTTCTGGTCCTGGTGCGAGTTGACGTAGATCGCGATCACGTTCTGCAGCAGCGCACTGTTGTTGGGGTCTTTCGCGAGCGCCGCGTCAGCGAGCTTGGCCGCCTGGTCGTACTTGTCCATCGCGAAGTAGCTGGCCATTTCGATCTGGTCCCAGCTTGGCTGCGCGGTCGGGCTCAGCGCCTTGGCTTTCTGGATGGCCGCGACGGCCTCGGGGTACTTCTGCAGGCGATAGTAGGCATCGCCCTGCAGGGCGTAGACGTCGGCGGACTGCGCGCCGCTTTGCTGGCTCCAGGTGTTGAGCGTCGTCAGCGCGTCGGCGTAGTCCTCGTTCTGGATGTACATCTGCGCCAGCGATTCCAGCCCCTGGAAATAATTGCTGTTGGGCAGCGTGCCGGCATCGAGCGCCTGCTTCTGCAGCACGATGGCGCCCTTGATGTCGCCGCTCTTGTACTTCACCTGCGCGAGGCCCAGGTTCGCCAGCGACTTCGCGTACGGGCTCTTGCTGGAGTCGGCGATCGGTTGCAGGTCTTTCAGTGCGGTCGCGGAATCCCCGCTGTTGGCGGCATCCAGGCCCGCGTTCAACGTTTTGGCTTCCTTGGAATCCACGCCCTGGACCTTGGGCTCCTTGCGCGTGGCGTTGGGATACGGATTGGCCTGCTCGCCCGACTTGCCCTGATCGGCCTTCTTGGATTGCGACTTCTGGTCGCCGCATTTGTGTTGCAGCATCTGCATGTCGCTGCATTGCTGGCCGGCGGCCTGCGCATGGCTGGTAACCGGAACGACCGCCAACGCCAGTGCGCCAGCAACGGCAAACGCCAGTGAACGAAGCTCGGGTTTCATCGAAAGTCTCCTAGCGGGCAGCCGTGCTGTGACGGCGATTGATTGTTGAGGGTAGCCGGGACCGGGGGCCCGACTCCAGTAACCGGTGGATCAGATGTCGAGATTGCCGACCCTGAGCGCGTTGGTCTCGATGAACTGTCGGCGTGGTTCGACCACGTCGCCCATCAGGGTCGAGAAGACCTGGTCGGCCTCGAGGCCATCCTCGATGCGCACCTGCAGCAGGCGGCGCGTATCGGGGTTGACCGTTGTTTCCCAGAGCTGCTCGGGGTTCATTTCACCCAGGCCCTTGAAGCGCTGGATCTGGCGGCCTTTCTTGGCCTCGCCAAACAGCCACTCGCGCGCGGCGGCGAAGTTCGTGACGGCCTGCTGCGTGGCGCCGCGGCGCACCTGGCCACCGGCGCCGCTGCGATCGTGCAGCGCACGCGCCACTTCGAGCAGGGGCTTGAAATCCGCGCCCGAGAAGAAGCTCCGCGGCAACACCCAAGTGTGTTCGGTACCGTGCTGCGCACGGCGCAACAGCCAGGCCGCGGGGTGCTTGTCGGTCGACGCCCGCAGCTCCAGCGTGAATCGCGGACGGCCCAGGCCGCTCGCATTGAGGCGCTGGACCAGCCCGGCGGCCCAGGCGTCGAGGGTGTCGGCATCGGCCCACATCGCATCTTCGAGCGGCGTGTATTCGAGCATCGCGGTGAACACGCCGGCGTCGCCGCGTTGTGCCAGGCGCGCGATCTGGTCGAGCGCCGCCTGATACTGGCGCAGCAGGCCTTCCAGCGCGTCCGCCGCCACCGGATCGGCGTCGGCGGACGGGGTCCACGTGGCCTCCTCGACCGCGCTGTCGATGAGGTAGGTATTGAGTGCCGCGTCGTCCTTGAGGTACAGCTCACTCTTGCCCTGCTTCACCTTGTACAGCGGCGGCAGTGCGATGTAGATGTGCCCGCGGTCGATCAGTTCCCGCATCTGCCGGTAGAAGAAGGTCAGCAGCAGCGTGCAGATGTGCGAGCCATCCACGTCGGCGTCGGTCATGATGATGATGCGGTGGTAGCGCAGCTTGTCGGCATTGAACTCGTCCTTGCCGATGCCCGTGCCCAGCGCGGTGATGAGCGTGCCAACCTCGGCCGAGGACAGCATGCGGTCGAAACGCGCCTTCTCGACGTTGAGGATCTTGCCCTTGAGCGGCAGGATCGCCTGGTACTTGCGGTTGCGGCCCTGCTTGGCCGAACCACCGGCCGAATCGCCCTCGACCAGGAACAGCTCGGACAACGCGGGATCGCGCTCCTGACAATCGGCCAGCTTGCCCGGCAAGCCCGCGATGTCGAGCGCACCCTTGCGCCGCGTCAGCTCGCGCGCCTTGCGCGCCGCCTCGCGCGCGCGCGCGGCCTCGACGACCTTGCCCGCAATGAGCTTGGCGTCGTTGGGATGCTCCTGCAGGTATTCGTCGAACTTGGCGTTGACCACCTGCTCGACGATGCCCTTGATCTCGCTCGATACCAGCTTGTCCTTGGTCTGCGAGGAAAACTTCGGGTCGGGCATCTTGACCGACAGCACGGCAATCAGGCCCTCGCGCATGTCGTCGCCCGACAGCGCCGCCTTGAAGCTCTTGGCGAGTCCCGACTTTTCGATGTAGTTGCTGAGGGTGCGCGTCAGCGCCGCACGCAGCCCCGTCAAGTGCGCACCGCCGTCCTTCTGCGGGATGTTGTTGGTGAAACAGAAGATCGACTCCTGATAACCGTCGGTCCACTGCATCGCGAGTTCCACCGTGGTCGGCCCGACCTGCTGGCTGAAGCTCACTTCGTTGGGATGCAGCGGAGTCTTGAGCTGCGACAGATGCTGGACGAACGCCTTGATGCCGCCTGTGTAGCAGAAGACGTCTTTCTTTCCAACCCTTTGATCTTCAAGGGTTATTTTTACATCCGAATTGAGAAAGGCGAGCTCCCGCAGGCGCTTGGCCAGAATGTCGTACTGGAATTCGATCTTGGTGAAGGTGCCCGAACTCGGCAGGAAACGAACGCCGGTGCCGTGTCCGTCCGACGGTCCCACCTCGCGCAGCGGGAACAACGGGTCACCCAGGTGGTATTCCTGCAGATATTCATGGCCGCCGCGCCGGATCGTGAGCCAAAGGTGTTCCGAAAGCGCATTGACCACCGACACGCCGACCCCATGCAGGCCACCGGAAACCTTGTAGGAGTTGGCGTCGAACTTGCCGCCGGCGTGCAGTACGGTCATCACGACCTCGGCCGTCGACACACCTTCTTCGGCATGGATGCCTACCGGGATTCCCCGGCCATTGTCCGTGACCCCGACGGTACCGTCGTCGTAGATCGTCACCTCGATGTGGTCGCAAAACCCGGCCAAGGCCTCGTCGATCGAGTTGTCGACGACTTCGAACACCATGTGGTGCAGCCCGGTGCCGTCGTCCGTGTCCCCGATGTACATGCCTGGACGCTTGCGTACCGCTTCAAGACCCTTCAAGACCTTGATGCTGCTGGAATCGTAAACGTTGTTCATCGATCAAAACCCGACTGCCGCGTTTTCGGACCACTTATTATATGGTGTATCTCCGCGGGCCGTCGGCACGCGTCAGGCTGGTGTGACCCCTTCGTGTTCCACGTGGAACATGCGTGCTTCATCGCGGCGCCGGGCGGCGTCCGGTGTTTCGGTGGCCGTGAGCCAGACCTGCAACGGTTTATCGCTCAGCCAGGCGACCACGCGCGCGGCATGTTCCGCGTCGAGCTCGGATTCGAGGTCATCCAGGCAGAGCAGCGGAAACTCGCCAATCCGGTCCCGCAGCCAGCGAGTTTGGCCCAAAAGGTAGGCCAAGGCTACGGATTTCGCCTGCCCGCGCGAGAGGTGGTCCTTGCTGGCTACACGCTCGAACCTGAGCAACCAGTCGGCACGATGCGCGCCGGACTGCGTGAAACCCCGCTCGCGGTCGCGCGAACGCTGCTCGGCGAGTTGCCGTTGCAGGCCGATTCCCGTATCCCAACCGGGTCGATATTCGAGCGATACGGCGCCCAACTCGGGCACCAGCCAGGCTGCCTCGGCACCCAGGCAGGGTCCCAGCGTCGCAACGCAGGCCTGACGCAAGCCATCGATCGCATCGGCGACGCGCGCCAGCTCGTGTTCCCACGGCTCGAAGCTCGCGGTGGGCGCGTCGGACCGCAGCAGCGCGTTGCGCTGCCGCAACGCGCGGCGCCAGCGTCGCCACAGGTCAAGCGACGTGTGTTCCACGTGGAACACACTCCAATCCAGAAAACTGCGCCGCCCATCGGCCGGTCCGACGACCAGCTGCGGGCTCTCCGGACCGAAGTAGACGACGGGACAGGCTTCGAACAGTGGCGCAAGGCTGCCCAGGGATTCGCCGTCGCGACGCGCTTCCCACCGGTCGCCTTCGCGTACCAACCCCAGGCTGATCCCGGCGTGCCGGGACCGCGTGAGCGTTGCATGGATCAGGTACCGCTTCGAACCGTGGCGACAAGGCGCGGATCGCCCGCCCGTCCGGAACGAATGGCCCCGCGACAGGATGTAGGCCGCCTCGAGGATGGACGTCTTGCCTGCACCGTTCCGGCCCAGCAGCCAATTGAGGCCCGGGCCCGGCGCCAGCGACAACGATTCGAAGCAGCGCAGCGATTCCACGTGCAGGAGATCGATCTTCACCGGATCGAACCCGCAACCACCGCGATCAACGCGCGTCGGTCACAGGCGCAGCGGCATCACCACATGCTGCGTGGAACCGTCCGCCACGCCGCGGAGCAGACAGCTCGATTGTGCGTCGCGCAACTGGAGCTGCACATGGTCGTCATCGAGCGCGCCCAAGGCATCGAGCAGGTAGCCCACGTTGAATCCGATCGCGATGTCGCCGACCTTGGTCTCGGCCTCGATCTCCTCAAGGGCCTCTTCCTGCTCGGGATTGTGCGCCACGACCCGCAGGCAGTCCGGGCTCACTTCGAGCCGCACCCCGCGATATTTCTCGTTGGACAAAATGGCGGCGCGCTGCAGCGCATTGCGTAGCGCAGCGCGCTCGACCTTCACCAGCTTGTCCGCACCGACCGGGATCACGGCCTCATAGTCGGGAAAGCGTCCGTCAATGAGCTTGGACGTAAACACCACGTCCTCGCGCTTCACCCGCACGTGGTTGGCGGAAAATTCCAGGCTGACGGTGGCGTCACCGGCGCCGAACAGGCCGAGCAGCTCGGTCACGCCCTTGCGTGGCACGATGAGCTGCCGGTCGCCGCCCACGGGAGCCTCCAGCGTCGCCAGCGCCATGGCCATGCGATGGCCATCGGTTGCGACGCAACGAAGCTCGGTTCCCCGCAGGTCGAGCAGCAGGCCATTGAGGTAATAACGAACGTCCTGGTTGGCCATCGCGAACTGGGTCCGCTCCAGCAACCGGCGCAGCGCACCTTCCGCGAGGCTCACCGTCCCCGCTGGCGCGATCTCCTCGTTGGCCGGAAACTCTTCGGCCGGCAGGGTTGCCAGGGTATAGCGACTGCGCCCCGCCTGCATGACCACCCGCTCGCCATCGAGCCTGAGCTCGACCTTGACGCCGTCCGGCAGCGCGCGCAGGAGATCAAACCATTTGCGCGCGGGGATCGTCGTCGCACCGTCCTCGCTGCCGTCAACGCCCGTACTGGCGCGCATTTCGACCTCGAGATCCGTGGCCGTGAGCGACAGGCGACCGTCCTTTACCTGAACCAGAAGGTTGGCAAGCACCGGGAGCGTCTGCCGCCGTTCGACGACCCCGACCACCTGCTGCATGGGTTTGAGCAAGGTTTCCCGCTGGGTGTTGAAGCGCATGTTGATCCCCAAGTTGGCGAGCTGCTTTTGATTCTGGAGAGTTAAACCAGAGCGTTAAGAGCAGGCGTTGTTGATAGTGGTCTTATCCGTGAAACTTGTTCCGATTCAATGTTTTGAAAGCAAATTCGAATCGGTCCACCGCTGGCATATCGAGTGGATTGTTTGTGGATAACATCGACGAATGCGGTTGTCCAAAAGTTATCCACAGGATCACCCCGTCAATACCCGGATCAGTTTGTCCCAGTCCTGGCGCAACCGCATGTCGGTGTCGCACAGCCCGCGAATCTTCTTGCAGGCGTGCATGACGGTCGTGTGGTCCTTGCCGCCGAACGCCTCGCCGATTTCCGGGAGGCTGTGCTCGGTCAGCTCCTTGGCGAGCGCCATGGCTACTTGGCGCGGCCGGGCGAGTGAGCGCACGCGACGGTGCGATAGCAGGTCGGAGATTCGCAATTGGTAATAGTCGGCGACGGTTTTCTGGATGTTCTGGATGGTGATGGCGCGCGCGTGCACGTTGAACAGGTCGCGCAGGGTCTCCTGCACCAGCTCCAGCGTGATCCCCCGCCCCGACAGGTTGGCCTGCGCGGCCACGGTGTTCAGCGCGCCTTCGAGCTCGCGCACGTTCGAGCGGATCCGCCGCGCCAGCAGCAGCGCGACTTCGCTGGGCAACTCGATGCCGCGCGCCTGCGACTTTTCCAGCAGGATGGCCGCGCGCGTTTCGAAATCGGGGGGCTCGATCGCGACCGAGAGCCCCCAACCCAGGCGCGATTTCAGGCGCAGTTCGAGATTGTCGACTTCCTTGGGGTAGCGATCACAGGTGAGGATGATCTGTTGCTTTGACTCGTACAACCGGTTGAAGGTATGGAAAAACTCTTCCTGCGTCGCATCCTTGCCCGCGAAAAACTGGATGTCGTCGATCAGCAGCGCGTCCACCGACCGGAACCGGTGCTTGAAGTCATCCATGTTCTTGTTGCGCAGCGCGGTGATCATCATTTCGGTGAAGCGCTCGGAATGCACGTACAGGAGCTTCATCGCCGGATTGTGCGCCAGCATGAGGTTGCCCGCGGCCTGCATCAGGTGGGTCTTGCCAAGCCCCGTGCCGCCGTACAGCAACAGCGGGTTGTAGGCCCGCCCGGGATTCTGCGCCACCTGCATCGCCGCGGCCTTGCCCAGCTGGTTGGACTTGCCTTCGACGAAGTTGTCGAAGGTGTACTGGGCGTCGAGGTTGTGGGTGGCGGGTGCCGCGGGCGCGCCGCCGGACGCGGGTCGGGTACCGCCGATCGCGGCGGAGCCCACTTCGAGCCGCAGCGGGATCGGATGGCCGGCGAGGTCGGACAGGGTGCCCTCGATCCGGTCGAGGTACTGATTGCGAACGAATTCAAGCGTATAGCTGTTGGGCGCGAGCAGCCGCAACGTCCCCGCATCATCGCGTGCCTGCAACGGTTGCAGCCAGGTGTGGAGCACACCCGGATCGATTTCGCCTTCGAGCCGCGCGAGGCACCGTTGCCAAAGATCACTCATGAATTCCGCCGTGGATGAACCTGCTAACCGTAGCGCGATGCACGCGCGAGGTGAACTGCGAAGTCTAGCCGTGATCCTCCCCGTCGTAGCGCGCTCCGAACCGTCGGCCGGCGCCGACCGAGCGCGGGCGCGACCACCGTGGGCGTCGCCCGCGGATGGTCCGCCACGCGTCTCGATTGACGCCACCCCGCCCGCAAACGTAAAATCCGCAGCCTTTTCATACATACAGCTCGCTTCGCGCGGGCCACCGCCGCGGAGGCGACCATGAAACGCACTTTCCAGCCGAGCTTGTTGAAGCGCGCGCGCACCCACGGCTTTCGTGCCCGGATGAAAACCGCTGATGGCCGCAAGGTCATTTCGGCGCGCCGCGCCAAGGGACGCAAGCGGCTGGCTCCGTAGGCTTGGTGTGGGCGGATTGCCGCCCTCGGCGCGCCTGCGCCGGGCCGCGGAATTCGCGGCGTTGCGCGGCGTCAGTGGGCGCGCCCGGACGCGGTACTTCGCACTCCGCTGGGGGCCTTCGCCGTCGGGCGCTTGCCGCGTCGGCCTTGCGGTGTCGCGCAAGGTCAGCAAGCGTGCGGTCACGCGCAACCGCATCAAGCGCATCATCCGCGAGTCGTTTCGCCCGCAGCGCCAGGACCTGGCCGCGTTCGACGTGCTCGTGATCGCACAGCCCAGCGCTGCACTGGCCGCCAACCCCGAGCTGCGCCGGGATCTCGATCTCGCCTGGCACCGGCTGCAAGCGTTGAAGCGCCCTGCCGCGCCCGGCACAATCGACGGCTGACTTGCTCCGGCACGCGCCGTCCCAGCCCGAGTTTCCCCCGTGATCAATCAAACCCGCATCCTGCTGGTCGTGGCGTTGCTGTTCGTCGGCTTCCTGCTGTGGCGCCAGTGGCAACACGACTATCCGCCCGCGCCGCCACCTGCGGTGGCGGCGACCGCCAACGTCCCGGTTCCGACCTCGGCGAGCGTGCCGCAGGCTACGGCCGCGAGCCCTGCCGCTTCGGCGACACCGGCTGCGTCGGCTCCCGCGGGCCAGGTGCCGGAAGAAGCGCGCAAGGTGGCCACGACGCCGGCCGCGGATCTCATCGTCGCCAGCACCGACGTGCTCCGCCTGACGATCGATCCGCGTGGCGGCACGATCCTCGACGCCGACCTGCTCGGTTACCCGGACAAGGTGGCGCCGGGCAGTCCGCCGGTGCGCCTGCTCGACGCTGAAACCGGCCGCTACTACGTGGCACAGAACGGGCTGGTCGGTGCCGCGGGCAGCGCCGCACCCGACCATCAGGCCGAATTCACCGCGACGAGGAAGCGCTACACGCTGGCCGGCGGCCAGAATGCGCTGGTGGTGACCCTTGACTGGAGCGATCCGGCGACCGGGATCGGTGTCGTCAAGCGCTACACGCTGACGCGCGGCAGCTACGTCGTGAAGCTCACGCAGGAAATCACCAACCACGGTGCCGCGACCTGGCATGGGAACGCCTACGAACAACTCGAACGCGTCGAGCCGCCGCCGCCGCCGAAGCACCTGCTCGAGTTCTACAACCCCGAGAGCCTCGCTTTCACCGGCGCTGCGTGGTACAGCCCGGGCGACAAGTACAACAAGCTCAAGTTTGGCGACTTCGCCAGCGATCCCCTGCACAAGGACGTCACCGGCGGCTGGATCGCGATGAGTCAGCGGTTTTTCCTGGGCGCGTGGATTCCCGAGCCGAAGGAAGCCGAGTCCTTCACGAGCCTCGCGCTGCCCGGCATCGATGGCGGCAAGCCGCGCTATCTCATCCGCACGATGGGACCGGGCTTTGCGGTGGCCCCGGGCGCCAGCGCGACGCGCGACGCGCGCCTGTACGTCGGCCCGAAGCTGCAAAACCACCTGGCCAGCGTCGCACCCGGCCTGGACCTCACCGTCAACTACATGTGGTCGACGGTGATCGCGCAGCCACTGTTCAAGCTGCTGTCGTTCCTGGACCGGCTGGTGGGCAACTGGGGCCTGGCGATCATCGTGCTGGTGCTGATCATCCAGGGCGCGATCTACAAGCTCACCGACACGCAATACCGCGCCAGTGCGCGCATGCGCAAGCTGACGCCGCGGTTGAAAGCGCTGAAGGAGCGCTTCGGGGACGACAAGCAGAAATACCAGCAGGCGATGATGGAGTTGTACAAGAAGGAAAAGGTCAACCCGATGGCGGGTTGCCTGCCGACGCTGATCCCGCTCCCGATCTTCTTCGCGCTGTACTACGTCCTCATCCTGTCGGTCGAGCTGCGGCACGCAAGGTTCCTCTGGATTCCGGACCTGTCCGCCGCCGATCCGTACTTCGTCCTGCCGGTCCTTTACGCGCTCACGATGCTGGGCCAGCAGTTCCTGACGCCCGTGCAGGGCATGGATCCGAACCAGGCGCGGATCATGAAGGCCATGCCCGTGCTGCTCGCGGTGCTGTTCTTCTTCTTCCCCGCGGGCCTGACCCTGTACTACGTCGTCCGCGGAATCTGCCTGCTCGGCCAGCAGTGGTACGTCACGCGCCAGGTCGATCGCGCCGAGGCCCACGCGCGCGCCTGACGCCGCGCACCGGTCATGCCGGAAGCCATCGACACCATCGCCGCCATCGCAACGCCCAACGGCCGCGGCGGGCTCGGCGTGGTGCGGGTGTCGGGCCCGGCGGCGCCCGCGGTTGCGGTCGCGTTGTGCGGCGTCCTGCCCCCACCCCGCCACGCGCGGCTCGCGACCTTTCGGGACGCGGCAGGCGTGGCCATCGACCATGGGCTGGTGCTGTACTTTCCGGCACCGCACTCCTTTACCGGCGAGGCCGTGCTGGAACTGCATGCGCACGGCAGCCCGGTGGTCCTCACGGCCCTGGTGCGCCGCGCGTGTGAATTGGGGGCGCGTCCCGCGCACGCGGGCGAGTTTTCGGAACGCGCGTTCTTGAATGGCAAGCTCGATCTGGTGCAGGCCGAAGCCGTCGCCGACCTCATCGCCGCCCGTTCAGACCTGCAGGCGCGCGCCGCCGTACGCTCGCTCGAAGGTGAATTTTCGCGGCGCGTCCGGGCGCTGGCCGCGACGCTGGTGCGCCTGCGGGTCGAAGTCGAAGCCGCCATCGACTTTGCCGAAGAAGCCTCGGAGAGTGCCTCGCGGCCGTTGCTCGAGCGGTTGTTCGCCGACGCGGCGGCGCAGCACGCGGCGCTGCTCGCGGCCGCCGGCCGTGGCGTGCGCCTGACCGACGGGCTCGTCGCGGTGCTGGTCGGCGCGCCGAACGTCGGCAAATCGAGCCTCTTGAACGCGCTTGCGGGCAGCGACCGTGCGATCGTCACGGCCCTTCCGGGCACCACGCGCGACGTGCTGCGCGAAGCGCTGGACTTCGACGGCGTCGAGGTCACGCTGGTCGACACCGCGGGCCTGCGCGAAGCGACCGATGCCATCGAAGGTGAAGGCATCCGGCGTGCGCGTGCTGAACTCGCGCGTGCCGACGTGGTGCTGGCGGTGGTCGAACACGCCTGGGTGCCGGCGACCTGGCCCGAGCTGGCCGGCGTTCCCGCCACCGCGCCGCGCATCGTCGTGATCAACAAGATCGATCTCGACGCGGCGGCACCAGCGCGCCTGGAAGTCGGCGGCGACGTGGTCGTCCGGCTGTCGGCGCTGACGGGTGCGGGGCTCGATCTGTTGCGCGCGGAGCTGCGGCGAATGGCCGGCGGGGTGGGCGCCGAAGGCGCGTTCAGCGCGCGCGCCCGGCACCTCGATGGGCTGCGGCGCGCGCGCGCGCATCTCGACCGCGCACGTCATGCCTTGGCCCACGCGTCGCCCGAGCTCGTCGCCGAAGACCTGCGCCTGGCGCAGCAGGCGCTGGGAGAGATCACCGGCGCCTTCACGAGTGAGGACCTGCTGGGCGCGATCTTCTCCACGTTTTGCATCGGCAAGTAGCCTGCCGGGGAGTTGGCGGACTTTGGCGACCACGCGTGCGAACCGCGGGTAACGCCACGAAAACCGGGCGGATTTTTCCGTGCCGCGCGTATCTCAAGTTGCCACGCGGAAGGGGCGACTGCTACAATTCCGCAGCTCAAGGTCGGGGTTCGCACAGTCGCGGGCACACTTGGAGTCGCTCTACGGTGGAGAATTCGCTTGCCGCGGGCAAACGGCTGGCAACGCGCGTGGTGCTGGTGCAGACCGCGGTTGCGGTCGTGGTTGGGCTCGCGTTCCTGGCGCTGGGATCGAAGGCCGCGCTCGGAGCCTTCGCAGCCGGGTTGCTGGTGGCCATCGGGACGGTCACCCTGGCGCTGCGCGTGTTCCTCGCGGCGCCAGCCGGATCGGGTCGGACGGTGGCCCGGTTTGCGGTCGGAACGGTGTTGAAATGGGTGGTGATGCTGATCGGCCTGTACCTGATCATCGCCGTCTGGAAGTTGCCGCCACTGCCGGCGTTGGGGGGGCTCGTGGCGGCGTTGCTGGTCAATGTGGTTGCCCTGAAATTCGAACGTTGAGACTACGGCTGGACGCGGAAGCTCCGCGCCCGCGCCCATGCGAACTCGAGGATGTGGCAAGTGAGTGCCGAAGCGGGCGGTGAAACCTTCACCCAGTACATCCAGCATCACCTGACTTTCTGGAGTGCGCCGCCGGCGCAGGCCGGCGGGTTGGTTTCGGGTTCGGTGCACCTCGACACGTTCATCATGTCGGGCCTGTTGGGCCTCGCCTTCGTCGCGTGGTTCGGCTGGTTCGCGCGCCGCGCGACCTCGGGCGTACCGGGCAAGGGCCAGGCCTTCGTCGAGCTGGCGCTGGAGTTCGTCGATGGCCAGGTGCGCGACGCCTGGCACGGCAGCCGACGGTTTCTCGGCCCGCTGGCGCTCACGATCTTCTTCTGGATCCTGTTGATGAGCCTGCTGGACGTGGTGCCCGTCGACCTGGTTCCGGCCGCGGCCGAGGCGTCGGGAGTCAAGTTCTTCCGGCCGGTCGCCACCGCCGATCTCAACGTCACCTTCGCGATGTCGTTGACCGTCTTCGTGCTGACGATCTTCTTCGGCCTCAAGGCCAAGAAGGCGCGCTACTTCAGCGATATCGTCTCGGCGCCCTTCACCTCCACCAACATCGTGATGAAGGTGGTGCTGGCCCCGTTCAACATCCTGATGTTCGTGATCGAGATGGTCACCCAGCCGGTCAGCCTCGCGCTGCGACTCTTCGGCAACATCTTCGCGGGCGATCTGCTGTTCATGCTGATCGCGGGCCTGATGGGCCACCTGCTCTCGCTGTGGTATCCGCTCGGCATCCTGGGTTACGCCGTGTGGAGCCTGTTCGAGCTCCTGATCGTCCTGATCCAGGCCTTCATCTTCATGTATCTCAGCGTCACGTACATCGCGATGGCGCAGCAGCACCACTGACGCATCCACGCACCGCTTTCCCTCTCAACCACCAACCGTTCTTCCGGGAGATCCACATGGAACAGCTTATTGCACTCATCCAGGCCAACACCGCCATCGCCGCCGGCCTCATGGTTGGCCTGGGCGCGCTTGGCGCGTGCATCGGCATGGGCGTCATGGGCTCGAAGTATCTCGAATCCATGGCCCGCCAGCCCGAGCTGAACCCGATGTTGACCGGCCGCATGTTCCTGCTGGTCGGCCTGATCGACGCCGATTTCTTCATCAGCCTGGCCATCGGCATGTTCTTCGCGTTCGCCAATCCGCTGCTGTCCAGTGCGCTCACGCAGTTGCCGCACTGAAGCACCTGACGGCCGCCACCCTGGATCCGTCGAGGTCATAGGCTCATGCAATTCAACGTAACCCTGTTGGGTGAAATCATCGCCTTCGCGATCCTGATCGCGATCACGATGAAGTTCGTCTGGCCGCCGCTGATGGCGGCGATCGAAGAGCGCCAGCGGAAGATCGCCGAAGGCCTCGAAGCGGCCGATCGCGCGCGCCACGAGCTGGCCGCGGCCAACATGCGCGCCGACGATGAAGTCCGGAAGGCGCGCACCGAGGCGGCCGCGATCATCGAGCGCGCCAACCAGCAGGCCGGCGAGATCGTCGACAAGGCCCGGAACGACGCGGTGGCCGAAGCGGCCCGCCAGAAGGCGGCCGCGCAGGCCGACATCGAGAACATGGCGCATCGCGCGCGCGCCGAATTGCGCGGACAGGTGGCGACGCTCGCGGTGGCCGGAGCCGGCAAGATCCTCGGCCGCGAGGTGGACGCCAAGACCCACAAGGCGCTGCTGGACGAACTGGTGGCGGGCATCTGATGGCGCAGCCGCTCACCATCGCCCGCCCCTACGCCCGTGCCGCGTTTGAAATCGCGAGCGCCACGGCGAGCCAGGCGGACTGGTCGCGCCAGCTCGCATTTGCCGCCGAGGTGGCGGTCGACCCGCGGGTCGCGGCGCTGTTTGGTGATCCGCGCGTGCTGCCGGCCAGGCTGGTGTCGCTGTTCGTGCGCGCGGACGAGCCCGGCGATTCGGCGTTCGCGCGGTTTCTCGGCGTGCTGGCCGACAACGGTCGCCTGCGCGAGCTGCCGGAAATCGCGGTGCTGTTCGAGCACTTCAAGCGCGAAGCCGAGCACGTCCTCAAGGTCAAGGTGCGCAGCGCGGTGCCGATGGACGACGCCGAGACCGCGCGTCTCACTGCGGCCCTGCGGCGGCGTTTCGGGTGCGCGATCGAGCTTGAGCGCAGCGTCGATCCCGCGGTGCTGGGCGGCGCCGTCATCGATGCCGGCGAAACCGTGATCGACGGCTCGCTGCGCAGCCGTCTCGCGCAGCTGGAAACCGCGCTGACGCAGTGACGCCGGCTTCGGCGTTCAGGCAAACGGATGACGGCGCCAAACGACCGTCAAACAGGAAAACAAACTCATGGCCACCACACTCAACCCCTCCGAAATCAGCGACCTGATCCGCCAGCGGATCGAGCAGTTCAAGCTCTCGGCCGACACCCGCAACGAAGGCACGCTGACCAGCGTCGCCGATGGCATCGTGCGCATCCACGGCCTGAACGACGTGATGGCGGGCGAGATGATCGAGCTGCCGGGCGACACCTTCGCGCTGGCACTGAACCTTGAGCGCGACTCGGTCGGTGCGGTGGTGCTGGGGCGCTACGAGCACCTCTCCGAGGGCGATACCGCCAAGACCACGGGCCGCATCCTGGAAGTGCCGGTCGGACCCGAGATGCTGGGCCGCGTGGTCGACGCGCTGGGCGCGCCGATCGACGGCAAGGGGCCGATCACCACCCATCTGACCTCGCCCGTGGAAAAGGTCGCGCCGGGCGTCATCTGGCGCCAGTCGGTGTCGCAGCCAGTGCAGACCGGCTACAAATCGGTCGACTCGATGATCCCGATCGGCCGCGGCCAGCGCGAGCTCGTCATCGGCGACCGCCAGACCGGCAAGACCGCGCTGTGCGTCGACACCATCATCAACCAGAAAAACACCGGCGTGAGGTGCATCTACGTCGCGATCGGGCAAAAGCAGTCCTCGATCGCCAACGTGGTGCGCAAGCTCGAAGAGCACGACGCGCTCAAGCACACCATCATCGTCGCGGCGTCGGCGTCCGAATCGGCCACCATGCAGTACATCGCGCCGTACGCCGGCTGCGCCATGGGCGAGTACTTCCGCGACCACGGTGAAGATGCGCTGATCATCTATGACGACCTGACCAAGCAGGCCTGGGCGTATCGCCAGATCTCGCTGCTGCTGCGCCGCCCGCCGGGCCGCGAGGCGTATCCGGGCGACGTGTTCTACCTGCACTCGCGCCTGCTGGAGCGCGCGGCGCGCGTCAACGCCGAGTTCGTCGAGAAGGCGACGAATGGCGAGGTGAAGGGCAAGACGGGTTCGCTGACCGCGCTGCCCATCATCGAGACCCAGGCCGGCGACGTGTCCGCCTTCGTGCCGACCAACGTGATCTCGATCACCGACGGCCAGATCTTCCTCGAGACCGACCTCTTCAACGCCGGCATCCGGCCGGCCGTGAACGCCGGCATCTCGGTGTCGCGCGTCGGCGGCTCGGCCCAGACCAAGATCGTCAAGAAGCTTTCGGGCGGCATCAAGCTCGCGCTGGCGCAATACCGCGAGCTTGCGGCCTTCGCGCAGTTCGCGTCCGACCTCGACGCTGCCACGCGCGCGCAACTCGAACGCGGCCAGCGTGTCACCGAGCTCATGAAGCAGAAGCAGTACGCGCCGCTGTCGATCGCCCAGCTTGCGATCTCGCTGTACGCGGCCGAAAAGGGCTACCTCGACGATCTCGCGCTGGACAAGATCCTGCCGTTCGAGCACGCGCTGCACCAGTTCATGGCGTCCAGCCACGGCAAGCTCATGCAGAAGATCGTCGATACCGGTGCCTGGAACGACGAGATCGAGGGCGAGTTCAAGTTGGCCCTCGACGAGTTCAAGAAGACGGGGTCGTGGTGACCGCAATGTAGGAGCGACGGCAGTCGCGACACGTTGGGCCTTCCGGCGCGACACATCGGGCCTTCCGGCCCTCCTACAACGGCAGGATGAGACATGGCAGGCGCAAGAGAAATCCGCACCAAGATCAAGAGCGTGGCGAACACCCGCAAGGTGACCAGCGCGCTGCAGATGGTGTCGGCGTCGAAAATCCGCAAGGCGCAGGAACTCATGCGCACGTCGCGCCCGTACACGCTCAACATGCGGCGCGTGGTCGCGCACATCGCGCAGGCGAACACCGATTACAAGCACCCCGCGCTGCGCGCGCACGACGTGAAGGCGGTGTGCTTCATGGTCGTGTCGACCGACCGCGGACTGTGCGGCGGCCTGAACCACAACCTCTTCCGCAAGGTGCTGGCCGAGATCCGCGGCTGGCATGAGAAGGGCGTCGACGTGCAGATCATCGCGATCGGCCAGAAGGCCGCCGCGTTCTTCCGGCACGTCAAGGTCGACCTGGTGGGCACGATCACCCATCTGGGCGACCACCCCCGCCTGGAAAAGCTCATCGGGGTGATGAAGATCGCCGATGATGCCTTCATGGCGGGCACGCTGGATCGCGTGTATCTCTGCTACAACCAGTTCGTCAACACCATGACCCAGCGCGCGACGGTGGACGTGCTGCTGCCGCTGCCGGCCATGGCCAAGGAAGTCGAGGCCGCGACGGGCGACGAGCTGCACCCGGCGCCCGCCGAAGCCAGGGTGAAGCGCGCGACCAGCTGGGATTACCTTTACGAGCCCGAGGCCGAACCCGTGATCCGGCACGTGCTCAACCGCTATTACGAGGCGATGGTGTACCACGCCACGCTGGAGAACCTCGCGAGCGAACACGCGGCGCGCATGGTCGCCATGAAGGCGGCGTCCGACAACGCGACCAAGGCCATCGACACCCTGACGCTCATTTACAACAAGGCGCGCCAGGCCGCCATCACGCAGGAAATTTCGGAAATCGTCGGCGGTGCGGCAGCCGTGGGCGGCTGAAAAGCTGTTGTAGGAGCGACGGTAGTCGCGACCGGTTTTCGCGACCACGTTGCGCCGTCGCAGGTCGATCGGGCCTTCCGGCCCTCCTACGGGACATTTTGACGAGGATTACGCAATGAACCAGGGCAAGATCGTTCAAATCATCGGCGCGGTGGTCGACGTCGAGTTTCCGCGCGACGCGGTGCCGAAGGTCTATGACGCGCTCAAGGTCGCGGGCACCCAGGTCACGCTGGAAGTCCAGCAGCAGCTGGGCGACGGCGTGGTGCGCACGATCGCGCTGGGCACGACCGATGGCCTCAAGCGCAACCTCGCGGTCGACAACACCGGCAAGTACATCAGCGTGCCGGTCGGCACGGCGACGCTCGGCCGCATCATGAACGTGCTGGGCGAGCCGGTCGACGAAAAGGGCCCGGTCAATTCCGAAGAGCGCTGGGAAATCCACCGTCCGGCGCCGTCCTACGAGGACCAGGCCGCAGCCAACGAGCTGTTGGAGACCGGCATCAAGGTCATCGACCTCATGTGCCCGTTCGCCAAGGGCGGCAAGGTCGGCCTGTTCGGTGGCGCGGGCGTCGGCAAGACGGTCACCATGCTGGAGCTCATCAACAACATCGCGACCCAGCACTCGGGCCTGTCGGTGTTCGCCGGCGTCGGCGAGCGCACCCGCGAGGGCAACGACTTCTACCACGAGATGATCGACGCCAAGGTCGTGCGTCCGGACGACTTCACCAAGTCCAAGGTCGCGATGGTGTATGGCCAGATGAACGAGCCGCCGGGCAACCGCCTGCGCGTCGCGCTGACCGGCCTCACCATGGCCGAATACTTCCGCGACGAAAAGGACGCCTCCGGCAAGGGCCGCGACGTGCTGCTCTTCATCGACAACATCTATCGCTACACGCTGGCGGGCACCGAGGTGTCGGCGCTGCTGGGCCGCATGCCTTCGGCCGTCGGCTACCAGCCGACGCTGGCCGACGAGATGGGCCGCCTGCAGGAGCGCATCACCTCGACCAAGACCGGTTCGATCACGTCCATCCAGGCCGTGTACGTGCCGGCCGACGACTACACCGACCCGTCGCCCGCGACCACGTTCGCGCACCTGGACTCGACCGTTGCCCTGTCGCGCGACATCGCGAGCCTGGGCATCTACCCCGCGGTCGACCCGCTGGCCTCGACCTCGCGCCAGCTGGATCCGCTCATCATCGGCCAGGAGCACTACGACGTCGCGCGCAAGGTGCAGGGCACCCTGCAGCGCTACAAGGAACTCAAGGACATCATCGCGATCCTCGGCATGGACGAGCTCTCCGAAGAAGACAAGCAGGCGGTGTATCGCGCGCGCAAATGCGAGCGCTTTTTCTCGCAGCCGTTCCACGTGGCCGAGGTGTTCACCGGCTCGCCGGGCAAGTACGTGTCGCTCAAGGACACGATCCGCGCGTTCAAGATGATCGTCGATGGCGAAGTCGACCACCTGCCCGAGCAGGCGTTCTACATGGTCGGCGGCATCGAAGACGCCATCAAGAAGGGCGAGGCGATGAACGCCAAGGACAAGCAGGCAGCGTGAATACCGACGCACGGGCGGAGCCGGCACCATGACCACCATCCATTGCGACATCGTCAGCGCCGAAGCCAATATCTTCCACGGTGACGCCGCGCTGGTCATCGCGACCGGCGAAGCGGGCGAGCTCGGCATCGCGCCGCGCCACGAGCCGCTGCTGACGCGCCTGAAGCCCGGCCAGGTCGAAGTCGTCCGCGAGGACGGCAAGCGCGAGTCCTACTACGTGTCGGGTGGCATCCTCGAGGTGCAGCCGGAAGCCGTGACGGTGCTCGCCGACACCGCGCTGCGCGCCGAGGAAATCGACGAGGCCGCGGTGCAGCACGCCAAGGCAGAGGCCGAACGCATCATCCAGAACCGCGGCGACGCCAAGACGGTCGAGCAGGCGCAGCAGCAGCTCGCGCAGGCCACCGCACAGCTGCAGGCGCTGGAGCGGCTGCGCCGCAATCTCAGGCACTGATCGCCTGGCGCACCATCTCCCCTCGCCGGCGGCGAGCGACACAACGTTTCATCATCTGCGCGCCGCCAGCCATGGCGCCGGCACGCACCAATGCCACTTGCCGCGACGGCCCGATTGCGCCACTGTTGCGCGTCGATAGCGAGGGATGACAATGGCCGATCCGCTGCACGTGATTGTGCTTGCCGCCGGCGAGGGCAAGCGGATGAAATCGCTGCTGCCCAAGGTGCTGCTGCCGCTGGCCGGGCGCTCGATGCTGGCGCAC
>DASTNI010000050.1:0-5119 GCA_035720985.1 Rhodanobacteraceae bacterium | reverse complement strand
GCCCGGCGGCGATGCGGCACAAGCTCGGCCTGTTCCTGCCCGCGGCCGGCATCGACGACGTTCTGGAGGTGCCCGACCCCTACTACGGTGGTCCCGAGGATTTCCGCCAGGTCATCGCGCTGGCCGAACGCGGCGCGGACGGGCTGCTGGCCCGGCTGCACGGCTGACCCCCGCGGCGCAGGCCCCAAAGCTGCCCCTGGCAGCGGCTACAATTCGAAGCATGTCTCCCGTTTCCGAGCCGGCCTTCGACGGCAAGGCCTTCGTCCGCACGCTTTCCACCTCGCCCGGCGTCTACCGCTACTTCGATGCGGACGACGAGCTGCTCTATGTCGGCAAGGCCGGCAACCTCAAGAAGCGCGTCGGCAGCTATTTCCTGAAGCCGCGGATGGAGCCGCGCATCGCGGCGATGGTGTCGCAGATCGCCCGCGCCGAGATCACCATCACCCGCACCGAGGGCGAGGCGCTGCTGCTGGAATCGCAGCTGATCAAGTCGCTCAAGCCGCGCTACAACATCCTGCTGCGCGACGACAAAAGCTATCCGTACATCTATCTGTCCGCGGGTGAGGACTTCCCGCGGCTGGCCTTTCACCGCGGTGCGCGCAATCTGCCGGGGCGCTTTTTCGGGCCCTATCCGAGCACCTACGCGGTGCGCGAAAGCCTCAACCTGATGCAGAAGCTGTTCAAAGTGCGCCAGTGCGAGGACAGCTATTTCCGCAACCGCTCGCGACCCTGCCTGCAGCACCAGATCGGCCGCTGCACGGCGCCGTGCGTGGGGCTGATCGGTCGCGAGGACTACGCCGTGGACGTGCGCCACGCGCAGATGTTTCTCGAAGGACGTTCCAGCGCAGTAATCGACGAGCTGGCCGGATCGATGGAGCAGGCCGCCGCGGCGCTGAACTTCGAGCGCGCCGCCACGCTGCGTGACCAGGTGGCGGCGCTGCGCCGGCTGCAGGCGCAGCATCACGTGCAGGGCGCCAGCGCGGACATGGACGTGATCGCCTGCCGCATCGAGTCGGGCCTGGCCTGCGTCAGCGTGCTGTTCTTCCGTGACGGCATCAGCCTGGGCACGCGTGATTTCTTTCCGCGGCTGCCGCTGGATGCCGAGCCGGCCGACGTGCTGGCCCAGTTCATCGCGCAGTACTACCTGGAGCGCCCGGTGCCGCGCGAGCTGGTGGTGGGCGAGGCGCTGGAGGACGAGGCGATCCTCGCCGAGCTGCTGGCGCAGCAGTCCGGTCACGCGGTGGAGATCAAGACCCGCGTGCGCGGCGAGCGTGCGCAGTTCCTGCAGATGGCCGAGCGCAACGCGCAGGCCTCGCTGACTCAGCGCCTGGCCAGCCGGCAGACGCTGGGGGCGCGTTTCGACGACCTGCAGAAGGTGCTCGGCCTCGGCGCGCCGCCCAAGCGCATCGAGTGCTTCGACATCAGCCACACGCGCGGCGAGCTGACCGTGGCGTCGTGTGTGGTGTTCGGTCCGGAAGGGCCGGACAAGTCGCACTACCGCCGCTTCAATATCAGCGGCATCACGCCGGGGGACGATTACGCGGCGATGCACCAGGCGCTCACCCGGCGCTTCCGCAAGGTGGCCGAAGGCGAGGGCGCCAAGCCCGACGTGCTGCTGATCGACGGCGGCGCCGGCCAGGTGGCGCAGGCGCTGGACGTGCTGCGCGAGCTGGGCGTGGGCGGCATCGAGGTGGTGGGCGTGGCCAAGGGCCCGGGCCGACGCGCGGGCGAGGAAACGCTGGTGCTTGCCGACAGCGGCAAGGAAATCCATCCCGGCTCGTCCTCGCCGGCATTGCACTTGGTCGCGGCCGTGCGCGACGAGGCTCACCGCTTCGCCATCAGTGGCCACCGCAAGCGCCGCGAGAAGGCGCGCGAGCGCAGCGTGCTGGAGGACGTGCCGGGCATCGGCGCGCGCCGCCGCACCGCCCTGCTCAAGGCGTTCGGCGGCCTGGCCGGGGTGGAGGCCGCCGGCGTGGAGGAGTTGATGCAGATCAAGGGCATCGATCGCGGACTGGCCGAGCGCATCTACGCGGCGATGCATCCCTGACCGGGGCTCGCCGATCCGCTCAGGTGCGATCGTGCGACACTTGCCCGAAGATCTCGATTGACGGAGCAGCACCCGCGATGCGCATCAACCTGCCCACCTGGCTCACTCTTTTTCGCGTCGGGCTGTTGCCGGTGATGGTGGTCGCCTTCTACTGGCCGTTCCGCGGGCACAACATCGTGGCCGCAGCGGTGTTCCTGCTGGCCGCATTGACCGACTGGCTGGACGGCTATCTCGCCCGTCGCATGAAGCTCACCTCGGCCTTCGGCGCGTTCCTCGATCCCGTCGCCGACAAGCTGATGGTGGCGGTCACGCTGTTTCTGCTGGTGGAGTCGCACCATCGCGTGGTGGAGGCACACCTGACCACCGGCGCGCCGAACCATGACTGGTTCGGCGTGGTGATGGCGGTGACGGCGGCGATCATCGTGGGACGCGAGATCAGCATCTCCGCCCTGCGCGAATGGATGGCCGAGATCGGCATGCGCGCGGCGGTGAAGGTGGCCTTCATCGGCAAGCTCAAGACAGTGATGCAGATGGTCGCGCTCACCGTGCTGATCGTGCAGCACGATGCCGAGACGCTGCGCCTGTATCACGTGGGCGAGTTCCTGCTGGTGGCGGCCGGCGTACTCACCATCTGGTCGGGGCTGTACTACGTGCGCGCCGCGTGGCCGGCGCTCAGCGGCGACTTCAAAAGCCGCCCCGACAATGGCGACGATTCCTGACACCGGGGGTTGACGGGTCGCGATCAGACGCTAGAATGCGCGACTCCGATGCGGGAATAGCTCAGTTGGTAGAGCACGACCTTGCCAAGGTCGGGGTCGCGAGTTCGAGTCTCGTTTCCCGCTCCAGATTCACGCAAAAGCCCTGGCCCAGGCCGGGGCTTTTGCGTTTCAGGACGCGCGCGCGTGGCGCGCCGTCGGGACGGCTGAACGTGATGTTTTCAGCGTTTCGCCCCTTCCCATTCGGCGCTCTTCTGCTATCATTTCCAGCTCAGATGCGGGAATAGCTCAGTTGGTAGAGCACGACCTTGCCAAGGTCGGGGTCGCGAGTTCGAGTCTCGTTTCCCGCTCCAGTTTTTTGCAAAGCCTCGGAATCCCGAGGTTTTGTTTTTTGAACGATGGCCTGGTGGCAGAGTGGTCATGCAGCGGCCTGCAAAGCCGCGTACGCCGGTTCGATTCCGACCCAGGCCTCCATCGTGTTCCGGGGCAGCATCCAGGCCCCGTTTGAAGCCCGCGCAAGCGGGCTTTTTTGTACCTGCCGTACGGCGCGGCGCGGCCGGGGAAGCGGGCGCGCGTGCTAGCATCGCGGCGCCGCGCGGCTGCTTGCCGTGCGATGAGCCCGGGTGGCGAAACTGGTAGACGCAAGGGACTTAAAATCCCTCACCCTCGCGGGTATGCGGGTTCGATCCCCGCCCCGGGCATTCCTTCAGCGCATCTCGCGGCCAGAGCCGTTGCGGCGCAGTTCTGTTCAGGGCTGCGTTTGCGGCTCGTCCGACGCGGCGGTGCCCAGCGCCTTCCACCCGTCCGCGCCGAGCTTGCGCAGCGTGTCGATGTTGCGGCGGTAGATCTCGTCCGGGTCGGTCATCGCTTCCGCGGCGCGCTCCACGCTCGCCTCGCGCAGCAGGTGCAGCGTGGGGAAGGGCGATCGGTTGGTGGCGTTTTCCACGTCGTCCGGCGCGGTATCGGCGAACTGGTAGTGCGGGTGGAAGCTGGCGACCTGCAGCACGCCGTCGAGCTTGAGCGTTTCCACCGCGGCATCGGCCACGTCGAGAAAGTCGTTGTAGTCGAGGAAATCGCCCAGCACGTGCGGATGGATCAGCAGCGTGGTCTCGCCTTCGGCCAGATCGGCCGCCGCCAGGCTTTGCAGCTCGCCGCACAGGTCGTCGAGCAGCGTGTCGGTATCGCGTGCGTGGCTCACCGCGTAGCGGATGCGCCCCTGCACAAACGGCGCGCGCGCGAACGGGCACAGGTTGAGCCCGACCACCGCACGCTCCACCCAGCGCCGGGTCGCCTCGATGTAGGGCGCATCTTCCGGCGTCAGACCGGCGGTAATGAAGGAATGGGCGTCAGACATGGCGGGCTCCTCGCAGTGAGGTCGCGACTATAGCGGCCATATGGCGCTTGCATGTGCCCGCGGCCGCCTCAACCATCGTGGGCATGACCGCACTCCATTTCGACAATCTTTTTATTCGCGAGCTGCCCGGCGACCCCGAGAGCGGGCCGCGGCTGCGCCAGGTGGAAGGCGCGCTGTATTCGCCGGTGCAGCCGACCCCGGTGGCGGCGCCCGTGTTGCTCGCGCACTCGGCCGAGATGGCGCAGGCGCTCGGTTTCAGCGAGGCGGACGTGGCCGCGCCCTGGTTTGCCGAGGTGTTTGGCGGCAATCGCCTGCTCGATGGCATGCAGCCCTGGGCCAGCAACTACGGCGGGCATCAGTTCGGCCACTGGGCCGGGCAGCTCGGCGATGGTCGGGCGATCTCGCTGGGCGAGCTGGTGACGGCGGGCGGCGAGCGCCTGGAGCTGCAGCTCAAGGGCGCCGGTCCCACGCCGTATTCGCGCACGGCCGACGGACGCGCGGTGCTGCGCTCGTCGGTGCGTGAATTCCTCTGCAGCGAGGCGATGCATCATCTGGGCGTGCCGACCACTCGCGCGCTGAGCCTGGTGGGCACCGGCGAGTCGGTGCTGCGCGACATGTTCTACGACGGCCATCCAGCCCATGAGCCGGGCGCGGTGGTGTGCCGGGTGGCGCCATCGTTCCTGCGCTTCGGCCACTTCGAGCTGCCGTTTGCGCGCGGCGATCATGCGCTGCTGCGCCAGCTGGTGGAGTTCACCATCCGGCGCGATTTTCCGCACCTGCAAGGCGAGGGCGAGGCGCTCTACGCGGCGTGGTTCGGCGAGGTGTGCGAGCGCACGGCGTACACGATTGCGCACTGGATGCGGGTGGGCTTCGTGCACGGCGTGATGAATACCGACAACCTGTCGATCCTCGGCCTCACCATCGACTACGGCCCGTACGGCTGGATCGACAACTACGATCCGGAATGGACGCCCAACACCACTGACGCCGGCCGGCGCCGCT
>DASTNI010000049.1:0-10090 GCA_035720985.1 Rhodanobacteraceae bacterium | reverse complement strand
GTCGTGCGTATGGCCGTGCAGCCACAAGTCCGGCCCGTCTCCCGACATCCAGTCGTCGAAAGTATTCACGAAATACGCCGAGCCCGGATCGGTCGCGAAGCGCGGCGCCAGCGAGCCGCGGCTGGGCGCGAAATGCGTGATGGCGCACACCTTGTTGCCCACGTCGCGGTGATGGCGAATGCGGGCTTGCAGCCAGTCACGGCTGCGCGCGAACGCGTGTTCCACGTCAGCCGGCTCCAGCACGCGCTGGCAGCCATTCAGCGCCATGGTTCGAATGATGCGGAAATCCGGCGCCAGCTTGCGCACCTTCGCGATCGCTGCGTCCTTCCGCTGCGCGCCGAACAAACCGAAGTCGGTCCACAACGTTGCGCCGAGAAAGGCAACGTCGCCCACGACACACTCGCTGTCCTGCAAGATGCGAACGTCGGCTTTGCCGCACGCCGCCGCGCGCTCGCAGGCGGCGTAGACCTCTTCCACGCAGCCGCGATAGAACTCGTGATTGCCGAGCACGTACAGCACGAGCTGGCCAGGAAAAACCTGGTGCGCCCATTCGACGCCCCGCGCACCGCGGTTGATGTCGCCCACCAGCACCACGACCTCCGCGTCAACCGCCGGCACTTCCAGCGCGGCGTAGCACAGATGCAGGTCGCTCAGGACGCGCAGTCTCACGCCGCGGTACCTGACGGGGGTTGCGGGCGTGCCGGCACGCCCGCTTCAGAAGCGGATCTTGCCGCGCCAGATATCGCGATACATCGCGAAATCGCCGACCAGGCTGTAGAACGGATGTTTGAAAGTCGCGGGTCGGTTCTTTTCGAAAAAGAAATGTCCAACCCAGGCGAATCCATAGCCGAATAGCAGCATGAGCAGCAGATACCAATAGTGCTGCGACGCCAATGCACCGACCAACGTGAGGATGACAAGCGTGGTACCGACGAAATGCAGACGCCGGCACGTGCGGTTGGAGTGCTCGCCGAGATAGAACGGATAGAAATCAGCAAAACCCCGGAACGTCGCTGTACCGTCTGGCATGGATCAACCCCACCGTGACCACCCGCTCGTATAGTGCCGGCACCACTGGCGACCGGCAAGCGTGTCCGGCGCGCGCCTGCCGTGCGCGCGACGACTGCAAACGCGCGTGCAGCCGGGCTTATTGACGCAGCCCGGACACGTACGCCGACAGCGCCTGAATTTCCTGATCCGTGAGTTTGGCGGCAATTTTCTGCATGATCAGGCCTTTGGCGTTCGCGCTGCCGCGCGAGCCGTCCTTGTAAGCCTTGAGCTGCACCGCCACGTAAGCCCCGTTCTGGCCACCGATACGCGGGTAAGCTGCCGCCGGGTTGCCTTGCCCCGCAGGGCCATGACACGCCGCGCACGCCGGCACACCACGCTCCGGATCGCCGCCGCGATACAGCGGCTGCGCCACTTCCACGGAATCCGCGCTCGCGACGCCCGGCACGAAGGCCTGCGCCGCGAAATAGGCCGCGATATCGCGCATCTGCTGCTCCGAAAGCGAGCCCGCCTGGATGTTCATGATGGTGTTCGTGCGCGTCTTGAGCTTGAACTCGTTGAGCTGTTCGAAGATGTACGCCGAGCCCTGGTCCGCGAGCTTCGGGAACGTCGGGCTAACCGAACCATTGCCGCTCGGGCCATGGCATTCGACACAGGTCGTCACATCCTTCGCCCCAGCGGACGCATCACCCTGGGTGAACAGGTCGCCGGAAGAGCCGCCGGCCGCAAACACGACGGCGGGAACCACCAGAGCCGCGGCAAGAACAAAGCGCACCATAATGACAAACTCCCAAGAGCTGCGGCGAGCGCGCAAGTTCCAGCGGCGCACGCTACGATGGATCGATCATCAAGTCTTCGCATCCAATTTTACACAAACGCCTGCATTCCGTGACGCCCGCCCCCACTTCACAAGTCTCCGCCAAGCGTGCAGCCAACCCGCTGCGCGAAGCGCGTTTCCTGCGCTCCGCCGCGCAGCTCGCGCAACTGCCGGCGGACAACGCACCGGAAGTGGCGTTCGTCGGCCGTTCCAACGCCGGGAAAAGCAGTGCCCTGAACCGGGTGTGCGATCAAGGTGCGCTGGCGCGCGTCAGTGGCACGCCGGGGCGCACGCAACTCATCAACCTGTTCGCGCTGCCGGGCGGCGCGCGCCTCGCCGACTTGCCCGGCTACGGCTACGCCAAGGCGCCGCCGGAAGCCCGGCGCAATTGGGAAGCGCTGGTCGGCCACTACGTGGCGCAGCGCGCGAATCTGAGAGGGCTCGTCGTGCTGATGGACGTGCGTCGGCCGCTGCAGCCACTGGACGTCCAGATGCTGGACTGGGCACGGGCCTACGCGCGCCCGACACACATCCTGTTGACGAAGGCGGACAAGCTCAGCCGTGGCGCCGCAGCGCAAGCACTCGCCAAGGTGCGCAGCACGCTCGCCGTCGCGCGCGAGGATGGAATCAGCGTGCAGCTTTTCTCGTCGCACGACGGATGCGGAATCGACGCCGCACGACACGCGGTGCTGGAATGGCTGCACACCGAAGAAAACGCGACTGTATAGTCTCCGGTGCGCATAAAAAATGCCCGGCAGCTCGGGGAAAGCTGCCGGGCCACACATTCCGGCTTGGGGGAGCCGGATGATGCCCGCCCAGGGAGTGGGGGCGGTGAGCGGATTAGGGAGCAACCGCTCACAGCCTTAGATGGGAGCACTCATGTAAAGTTCAATGTCACGCCGGAAAATTTTGCACGGCCCGACAAACCGGTGAACGACCAACAAAACCGTCTCCGGAATGGCGGCGGCGCATGTCACGCGGGGCTTTCGCACATAAAAAACCCGGCAGCTCGGGGAAAGCTGCCGGGGCCACACTTTCCGGCTCGGGGCCGGATGACATCCGCCCAGGGAGTGGAGGCGGAGAGCGGGAAAGGGAGTCACCGCTCACAGCGTTGGAACCACGCACCACCACAAAGTTCCGCCGTGCGTGCGGGATTGCCGCTGACACGACGCATGCGGCTGAAAAACAAGGAAATAAAGATTTCCCGACAACAGAACGTCGTCGTCGTCGCAAAATTCGCGTATTTTTCGCATTCCCCTTTTGCCGACGAGACGCACCGTGCCACTCGCTCCTGAGATCTGCAAATTGCTGGACGCCGTCGCCGCGCTCGGTACGCCACCCGTCAACGAGCAGACACCCGCGGTCGCGCGTGCCGCCTACCGGCAACTGACGGCCCTCGCCCCGCACTCCACAGCCACACTCGCCACGGTGCACGACACCACGTGCGAAGGTTCCGGCGGAGCGCTCGGCTTGCGCATTTACACGCCCGAAGGTCGGGCACCGTTCCCGGCACTGGTGTATTTCCACGGTGGGGGTTTCGTGATCGGCGACCTCGACACGCACGACAATGCCTGCCGCGAGCTGTGCGCCGGCGCGCGGTGCGTGGTCGTGTCCGTCGACTACCGCCTGGCGCCCGAGCACAAGTTTCCATCTGCAGTAGAAGATTGCCTCGCGGCCACGCGCTGGGTGATGGCGCAGCGCGCAACGCTGCACATCACGGATCGCGTTGCGGTGGGCGGAGACAGCGCCGGCGCGAACCTCGCCACCGTCGTCGCCCGTCACCTGCGCGACACGGGAGAGTCCATGCCGTGCGCGCAACTGCTCGCCTACCCGGTCACGGACCATTACAGCCGCGAGACGGCCTCGCTGCGCGACAACGCGAACGGTTATCTGCTGACGCGCGACAGCATGGTCTGGTTTGCCGACCACTACCTGCGCGGGCCAGCGGACATCGACAACCCCGACAGCGCGCCGCTGCGCGCCGTCTCGCTGCACGGCCTGCCACCGGCGTGGGTCGCGACCTGCGAATTCGATCCGCTGCGCGACGAAGGCGAAGCTTACGCGCGCCGCCTGCAGGCGGAAGGCGTACCCACGACCGCGAAGCGCTACGACGGCGCCATCCACGGCATCTTCAAATCCCCGACCAGCCTGAAACTCGGACGGCAAATGATGGACGACGCCTGTGCGTGGCTCAAACGGTGCTTCGAAGCCTGACGGCGCCGGCCGACGCGGCGTTAAGATCAACGGAGCGCCACCCGCGGTCCCCCAGGAGATCTACATGTACGTGAAACGCGCCATCGAAACGGACGCCACCCAGCACCAGCATCACGTCGCGGCCTGGTTGATCTCCAAGGAAATGACCGATCACGCACTGCGCGCGATCCGTCAGCACAGCCACCTTGAGCGCGGCTACGACATCCCCTACCTGGCCGGCTACAGCGTCGACGGATCCGTCATCTTCATCGACCGCCACATGCCGAAAAGCTTCGTCTACCACGGCCGCCGCGTGCTCACGGACCGCTTCCTCGTCATGCACGAGACGGTTGAGAAATCGCTGATCCAGTTGCTCGGCCTGCACTACCTGCACGCGCACCAGATCGCGCTGCACGCCGAACAGGCGGCCGTTCGCGCGGAAGGCATCGAGTGGCGCGACTACGACGATTTCATGCAGAAGTACATCAAGACCATCGGCGACGAACGCCTGCGGCGTGTACCGGACAATCTCGACTTCACGCCTTACGTGGATTTTCACGACACCGAAGAAATCGCCAAAATGAAACGGTACCTGATCCCCGGTCCGAAGGGCGCCGGCAGGCGACGCGGCGCGCGCAAAATCGCCAACTGACCTCGCAACACAGCGCACGGCGGATTGCCGTAACCGCCGCGACGCTTCGCCGCGCGACCTGGCCACCAGCGACAACCCGGGGGTCACGGCGCTCCGCGCTGCCGCCGGCGCATGGCCGGGATCTGGCCTCAACACCTGCGTTTGCACCCGCCACGCTGCGCCATTGCGCGCAACCGGAACCTTTCCGCGCGCCGTTGCATCGGACGTATGCGGGAGGTCTTCGCCCTTATGTTGGAAAGAGCTGAAACGGATCAGTACGCGTCGAGATCGCTCGCCGAGCTGGCCAGGCTGGCGCAGCAGGGGCAGCGCGAGGCGTTTCGTCACATCGTGGAGCGCTGCAACCAGCGCTTGTACCGCGCCGCGCGTTCCGTGCTGAAACAGGACGCCGACGCGCAGGACGCCCTGCAAGAAGCATACGTCAATGCATTCCGCCATATCGACTCATTCCGCGGCGATGCGGAGCTCACGACCTGGCTGACGCGGATCGTGCTCAACGAGTGCTATCACCACTTGCGCGGCACGCACGCCGCGACCGTCGACATCGAACAGCTCGACACCGTGGAAGCCCAGTCACCAGCCCACTCCTTCTCGCCGAGGCACGACATGGAAGATCCCTGTAATTCCGCCGCGCGCGCGCAGATCCGCGAATTGATCGAGCAGTCCGTCTCGGCGCTGCCGGAAGCGTTTCGCGCCGTGTTCATGCTGCGCGACATCGAGCAGTGCAGCGTGCAGGAAACCGCCGACGCGCTTGATATCCGCCCGGAAACCGTGAAAACGCGCCTATTCCGCGCGCGCCGCCTGTTGCGCCATTCGCTGCAGGCACAGTTGTCGTCCTCGCTGGCCGACGCCTTCCCGTTCCTCGGCACGCGCTGCGCGGCGCTCACCGAGCGCGTGATGGCACGGCTCGCCGCACTGCCGGAACCTCAACGCCCGCACCAGGCCGTCACGCTGCGGCCACCGTCAGTACCACGCCGCGAGCCACCGCCAGACGGCGCGCCGCAGCCTTCCGAACCCGTGAAACCACAAACACCCTGAAGGCCATTGCAGCCCGGCACCTCATTTTCTGGCTGTCACCAATCACTGCACAGCAACGCACAAGGAGGGAGTCATGCGACACGAACAACGAGATCAATTTTCATCCGGCGCGAGCGCGCGACGGCCACGCACCGCATCCACACTGCAGAACGTTGCCTTGGGCGGCGTCGTGCTGCTCGCGAGCGTCGCGCTGCTGGCGCTTGCAGGTTGCGGTAGCGACAACAACGCACCACCGCCGCAGGCCAGCGCGCCGCAACCCGGCCCACCGCCGCTGACCGCCGACGGGTTCCCGGCCACCATCGCGGGCCTCGACCCGGTTCTGGTTCAGCAGGGTCAAAAGGTGTTCCGCTACGACACCTTCGGCGACGAGACTTTCTGGACCGGCACCCTGCAGATGAACCAGGTCATCCAGCAGGCCGTGACGCCGCTCGTGGCGGCCAGCGTCGGGATCAAGATCGACGTCGACAAACTGCCGCCCAGCGTTGTTCAGGGCGTCGTGACCGGCACCATTCCGCTGAACAGCACACAAACCACGCTGGCGCTCATCCAGCTCGGCGCCGTCGTCGGCATCAAGGGCGACGTGGAAACCGATCCCGCCACGGGACAGCTCACGCTCAAGAGCGTCGGCGTCACCTGCGCGCTGTGTCACTCCACGGTCTCAAAGGACGTACACGTAGACGCCCCGGGCGGCGTCGATCTGACCGGCATCGTCGGCCATCGCCTCGACGGCTGGCCGAATCGCGACCTGAACCCTGGTGCCATCATCGCCCTGTCCCCCGCAGTGAACGGCGGCAGCACTCCAACGGCGGCGCAAAAAGCCATGACCGCGGTATACAACTCCTGGGGCGCCGGCTTCTATGATCCCCGCTTCAACGTCAACATCGATCCCGGCAGCAACGCCGCGCTGGCCGGCACCGATGTCCTCGGCAACATCACGGCCTACCTGAAGGCCAGCGACACGCCGCTCGGCTCGCCGGCCGGCACCCGTCTGGGCAACCCGACGCTGATTCCGCCGGCGTACGGGCTGGTGGGCATCACGAAGTCGATCTACACCGGCGACGGCGATACCGCCCACGAACCGGCCGGGCCGGTCGCTTACTGGAACCGTTACGTCGGCGTCACGCAGATGCACGGCCACGGGACTTTTTCCGATCCGCGCCTGCTGATCAGCAACGCCTCGAACCAGCCGCTGAGCGTCAACTTCATCGACTCGTCGTTCGTCTGCCCGCCCATCACCGCGGACTTTCCTGGCCCGACCGGGCCGGACTGCGTCACCGCCGTCCTGCCCGCGCTACAGGCCTACCAGTGGTCCATCGCCGCGCCAGCCATGGCGGACGACGGCGGCGAATTCGGCTTCGTCTCGGATCTGGATCCCACGCAGGTTGCAGCCGGCAAGACGGTCTTCGACAACAGCTGCGCGAGTTGCCACAACCCGAATACGGCCTTCACGGATGTGAACAGCTTCGGCCTGCACCAGCCGTCCGCCAGCGTCGCCCTCAAACAGACCTACCTGGCCTTCTCGGCAACGAAGATGTGGCGCACCTCACCCTTGGCCGGCATCTGGGAGCATCCGCCGTACCTGCATGACGGCTCGGGCGCCTACAACGCCAGCACCGGCAAGTGCATGGACGGCTCCACGATCACGCCAAGCAGTGCGTCCAGCGCGATGCCGTCAACGCTCCAGGCTGCGGCGACAAACGACTTGGCATGCACCGTCAACCTTTACGACAGCAAGATGAACCTGGCACTGACGGATACGCAAAAAACCGCGCTCGTGCAGTACCTGAAGTCGCTGTAGCGCGTCACTGGACGGTGGTATCGCCCGCCGCGTCACACCGGCGGGCTTTTTTTGGTGCCGCCGCCCGCGCACACGATCCCGTGCGCGGCTCAGCTCTCCCGCTTGCGCTCGCGCCGCTGAGATAGGGCCGCGATGCTGATGACCACCGCAAACCCAACGATGATCGCAGCAAAGATCACTTCGACGATTATCATTTCCGCACCTGCCTCTGCTCGTGGAGCCCCCCTTTGAGCGTCCACGCGAACCCGAGTTCCGCATCCATCCGCCGCTGCCCTGCGAGTTACCCGTGGCCTGCCACGCGGGCGCATCCTCCAGACGCCGGTGGGGAGTTACGCCTGAACCAGGCTACAGGCTGCCAACCTGGACGCCAACGGAATCGCTGGGCGGTTCTCACGCCGCTGCTGACGCTGCCTTGCGCTCGTGAATGCGCCGCACCCGCATCCCAGTTCGCGGTCACGCTCCTCACTCCACAGCCAGCGGCACGTCGGACGCGCGGATCATGCAAGCGCGCCCTCAGCACGATTCCGTGCGCCGATTCCCATGTGACGTCACCGGTGAACAGGAGGAATGGCGGGTGCCGGCGTGTTTCATGCTTCACGCGGCGTCGTGGAAGATGAGGCCCAGCGTATGCCGGTGACCGCGACGCACCTGGCTGACACCGTGGCGCAACTTCACCCGGTACACACCGCGCGTACCCTGTACCGGGCGCTGGTTGACCGCGAATGCCACCGCGTCACCCTGGCTCAGCGGCACCACCATGGGCCGCGACTGCATGCGCGGGCGCTGCTCGGTCATGACGAATTCACCGCCGTCGAAATCGTCCCCCGGCGCAGACAACAGGATCGCGACCTGCAGCGGAAATACCTCGTCGCCGTAAAGATCCTGGTGCAGGCAGTTGTAGTCGCCGGCCGCGTATTGCAGCAGCAAGGGCGTGGGGCGCGACTGGCCGGCGGCGTGGCAGCGGCGCAGGTAGCCGGCATGCGTGGGCGGGTAGCGGACGTCCAGGCCCAGCGCCGCGTTCCAGCGGTTGGCCACGTCACGCAAGTGCGGGTACAGCGTTTCGCGCAGGGTAGCCACCATGGACGGCAGCGGGTAGGCGAAATAGCTGTACTGGCCCTGGCCGAAGCCGTGGCGCTGCATCACCACGCGACTGCGGAAACGCGCATCGTCGGCGTACAGCGCGGCCAGTGCGGTGCATTCGCACGCCGACAGCAGGCCACCCAGCCGGGCGAAGCCCTGGGCATCCAGATCGGCCTGCGCGTGAAGCCAGTCCAGCCGTCGCACGCGTGCCGCGACCGTGGCGTGCGGCGGCAGTGCCACGGCGACCGTCACGCCACCTGCTCGCGTGCCAGCAGTGCGCGTTTGCGTTCCACGCCCCAGCGGTAGCCGGACAGTCCCCCGTCGCGGCGCACCACGCGGTGGCACGGGATGGCGACCGCCAGCGGGTTGGCCGCGCAGGCCGCGGCCACGGCGCGTGCCGATTGCGGTGCGCCCAGGCGCATCGCGACTTCGGAATAACTGGCCGTGGCGCCCACGGGAATCGCGCGCAACGCCTGCCACACACGCTGCTGGAATGCGGTGCCGCGGATATCCAGCGGCAAGTCGAGCCCCAACCGCGGTGTCTCGACGAAACCCACCACGCGCGCCACCCGTTGCTCGAAAGCGGGATCGCCGCCGACCAGCCGCGCCCGCGGGAAGCGCTCCTGCAGTTCGTCGACCAGCGCCTGCGGATCATCGCCGAAGCTGATGCCGCAGATGCCTTTTGCCGTGGCCGCCACCAGGATCGCGCCCAGCGAGCACTGGCCCACCGCGAAGCGGATCTCGGTCCGCACGCCGCCGGCACGGAACTGCGTCGGCGTCATGCCCAGGCGCCCGGGCGCGTCGGCATAGAAGCGCGCACTGGACTGGAACCCGGCTGCGTAGATGGCGTCGGTCACCGACTCGACGCGGGTCAGCTCCTGCCGTGCGCGGCGCGCGCGCCAGACGCGGGCATAGGCCTTGGGCGTAACGCCGGTGGCGGTCTTGAAAACGCGATGGAAATGGAACGGGCTCAAGCCCGCCTCGGTGGCCAGTTCGGCCAACGTGGGCGCCGTGTCGGCCTGCTCGATGTGCCGGCAAGCGGCCTCGATCAGCGCGCGGTGGCGCGCGCCGGGCGCGGGCTGGTCGGGGTGGCAACGCTTGCAGGGCCGGAAGCCGGCGCGCTCGGCCTCTGCGGCGCCGGCGTGGAACGTCACGTTCTCACGCCGGGGTTGGCGCGCGCCGCACGACGGCCGGCAGTACACGCCGGTGCTGCGCACGGCGTAGACAAAACGGCCATCGACTTGCGCATCGCGTGCCACGACCGCCGCCCAGCGGGCGGCGTCGGTCAGGGCGGAAAGAGTCGTGAGAGGAGGGGCGGAATGAGTGTGCATGGTCAGGGCCTCGGGCATCCATCAACATGATGATCCCCATGATCCACGTCAAACCCCGCCCACGCACTCCGTCTCTTGCGGTCGAATTCCAAGCCCCGTGGCCCGACGCGGCCCCCCGTCACGGTTGGAGCACGGCGACGTGATCCCATGAAAACCCGAAGATACCATCGCGTGAC
>DASTNI010000048.1:0-2042 GCA_035720985.1 Rhodanobacteraceae bacterium | reverse complement strand
GCCCACTACTCCTTCTGCGGGCTCGACCCGCGCGGTCTGGTGGACCGCTACGCCGACTACTGGACGCAAAACACCGCGCATGTGCGCATCCACCACAACTATTGTGCGCACAATCCGCGTGGTTTCGAGGGCTACGGGCCGGACTGCTGGGGCCTGACCGCGAGCGACGATCCGGAAGGCTACGCCGCCCACGATCCGGCGCACGACAACGGCACGCTCTCGCCCACCGCGGCGCTCGCCAGCCTGCCGTACGCACCCAAGGCCTGCCTGCACGCGCTGCGCCATTTCCTGCGCACCTACGGTGATCGCATCTGGCGTGCCTACGGGTTTGTCGACGCCTTCAACCCGAGCCGCGACTGGTACGCCACCACGCATCTTGCGATCGACCAGGGTCCCATCATCGTGATGATGGAAAACCATCGCAGCGGGCTGCTGTGGAAGCTCTTCATGTCGGCGCCGGAAATCCGTACGGCATTGGCCAAGCTGGAATTCACGAGCCCGCATCTCACGCCATGACGGCTTCATGAGCGACGAACTCGAGCTGTGGATCGCGCAACGCTACCACGCCTGCACGACGGCCCTGCTGACCAGCATTTCCCCGGTGGAACTGTGCAAGGCCCGGCCGGGATTCGGCCGCAGCGTGCGGGCGGTGCGTGGCACCGTCGTCGCATCCCCTGTAATGGGCAATTACGATCCACAACCGGATTACTTCTTCCATTGGTTTCGCGACGCGGCTCTGGTGATCGATGCCCTGCGCGTGATCTACCTGAATGGCGATGTCGACGACCGCGCCGTGCGCGATCTTGCCGATTTCGTCGCATTGACCCGTGGTCTGCTTGAGCTCGACGGCCGTACTCTGGTCAGGGATGCCGCGTGGCGGCAGCGCGTCACACCGGACTTCTTGCGCTATCTGCGACCCGCGGCAGAACTCGCCCAGGCCCACGGCGACGCCGTGCTCGACGAGGCACGCGTGAATGCCGACGGCACGCTGGACCTCTCACGCTGGAATCGGCCGCAGCGCGACGGCGCACCGCTGACGGTACTGGCCTTGCTGCGCTGGCTCGCGATTCCCGGACTGCCGCCGGCGCTCCGCGACGACGCGGCCGCTCTGGTGGACCGGCTGCTCGATCATGTGCTCGCGCGTGCCGGAGAACCGTCCCACGACATCTGGGAAGAGACGCTCGGCGAGCACTATTACAACCTGCGCGTGAGCGCCGCGGCGCTGGTGCGCGGTGCCGCCTGGCATGAGTGCAACGATGCCGGCGCTCGTGCCGCGCGTGAGCGCGATACCGCGATGACCTTGCTGCGACGGCTCGACGCCTTCTGGTCAGAGAAGCTGCGCTGCTACAGGGCGCGGATGCCCACCGACGGTCAATCCGACCATCCGCTGGACACCAGCGTGATTCTCGCAACAATCCACAGTGACAAGACCAGTGGCAATAGCGTGGCGGGCCAACCGCACTCGCCGTCAGATCCTCACGTTCACGCCACGCTGACCACGCTGGAAGCCCATTTCGCCCAAAGCCTTGCGATCAATCGCCAACGCGCCATGGGGACCGGCGTGGCGCTCGGCCGCTATCCCGGCGATACCTATTACGGCGGCGGCGCGTGGCCGATCTGCACGCTCGGCGCGGCCCAACTGTGCTTTGTCGCAGCTCGCAACGCCACCGACGCGTCGGCCTGGCTGGCACGCGGCGACCGCTTCCTGCGCGCGGTACAGGCGCATGTCCCGTCCCGTGAGCCGCTCTATGAGCAGTACACGGCAGATACCGGCATGCCGACTTCGGCGCGCGAACTGGCGTGGGCGAACGCCGCCTGCATAACCTGTTGCGCAGCACGGCGACAGGCCCTCGCGCGGCTCTGAAGCCTTGGCCAACCATCGCCATTCCTCGCCGGAGTACGTGACCGAGGCAGAAGCCGAGGCCAACCTGCAGACCGGCCTTGGTCGCCAGCTGCGTGAAATCTGGCGTGCGATCCGACACGCCGCCGTGCGCGGTATCCTGCTACGACTGACCATCGCCATCAGCATCGTGATCGCCCTC
>DASTNI010000047.1:0-3269 GCA_035720985.1 Rhodanobacteraceae bacterium | reverse complement strand
GAATTCCGGTGCGGTTCGCAAGGGCGCGTCCCTGCAGACCTGGCTTATCGTCCTGTTGCTGCTGGCCATCGTGCTGGCGGGCGTGGACTTCTTCCTGCTGAACCGCCACGACGGACAAGACCGTGCGGCGGCGCAGCTCACGACGCAAATCCAGGTGAACTCGCAGCAGGTCGCGAACTTCGCCCTGCAGGCCGCCGGCGGCAACATCGACGCCTTCAAGGAATTGACCAGCACGCGCGCCACCATTGCCGCTGCGGTCAAGCACCTCAACGCGGGCGATTCGGCGACGGGCCTGCCGGCGTATGGCGACGCGATCGGCGTGCGCGGGCCGATGGCGGCGCTCACCAACTCGTGGAACCAGTTGAGCAAGGATCTCGGCAACATCGAAGCCAACAAGGACGCGGTGCTGGATTCGGCGTCGCAGGCTGCAACCTTCAACCAGCAGATGCCGGACCTCAACTCCAAGATCAACCAGGTCATCAACATCCTGCAGTCGAAGGGTTCGTCGGGTCAGATCTACACGGCGTCGCAACTGCTCGTGTCGGGCGACCGCCTGCTGCGCCGCGTCGGTGACGTGCTGCAGGGTGGTGCCGATTCCGCAACGGCGACCAACGGCCTTGCGCTCGATTCCACCAACTACGGCACCACGCTGAGCCAGTTGGCCGGCGGCTCGTCGGGCGAGGCGGCCAAGCTGCTCGCCGGCGTGCAGAAGTCGTGGTCGGGCCTCGAGGCTCCGGTGCAGAAGATCGTCGCCGCCGCGCCGACGCTGGTGACGGTCAAGACCGCCGCGACGCAGGCTTCGGTCGATTCGCAGGACGTGTTGCTGAAGGCCAATGCGGTTTCGACCGCGCTGGGCAAACTGCCGCAGACCCGCCCGTTCCCTAACGTGTGGTGGGGCCTGCTTGGCGCCGTGCTCGCGGTCGCGCTGGCCATCATCCTGGCCTTCAGCTTCATCGGTGCCGAGCGCAAGCGTGCCGCCGAGAGCCGCAGCCTGAACGAACGCAACCAGCAGGCCATCATGCGGCTGCTGGATGAAATGGGCACGCTCGCCGAAGGCGATCTGACGGTGAAAGCCACCGTGACGGAGGACATCACGGGCGCGATCGCGGACTCCGTCAACTTCGCGGTCGAGGCGCTGCGTTCACTGGTGACGACGATCAACGAGACGGCCGTCCGTGTGTCGTCCGCCGCCCAGGAAACGCAGGCCACCGCGCGGCATCTGGCGGATGCTGCGAACGAGCAGGCGCAGCAGATCACCTCGGCGTCGTCGAAGATCAACGAAATGGCGATCTCCATCGACCAGGTGTCCAAGAATTCCGCCGACTCCGCGGAAGTCGCGCAGCGCTCGGTGAAGATCGCATCCAACGGCGCGCAGATCGTGCGGCAGACGATCAGCGGCATGGATTCGATCCGCGAGCAGATCCAGGAAACGTCCAAGCGCATCAAGCGCCTCGGCGAGTCCTCGCAGGAAATCGGTTCCATCGTCGAGCTCATCAACGACATCGCCGAGCAGACCAACATTCTGGCCTTGAACGCCGCCATTCAGGCCGCCTCGGCAGGTGAGGCGGGGCGCGGATTCGCGGTGGTCGCGGACGAAGTGCAGCGACTCGCCGAACGTGCGACGGGCGCGACCAAACGTATCGAAACGCTGGTGCAGACGATTCAGTCCGATACCGTCGAAGCCGTCAGCTCCATGGAGCAGACGACGACGCAGGTGGTCAACGGCGCGCGGCTGGCCGAGGACGCCGGCACCGCGCTGGGCGAAATCGAAAAGGTGTCGAACAACCTTGCAGGGTTGATTCAGGGCATCTCCAGCGCCGCGCAGCAGCAGTCCGCGGCGGCGACCAACATTTCGTCGACCATGAGCTCGATTCAGCAGATTACGGCGCAGACTTCGGTCGGTGCCAACCAGACGGCGGAATCGATCGGCAACCTCGCGAACCTCGCGCAGGAGCTGCGGCGGTCCGTGGCTGACTTCAAGTTGCCGGCATAAGCAACGAACTGGCGGGGCAGGCAATGACGGCAGGCGACGACATGGTGTCCACGGCAACCGGTGCAGCCGGCGTGATTCCGCGCGCCTCCGACCGGAAGCCGGCAATGCGGCTCGAAGAGCAGGTCGAGTTTTCGACCCTCGGCTGGGTCAAGCCGCAGATCGACGAGCTGTTGTCCGAAGCCCGCCAGGCCCTCGAAACCCATGCCGAACATGCCGGCGATGCGCTATCGATGCGCAGCTGCGTGCAGTTGCTGCACCAGGTGCTCGGCACCTTGCGCATGGTCGAGCTGTATGGTGCGGCCGAGCTCGCGCAGGAAATGGAGCACCTCGCGCAGGCGCTGCTCGATACCCAGACCGCAGACCGCGACGAGGCACTTGGCGCACTGATGCGCGGCCTGGTGCAGTTGCCCGATTACCTTGACCTCATCGAGAGCGGGCACAAGGACCTTCCGATCGTGCTGCTGCCGCTCCTTAACGAGCTGCGCGCGGCGCGCGGTGCCGAACCCGACGACCCAAGCGTCCTGTTCCACCCTGATATTGATCGTCCGTTGCCGCCGGCGGCTGTCGGCGCGCGCGCGGCCTACCCGTTTGCCGACCTGCGCCAGCGCGTCACGCGCGTGCGCTCGCGGTTCCAGATACAACTGCTCGCGTGGACCCAGGGCAAACAGCCCGATTTTGCCGACATGCTTGCCTGCATGGACGACCTGCGCAGCGCATGTTTCGCCGAAGCGGCCCGGCGCCTGTGGTGGGTCGCGGGCGGCGTGCTGGAGGCGCTGCAGCAGAACCGCCTGGATTTCCATATCGCGAGCCTGCGCCAGCAGTTCGGCCACCTCGATCGGGTGCTGCACGCGGTGCAGGATGAAGGCGAGGACGCGTGCGATGGCGAAGATGCGCGCGAACTGACCCGCGCGCTGCTGTATGCCGTTGGCGAGGCCATGCCCGTAACGGGCCGCAGCCAGGCCATCGTGCAGTGCTTCGGCCTCGACCGGATGGTGCCGACCGCCGAAGAACTCGAGCACGCGCGTGCTGCGATGTCCGGCCGCAACCGCGCCCTGCTCGACACGGTCGCCAAGGCCATCCGCGAAGATCTGCTGCGTATCAAGGAAGGCCTCGACATTTTCCTGCGCCGCGACGATCGCGAGCCGCAACAGCTGACGCCGCAGGTCGAAACCCTGCAGCGTGTCGGCGACACGCTCGGCGTGCTCGGGCTGGAATCGCCCGCACGGCGCATCGCCGAACAGCGGCGCGTGATCGTCGACATCATCGACCGCAGGCG
>DASTNI010000046.1:0-4050 GCA_035720985.1 Rhodanobacteraceae bacterium | reverse complement strand
CTGGACCCAGGATGTGGACAAGGCGCTGCGGCTGATGCGCGGCGTGAACGGCGGGCGGATGTGGATCAACACCACGATCGCCGGCGGGCCGGAGCTGCCGAAGGGCGGGATGAAGCAGTCGGGGATGGGGCGCGAAGGCGGGCTGATGGGCACGCTGGAGTACACCGAGGTCAAGGCCGCGCACATCGCGATCGGCAAGCGCCACCCATGGGTGAAGGCCGATGCGGCATAGCACGTTTGCGGCGGCGCGGCGCCAAGGCCGCCCTGATTGAACCCTCTCTCGTCCCTCGACAAACCCTGGACGGACGGCTCGCATGGTGACTCCGTTCGTGGTGGGTCCTTCGGGCCACGGACGGGATCCGCGAATTCAGGACTGGCCCAGCGCGGTGTCTTCCAGGCAGGTTCGTCATTCAGGGCGGACCCACGAGGTGGGTGAGGTCCGGAATCCACTCTCGTTCCGCCAGGGCAACGGTGGATTCCGGGTTCCCGCGCCGGTCGGCCGGCGCGGGCTCCGGAATGGCGAAGTGAAGGGCGCTTTCGAGACACCGCGCCGGGGAAGTTCTGGTTTTGCTCGTCATCCCGGAATCGCGAAGCGATGTCCGGGATCCAGTGTCTTTGAGGATCGACGCGTGGCAGAAAAGCCGCTGGGTTTCCGCCTCCGCGGGAATGACAAGAAGAGGGTTTGATAAGCCCGCCTCCAGGTCGACTGCTTGTCATCTGTGGGCGCTTGCGTATTTTTCTTGATGGAGGATCCGATGCAGCATTCCAATTCAAGGTCGCCCACGCGTGGGCGACGCGTACTGGCCGCGGCCGGTTGCGCCGTGGTGCTGGTGGCAGGCACGGCGGCTGCGGCATCGTCACCGGTCGCGGTCACCGATCCGGCGCAGCTGGTCGATCCGTTCATCGGCACCGGCGTCGGTGGCAAGTACGACGGCGGCATCCACACCTATCCAGGTGCGGTGGTGCCGTTTGGCATGTTGTCCTGGAGCCCCGCGACGACCAGCCGCCCGCCGGGCGGCGATTACGCTTATGCTGATCACGACATCCTCGGCTTTGCGCTGACGCATCTTTCCGGGCCGGGCTGCGCGGCGGCCGCGGCGATTCCGATCCTGCCGACGACGGGATCGATCGGTGCTGCGCCCGACGCCGCGCAGGCGGCGTTCGAGCACGCGCACGAACACGCAACGGCCGGCACCTACGACGTCACGCTGGCCCCGGGCACGGCCGGCGCGATCGGCGTGCGCCTGGCGGCGACGCTGCGCACCGGGATCGGTTATTTCAGGTTCCCTGCCGGGGGCGCCGCCAATTTCCTGTTCAAGGTGTCCGATGGCCAGACCCTGACCTCGGCCGCGCAGGTGCAGGTCATCGGCGATCGCAAACTGGCCGGCGTGGAAACGGCGGGACGGTTCTGCGGCACGCCCGCCAGCACGACGCTGTACTTCGTTGCCGAGTTCGACCAGCCGTTCGCCAGCTTCGGCACCTGGGGGCCGGGTGCACCCGTGCCCGGCCAGCGGTCGCTCGCGGGTGCGCACGCCGGCGCGTGGGTGACGTTCGCGGCCGGTGCCGCGCACGAGATCGGATTGAAGGTCGCGATTTCCTACGTGAGTGAAGCGAACGCCTGGGCGAATCTCGCGGCGGAAAATTCCGGCTGGGACTTCGCGAAAGTCGCGGGCGCCGCGCAAGCCGACTGGAAAGCGCAGCTCGCGCGCATTGCGATTGCGGGCGGCAGCCACGACCAGCAGGTCGAGTTTTATACCGCGCTCTACCATGCGCTGCTGCACCCGAACGTGTTTTCCGATGCCAACGGCGAGTACATCGGCTTCGACCACAAGGTGCACACGCTCCCGCCAGGGCAGCAGTACCAGTACGCCAATTACTCCGGCTGGGACATCTACCGCACGCAGATTCCGCTGCTGGCGCTGCTGGTGCCCAAGCGCACCAGCGACATGGTGGCGTCACTCTTGAACGATCAGGCGCAGGGTGGCTGGCTGCCCAAATGGGGCTACGCCAACACCTACACCGGCATCATGAATGGCGACGCCGCCGATCCGATCATTGCGGGCGCGTACGCGTTCGGCGCGCGCGACTTCGACACCCGGGCCGCGTTGGCGGCCATGCTGAAGGGCGCGGACGACACGACCGATCCGATGACCTGGGCCGGGATGTACGTCGAGCGGCCGAACCTCAAGCCGTACCTGCGGCTGGGCTATGTGCCGGACAACGCGTCGGAGACGCTGGAATACGCCATCGCCGATTCGGCCATCGCGGCGCTCGCGAAGGCGTTGGGCGATGACGCCGTGCACGCGCGGTTCCTCGCGCGCTCGGACAACTGGCGCCGGCTCTTCAATCCGAACGCCGAATATCGCGGCTTCAAGGGTTACATCGAGGCGCGCAACGCCGAGGGCGATTTCCCCAAGGGCTCGCCGTTCGAGCTCATCACCGATCCCAGGCAGCAAGCGTTCGGGCAGACGAGCTACGGCTTCGTCGAGGGCAGTACCAGCCAGTACACGTGGATGGTGCCGCAGGACCTTGGCGGGCTGATTGCGGCGATGGGCGGCGACGCCAAGGCGACGGCGCGGCTGGACGATCTTTTCACCGAGCTCAACGCGGGTCCCGATTCGCCGTACTACTGGGCCGGCAAGGCCATCGGCGTCCACGCGCCGTGGATCTACAACTACACGGGCGCGCCGTGGAAGACGCAAGCGGTCGTGCGCCGATTGCTCGACCAACTGTATTCGGCGACGCCGGGCGGCGAGCCCGGCAACGATGCGATGGGTGCGACCAGCGCGTGGCTGGTCTGGGCGTGCCTGGGCCTGTACCCCGAGACGCCGGGCCAGCCGGTGCTGGTCGTGAGCACGCCGCGGTTTCCGCACGCGACCATCACCCTGGCCAACGGACACCGCGTCGAGATCGACGCGGCGGGTGCGCCGGGCGATGCGTACGTCGGCAAACTCGCGATCGATGGCCAGGCCTGGCCGCGCACGTGGCTCGCGGCGCAGACCCTGATGGGCGCACCCGACGCGACCACCCGCATCGACTACACCCTGTCCGCCGGACCCAACCGCGATTGGGGCGCCGCGCCGGCGGATCGGCCGCCGTCGTGGGCGCCAGCCCGCGCGAAGTAGCGCGTGTCCGCCCTTCCTGTAAATAGGCGGCCACGCTTCGCGTCGCTGCCTGTGACACCGGAGCGTCCGCCGTACACCCCTTTCGCTTGCGAAGGGGTCGCGCGCCGCAGGCGCGCGGGGGGATGCGCGTGTGGCGGACCAGGCTCGAGAGCCGCCTTCCCCCTGGACTTGGGTGAAGAACCTTGAAAATGCACGGCCGCGGCGTGAAGATCGGGAACGCTGGCTTGGCGGGCGGGGGTTTCGATGGTCTCGGTGCCGACCTCAGAGAATCGCGACGTGCTCGACATCGTGGGTGCCGACGAGTCCGAGGTCGCGCGCGCGTTTGATGGCTTCGTTCGCGATCAGTACGGCAGCCTGCTGAGTTTCGTTCGCGGTCGGACCGGCAACGCGCAGGATGCCGAGGACGATACCCAGGAGGCGTTTGCGCGGGTCCGTCGCTACCGCGACTCGGAGCCGCGGGGCGCGTGGCGGCGCCTGCTGTTCCGGATCGCCGTCAACGTGGTGCACGATCGCGCGCGGCTGGCGCACACACATCACAGCCGGGACCACGTGGCGCTGGATGCGGTGCCCGAGCTGCCCTCGACGGCACCCTCGCCGATCGGCAACGCGATCCGCGCCCAGCAGATGGAACTGCTCGCGGCGGCGATCGCGTCGCTGCCGCCCAAGTGCAAGAAGGTATTCCTGCTCAAGCGCGTGCAGGGTTTCAGCAACGCCAGGATTGCCGAGCTTTCGGGTATCTCAGTGAAAATGGTCGAGAAGCATTTGACGATGGCTTTGGTACGCATTCGCCGGGCGGTAGAAAAATCCGCGCGTGGCACGTCTCGCTAGATATGAGTCTCTTCACTCGCCAAGGGGATCGGGATCCGCAACACCAGGCCGAGTACTGGTTCATCCGCATGCTGGATGAATCCTGCCCGGCGGACCA
>DASTNI010000045.1:0-20453 GCA_035720985.1 Rhodanobacteraceae bacterium | reverse complement strand
CGCGGGTGGCGGCGCGGGTGGCGGCGCGGGTGGCGGCGCGGGTGGCGGCGCGGGCGGTGGCGCAGGCGGTGGCGCCGGTGGCGGGCACTTGATCAGGTCGGGTTGGACGCCGGTGACTGCTACAGCGGGACACTCGACGTTCACATCCACGGTTACGGTGTTGCTGGCCGGGCTGCAGCCCGCGCTGCCGCACGCGAATGCCGTATAGGCATACTCACCGTTGCTCTGGACGTTCGCGTTCCACGACAAGGCGCTGCCGCTGTACACCACGCTGCCGTTCTGGTCGAGCTGGTAGCTGGTCGCGCCGCTCTCGCCGGTCCAATCGATCGTGAAGTCCCCCGTCGGGCTGGAAGACGGGCCCGACAGCGTGGGCGCCGCGGGAACCGCGGGCGGTGGCGCCGGCGGTGGCGCCGGTGGTGGCGCCGGTGGTGGCGCCGGTGGTGGCGCGGGCGGTGGCGCAGGTGGTGGCGCAGGTGGTGGCGCGGGCGGCGGCGCCGGTGGCGGGCACTTGATCAGGTCGGGCTGGATGCCGGCGACTGCCACAGCGGGACACTCAACGTTCACGTCCACCGTTACGGTGTTGCTGGCGGGGCTGCAGCCGGCGCTGTCGCACGCGAATGCCGTATAGGCGTACTCGCCGTTGCTCTGGACGTTCGCGTTCCACGACAAAGCGCTGCCGCTGTACACCACGCTGCCGTTCTGGTCGAGCTGATAGCTGGTCGCGCCGCTCTCGCCGGTCCAATCGATCGTGAAGTCCCCCGTCGGACTGGAAGACGGGCCAGACAGCGCGGGTGCCGGCGGGATCGCAGGTGGCGGCGGCGCAGGTGGCGGCGGCGGTGGCGCGGGCGGCGGTGGCGCGGGTGGCGGCGGCACGGGTGGCGGCGGCGCGGGCGGCGGCGCAGGCGTTGCACCGTTCGTCACCCTGGCGACCAGGGTGTCACCCAGATACACGTAGTCGGTCGCTGCATCCCCGGCCGGGTTCCACTGCTCCATCAACTGCCCGGATTCGCTGTATTGCGAGTCCAGCGTTTTCGCCGCAACCAGTTCGTCCTTCTGCGCCCGCCGCCCGGCGGCGTCGTACAGATACGTGGCCACGCCCGGCACGCCCTTCAGCCGATCGGCCATGTCGAACTGGAACGCGTTGCTGTTGCGCTGGGCGAGGTTGCCCTGGGTGTCGTACTGGTAGGTGTCCAGCACTGAGCCGGTTCCGGCGGCCGTCAGCTCGGTGAGCCGGTTGTGCGCGTCGTAGACGTAGTCGACGGCGGTCTGGCTGCCCACCGCGGCCGAGGTCAGGTTGTTGAGGACGTCGTACGCATACAGCGCCTGGCCGCTGCCGCCGAACATCGGCGAGTCGGCCTCGGTCAGGCGGTCGAGGCCGTCGTAGGTCATGTCGACGTCGCCGACGTTGCCGGGCAGGTAGTCGGTGATCGCGGCCACGTTGCCGTCGCCGTCGTAGGCGTAGGCGCGGTCGAATCCCGGCGTGCCGTCGAACGTGTCCGTGCTGCGCCCGACCAGGCCGCGGTCGGTTTCTTCCATGGTGTGCACGGCCCCGCTGCCGAACGTGAAGCCGGCGATCAGCCCGTTGGGGTAGTAGTGCACGTCGGTCGCGTAGCTGCCGGCCGCGGTGGGCTGGCCCAGCGCGTTGGGCGCGTAGCCGAGGGTGCGGCCATCGGGGTAGGTCAGGCTGGAAAGGTGCCCGTTGGCGTCGTACACATAGGCAAGCGTGAAGCCCGGCGAGCCCGGAAAGCTCATGCTTTCCTGCGTCAGCAGCCGACGCCGGTCGTAGGCGTACGTGGTGGTCACCGGCGTGCCGCCGTTGGCCACGGTCGCCGACGCGACCAGGCCGTCGGGCGTGTACGCATAAGTGGTGTTGCTGAACCCGTCCTGGTCGTGGACCGCGATGACGCGATTGCGCGCGTCATAGGTACGGCTGATGAGGTGTCCGGTATCCCCCGCTTCGGTGGTGTCGCAACTGGGATCCGTCCCGGACAGGTCCATCCCGGGCGCGCTCCAGGCGAGGTTGCCCGCACCGTCGTAAGTGAAGACCGTCGCGCCGTTTTCGGACTGCACCAGCTTGCACAACTGCTGCTGCGGGTTGTAGACGTAGTAGCGGGTGTCGGCAGCCCCGGCACGCGCGATGGTCAGCGGCTTGCCGAACGCGTCGCGGGTGATCGTGGTCTGCTCACCCTGCGGCGCGCTGATGGCCACCGGCCATTGGGTGGTGGGCGTACCGAACGCCTGGTAACTGGTGGTGGTGCTGTAGCCGCGCGGATCGGTGACCTCGGTTGCGAACCCCGACAGGTACTGCGTCGTGGTCGGCAGCTTGCCGAGCGAGGAGTCCAGCTCGACCTCGGTGACGCGGCCGAGGGCGTCATACGCCGTCGTGGCACCGGGCGGCGTGTCGGTGTAGCTGGTGACGTTGGCCGTCGGGTAGGACGTGAACACGTCGCGCCCCAGGGCGTCGTACTGGTGGACGACCTGGCTCAGCGTGGCGGCCTGGTTGGCGGAGTCGTAGTGTTCCGTGACCAGCGGCCGCCAGTAGGCGTCGAACCAGGTGACGCTGTAGTCGTTGCCGGTGTGGACGACCTGTTTCCAGTGGCCACCGGGAATGCCGAGTTCACTGCCGGCAACCTGCGTGAACGAAAGTTCGGTGGGGTTCCAGGCGACCACATCGCCCGCGGGATAGCCGACCTGCGCGAGCCGCCCCATCGGATCCCAGGCGTAGCTGGTGGTGAAACCGTTCTCATCGGTGATCGACGTGATCCAGCCGTCGCCGTTGACGGTCGCGGATTCGGTGGTGCCGTCGGCAAAGCCGATGGTTTCCGGTACGCCGCGGTACCAGTTGGAGAACGTCGTGGTGTGGCCATCGCCGTCCGTGCTGGAGGCCAGGGTGCCGTTCGCGTTCCACGCGTCCGTCTCGAGCAGGCGGCCGCCAAACGCGTACTGATTGGTCGGCTGATCGAGGCTGTCGTACGTGGTTTGCGACGACACGATGCCGTTGGTGGCGGTCTGCGTGACCAGTCCCAACACCCAGTGGGTCTTGTCGTCCAGATAACTGGTGGTATCGGTCTTGCTGTAGCCGAGGCTGCTGGAAGACGTGCTGCCGAGGGCGCGCGCGAAGTCGTCGAACGTATTGACCGTGGTGGTGAAGGTCGCGCCCTGCTGGGTGGTGGTCCGCGATCGCAGCGGCGAGCGTTCCTCGACCTGGGCGTGGTTGTCACGGCCCTGCAGGTCGATGCCATAGGCGGACGGCCAGGGACCGCCTGTCGGGTTGGCATAGGTGCTTGCCGCCGCGCGCAACACGGTCGACCCCGCTGCGCCGCCGTAGTCGTCCGTGGACAGCAGCTTGCCTTCGCTGGCATCGAAGCGGTCGCTGTACGTATACCGTGTGGCCTCGCCAAGCGGGTTTGTCGCATCGGTATACGTGGTATCGGGGCAGGTCCCGCTGGCCGCGCAAGCGTCGGTGGACCAGCTGTAGGTGAGCGGCGCGTAGCTCCACGTCCACGTCGACGAGGGAACGCCCGGCCCGCTGACCACCTCGCTGGTCAGCGAGTACTGCGCATAGATATTGGGGACGGCGGGAAACGAGTCGGTCGGATCGCCGTCGATCTCCTCGCAGTCCCGCGGCACGTAAGACCGCCCGTGCAACATGGCGGTGAGCGTGAACGTGGCGGTGAGCCCCGATGGCGTCGTCATGCTGCCGCTGGCGACCATGTTGCCCGTCATGGTGGGCAGGTTTTCGGTCGTGCTCCCAGGCACACACATCGTACCCATCAGCGTGAGCGATGCCGACTGCAGGCTGCCGAGACTGTACGACCATCCGCTGCCGTCGGGCAGCGTGACGTGGGTCAGCGTGGGCTCGGCGCCGGACGTGTTGTAGGCGTACGTCCAGGTCCGCGCCACCGCGCCGCCGGCCGCGGTTTCGGTCACGGTGTGGATGAGCTGCGTATTCGGCGCCGGCTCATACGCGAAGGTCAACTCGCGACCGTCGCTGGCCACGATGCTGGCGAGGTTGTTGCCGCTCCAGTTGTAGGTCAGGGTGTTGCCAAAGCGGTCTTCGACCTGGGTGACATACATCAGCGCCCTGCGGCGCGCGAGGATGTCGCTGGCGGCGACCAACGGGGCATTGCCGACCGCCGCCGGCATCGCATCCGGCGCTTCATCCAGCGGCTTGCCCAGGAATTGCATCGGGCGGTACACGAGCTGGGAAAACGTGTATCGCGTGCCCTCCGGCGAAGTCACCAGAAATCCTTGGCCGCCATCGCTCGCGGTGACGCCGCAGCTCACCACCCAGCCGCGCTTGGTGCCGGCCACGTAGCTGCCGCTGGCGGGTACCTGCGCCGGGTCCGACAGCAACAACTGGTCGCCAACGCCCGGCACGACCAGGTGATAGCCATGCCACCACTGGTCCGCGGACCAGGGGGGTGCGCCGTTGCCATCGACCGGCGGAGGCGCCACGAAATCCGTGCAGCGGTCCAGGTACCCGGCGTCGCCAAAACTCGCGACGTACCAGCCGGTCACGTTGAACTGGTCGCCGGTAGCCGTCTCGATCCGCGGGATATCGAGATCCCAATCGCCGAAGGGACGTTCGCGATTGAGGTTGACATGCAGCCCGGAATTGGCGGTCGCCAGGGTGCGGCCCAAGGTCAGTGACGGCCCCGTGCCCGGAACGCTGACGTCCGTAACCTCGAACGACAGGCCGCCATTGTAGAGATTGACCTTTTCGCCAAAGGGGTGCATGCCCAGTGGCTGCACGCGCTGGCCCGCGGCAACGAGCTTGCGGTACTCGTCGACGGGCGACACCGTGCCGGCGTGCGCCACGGCCATGCCCAGCAGCGATCCCGTGGCCCCCAACCCCAAAGCGAGCCCGATGGCCCGCGCCAAGGACTTCCTCATCCCGGCCCACCTCGCGTTCGTTTGCCTCCCCGGTAAACGAACCACGTGCGGAGCCTACGACACATTTTGTAACAGTCAAGTGAGATCGCACGGATGGACGTCCATCTGCGGCAATGGCCAGTCATCCGCGCCTACCAGACCTGACAGCAGCACCGCGTGCCCCGTATCATCGCCGGCTGGCCGTGCCGAACGTCGTTGCGTCCGGGCCGTGACGGCCCAGCCCGGACCCTTGGAGTACATGCATGGCGGATTACGCACTCATCGGCGATATCGGTGGCACCAACGCGCGCTTTGCGCTGACCGATCTCGCCGCGGCCGAACCGCAGATCCTCGAGGAACATACCTACAGCGACGCCGAAGTAGCCAGCCTGTCCGATGCGGCGAACCGCTACCTGAAACTCAAGGGCGTACACCCGAAGTGCGCGGCGCTGGCGGTGGCCTCGCCCATCGAGGGCGACGCCATCCGCCTGACCAACCGTGGCTGGTCGTCCACGCGCGGCGAGCTGCAAAGCAGGATCGGGCTCGACCGCCTGCAGCTCATCAACGACTTCGCGGCCATCGCCTGGGCCGCACCGTTTCTCAAGGCAGGCGATCGCCTGGCCATCAACAGCACCCCGGCGACGCCGCCGGTCGGCCCGGTCACACTGATCGGCGCCGGCACCGGCCTGGGCGTCGCGCTGCTGACGGGCTCGCCGCGCCACGGCTGGCACGTGGTGCCGACCGAAGGCGGCCACGCGAGCTTCGCGCCGCTCGACGACGAGCAGCACAAGCTCTTCGACTGGCTGATGGTGCGCCACGGCCGCGTCTCCAACGAACGCCTGCTGAGCGGGCACGGCCTGTCCAACATCGATGCGTGCCTGCGCGGCGTCGCGCCGGTGCCCTCGCCCGCACACGTGCCCGGCTCGCGGCGTTCCAAGACGGTGACCGAAGCCGCGCTCGCCGGCGAACCCGATGCCACCCACGCGCTGCAATGCTTCTGCCGCGTATATGGCGCGGTCGCGGGCGACGCCGCGCTGCTGCACGGCGCCAACACGGTGTTGATCGCCGGCGGCGTGGTGCTGCACATCCTCGCTTTCTTCCGCGCCAGCGGGTTCATGGACGCATTCACCAACAAGGGCCGCCACGTCGACTACATGCGCCGGATGGCGGTCGAGGTCGTCACGCACCCGAATCCCGGATTGCTGGGTGCCGCGGTGGCGGCGCATGCGCCGGATTGAATCCGGCCCGGTGCCCCATGTGGGAGCGGCCTCGGTCGCGACGGTGGCGGCAATCGCGCATCGCCAGGCCGGTCGGGGCTGCCGCCCCTCCTGCGGGTTTCGAGCCCATCATCAAGTTCCGTCTTGTGGGGGCGACTTCAGTCGCGACTTGGGGCGCCCGATCAGCGCACGAAGGCCTGCTCGCGCACGCGGTGGATCTCGTCGCGCAGGCGCGCGGCGTCCTCGAATTCCAGCCGCTCGGCGTGCTGGTACATCTCGGCTTCGAGCTTCTTGATGAGCGCCAGCGCGGCGCGCTCATCCAGCGTCGTGTAGTCGCCGGCTTCCTCGGCCACTTTGCGGACCTGGCCCTGCGCGTGCTTCTTGCCGCGTCCGCGCCCGCGTGCGTTCGTGGGCTCGTCGCGCGCGCCTTCCATCACGTCCGCGATTGCCCGCACGATGGTCTTGGGCGTGATGCCGTGCTCGGCGTTGTATTCGATCTGCTTCGCGCGCCGGCGGCCGGTCTCGTCCATGGCGGCCTGCATCGAACGGGTGATGGAATCGGCGTACAGGATCGCCTTGCCACGGGCGTTGCGCGCCGCGCGGCCGATCGTCTGGATCAGCGAGCCGGTCGAACGCAGATAGCCTTCCTTGTCGGCATCCAGGATCGCGACCAGCGACACCTCGGGCATGTCGAGGCCCTCGCGCAACAGGTTGATGCCGACCAGCACGTCGAACTTCCCGAGCCGCAGGTCGCGGATGATCTCGACCCGCTCGACGGTCTCGATGTCCGAGTGCAGGTAGCGCACGCGCACGCCCTGCTCGTCGAGGAACTCGGTGAGGTTCTCGGCCATGCGCTTGGTGAGCGTGGTGATCAGCACGCGGTCGCCCAGCTTCACGCGCTCGTGGATCTCGCCCAGCACGTCGTCGACCTGCGAGCGCACGGGGCGGACTTCCACTTCCGGGTCGAGCAGCCCGGTCGGCCGCACGACGAGCTCGACGACGCTGCCGCCGGACTTCTGCAGCTCGTAGTCGCGCGGCGTCGCGGATACGAAGATGGTGCGCGGCTCGCGCTGCTCCCATTCCTCGAACTTCAGCGGCCGGTTGTCGAGCGCGCTCGGCAGCCGGAAGCCGAACTCGACCAGGGTTTCCTTGCGCGAGCGGTCGCCCTTGTACATCGCGCCCAGCTGCGGGACGGTCACGTGCGATTCGTCGACCACCAGCAGCGCGTCGGACGGCAGGTAGTCGAACAGCGTGGGGGGCGGCGCGCCCGGCGCGCGGCGCGTGAGGTGGCGCGAGTAGTTCTCGATGCCCTGGCAGTAGCCGACCTCGTGCATCATCTCCATGTCGTAGGTGGTGCGCTGCTCCAGCCGCTGCGCCTCCAGCAGCTTGTTGGCGCCGCGCAGCACCTCCAGCCGGTCCTTCAGTTCCGCCTTGATGGTGTCGATGGCGTTGAGCACGCTTTCGCGCGTCGACGCATAGTGCGTCGCGGGGTACACCACGCAGCGCGGCAGCTTGCGCAGGATCTCGCCGGTCAGCGGATCGAACATCGAGATGCGCTCGACCTCGCCGTCGAACACCTCGATGCGCAGCGCCTCGGTCTCGCTTTCGGCCGGAAAGACGTCGAGGTTTTCGCCGCGCACGCGATAGGTGCCGCGGCGCAGCTCCAGCTCGTTGCGCGTGTACTGCAGCTCGGTCAACTGGCGCAGCATCGCGCGCTGGTCGACCTTGTCGCCGATCGACAGGATCAGCCGCAGGCTGAGGTAATCCTCCGGATCACCCAGGCCGTAGATCGCCGAGACCGTGCCGACAATGAGCGCGTCACGCCGCGACAGCAGCGCCTTGGTCGCGGCCAGGCGCATCTGCTCGATGTGGTCGTTGATGCTCGCGTCTTTTTCGATGTAGGTATCCGACGACGGAACGTACGCCTCGGGCTGGTAGTAGTCGTAATAGCTGACGAAGTACTCGACCGCGTTGTGCGGGAAGAACTGCTTGAACTCGCCATACAGCTGCGCGGCCAGCGTCTTGTTGGGCGCCAGCACCAGCGTCGGCCGCTGCACCGCTTCGATCACGTTCGCGATGGTGAAGGTCTTGCCCGAACCCGTCACGCCCAGCAGCGTCTGCGCTGCGAGGCCGGCGTCGAAACCCTCGATGAGCCTCGCGATCGCGCGCGGCTGGTCGCCGGCGGGCTGATACGGCGCGACCAGTTGAAAGCGCTCGTCGTCGCGGTGCGGTGTGCGCGGCATGTCCACCGGCCAATTATAAGTGCCGCCGGCCTGACAGACGCCGTCGGCGCGCGCCGACACCCCGCGCGCGAACCTGCCGCTTCGTCGCCTCGTACGGCCCCGCCAACCTGCGGGGCCGGAGGGAGACGGCATGGACGCATCGCGTACCGCGGCGGGAATGACGCTGGTCGAGCTGGTGACGGTCATCGCCATTGCCGCGATCGTGCTGATGCTCGGCGCGCCGGCGTTCGGCAAGCTCAAGGCCCAGGTCCAGACCCGGACGGCCGAAGGCCAGGTCACGCGCGCGCTGCAGCACGCGCGGCACGCCGCCATCATGCGTGGCACACGCGTGCTGATGTGCCCGAGCGTGGACGGCAAAAGCTGCACATCCGGCTTCGCCTGGCACTCGGGCTGGATCATCGCGCTGGACGCGGACCACGACGGCAAGCCTGACACCGGCACGCCGGTGCTGGCCATGACCGGCGCGGTCGCAAGCAACCTGCGGCTCATCACCAGCGTGGGCCGCGAGAAGATCGTGTTCCACCCGGACGGCAGCGCACCCGGCAGCAATACGACCTTCACGATCTGCCAAGGGACGCAGGCACTGGGCGCGACGGTGATCGTGTCCAACGTCGGCCGCGTGCGTTCGGCCGCAGCGAATGCCGCCCAGCTCGAAAAGTGCATCGCCACCGCGCCGTGACGCGCGGCGTGCAGTCTTGGCGACGCGCTGATCGAACCGTTTGTGCGTCCTTCGGCGGGCTCGGGACGGACGGCCAATCGATCCCGTTCGTGGTGGGCGTGTCGAACCACGAACGCGGGCGGCCGATCAGGATCACCCTCGAGGATGCGCCGATCGAACCCTCGTGCGTCCTTCGACAGACTCAGGACGAATGGATCACACACTGATTCCGTCCGTGGCGAGCGTGTCGAACCACGAACGGAATCGGCAAAGTCGGCACGTCCTCAGGGCAAGCCAAGGTACCGGTAATAGGCGATGCCGTAGTCCTGGAACTCGCGCTCGTCGCGCTGCCCGACGCCATCGACGATCCAGCCGGTCCGCACCGCGGTGGCGGTGCCCGCCGCCAGGCTTGCGGTGTCGTGGAGCGCGGCGTAGGCGTCGCGCTCCAGATCCACCGCACCCGCCATGGCCTCACCGAAATGAATGGCGCGCGCCGCATCACGCCAGCCCGGCGCGACCCGCGCGGGAATCGCCTCGGCGGCGTCGCCGCTGCCGTACCCCACCACCAGCAGGTCGCGCCCGTCCAGCGCGACATCGCCACGGGCCGCGGCCTCGAGTCCTGCCGCCAGCCACGCCGGGAGCGCCGCGGTATAGAGGTTGCCCAGCTCCATCACGGCTTCCGCCCCCAGTCCCAGCGCCCGTTCCACGGCTTGCGCGTACGCCGGGGTCTTGCGGTAGGCCTTGAGGACTGCCGTAGCGGACGGAAACGCCGCCGGCGGCAGGGTCTGGCCGTCGCAGGCCGCGGCCCCGGCGTCAAGCTCGCGCACCAGCGCGTCAACCGCAACGCCAGCCTTGGCGCAGTAGCCCGCAAGTTCACGGCCGACGTCCGCGTCTCCCGCGGCATCACGCGCCAGTGCCGCGAGCCACACCATGCCCCAGCCGCTGCGCGGCATGTGGTGGTACGGGCGGTGCATGAACACCGCGGCGAGGCCGCGCAGGTACCCGGTGCGCGAGCCACCGCGGCGCGCAAACAACGCGTCCATCGCACTCAGGGTGGCATCGGTGTAGCAATCGGTGGAGTACTTGCCGTTGAACACCGGCAGGTCGCTCAGGTGTCCCAGCGTGCCCGGGGTCTGCCCGGCAAAGCGCAGGAACGGCTTGCGAAAATCCAGGCCACGGTACTTGGATGCGCTGCCGCTGCCCGCGAGGTCGAATTCCAGCAGCCGCGGCGAAGCCTCGACCAGCATCGCGACGGCGCCCGCCCCCTGCGTGGGCTCGCCGCTGCTGCCGCGTGCGTACTCGGCGATGTCGGCGCTGACCACGATGGCCTGGCGCCCCGCGCCGTCGCACGCGAGATAGCGCAACGCACCCTTGAGTGCATACACGCCCCCCAGGCAGGCGTGCTTGAATTCGGGCACCTCGCAGTCGCGCGCCAGCTCGGGCATGCCGCCGGCCGCCAGCCCGCGATCGACCAGGCCACGGACGATCACCGCGCCCGCGGCATTGTCGATGCTGGATTCGGTGCCCAGCGCCAGAAACCCGACGCGCTGCGGATCGATGGCATACCGCGCGATCAGCCGCAGCACCGCATTCGCGGCCAGCACGTACACGTTCTGGCCCGGCCCGGGCAGCCGGAAAGCGCGACCCACCACGGCGCGTGTCTTGGCAGGGTCGTTGCCGGTCCACGCACACCACCGATCAAGATCCACCCGGTATGGAGGTACATACACCGCCATGCCACCGATACCAAAACGCGGGCTTGCCGCGGCATCACGCTGGGTCACGTAACGAACGTCTGGCGACAGAAGGTCGGAAGCGTGCAGTCTTCCGCGGCCGGCGTGCAAGCCACGTCAACGCCCGGCCACCCGGCGTGGGGCGGCGGCGCTCCGCCCGATCGGCACGGCGCGCGCATCGCTGCCCGCCACGTGCGCACGGGAGCGCGCTTGGCGCGTATCTTGCTTGCGCTTCCCGTAGGGTACGTGGGAGCAACAGGGCCGGCCGCCCGCAGGGGTCGCCGGGCAGGTGGTAATGCTTGGAGGAATTATGCGTCCCGAACTCCTGGATCCCGAATCCGGGCTTCTGGCACGGGTGACTGCGGCCATCGCGCAGGCGAAGACGCCGGTCGATGCGCTGCAGGACGTCCTGCGCCAGATCTGCGGGGGATTCGGGTGGTCGGCGGCGCGCACGCTGGTGGCCGAAACCGGATCCGACCGGCTCCGGCAGCTCGGCGCCTGGTGCACCGTCGAGGCGCCGCCACCGGCGGGTTTCGCCGACTTCGAAGGCGTGCTGGCGGCGCAGGGCATACGCCGCGGCGAGGGCCTTTGCGGCCGCGTCCTGGCCGAGGCACGCCCGGGCTGGCTGCCTGATCTCGCGACCGCGGCCGACGTGCGCCTGCGCATGGCGGCGCAGGCGATCGGCCTGGCGGCATCCTACGCATTCCCGCTGGGCGAGGGCAATGCGGCCAGCGGCGTACTCGAGTTCTACGCCCGCGAGTTCGCCGAACCTGACGCGGACGCGCTCGCCACGATGGCCAGGATCGGCCGGCTGGTCGGCGGCCTCATTGCGCGCAGCACCGAACAGGAACGCCTGCGTGCATTAGCCAGGCACTCACGCCAGGTGCTCGACTACGCGACCGACGCGATCGTGGCGATGGACCGCGACCACCGCATCGTCGAGTGGAACCACGCCGCGGCGGCGTTGTTCGGCTGGACCGCCGAGGAGGCCATCGGCCGCACGGTCACCGAAACCATCGTGCCGCCGCAGCATCGCGAGGCGCATCGTGATGCCGTCGCACGCGTGCTGGCCACGGGCGCGTCCAAGATCACCGACAAGCCGGTCGAACTGACGGGGCTCCACAAAAGCGGCCACGAGTTTCCCGTCGAGCTCACCCTGTGGTCGTTCCAGGAAGGCGGCGACTGGCGATTCTACGCAGCCATCCGGGACATCACCGACCGCGCCAAGGTGCAGCGCGCGCTCGAACGGCGCGCGCTCTACGACAGCCTGACGGGCCTGGCCAACCGCAGCCTCGTCCTCGAGCGACTCGACCAGCTGCTCCGGCAATCCGAGCCGCACGGCAAGGGCATCGCCGTACTGTTCGTGGATCTTGACCACTTCAAGCAGATCAACGACAGCATCGGCCACGACGCCGGCGATCGCGTGCTGCGCGCGGTGGCCGAGCGATTCCGCCAGGCGGTGCGCCCGGACGACATCGTGGCGCGCCTCGCGGGTGACGAATTCCTGGTCGTGTGCTCGAACGTGGATTCCTATGCGGCGGGCGAGACCGTGGCCGATCGGGCCCTGCGCGCGCTGGACGATCCGGTGCACGTGCTGGGCGAAAGCGTGTTCCTGACCGCCAGCGTCGGCGTGGTGCTGGCCGGCGAGGACAGCACCGCGGAAGCGCTGGTGGCGTCGGCCGACATGGCCATGTACCGCGCGAAGCAATCGGGCCGTGCGCGTCACGCGCGCTTTGACCAGAAGGCGCACCCGCTGGCGGTCGCCGGACCGCAGTTGGCGCGCGAATTGCGCGAGGCGCTGCAGGACGGCCAGCTCCGCCTGTACTTCCAGCCGATCGTGCACGCGAACTCCGGCTCGATCGCGAGCATCGAGGCGTTGCTGCGCTGGCAGCACCCGACCCGCGGGCTGCTGTTGCCACAGGATTTCATGCCGGTCGCCGAGGACTCGGGCCTGATCGCGCCGATCGGCATGTGGGTACTCGAGGAGGCGTGTCGCGCAGCCGCCCAGTGGACGCAGGACGGCGATCCCGAAGTCCGCGTGTGCGTGGCGGTCAACCTGTCGGCGCGCCAGCTCACGCAGGCCGGCCTCAGCTCGGCGGTTCGGCATGTCCTTGCCGCCGCCAACATGGACCCGCGCCGCATCGAATTCGGGGTGGACGTGAGTGCGGCGGTCGCCGCGGGGGCGATCCCGGCGACCACCAGCGCGCTGGAGGCCTTGCGTGAGCTTGGAACGCGCCTGTGCATCGACGACTTCGGCAGCGAGTGCTCGTCGTTCGCCTACCTCAAGCACGTCACCGTTCATACGCTCAAGATGGATCTTTCGTTCGTGCAGCAGATCGACACCAATCCGGTGGATCGTGCGATCGTGCAGACGGTGGCGAGCCTCGGACGCACGCTCGGCCTCGACGTCGTGGCCAAGGGCGTGGAGACCAACGCGCAGGCGGACGCCTTGCGTGCCGCGGGCGTCGGCCTGCTGCAGGGCTTTTTGTACGGACGCCCGCAGCCGCAGGACGAACTGCTGCGCACCCTGGCGACCGCCCGCACCGCCGCACGCGGGTCCACCGAGTAGCGGTCACTGGATACTCCGACGCCCCCGACCGCGCCGGCCGTCACATTTTCGTGGCCCAGGCCCTACCGTTTCGCGGGCGGAGCCACCCGGGGCATGTTTTTTGCTTGACTGGATCCACCGGGTGCGGGCAGCCCGGCGGGCACGTCCTGCGCGACCCAGACCCCGATGAGATCAGCACGGCCCGGGCGTACCGAGCCACGCGGGTTCTCTCGCGCAGGCAACACGCCGCGGCCGGGCTCCGGCTCGTGGCGATGACGACGGCGTGGTGCGGGCAGCGGTGGGCAATGGACGTAAGCTCTGAAAGGCGTTCAAGCGACCGGCATCGGTGCTGCGCTGCGCGTGCGTGCGCGCCCGTGGTAAGGCGAGACATCCGGCGCGAAGGGACCACGCACGGTTCCGCCTGGCTGAAGCTGGGATGCGCGCTGCTGGCGATCATGGCCGCCGGCGCCGCACGTGCCGCGCCGCCGGGCGCCACCCCCGAGCACATTACGGTCGTCGCCAACGGCGACTACCCGCCGTTCCTGTTCGTCGATGGCCAGGGCAGGCCCGAAGGCTACGTGGTCGACAAATGGCGCTTGTTCCAGGCCCACACCGGCATCCGGGTCGACATCAAGCCGATGACCTGGCCCGCCGCGCAGGACGCGATGGCCGCGGGCGACGCCGACGTGCTGGAGATCGCCTACCGGACGCCGCCGCGCGAGGCCCGTTATGCCTTCTCCAAACCCTATGCGACCGTTCGCATCGCGGTGTATGTCGATGACCGCATTCGCGGCGTGCACGACGCGGCGTCGCTGGCGGGGTTCCGGGTCGGCGTCGGGCAACGCGACGCCTGCGTGGAATGGCTGCGGGCGGCCGGCATCACCCACCTGGTGGAATTTCCCAATTACCGGGCACTCGCGCGCGCCGCGGCCGCCGGCAGTCCGCACGCCTTTTGCATGGTCGACGACGCCGCGACGTTCTATCTCAGTCGGCAGGGTGCGCTCGACCACTTTTACCAGGCGTTCGTCATCCGCGCGCCCGAGCTGCGCTACGCCACCCGCAAGGGCGACACCGCGCTGCTGCAGACGTTGCAGGCCGGCATGGCGCGCATCACGCCGCCCGAGCAGCGGGGACTGGACCGGCGCTGGCTGGACGAACCGTTCGTCCTCCAGCCCTACCTGCGGACGATCCGCTGGATCTCCTCGACCGCGCTGGTGGCCCTGGTCCTGCTCGGAATCTGGCTGTGGGCGCTGCGTCGCGTGCTCGCCCGGCGCACCCGCAGGTTGTTCGAAAACGAAGGCAAGCTGCGCACGCTGTTCGACGCGAGTCCCGACGCCATCTGGGCCAAGGACGGCGCCGGCGTCTACCGCGAATGCAACGAGTCCACCTCCCGGCTGTTCAAGATTGAACGTGGCCAAATCCTGGGTTCGACCGACGAGGCCCTCTTCGGGCATGAGTTCGCGGCGCAGACCCGCGCGCTGGGCGAGGACGTGTGGCGGCACGGCGAGGCCCGCACGTGCGCGCTGGAACTCGCCGCCGGCGATCACGCCGCGCGCCAGCTGGAAGTGGTCACGGCGCCGCTGGGCAACCCGGAAACCCGCGAGCACGGCGTGCTGTGCCTCGCGCGCGACATCACGGATCGCAAGCGCGACGAGCTGCGCCTGCGCCTGTGGGCGCGCGTGTTCGAGCATGCAGGCATCGCACTCGTGATCTTCACCGCCGAGCCCCGGACGATCGTCGCCGCCAGCCCCACCTTCGCGCACGAACGTGGCTACGAGCCCGGCGAAATGATCGGCATGTCGGCCGACCAGCTGTATCCGGACCGCCTGCGCGAGGAATGGCACACCCGCCGGCCGCAGATCGAGCGCACCGGACACATGATCCTCGAGTCCGAACACGTCGCGCGCGACGGGCGCTGTTTTCCGGTGCAGTTGGACATCGCGGTGGTGAGCGCCCCCGATGGCAGCGCCGACCTCGTGCTGGAGTACGCGCAGGACATCAGCCGGCGCAAGCATGCCGAGCAGGAATTGCGCCTGACCTCCGTCGCATTCCAGTCGCAGGCGGCCCTCATGGTGACGGACCCGGATGGCGTCATCCGGCGCGTCAATCACGCGTTCCAGGTGCTGACGGGGTTCTCGGCCATGGAGGCCATCGGGAAATCGATCCAGATCCTGGGCTGGAATGCCGATCCAAGGGTGCTCAGGCAGATCCGGCGCACGGATGCCGCCGACGGCCCCTGGCGCGCCGAACAATGGCTGCACCGCAAGGGGGGCGCCTCCAAGGTCGTGCGCGTGATGGTGTCGGTGATTCCCGGCGAGAACGGCCGGCCCGCGCAATACCTGTGCTCCATGGTGGACGTTTCGTCGGAACACGAAGCCCGCGCCGAAGCCAAGCACCGCAAGTTTTTCGACGCCTTGACCGACCTGCCCAACCGCTATTTCCTGCGCAACCAGCTCCGATCCCCGTCGAGGCAGCCACAGGTCGGCACGGGCATGCTGTTCGTCATCGATCTGGACCGCTTCAAGCGGGTCAACGATGTGCATTCGCACGACGTGGGCGACCAGCTGCTGGTGCTGGTGGCGCAGCGGCTGCGCTACGCGGTGCGCAACGATGGAATCCTGGCCAGGCTGGCCGGTGGCATGTTCGCGCTCTTCGTGCCGCCCAACGAAGATCCCGCCACGCCGTCCAGGTGGACCGTCGCCGGGTGGACCGCGCGGATCCGGCGCGCCATGGCCGAGCCGTTCCGCCTCGACGGTGGTCCGCAGGTGGCCATGACGGTGGGCATCGGTTCGACCCAGGTGCTGCCGGACCGTGGGTCGCCGGAAACGGTCCTGAAGGAGGCGGAGATCGCGCTTTACCAGGCGAAGGCCGATGGCCCGGGCAGCGCCCGCGAGTTCCAGCCGGCGATGCAGGCGCTGGTCCGTCGGCGCGAAAAACTGGTCGACGAGCTGGAGCGCGCCATCGAAACCAACGCGTTTGAACTGCACTACCAGGCGCAAGTGGACGGCGATCGGCGGATCGTCGCGGCCGAGGCTCTGCTGCGATGGCAGCGCCAGGGCGGAAGCTGGGTGCCACCGGACGAGTTCATTCCGCTCGCGGAGGAAATGGGACTGATCGAACCGGTGGGCGACTGGGTGCTGCGGCGCGCGTGTGATCGGCTTCGCCGATGGGCCGACGATGCCGCGACGCGGCGGTTGTCGCTGTCCGTCAACGTGAGCGCCAAGCAGTTCAGCACGCCGAACTTCGTGCCCCATGCACTCGACATGGTCAAGGCCAGCGGCGCCGATCCCACGCGGTTGAAAATCGAACTCACCGAAACCGCGCTGGTCGGCAACCTCGCGGACGTGCGCGACAAGCTGGTGCGGCTGCGCGACCACGGCATCCGCGTCTCACTCGACGACTTCGGCACCGGCTATTCCTCGCTCGCCTATCTGTCGCGCCTGTCGGTCGACCAACTGAAAATCGACCGCTCGTTCGTGACCCACCTGCCCGAACAGCGACAGGACGCGCTGGTCGCTCGAACGATCATCGGCATGGCGCAGGGTCTGGACATCGAAGTCGTGGCCGAGGGCGTGGAAACCGATGCCCAGTGGGCGTTCCTCAAACACCACGGCTGCGACTGTTTCCAGGGCTACCTGTTCGCCCGGCCGATGTCCGCCGTTGCGTTCCGCGAGCTCGTGGAACGCAGGCATCGATCCGAGACCATGGTTGCACACTGACACTGCAGGCGCCCGCATCGCGCGCCAAACGGCGCTGCCCGCCGCACTCTGGTGCCGCGCCGGACATGGGGTACACGAAAGTTCATATATCGGAGTGAGAGCCCGATCACAGGCATCCCGGGATCCGCCTGCGCATGGCACGCGCCATGCTTTCATTGTCGGCAGAGCCATGCATTGCACTGCCGACAACCGAAGCCCAATGTCCCCTGGCCTGTCACAACGTTACGAGCCCGATGAGCGTAGTCGTCAAGCAACGCCTGCGGTCGCCGCCGGGCTGCGGGACAGCGCGATACTTTGGGCAACGCACGACCTCGACGGGCTGCTCGCGGCGGTTATCGCGTTGATCCAGGCGCGGGTCCCCGGTACGCACGTGGAGCGACGCCACCTGCCGGAAGGCCTGCCAGCGACCGCCATCGCCTCTCGACACTCCACGCTGCAGATTGCGCTGCCGGGGCGGGAAGTCCTGATCGTCACTCCACCGTCCGGCAATGACGACGGCGACCACGCGGTCCTGCGGGCTCTGGCGGAATTGACGGAGATACGGGCGGCCGGCCTTGTCGAAACCGCGGCGCTCCACGACTCGATCACGCACCTGGACCGCTCGGAACGCCTGCAGCGCGCGCTGTATGCCATCGCCGACCAGGCCAGCGCGGCCGGCACCGATCTCGCTCCGATGTTCCAGGCCCTGCAGCGCATCGTCGGCAGCCTGATGTACGCCGAAAACTTCTACATCGCGCTGTACGACCGCGAACAGGCCTGGGTGCGCTTCGCCTATTACGCCGACACCGTCGACACGGAGCTGCCGGCGCCTGCGGACACCCTGCCGCTCGCCACGATCGCCAACGGCCCGACGTGGCACGTGCTGCGCGGCGGACGCGCCCTGCGCGGCTCGATGGAGGACATCGGCCGGCAGCTTGGGCAGCCCCTGCACGGCGTAGGCGTCCTGCCCCGGGACTGGCTGGGCGTGCCGTTGTTCCGCGAGGACGAAGTGGTCGGCTGCGTGGTGGTGCAAAGCTACACCGAGACCCACCACTATGACGCCGAGGACCAGTCCCTGCTGACCTTCGTCGCCCAGCACATCCAGACGGCGCTCGATCGACGCCTGGCGCATGCCGAGCTGGAACGGCGCGTGCAGGCACGCACGACGGATCTCAGCAACGCCAACCACGTGCTGCTGCGCGAAGTCGAAGAGCGCCAGCGCGGCGAGCGCCTCCAGGCGGCCCTGTTCCACATCGCCGAACTGGCCGGCACGACCGACGCCATCGAAGACTTCTATGCGTCCGCCCATCGGGTGATCGGCGATCTGCTGTATGCGCGCAATTTCTATATCGCACTGCTGTCCGACGATGGTGCGCGACTCAGCTTCCCCTACTGGGCCGACGAGCGCAACAGCGACTTCGCGCCACGCCGGCTCAGTGCCGCCCACGGCATGACCGAATACGTCCTGCGCAAGGGCGCACCCTTGCTCGTCGACGAACCGGAAATCGCCCGCCTGCACGCCGACGGCGCGGTCACCCTGCCCGGCAACGGCGCCGTGTGCTGGCTGGGCGTGCCGCTCGTGTGCGATGAACGCACGGCCGGGGTGCTCGTGGTACAGAGCTATTCGCGCGAACACCACTACAGCCTGCACGACCAGGAGCTGCTGACGTTCGTCTCGTATCACATCGCGAACGCACTGGCGCGGATCCGCGCCAAGCAATCACTGCAACGCACCCTGGCCCAACTCGAGGCCCGCGTCGAAGCCCGCACCCGCGAACTTGCCGTGGCGAATCGAGAACTGCGCATCGAAATCGATCAGCGTGAACGGATCGAGGCGCGCCTGCAGCACGACGCGCTGCACGACGCCCTCACCGGTCTGCCCAATCGAGCGTTCTTTCTCCAGAGCCTGCGGCAGGCGCTGGACGGGTACCACGACGACGCGCACCAGGCTTTTGCGGTCCTGTTCATGGACCTCGACCGGTTCAAGGGCATCAATGATTCGGAGGGACACGGGATCGGCGACGAGTTGCTGGTGCAGGCCGGAACCAGGATTCGCGCCTGCCTCAAGAACGAAGACATCGTGGCCCGCCTGGGCGGTGACGAATTTGCGGCGTTGCTCGACGGCATCGATGACGCGGCCGGCGCGGGCCGCGTCGCCGCACGGATCGTCGAGGCGCTCAACGCGCCCTTCCGGCTCGCCGGCAAGGACCTGTTCACGTCGGTCTCGATCGGCGTCGCGTTGGCCGCACCCCGCTATGAAACCTCGGCCGAGCTGTTGCGCGACGCCGATTCCGCGATGTACGGCGCCAAGGCCGATGGCCGCCAGCGCTGGGTCGTGTTCGACGATCGCCCCCGCTCACCGCCCGGCCCTAGCGATGGGCAGTCCCCGGGCCCGGACGCCCCGCCGACGCCGCGCGAACCGCGCGCACGGCAATGGCGTCCATGACGCGAATGCCGGCAACCGATGGGTGGACGCCATCCAGCGACAGTCCGGCCTTCATTCCGCCAGCCGGCGTACGCATCGCGTCGTAGTAGTCCGCATAGACGTCGTTGTGCGCCGCGGCATACGCGCGGATCCAGTCATTGAGCGCCCGGATCGCGGACGCCGGTTTCACCTTCGGATTCCAGAAGAAATGGGACGCGGGCAACACCGACGCCAGGACGACCGCGATGCCGTGCGCCCGTGCCAGGTCGGCCATGCTTGCGATATTGTTTTCAATCGCGGCGAGCGTCGTATCGCCGGTGTTCCCCGCGATATCGTTGGTCCCGCCCATGATTTGCACCACCTCCGGGTGCAGGTCGATCACGTCCTGGCGAAACCGCACCAGCATCTGCGACGTGGTCTGGCCGCTGATTCCCCGATCGACCACTCCGCCGGCAAAGAAATCGGGATCTTCCTGCTTCCATATCTGGGTGATCGAATCGCCGATGAAAACCACACGCCTGGCGGACGCGGCGCGCGTTTTGAGTTCGCCATTGGCGATCTGATAAAAGCACAACTGGCCATAATCATTGGCGTACAGCCAGTCGTGCCACGGCCAATAGCCGCCGGCCTGCTGCACCGTTGGCTGCAGGCGGCACGGATCCGCAACGACCCCGGCACCGCTGGGCGCCGAACCGCCGGCGCGCGGCGGCACCACACGGTTTTCCGACGCAGTCGCAGTCGCACCCAGCGCCGGCAAAACGCAGGCCAGCAGCGACAATGCACCGCCAATTGCCAACAGCCTGCACGCAGCGCGCCACGTCGCGTTCCTGATTCCCATCGATTTTGCCTCTGTGATGATCATTGAGTTGGAATCGGGCCTTCCGGCCCTCTTACCGTTGCGTCGCCGCTGCCACGACCGTAGACACTCTGTTCGAAGTCAAGCGGTTTTGAGGTCGGCGTAGAGGCGCGCGCCGTCGTAGGGCTGCGGGTCTTTCATCATGGCCCAGGCGACGGTGAGGAGCTTGCGCATGATGGCGACGTTGGCCTGCATCTTCT
>DASTNI010000044.1:0-58858 GCA_035720985.1 Rhodanobacteraceae bacterium | reverse complement strand
GGTGGGCTGCTCCTAGTACGAGAGGACCGGAGTGGACGTACCGCTGGTGTTCCGGTTGTCATGCCAATGGCATTGCCGGGTAGCTACGTACGGAAGCGATAACCGCTGAAAGCATCTAAGCGGGAAGCGCGCACCAAGATTAGATCTCCCGGGGCACAAGCCCCCTGAAGGAACCTTGAAGACTACAAGGTTGATAGGCGCGGTGTGGAAGTGCAGCAATGCATTGAGCTAACGCGTACTAATGATCCGTGCGGCTTGACCATATAACCCCAAGACGCTTCGCTGCCTCAACGGCATGTCGAGGCTCGTGGAGTCAAACACTCGTCACATCCCGACCCTATGCTGGATCACCGTCGATTCGACGTGATTCGCACCCCTTCCCTGGTGGCTATAGCGGTGTGGCCCCACCCGATCCCATCCCGAACTCGGAAGTGAAACGCACCAGCGCCGATGGTAGTGTGGCATTCGCCATGTGAGAGTAGGACACTGCCAGGGGCTTCATGTTGAAAAGGCTCCCGTCGAAAGGCGGGAGCCTTTTTTTGTTGCGCAACATACTGATATTTGCCGGCACCGCGCGGCCCGGAGGTCGAACCCTCAGAGCCAACCAGCGAGGCTAGATATCGCGAGGTCGGCAAGCGCCTGGACGTGGGCGTTGCCCGCGTTGAGCGCCGGAATGTACCTGAATTGTCTGCCGCCGTTGGTGAGAAAGACCGCGCGGTAGCGCAGCGCGACTTCCTCCAGCGTTTCCAGGCAGTCGACCGCAAAGCCCGGGCACAGGACGTCCAGCGACTCGACGTCCTGGCGCGCGAGTTGCTCGACCATGGCGTCGGTGTAGGGCCGCAGCCAGGGCTGGCGGCCCAGCCGGGACTGGAACGTGACAACCAACTCGTCGCCGGCAAGGCCCAGGGCGCCTGCGAGCAGGCGCGCCGTGGCCTCGCAGCGGTCCGGATAGGGATCGCCAGACTCCGCGTATTTTTGCGGGATGCCGTGGAAGCTCAGCAGCAGCCTGTCGCCGCGGCCGTTTCGGGCCCAGTGGGATTGCACGCTGCGGGCCAGCGCATCGATGTAGCCAGGGTTGGCGTGGTAGTCGTTGATGGTGCGGAGCTCCGGCGGCGCGCGCAGGGTCTGAACGACGCGGAGCACCGCGTCGAGCGCGGCGCCGCTCGAGGTTGCCGAATACTGCGGAAACAGCGGGAGGACCAACAACCGGCGCACGCCCTGGCGCATGAGCTCGGTCGCCACCGCGGCGGCAGACGGTTCACCGTAAGTCATGGCGAGCGCCGTCCTGACGCGCCCGCTGGTCCGCCGGGACAGCAGTGCGCCCAGCGCGGCCGCGAGTTGCCGGCTGAAGACCAGCAGCGGCGACCCATCGTCCCGCCAGATCTTGGCATAGGCTTCGGCCGAACGCCGCGGACGCGTCCGCAGGATGTATCCGTGGAGGATTGGCCACCACAATACGCGCGGCGCCTCGATCACGCGCGGGTCGGACAGGAATTCCGCGAGGTACTCGGCCACCGCATCGCCGGTCGGCGCGCTGGGGGTACCGAGATTCACCAGCAACACGGCCGTCTCTGGACCATCATCCGGATGGCGATCGGGATCGAAACCAACGAAACGGGACATGGTGCCGCCAACGTAGGCAATCGCGACAGTCTGCCATAGCGACCGGTCGGGAGCACGTGCGACCGGTGATCGGCGAGTCGCCCCGGCGCTCACCCTCTGCCCGGATTCGGGCGCGTTGCTGCGCTACACTTGGGCTTGGCGAAAAGCGGCCTCCCACATCCGTGGGCGCTTTGCATGATTTCGCACGAGGTTGTCATGGGTTTCGACAGTATCTGGCATTGGCTGATCCTGCTCGTGGTCGTGCTGGTGATTTTCGGCACGGGCAAGCTGACGCGCGCGGGCTCGGATCTGGGCAAGGCGGTGCGCGGATTCAAGAAGGCCTTGAACGGCGACGAAGACGAAGACGCGAAGGCCAAGGCCGCCGGTACGACCGAGAAGCTGCAGGCGGATCCACCCGCTGCGGCCGCCAACGCTACTCACCAGGAGCAGCGCGATTCCGCCGAATCGAAGTAGTCGTAACGGTGCACCGCGATGATCGAGCTCAGCTTTACCAAGCTGCTGCTGGTGGCGGTGATTGCGCTGGTGGTACTGGGACCTGAGAAGCTGCCCAAGGCCGCGCGGATGGCAGGCGCCATGCTGCGGCGCGCGCGGCTCGGCTGGGACAGCGTACGCAGCGAAGTTGAACGTGAACTGGAGCTCGAAGAAATCCGTCGGGCTGCCAGGGAGGCCGCCGGCCAGGCCGAGTCGCTGCGCAAAAGCGCCGAAGACAACGCAACGGCAGCCGCCAAGTCGCTCGATGCGCTGCGCAGCGAAGTCGCCGACACGTCCGCTTCTCCATCCGTACCCGAGGTTGCAGCGCCCGCCACGCCTGAACTGACCAATGAAGGTGCGCGCCATGGCAACGCCTGACGACGACTCTTCCGGTCGCTCGGATGCGGTCGCCGGCTTCGACCTTGAGCAGGGCCTGTTCTCGCACCTGCTGGAACTGCGCTCGCGGCTCGTCAAGGCGATCGCGTGCGTGCTGGTGGTGCTGGTGTGCCTGGTGCCGTTCGCCAACCGCCTGTACACGTGGCTCGCCGAGCCGCTGGTCAAGCGCCTCCCGCAGGGGGCTCACCTCATCGCAACGCAGGTGGCGAGCCCGTTCCTGACGCCACTGAAGCTGGCGTTTTACGTCGCACTGTTCATCAGCATGCCGGTGATCGTCTACCAGCTCTGGGCCTTCGTGAGCCCGGGGCTGTACCGGCACGAAAAGCGCCTGGCGCGCCCGCTGCTCGTCGCTGCGGTATTCCTGTTTTACTGCGGTTGCGCGTTCGCCTACTTCCTGGTGTTGCCGGCCGCGTTCCGGTTCCTGACCGCGGTGACGCCGGCGGGCGTCGAGATGATGACCGACATCACGCACTATCTCGATTTCGTGATGCTGGTGTTCTTTGCGTTCGGCTTGTGCTTCGAGATTCCGGTCATCCAGGTGATCCTGGCGGCGGTCGGCGTCGTGAGCGTGGCCCAGCTCAAGAGCTGGCGGCGCTATGCCATCGTCGCGGCGGCCGCGGTCGCCGCGGTGATCACGCCGCCCGACATCACCTCGATGCTGCTGCTGCTGATCCCGATGACGCTGCTCTACGAACTCGGCATCGTCGCCGTGCACTTCCTCGTGAAGCCCAAGCCGACGCCGGACGCGGCCGGGCAGGCGCCGTGATCGGTGCCGGCGCCCCAGCGCAAAATCGTGCATGTCGACATGGACGCGTTCTACGCGTCGGTCGAACAACGCGACGATCCGGCGCTGCGCGGCAAGCCGGTCATCGTCGCCTGGACGGGCGCGCGCTCGGTCGTGCTGACCGCGAGCTATGAGGCGCGCCCGTTTGGCGTGCACTCGGCGATGTCCGCGCTGCGCGCCGCGCGCCTGTGCCCGCAGGGGATCTTCGTGCGCCCCGATTTCGCGCGCTACAAGGCGGCCTCACGCCGGGTCCGCGAGATCTTCGCGCGCCACACCGACCTGATCGAGCCGCTGTCGCTGGATGAGGCCTACCTCGACGTGACCGTGAACAAGCAGGGCCTCGCGTCGGCCACCGCCGTGGCGCAATCGATCCGCACCGAGATTCGCAACGAAACGGGGTTGACCGCTTCGGCCGGCGTTGCCGGCAACAAGTTTCTCGCCAAGATCGCGTCGGACTACGGCAAGCCGGATGGCCTGTTCGTGGTGCGACCGCGCGCCGTGCTGGGTTTCCTGGCGCCGCTCGGCGTCGAACGGCTGCCCGGCGTCGGCAAGGTCATGCAGCGCAAACTCGAAACGCTGGGGATCCACAAGGTCGCCGACCTGCGCACGGTTGCCAGCGACGAACTCGAGCGACGCTTCGGCCGCTATGGCCGACGCCTGCACGACCTCGCGTTCGGGATCGACGATCGGCCGGTGCTGATCGATCGCCCCACGCTGCAGATTTCGAGTGAAGATACCTTCGAAGCCGACCTGCTGCTGGACGAGCTTGGCCCCCACATCGAACGGCTTGCCGAGCACACCTGGGCGGTCCACCGGCGCGAGGCCGAGGGTCCGCACGGGCGGGTGGCGCGGACGGTCGTGCTCAAGCTGAAAACGTCCGATTTTCACGTCCATACCCGCAGCATCACGCCGGCCGATCCGCCCGCCTCGGCCCGTCAACTCGCCGCCATCGCATCCGCGCTGCGCGCGCGGGTCGACCTGCCCGCGCGTACGCGTTATCGGCTCGTCGGGGTGGGGCTAGCCGGGTTCGTCGAGCGTGACGCGCACGCTGCCGCCCAGCGCGAGCTGTTCGCGCTCGCCTGACTCAGGTCGCGTCGCGGTGGTAGACGGGCAGGTCGGTCGTGGGCGGACGGATCCCGGCCAGCCACAACATGCCCGTGATGTGCCCGCGATGATAGGTCGTGTGGTTGACCACGTGCTGGAGAACGTCGCTTCGACTCAGTTGGCCTTCGCCGCCGCCGATGAAGGTGAAATCGATGCGCTCGGCACGGGCGTCGACCGGCAGCGTCGCCGCGTAGCGCGCGTACCATCCGTCGATGGCTTGCTGGCGTGCGCGCAGCTCCGCGAACGGCGGCGCGGATTGGGGGTTGCGGTCGGTCACCGCGTGCGGCACGCCGAGCAGGTGCGCTTTCCATACCACGTCGATCAGGAGCACGTGGTGCAGCGTGCGCAGGATGCTGCCGGCGAAAATGCGGGTCGGCGCCGCGAGCTGCGCGGTCGGCATGTCCGCCAGCGCGGCGTAGAGGGTTTGATCCGCCCACGCCTTGTAGCGGGCCAACGACTCGATCGCGCACGCCTGTCCAGCCGCACCCGCCATGGCTACTTGCGTTTGGGCAGGTACAGGTCGGTGATGGTGCCCTCGGCCACCTCGGCCGCCATGCCGATCGATTCGCCGAGCGTCGGATGCGGGTGGATGGTCAAGGCGATGTCGCCGATTTCCGCGCCCATCTCGATCGCGAGCGCCACTTCGGAAATGAGGTCACCGGCGTGCACGCCTACGATGCCGCCGCCGATCACGCGGTGTGTCGCCCGGTCGTAGATGAGCTTGGTGAAGCCTTCCGGTCGATCCATGCCGAGCGCGCGCCCCGAGGCCGCCCAGGGGAATTTCCCCACGCCGACATCGAGGTTCTTCTGCCTGGCCTCACGCTCGGTGACTCCCACCCACGCGATCTCCGGATCGGTGAAGGCAACCGAAGGCACCACGCGCGCGTCGAAGTCGCGCTTCAGGCCCGCCGCCGCCTCGGCGGCTGCGTGGCCCTCGTGCACGGCTTTGTGCGCCAGCATGGGCTGGCCGACCAGGTCGCCGATTGCGAAGAGGTGCGGGACGCTCGTACGCATCTGCGCATCGACCGGGATCAGGCCGCGGGCGGTCACCGCGACGCCCGTCTTGTCGGCGCCAATCTGGTTGCCGTTGGCGCTGCGACCGACCGCGACCAGCACGCGGGCAAAGGTTTTTCGTTCGGGAATGTTGTCGCCTTCGAAGGCGCAGGTGATACCGTTCTTCTGCGGCTTGGCGGCGGTAACCTTGGTCTTGAGGTGCACCCCGACGCCCTGGGCCTTCAGGCGTGCCGCCAGCGGGCGGATGAGGTCGGCATCGGCCGCGGGAATCAGCTGGTCCATGAACTCGACCACCGTGACCTCGCTGCCGAGCGCGCGATACACCGTCGCCATCTCGAGGCCGATGATGCCGCCACCGACGACCAGCAAGGAGGCGGGGACGTCCTTGATCTGCAGCGCGGTGGTCGAGTCCATCACACGTTCGTCGTCCCACGGGAAGATCCCGAGGTGCACCGCCTGCGAGCCGGCGGCGATGATCGCCTGCTCGAAGTGGATGAGCTGCCGGTCCTGGCCGTGGACGACTTCCAGCTCGTGGGGCGACAGGAAGGTACCGACGCCCTGGATGGCGCGCACCTTGCGCTGCTTTGCCATCGCAGCGAGCCCGCCGGTGAGCTTGCCGACGGTTTTGTCCTTGAACGCACGGAGTTTGTCGAGGTCGATCTTCGGCTTGCCAAAGGTGATGCCGTGGGCGGTCATCGCCGCTGCCGAGTCGATGACCTCGGCAGCGTGCAGCAGTGCCTTGGAGGGGATGCAGCCGACGTTGAGGCAAACCCCGCCCAAGGTGCCGTAGCGCTCGACGAGCACCGTATCGAGGCCGAGATCGGCCGCCCGGAACGCCGCACTGTAGCCACCGGGACCGGAGCCCAGTACCAACAGCCGGCATTGCACGTCCGGCGTGCGGCCGGTGGCGTGGGCGGCGGTTGGCTGCGTGCCGTTCCCCTCTCCCTGCGGCGACGGTCGCCCGCCTTGGCCGGGGGCTCCCTGGGGGCGCGTAGCGCCGCGTATCGGTTCGGGATCGCGGACCGCTTGTTGCGCAGCCGATGCAGAGCCGGAACCTTGCGCGGGCTTGGAACCGTCTCCCCCCGCCCCCCTCCCGGCAGGAGACGGGAGTGAACCTTCCGCGTCCACCACCGCGATCACCGACCCCTGCTTGACGGTGTCACCGACCTTGACCTTGACCGCGGAGACGGTTCCTGCGGCCGACGCTGGTACTTCCATCGTGGCCTTGGCCGATTCCAGCGTGACCAGACCCTGGTCCTTGGCGACGTGGTCACCGACCTTCACCATCACCTCGATCACCGGCACGTCGTCAAAATCGCCGATGTCGGGAACCTTCAGTTCAATCGTATTCGCCATGATTCATGCCCTCCGTTACAGCAGTGCCCGCCGCAGGTCGGCGAGCAGCTGTGAAAGGAAGGTGGTGAACCGCGCTGCCGCCGCGCCGTCGATGACGCGGTGGTCGTACGACAGCGACAGCGGCAGGATCAGGCGCGGCACGAACGCGTTCCCGTTCCAGACGGGCTTCGTGGCTGATCGCGAGACGCCGAGGATGGCGACTTCCGGAGCGTTGATGATCGGCGTGAACATCGTGCCGCCGATGCCGCCGAGCGAGGAAATCGAAAAGCATCCGCCCGACATTTCCGACGGCGACAGCTTGCCTTCGCGGGCTTTTTTGGCCAGTGCCGACATCTCCTGCGCGATCTCCAGTACGCCCTTCTGCTCGCAGTTGCGGATGACCGGCACGACGAGGCCATTGGGCGTGTCGGCCGCAAAGCCGATGTTGAAGTAGTGCTTCAGCACGAGGTTCTCGCCGGATGCGTCCAGCGAAGCGTTGAAATCGGGATACTTCTGCAGGCAGGCGACACACGCCTTGATCAGGAAGGCCAGCAGCGTGACCTTGATCCCAGCCTTTTCGTTCTCCTTGTTGAGCGTCTTGCGCAAGGCCTCGAGCTCGGTGACGTCGGCGTCCTCGAACTGCGTCACGTGCGGGATCGTCGCCCAGTTGCGCGCGAGGTTGGCGCCGGAAAGCTTCTTGATGCGCGACAGCGGGCGGACCTCGGTCTCGCCGAATTTGCTGAAATCGATCTGCGGCCACGGCAGCAGGTTCAAGCCCGCACCGCCCGGCGTGGCACCGCCACCGCGCACGCCGGCCGCGAGCGCGGACTTCACGAATTGCTGCACGTCCTCGCGCGTGATGCGCCCGCCGCGCGCGGTCCCGGTCACCTGCTGCAGGTCGACGCCAAGCTCGCGCGCAAAGGCGCGCACGACCGGGCTCGCGTAAGGCACCTTGGCGGGCATGACCGTATCGGCGCCAAACGCCACCGGGGGCGCACGGCGTTCGCCCGGCCTGGCTGCGCCGCCGGGGCTCGGTGCGGTCGGTGGCGGCGTCGGTGCCTCGGGAGGTGCGGCACGCGGTGTTTCCCGGCTCGGGGCCGGGGCGGCGGGCTTGGCTTCCGGCGCCGCTGGCACCGCCCCCGACGCGTCGGCTTCCAGCATGGCGATGACGCTGCCCTGCGAGACCTCGTCGCCGACCTTGACCTTGACCTCGCGGACGGTTCCCGCAAACGGCGCCGGGACTTCCATCGTGGCCTTGGCGGATTCCAGCGTGACGAGCCCCTGATCCTGGTTGACGTGGTCGCCGACCTTGATCATGACCTCGATGACCGGCACGCCATCGAAATCGCCGATGTCCGGTACCTTTGCCGCGCGCGCTTCCGCCATGAGGAGCCTCGAAGTCCATACCTTAATGTTGTCAGTTTGGCGCATTTGCGCCGTCGCGTCATGTGGCGAGGTCAAAAGTCGGGGTGACCAATGACCCGTAGCGCGTGCGCCGCGCCGCAGGCAGAATCGCGCCAGTCCCGTGCCGACAGGGAGTTGCCGCCATGCTGACGCTGCGCAGTCTTTCCAAGACCTATCCGAGCGGCGTCCGCGCGCTCGACGACGTATCGCTGGACATCCCGCACGGGATGTTCGGCTTGCTCGGTCCGAATGGCGCCGGGAAGTCCACCCTGATGCGCACGATCGCGACCCTGCAGGATCCGGATTCGGGCAGCATCAGGCTCGATGACCTCGATGTGCTTGCCGACAAGCAGGCCACCCGCCGGCTGCTTGGCTATCTGCCCCAGGAGTTTGGTGTCTACCCAAGGGTCACGGCGGAGGCGATGCTGGACCATCTGGCCGTGCTCAAGGGCGTGACCCGGCGCGGCGAGCGCCGCGACCTGGTGGCCGCGCTGCTGCAGCAGGTGAATCTCTGGGATGTGCGCAAGCGCAAGCTGGGCGGATTTTCCGGCGGCATGCGCCAGCGCTTTGGCATCGCGCAGGCGCTGATCGGTGATCCGAAGCTCGTGATCGTCGATGAGCCCACCGCGGGCCTCGATCCCGAAGAACGCCAGCGGTTCCTCAACCTGCTGGCCGAGATCGGCGAGCGCGTGGTGGTGATCCTGTCGACCCATATCGTCGAGGACGTGACCGAGCTCTGTCCGCGGATGGCGATCATCGCGGGCGGACGCGTGCGCCTCACCGGCGAACCGCGGGAAACCATCCGCGCGCTGGAAGGCAAGGTGTGGCGGCGCGCGGTCGACAAGGCGGCGTTGCCGCAGTACCGCGAACGCATGGTCGTGCTGTCGACCCGGCTCGCCGGCGGCGCGACGCTGATCCACGTGCTGGCCGACGCCCGGCCCGAGGAGGGTTTCGAAAGCGTCCCGCCGGACCTCGAGGACGTGTACTTTGGGCAACTGCACCACGCGGCCGCCGGCCAGGTGGCCTGACGTGTTCCGCGCCATGTTCGGGTTCGAACTGCGCCAGCAGCTCCGGAGTCCGCTGTTCTGGCTGATCGTCGTCGCGCTCGCGGCGCTGGCATTCGGCGCCGCGGCGTCGGACTCGGTCCAGATCGGCGGCGGCATCGGCGGCGTGCACCGCAACGCGCCGTACGTCGTCATCTCGCTGCTGGTGGCGTTCTCGATCCTGGGCGTGTTCCTGATCACGATCTTCGTCGCGGGTGCGGCGCTGCGCGATTTCAACAGCAACACCGCCGAACTCGTGTTTGCGACGCCGGTGACGCGCACGGCGTACCTGGGCGGCCGTTTCGCGGCGGGTTACGTGGTCAGCGTGCTCGTGCTGGTCGCGATGGCGATCGGCCTGTGGCTGGGGTCGCTGATGCCGTGGCTGGATCCGGTACGGCTGGGCCCGACGCCGTGGGCGGCCTATGGCTGGGGCCTCGGCGTGATCGTGCTGCCCAATCTTTTCTACCTGAGCGCGTTGCTGTTCCTGCTCGCGATCGTGACCCGGTCGATCCTGGGCACCTACGTGGGCGTGATCGCGTTCATTGTGCTCGTGGTCGTCGCGGGCCAGCTGCTGGGCCACGGCAATATCGAGCACCAGACCGCCGGCGCGCTGATGAATCCGTTTGGCGGGGGCGCATTCGACCTGGCCACGCGCTACTGGACCGCGTCCGACAAGAACACCCGCGTGCCCGAGTTGACCGGCCTGCTGTTGGGCAATCGCGCGCTGTGGCTCGGCGTTGGCGTCGCATTGCTGGCCGCGGCCGGGGCCCTGTTCAAGCCCAATCGGGAAGGCCTGCGCTGGTTCCGTCGACGGCGGCGTGCGGTGGCCGCGCGGGAGTCGGCCGCCCTGATCGCGGTGCCGGTCGCGCTGCCGGCGGTGACGCTGCGCTCGGGATTTGCGGCGCGCCTGGTCCAGTTCCGCACGCTCGCCTGGCTGGATGCCAAGAGCGTGCTCGGCGGCGCCGCGTTCCTGGTGATGGTGCTGATCGGTCTCGCCAATCTCACGGGCGCGCTGGCGTTTTCGGGGCAGATGTACGGCACGCCCATGTATCCGGTGACGCACCTGATGGCGCAGGCGATGGATGGCAGCTACAAGTGGCTGCTGCTGATCGTGCTGATCTTCTATGCCGGCGAACTCGCGTGGCGCGAGCGCGGTGCCCACGTCAGCGAGGTGGTGGACGCCTTCCCGACCCCGGACTGGATGCCGCTCGCGTCGAAGGTGGTCGCGTTGGCAGCCGTGATCGTGGTGTTCCTGGCGGTCGGCTCGCTGTACGCGATGGGCTTCCAGCTGCTGCATGGCTTCCATCACCTGCAGCCGTTGTTGTACCTGAAGTTCCTCGGCCTGGACCTGCTGGCGTTTCTGCTGCTCGGCATCCTCGCTCTGGTATTCCAGGCCTGGGCGAACAACAAGTTTGCGGGCTACGCGCTGATCATCGGCTGGCTGCTGCTGATGTTCGGGCTGTCTCAGCTGCACTTTACCGACAACCTTTATCACTACGGCGACGCGCCGAACGCGCCGTACTCGGACATGAACGGCTTCGGTTCGTTCTGGATCGGCACACTGTGGTTCCGCGCCTATTGGTATTGCCTTGCGATCGCGTTGCTGGTGACCGCAGCGCTGTACTGGGTGCGCGGCACCGCGAGCGGCTGGCGCGGGCGCGGCCGGATTGCGCTGCAGCGCTTTCGTGCTCCGGCGCGGATCATGCTGGCGGTGTCTTTGCTGGGCTTCGTCGCGATCGGCGTCTTCCTGTTCCACAACACCCACGGCCTCTATCGATACCAGACGCACGATCAGCGCCTGCAGCTGCAGGCCAACTACGAAAAGGACTACCGGAAGTACCTCGGGATGGCGCAGCCGCGGATCGCCGACGTCGACGTCGACATGGCGTTCCACCCCATGCAGCGAGCGGTCGATGTGGTGGGTCGCTACACCCTGGTCAACAAGCAGGCGCAGCCCATCGACACGCTGCTGGTGCAACTGCCGACTCCGATCGTCGAGAGCCGCGAGTTCAAGGTCGAACTCGATTTCCCAGCGCACACGGCCACGTTGGCCGACGCACGACAGGGCTTCTACCTGTACAAGCTTGATACACCGCTGGCCCCCGGTGCGTCGATGCCGTTCACCTTCCGCGAGCACATTGCGTATCCCGGCTTCGCCAACGAGCCGACCGGCGAGCAACTGGTGCACAACGGCACGTTCATCAACAACATGGCCTTCCCGCACTTTTGCTACGACACGGGTCGCGAAATCACCGATCCCAACGAGCGGCGCAAATACCGGCTTGGACCGCCGCGCCTGCTGCCGGATCGCAGCGATAGGGCCGCCCGCGGCAACAACCTCATTTCCTGCGACGCCGACTGGGTACATTTCCAGGCTACGCTCTCGACCACGCCCGATCAGATCGCGCTGGCGCCCGGATACCTGCAGAAGGAATGGGTGCAGGACGGCAGACGTTATTTCCACTACGTGCAGGACACGCCGATCCTGGATTTCTTCTCGTTCCAGTCGGCGCGCTACGAGGTGGCCCGCGCCAAGTGGCACGACGTGAACCTCGAGGTCTATTACGACCGGCGCAATCCCTGGAACGTGCAGCGCATCGTGACGGCGATGAAGCTGGCGCTGGACGACTACACCAGGAACTTCGGGCCCTATCAGTTCCGCCAGCTGCGGATCCTGGAGTTTCCCGCGATCCAGGGGACCTTCGCGCAGTCGTTCGCCAATACGGTGCCGTTCTCCGAGGACTTCGTGCTGCAGGACCTGCGCAAGCCTTCGGACATCGACTACATCACCTACGTGACCGCCCACGAGACCGCGCACCAGTGGTGGGCGCACCAGGTGATCGGTGCGAATGTCAAAGGCGTTTCGATGCTGGATGAAACCATGGCGCAGTACTCGGCGTTGATGGTGATGAAACACCTGTACGGGCCGACCCGGATGCGCAAGTTCCTGAAGTACGAACTCGACAGCTATCTCTCGGGGCGTGCGGGCGCCAGGTTGCCGGAGGCGCCGCTGGCGACGGTCGAGTCGAATCAGCCCTACGTTTACTACCGCAAGGGCTCGGTGATCATGTATGCGCTGGCCGACTACATCGGCGAGGACAAGGTCGACGCCGCGCTCCGGAAGTGGCTGGATCAGATGCGCTTCCAGCAGCCGCCCTACACCACGACCCACGACCTCATCGCCGACCTGCGGGCCGAGGCCGGGCCCAGGTACCAGGGCCTCATTACCGACTTCTTCGACAAGATCACCCTGTTCGACAATCGCATGCTGAAGGCCACGGCGAAGAAGCTTCCCGATGGCAAGTACGAAGTCACGCTGCACGTACACGCGGCCAAGTACTACGCCAATGGCGCCGGCAAGGAAACGCGCGCCGATGCGATCGGTCTGCCGATCGAGATCGGCGTGTTCGCGAGGGCCAAGAACGGCGAGGAACAGGACGAGCAGCCGCTGTTCCTCGAAAAGTACCCGGTGAAGGATGGCGACAGCACGATCACCGTGGTCGTCGATGGCCAGCCCTACGAAGCCGGCATCGATCCGTTCAATGAACTCGTCGATCGCGTGTCGACCGGCAACCGCGCGCCGGTGACGATCCAATAGCGTGACGGCACGGCGCAGCCGCCGTGCCATCACATTGCGGGATTGCAGTCGTCACTTCCGGCGCGTGTGAGCGGCGCCCGCGCGGCTCAAGGTGAACTTCGAGCCCGAAATCCCAACGTTGATGCCCTGACCGTGCCCCGCCAGCGCGAGCGACACGGTGCCCTTGCTCAGCACCTGCGCCGTGGCCGACTTGATGACGCCGGCGTTGGCGGACGCCTGCGCGTAGCTGCCCAGCACGTCGCTCACGCGGTAGACGTCCGTGAACTTGCCCTTGCCGTCGTTGATGCGCCACTTCCCGGCGGTGAGGCCGCCGCCGTGCACCGTGATGTCCACCGGCAGCGATGCGCCGTTCGCGCAGGTCACCATGCCGCGACCGGTTGCGTGCTCGTAGATGGCCGACCAGCCGGTCAGCGAGAAGCTGAGCTTGCAGTCGAGATCGGGTTGCGCGGCGGCCGCGGCACCGGCGAATGCGCACCCCGCGCCACCCAGCAGCACCAGGCCGAGGGCGATGGCCACCTTCCGCTTGCCGGGCTTGCGCTTGGAATCGTTCGTAGTCATGGCGTGCCTCCTGTTTCCGATGGGAACCCGTTCAGCATGCACAGCCGCAAATGAACGCAGCCGCGACCGTTGGCGACTGGCGGCTGAACCGGCACCTGGCGGGGCGTGTTCGTGCGTTTTACCGCGGGATTGACTGCAATGTGGCGACGATCGCGCCGGTGCAGTGCGGCGAAAGCCGGCGGGCGTTCAGTTTGATGTCGGTGCGGGAGAAAAAGCGGGCCGCGCGAGGCGGCCCGCCGAGCGATGGCCTGCCGCGTCAGAACTTCACGTTGGCCTCGAAGTAGTAGAACCGGCCGGGCAGGTCGTAGGTCGACGCGTCATAGCCGTTCAGCGTGCACGACAGGCAGGTGGGTGGCTGGCGATCGAGGAGATTGTTGATGCCGCCCGAGACGGTCAGCGGCAGCGCGACCGGCAGCCTCCAGCTCAGCCGCGCGTCGTTGTAGGCCGTGGCGCCAAGGTGGTTTGAGCCATCCGGGAAGCGCGCCGTCGGTGCGCCCTTGCAGATCGGGAACCCGCCGGCGCCGCCGCAGTCCTCCGTGAGGGCCGAGATGTAGCGCACCGCCCACGAGGCGGTCCAGTGGCCAAGTGCCCAGTTGAGCCGGATCTGCGAGCGCAGGCGCGGGATCGCGCTGTTGTTCACCTCGATGCCGGTGGTGCCGGGTTCCTGGAGCCCGGTTTCGAGGTTGGTCGCGCGGAAGTGCTGGACGTAGGTGCTCTGCCAGTTGGCGCTGAAGGTGCCGATGGACGTGCGGTTGCCGGTCCAGTTCACGCCGAAGTCGAAGCCGTTGGTATCGATCCGTCCGAGGTTTTCCAGGATGTCGTTGAACGCGGCAACCTGGCCCGCGGCCGTGCGCACCTGGCCGCTGCAGAAGGCCGGGTCCAACGTCTCCGCGCAGCGGTTCAACAGCGTCTGGGCGTCGGGCGCCTCGATCGCGTTCTTGAGTGCGATCTTGAAGTACGTGAGATCGAAGTCCAGCTTTTGCGACCACGCCGTATTGGCCGCCCAGGACGGGCTGTACACGCCGCCCAGCGCGATGTTGCGCGAGCGCTCCGGCTGCAGCGCGTGGTTGCCGCCGGTCAGGATCGAGATTTGCGTGTTGGACTGCTGGAACGTGGCCGGGTTCGGCACCCCCAGCACCTGGCAGTTGGCGGCGACCTGGGCGCTGTGGATCGGGCTGTCGAAGTTGCAGGGATCGACCAGCGTGGCGTCGAAGCGCGAGGAGGTGCCGAACAGCTCGCCGATCGACGGTGCCCGGAAGCCCTGGCCCCAGTCGCCGCGCAGCGTGAGGTCGCTCACCACCTGCCAGCGGATGCCGATGCTGCTGTCGGTGGTGCTGCCGAACGTGGAGTAGTCCGAATAGCGGGACGACAAATCGACGTTGAGCGCCTTGGCCAGCGCGACGTCGGCGAGTACCGGAATGTTGAACTCGGCGTAGAACGAGTTCACGCTGTAGCCGCCCGCGGTGGGCGCGGAGGGCACGCCGTTCGAGTCGCCCGCGGCCACCACTGCGTCAGGCTGGTAGCTGCCGGACAGGGTCTGGCGCTGCACGCCGGCCGCGAAGTCCAGCCAGCCCGCGGGGAGCTTCAGGACGTCACCCGAAATGTCGGCCGAGATCACGCCCATTGCCTGGTGGCTGGTGTCGTGTTCGTGGTACAGGATGTACTTCAGCATGTCTGGCGTGATCGTGCCCGGACCACCAAAGAGATTCAGCGGCACGCAGGTGGGATCGGCGTCGCAGAGCGAGATCGGCCCCAGCGCCTCCTGGATGTGCGCGCTGTTGTAGGTCCCGGTGACATCCTGGGTGGCGTCGTTGTCCGAACGGATGAAGTTGAAATCCCAGTTGAAGTTGCGTTCGCCGATGCCGAACTGGCCCTCGAAACCGCTGGCGTAATAGCGCGTGTTGACGTTCTGGGTGAAGATGCGCGGGCCGCCTTCGACGGGGCGACGCCCGATGCCCATGTCGGGGCTGGAAGCGCTCAGCGTGAAGCCGAACGGGTTGTACGGGTTGGTGGCGTCGACACTCGTCGTGAAGCAGCGGTCGATCAGCATGCAGAACGCCTGGCCGAGGAAGATCGGTTCGGGCGCCGCCTGGTTGACCGACTTGCGGTTGCTGTACATGCCACGGAAGTACCAGCTCACGTCATCGTTGATGCGGTATTGCACGTTGCTGAAAAACCCGGTGCGCGTGGACGGCGTCAGCAGCAGGTTGTAGGGCGCGAAGTTGAAGCGGTCGGCGTTGCTCCAAGGGTGATAGCCGCCCGGAAACGCCTGGACGCCGCCCGCGCCGGCCACGCCGTTGGCCGCGATATTGCAGAAGCCGTCGGGGCACAGCCCGCCGAAGGCCTGGCCATTGGGCGTATCGAACAGCACGCGGGTGAACGGCGTCGCCGACGAGCAGTTGGCCAGCCCGGTGCCCGGCACGCAGATGCTGGAACGATCCCAGTCCGCCGAACTGATCCCGTTTTGCTTGTAGTGGCTGATGTCGACGAAGAAATTGAAGCGGTCGCCGTGGCCGCCGAAGGACAGGTCGCCCGACCAGGTCTGGCCCTCGCTGCCGTGGCCCTGCGCGTAGTCGCCGTAGTAGACGTGCGCCGCGGCGCCCTGCTGCGATTTCTTGGTGATGATGTTGATGACGCCTGCTATCGCGTCCGAGCCGTACAGCGACGAGGCGCCGTTCGGCAGGATTTCCACGCGCTCGACGATGCCGGCGGGAATCGTGTTGAGGTCCACCGCGTCGGCCACGCCCGACGCCGAAGATCCGTTCACCCAGCGCAGCCCGTCGACCAGCACCAGCGTGCGCTGCGGACCCATGTTGCGCAGCGACATGGTGGTCGCGCCCGAACCCACCCCCGAGCCGTCGGGCGCAAAGCCGAAGTTGCCCGCGGAGTTGAACTTGGTGTTGAGCGAAGAGCCGCTGACCGAAAGCTGCTGCAGCACGTCGCCAATGGACGCGAGACCGGTCTGCTGGATCTGCTGCGAGGTGATCGTGATGACCGGTACCTGGGTGGCGATGTCAGCCTTCTTGATACGGGTGCCGGTGACTTCGATGGACTGCAGCACCTTGGGCTGCGACTGCGCGGCGCTTCCCGCATCCTGCGCGCCGGCGGGCGGCGTGACCAGCGTGCAGCACGCGGCGGCTATCGCCAGTGCAAGCGGAACCCGCAGGAACTTCCGGGCGTGGGTATTCCGGCTGAGTATCGTTGACATATCCGTGCCTCCTCGGTTGGACAATCGAAGGCAAGGTCATGCGTGGGTTTGCTCCCCGGGCGTCATCACGCACTGGATCGCGTGTCCGATGCCCAGCGGTGCAGCCTCTCCCCAGGCTGACCCGCCACTTGCAAATTCGTTACAAACGCAACGAAAAGCTAGCGGAGCACCAGACGGTGCACAAGTGCTGCCGTTTGACCGCGGAGAGATGGGGCGGAGCGCGCAGCGTCGCGTGGCCGCGGCCCGAATTCGCGACGCGATATCAGCAAAGGGGCTGCCGCGACGTGCGGCATATGGTTGCGAGTCGCAATGCTCAGTGCTTGGGCAGCGGCGCGAAGCGTGCGGCGTCGTAGCCGCCAACTTCGAACTTCAGCGTTTCCTCGCCGTGCTCGCGGCTGGTGACATCCATTTCGATCACCTTGGCCTTTTGCAAAGCCGCGATGAAACGCTTGTCGTCCTTGATGAACATGGCGGGCTCACCCGTTTTCGGCAGATACGCCTGCCAGGTTTCCCGCTTGCCGTCGAAGCGCATCACCACGTTGCACAGGTTCTTGCACACGAAACCCTTGCTGCCCTCGGGCGCGAACAGGAACGCGCTGTTGCCCCATTTCGCGTGCCGGCGCAGCACCAGGCGCACGCGCTGGTTCCCGGCCGGCACGCTGGAATAGATGCTGGCGGTCGACTGCGTGCCGTCGACGTTGGCAACCTGATACCACCAGAGGTTGGCCAGGCGTTCGTGTTCGGCCCTGGCCTTGGCCGCCGCCTGCACCTGCGGCAGGGTCTTCTGTACTTCCGCCGCGGCTGCCGTCGCCGGGTATTTCCGGACGATGTCCTCGCCAAGCGGTGCGGCCAGCGCGTCGCTGTGGTCGGCCAGCATTTGCCGGTAAAGCTTCAGCTCGTTGGTGGCAGCCGCTTCGTTGGCAGCGGCCACTGCCGAGGCCGAGGGCGCCGCGGGTGCCGATGGAGCCTGTTGCGAACACGCGGCCATCGCGAGCGTGAAAGCGAGGCCGAGCAGCGCGACGACGGATCGTGAGGTGCAGGCGAGGGCGATCATGCGCGGAGTGTAGCCCGCTGCGCTCCGCTTGTCCGCCGCGCGAAGATGCCGGCGCGCGCCGGTGCAGCCGAGCCCGACGGCGCTTCGTGCCATGCGCCGGCTTCGACCTACCAGAACACGCGTGGGCGCCAATCGCGGCCCCGTGCGCCCGCGCCGCACCCCCGGCGGTCCGGCGTTGCCGAGTGCGCCGGGCGACGCGCGCGCTCCTTGGCCGCGACGCCGGGCAGATGCCCGTCCCGGATCAAAAGACCGGTCCACAGCTTTGCCAATTCCTTCAACATGGCGTGCTTCCTCAGGGTTGTGTTGGTGGACTGCAGCCCGCAACATAGGCTCGTCCGACCGCACCCGGAAGCGATGTTTTTTCAACCGAGCATTGAGGAATATCGAACATGGCGCGTACGCCCCTGAACTCGCTGCAGACGTTCGTCGCGGCCGCGCGCACGCGCAATCTCACGCGCGCGGCGGAGCACCTGCATCTGACCGTCAGCGCCCTGAGCCACCAGATACGGTTGCTGGAAGAACGCATCGATTGCACGCTGTTCGTGCGCGGGCCGCGCGGGCTGAAACTCACCGCCGAAGGCCAGCGCCTGCTCGACAACGTCGCGCCGCATCTCCAGGCGATCGAGGATGCGCTGCGGCCGCTGTGCGCGCGCTGCGATACGGCGCTGTCGCTGTCCGTCCTGCCTTCGATGCTGACGAGCTGGTTGTTGCCGCGGCTGCCGGCGTTCGTCGCGCGGCACCCCGGAATCGAGTTGAACCTCGATTCCTCGATCGCGTTGGTGGATTTTGCCGATGGCCGGCACGACGCCGCGCTGCGCTACGGCAAGGGCGAGTGGCCTGGACTCGTGGCCGATCCCTTGCTGGAGGAATGGTTGACGCCGGTTGCCAGTCCGGCGCTGCTGGCCGGTCACCGGCGCGTGCGGCTGGAGGACCTCGGCGGCCTGCCGCTGCTGTGCCCGGACGACCCGTGGCGTCAATGGTTCGCGCTCCATGGCGGCGAACCACCCGGGCGCTACGCGGCGTCGTTCAGCGATTCGGAATCCTGCCAGCGCGCGGCGGTCGAGGGCCTCGGCGTGGCGCTGGGGCGTACGACGATGGTGCGGCCGCTGCTCGAGACGGGGCAGCTGGTCGCGTTGTTCCCGCAGTTGATGCGCGCCGCGCGCTCGCACTACCTGGTCTATCCCGAACGTTCACGCAAGCATGCGGGATTCATGGCGTTCCGCGAGTGGGTGCTGGATGAGGCTGCCCGGTTTCGCAGCGCGCCGCCGTTCGCCCGCGCGGCGGCGCGGCCAGGTTCACGGGGCGTACCCGCCACGCGGCGGCGCGCGCGGGCAGGGTAGGACCGCGTCGCACGCTCAGGCGCCGGTACAGGGATCGCGACCCATGAGGTGGTCGTACGTCGCCACGTGTTCATCGCGCAGGTGGCCATCGCGGACGGCGGCCGCGGGCGCCCGGATGCGCTCGCACGCCACCGCACGCGGCAGCTTGCGGCCCTGCACGGGTACACGTTCCCACGCGCCGCGCGCGCTGCGCCGGGGCTTGCGTGTCGTGCGTTCGGTGAAGGCGTTGCGCACCACGCCGTCGCCCGGCACCGACGCGGGGCAGCGGGTGTGCCGGTAGAACAGCTCGCCATCGGCGGTGCGGCATTCCCACGAGACCGCCGGCTTCGCGCGTGGCATGCGCGTGGCGCGCGCCCGCTGCGCCGGTGGCGTGGACCGGTGGGACGCGCCGGCGGTTCGGGAAGCCGCTTCACCGGTGCCACCGATCGCCGGCTGTGGCGTCAGCGCCAGCTCGCTGCCCTGCGTGCCGGCCGCGCACGGAACGTCTTGATAGGCGACGTTCCCGCGTGCATCGACGCAGCGGTGGATCGATGCCGCCTGAGCGCAGGGCACGATGCCCAGCAGGCAGAGCACGCCCACCGCGCGCGTGAGTCGGGCAGGCCTGTGCGCCGGCCGACGTTGGCAAGGGCTCGTTCGCGATGCAGCCATCGGCGGGACTCGGCAGCGGGGTGAACGAGTTTCGCCGGCGCCCGGCGAATTCGTCAGCGGCGGTCGATGCCCCGCGCGCGTAGGCGCGCGCCGCGTGTCGGTGTCGGCTTCGCGCGCGTCTCGGGCCTGGTTCCGCGTCGCACGCTGCTAGGCTGCGAGGGTTTACATGCTGGATGCGTCGATGGAACTGGGCCGTCGTCGGTTGCTGTGGTTCTGGCTTGGGTGCGTGGCGGTCGCGGCGGGCGTCGGTCTGCATCTGCCGATGTACGTGATGGCGGCGCCGATGCATTTCCGGCTGGCCGGGATGCCGATGGACGCCGCGATGCAGGTCGGGATGGCGCTCATCGTCGCGGGCGTGCTGCTGGCCGGCTGGGGCCTCGCGCCGCACGCCCGGCACGGCGAGGCCGGCAGCGTGCGCGTGCGCTTTCATGTGGCCGACGACGTGCGGCTCAATCGCGAGCACGCCAAGCTGGTGCTGGTGCTGGCGGTGGCGCTGACGATCGACGTGATGAAACCCGCGTCGATCGCATTCGTGATGCCGGGCATGGCGAAGGAATATGCCCTGGGCATGTCCACGGTCGGGTATCTGGCGCTGTCGGCGCTGATCGGCACCGCGGTGGGCTCGCTGGTCTGGGGCCGCCTGGCGGACTGGCTGGGCCGGCGCGCCGCGATCCTGCTGTCGGCGATCATGTTCATGGGCACCGCGATCTGCGGCACCATGCCATCGTTCGGCTGGAACCTCGTGATGTGTTTCATGATGGGCGCGGCCGCGGGCGGCATGTTGCCGATCGCCTTTGCGCTCATGGCCGAAACCATTCCGAAGCGCCATCGCGGCTGGTTGCTGGTGGCGCTGGGCGGGGTGGGTACGTCGGCGGGATACCTCGCCGCGTCGGCCGCGGCGAGCCTCATCGAGCCCGAATTCAGCTGGCGCGCGTTGTGGCTGCTGAACCTGCCGACCGGCGCCTTGATCGTGTTGCTGAATCGGTTCATCCCCGAGTCGCCGAGGTTCCTGGCCGCGGCGGGGCTACCCGGCCAGGCGCGTGCGGTGCTGAGCCGGTTTGCCGGCAGCCGCGACGCGGTGAGGGTTGATCAGGACGACGCCGGCGCGCCTATGGCCGCGCCGGTGCCGGTCATCGTCGAACGTCGCGTGGGCACACTGCTGCGCGGCGGTTATGCGCGCGTCACGCTGGCGCTGGTGCTGTGCGGGATCGGCTGGGGACTGGTCAATTTCGGCTTCGTGCTGTGGCTGCCGGCGAGCCTCGGCCGACTTGGGCTCGATACGCGCGGCGCCGGCGTGCTGATGGCGCAATCGGCGCTGCTGGCAATCCCCGGCATCGCGTTGGTGGTGTGGCTCTATCAGCGCTGGAGCAGCTTCAAGTCGCTGGTCCTGTTCGTCGTCCTCACCGTGGTTGCCCTGCTGGCGTTCGCGGTGATCGAGCTCGCGCGCGTACGCGCACCGTGGGCGACGATCGCGGCGACGGTGGCCCTGCTGGTGGCGATCAGCGGCGTGATCGCGACGATGCTGCCGTACGCCGCCGAAATCTATCCGCTGCACCTGCGCGCGACGGGCGCCGGCATGATCGCTTCGGGCTCGAAGGCCGGCGGCATCCTGGGCGCGGTGCTGGGGGTGCTGGGGTTGTTCGGCCACTTCACCTGGTCGGCGCTGGTGATCGCGGTGCCGCTGCTGGTTTCGGGCTGGCTGCTGGGACGCCATGGCGTCGAGACGCGCGGCCGCGAACTCGAAGCGATCCAGCACGAGTTCGCGGTGCGTTGAGTCGCGCCTCGACCGGCGCGCGGGGTTCAGCGCGCCGTCGGGTGCGTTGCGGGCACCGGCCGCCAGCGCGCGGCCAGCGCGAGCCCCTTCAGCACGTGCAGGGCCTCGGACAGCGCGTAGTCCTGCGTCGCGAGGTCGCCCGCGTCGGCGTCGTGCGTGGCCGCGTGCGTGCCGGCGAGGTGGTTCGGCAGGTCGCCTTCGTGTTCGTCATCGTCCAGCGCCGGTGCATGGTCGGACTCGACCGTCACGTTGCCCAGCACGATGTCGGGCGTGATCCCGGCCACCTGGATCGAGGTGCCATTGGGCGTGTAATAGCGCGCGGTGGTGAGCTTCACCGCGTCGCCGTTGCCAAGCGGCAGCACCGTTTGCACCGAGCCCTTGCCGAACGTGCGTCGCCCCATCACCAGCGCGCGGCGGTTGTCCTTGAGCGCCCCGGTCACGATTTCAGCCGCCGAGGCCGTGCCGTTGTCGACCAGCACCACCATCGGCGCGCCGTTCAGGAGATCGCCAGGCGTCGCGCTGAAGCTGAGGTCGGACTGCGGCAGCCGACCGCGCGTGGTGACGATCACGCCCGAGTTGAGGAAATCATCGGCGACGGCCACGGCACTGGTGAGCAGGCCACCCGGATTCGAGCGCAGATCGAGGATCGCGCCCCGCAACGGCCCGTGTTCCTGCTGCAGCCGGGTCAGCTTGCGGGTGAGCTCGTCCGCGGTGTTCTCCTGGAATTCGCTGATGCGGAGGTAGGCGTAGCCGGGCTCCAGCATGCGCGCGGAGACGCTGCTGACCTGGATGCGCTGGCGCACCAGCGCGATCGGGACCGGCTTGTCGGCCCCCTGGTGGAGGACGGTCAGCGTGATCTTGGAGCCAATCGGGCCGCGCAGTTGCTTCACCGCGGCGTCGATGGCGTCGGGCTGCACGACCACGCCATTGATCGCGACGATGATGTCGCCCGGCAGGATGCCGGCCCGCTTGGCGGGGCCGCCATCCAGCGGCGCGATGATCACCAACTGGTGCTTGACCTGGGCCACCTGGATGCCGAGTCCGGTATAGGCGCCCGAGGTGTCTTCGGACAGGTCGGCCAACTCGTGCTTGTCGAGAAAGGCGCTGTGCGGATCAAGGCCGGCGATCATGCCGCGGATCGCCGATTGCATGAGCTGCTGGTTGGTCACGGGGTCGACGTACGCCTGCTTCACCATCTCGAAGGTGCGCGTGAAGGCCTGGATGTCGGCCAGGCTGGGCACGTCGGCGTCCGCGCTGCTGGACGCCGCGGCAGGCGCGCCGGTCGAGCCGGCCGCGACCGGCGGCACGGCAACGCTTGGCGGCGCCGCCGCAAAGGCGCACAGCGATGCGCCAGCCAGCAGCAGTGGAAGCAAAAGTGAACGGATCGGGGTACGGATCATGCGGTGACGCTCGTGGTAATCGCCGAATCCGGCAGACCACGGCGCGGCGTACCGGTTCATTGTAAGCGCGATGGTGCGGACGTGCGGCCCCGGCCGACGGGCGCCAGGGTTGGCGCTATGCTGCAGTTTCGCGGGCGATCGCGGCGTTTGCAGACTTGTTGCGGATTGTGACAGCATACCGGCCGGTACACCCTGCGCGACCCGGGAGGGATCACGCCATGACAGAAGCCCAAGCACGTATCGCCGCCGGCCCCCAGGTCGTGCCCGCGCCGCCCGTGGCGCCGCCGCCGCTGCGGCTGCCCGAGCAGGTGGTCAACGCCGTCGAGCAGGCGCCGCAGTTTGCCAATCCGGAGCTCCTCGTGTGGATCCGCGCGCGCCTTGATGAAGGCCGCGCGCCCTACGCCATCGTGCAGCAGCTGGTCCACGATGGCCGTCCCGTCGAGATCGCGACCCTGCTGGTCGGCCTCACCGCGAAGCGCCTCGCGGTCAGCCCCGCGGGCTACCTGGGCACCTCGCCCGAGAAACCCAAGGCGTCCGATCCGTCGACCCACGCCGACGCCCATACGCTGGACGCCGAAGGTTCGAGCGTCCGCACGCTGCTGTCGATCGGCAAGGGGGGGCTCGAGTTTGCGCTGTACGACGGACTCGTCACCGACGCCGAGATCGATTTCCTCAAACAGGCCTCCGAGCCCAAGATGGCGCGCTCGACCGTGTTGGCGGCCAACTTCGGCAACCAGCAGAGTGAAGTACGGACCAGCGACGGCGCGTTCCTGGACCCGCATCCGGCCGAATTGGCCGCGCTCGAGCGGCGCATCGCGGCGCTGACCGGGATCCCCGTCGATCACGGCGAGGCCTGGCAGATCCTGCACTATCGCAACGCGCAGGAATACCGCCCGCACTACGACTACTTCGAACCGAAGACCGATCAGGAGCGCCAGATGATGGCGCGCTCGGGCAACCGCGTCGGGACGATGATCTTCTACCTGTCCGACGTCGAGCGCGGCGGCGCCACCTATTTCCCCAAGCTCGACATCGCGGTGCACCCGCGGCGCGGGTTGGCGATGTGGTTTGGCTACATGCGCGAGGGCCTGCTGGACGAGCGTAGCCAGCACGCGGGCATGCCGATCATCACGGGTGAGAAGTGGATCGCCACCAAATGGTTGCGCGAGCACGTGTTCGTGTCCTAAGGGGCGGCACGCGCATGTCGCTTCGCTTCAACGCGCAAACCAGCCACGCGGATCGACGGGTGTGCCGTCGTGGCGCAGCCCGAACCACGCGCCACCCTGCTCGGAGTTGCGCGCCACGGTGGCAATCGCCTGGCCGGGCTTGACCCAGTCGCCGACCTGCACCAGCAGGGCTTCGTTGCCGCCATACAGGCTCATCCAGCCGTTGCCGTGGTCGACGATCACCAGCATGCCGAAGCCGCGCATGAAGCTCGCGTAGGCGACGCGTCCATAGGCCACCGCGCGCACGTCGGTGCCCGGCTTGGCGGTGATCACGATGCCCTGCGCCGGGTCGGCGTGCGCACCGATCGTGCCCGCCACCGGCAGCGGCAGCTTGCCGCGCAGCTGCGTGAACGCGGGCGCCTGGCCGAGTTGCGCGGGGATGTCGGCGAAGACGTTCTGTAGGCGCTTCAGGAGCTGACCGAGCGCGGCGGCATCGCGCTGCAACTGCGCCAATTGATCCTGCTGCGCAGCCAGCTGCGCGTTGGCGGCAGCCAGCAACTTCTGCTGGGCGTCACGCGCGGACTCGAGCTTCGCCTGGTCGGCGCTGCCCTGCGCGCGCTGCTGCTGCAGCGTGGCCATCTCGGTGTCGATCGAGACCCTGAGCGCATCGAGCTTGGCCACCCTCGTCTCCAGCGCGCGGATTTGGCGCACGCGATCGCGCTGGAAATAGCCGGAATACGCCAGCGCACGGTCCACGCGCGCGACGTCTTCGTCGCCGAGCAGCAGCGTGAGGTCCGAACCCCGGTCCAGGGTATAGGCGGCGCGCAACAAGGCGGCCAGCGCCGCACGCTGCTTGGCGAGCCCGGCATCCAGCTCCGCGTAGCGTTGTTGCAGGCCGGCGAGTGCTTCGGCTTGCGCCGCGATGGCGGCATCGGTGGCGCGCGCCGCGTGCGCGGCGGCATCGAGCTGCTGCGCCTGCGTCGCGAGCTGCGCGTCGATCGCCTGCCGCTTGGCGGCGGTGGTCTGCTGCGCGGCGGTGATCGCGGCGATGCGGGCCCGCACGCCGGCAAGCGCGCTGCGCGCGGCCGTGGCGCGGGCCGAAGTCGGGGCACTGGCCGGCGCGGGAGGTGCGGCGTTGCCGGCCACGGCCAGCGCCGCGGCCCCTGACGCGAGGGCGATCCGCAACCAGGTTTGGCGATGGCGAGGTGGGCGGCTGTGCATGCACGTGCATTATCGCCGCGCAGCGGAGGTGCCCGCCGCCGGGCTCAGGCTTCCACCCACACCGCCAGTACCTCGAGCGCCGCCACCAGTGCGTCGGCGTGCACCCGCAGGGCTTCGGTGTCGCCGCGCCGCGCCGCGGCTTCGGCGTCCAGCGCAGGCTGGCGCACGCCGTCGGCGCCGATGAGCGCCGCCGCACCCTTGATGCGATGCGCGGCGCGCGTGGCGGCGTGCAGGTCGGCGCTGGCGAGCGCGCCGCGCAATTCGCCGATGTCCCTGCGGGTGGCCTGGACGAAGTCGTTCAGCAGGTTGCGGGCGAGCGCGGCATCGCTGCCCGTCACTTCCGCGAGGACGGCCCGATCGACTGGCGCGGCGCCGGTGGCGGAGAGCACCTTCGCGGGCTCCGCCCCGGCTTCCCCGGAACCCGCCGGCGAGGGGGCGAACCGCACGTGTGGGAGCCATTGGCGCAACACCGCCGACATGTGGGCGATGCGGACCGGCTTGCCGATGAAGGCGTCCATGCCGGCGGCCAGGCAGCGCTCGGGTTCACCTTTGCTGACGTTGGCGGTGATGGCGATGATCGGCGTCCGCGGCCCGAGCCGGCCGCGCTCGGCCTTGCGGATGGCCGCGGTCAGTTGATAGCCGTCCATGTTCGGCATGTGGATGTCGGTCAGCACCAGTGCGTAGTGGCCCGATTGCCACCGCTCGAGGCCTTCCTGGCCGTCGACCGCGGTCTCGCAGGCGAAACCCGCACGTGCCAACTGGCGCGTCAGCACCTCGCGATTGGTCGGATGATCGTCCACCACCAGCACCAGGCTGCCTTCGTGTCGCGCGGCCTCCGCGCTGGGCAGCGGCCGGGTCGGGAACGCGTCGGCAGGCGGGTCGATGGTTTCGGCCTGGACTTTGGCGGGATCACCCGGGGCCAGCGGCAGGCTGAGGCTGAACGTGCTGCCGACGCCGGGGTTGCTCGCCAGCTCGATGGTGCCACCCATCAGCTCGGCCAGTTGCCGGCAGATGGCGAGGCCGAGCCCCGTGCCGCCGAACCGACGGGCGGTCCCGCTGTCGCCCTGCGAGAACGGCTGGAACAATTCCTGGCGCTGTTCGGGCGTGATGCCGATGCCGCTGTCGCGAACCCGGATCGCCACCCGCTCGCGGCCGTCGGGGAGATGTTCGACGCGCTCGACGTGCACGGTGATGCCGCCCACCTGGGTGAACTTCACGGCGTTGGACAGGAAGTTCGACAGGATCTGCCGCAGGCGCAGCGGGTCGACGACGTAGGCCACCCCGACGTCATCGTCGATTGCCGTTTCCAACGTCAGGCCTTTGCTGGAAGCGATGCCGAGGTAGTTGCCGGAGGCGTGCTCGATGAGGCGACGGAGATCGACGTCATGCGGTGCAAGCTCGAGACGCCCGGCCTCGATCTTCGAGAAATCGAGGATGTCGCCGATGATCTGCAGCAGGCTTTCGGCCGAGGTCTGCACGATGGCGATGCTGCGGCGCTGTTCGGCGTTGAGCGGCGTGCCTTCGAGCAGTTCGAGCATGCCGGTGATGCCGATCATCGGCGTGCGGATCTCGTGGCTCATGGCGGCCAGGAACGCGCTCTTGGCGCGCGTGGCGTCCTGCGCGCGGGCTTCGCTGTCGCGCAGCGCCGCGTTCTTGCGCTTGACCTCCTCGCGCATGGCCAGAAAGCCCGCCACCACCTCTCGCGTCTCGCCGCGCGCCGGCGGCCCCGGGGCGATGTCGTAGTCGCCTGCGCGCATGCCCTGGCTGAGGCGCACCAGTTGATCGATGCCGTGGTACAGGCTGCGCAGGAATACGTGGCCGGCGCCGAGAATGATGATGAGCGCGCCGAGCGATACCGCGAAGCGCCACAGCGCCAGCTCGCGCGCCTGGCTGCGGTCGGCGTCGAGCTGTGCCTGTGCGTCGATGATCTTGAGATCGGCCAGCAGTCCCAGGTCGCTCAGCACCGGATCGAGCGTCGCGAACAGATCGCGGTCGGCGAACGCCGCGAGGCCGGCGGCATCGTCGGTCTCAAGGGCCGTGCGCAGGTGCTCGATCGCGGCGGCGGCGGGTCCGCGCGCCGCGTCGATCTGCCGCAGGATTTCCTGCTGGCGCGGCGACATCGACTGCGCGTGCAGCGCCGCGTAACCCTGCCGCAGGTTGCGCTGCGCGTCCTCGACCGCAGCGAGGCCCTGCGCGTAGGTCATGATCCCCGCGCGCACCTTGAACGTGGTGTCGATGATGTCGATGTCGTATGCGGTCGCCAGTCGCGCCAGCGTGGCCTGGCCGCCGATGGAGTTGTCGTACAGTCGGTTGAGGGTGGTTTCGTGTTGGTGCTGATACAAGCCGTCCAGCGCCAGCACGCCGCCGGCGGCCAGCAGCATGACCCCGAGCAGCAACAGGAACTGGCGACGTACGGTCCAGAAGCCGTGCGTCATGGTTGCCGCCGGCGCCACTTCTCGACGGTGTCGATGAGCTGCTTGCCGGGGACCGGCATCGCGACCAGCTCGCCCTGCACCGCGACGCAGCCGAGTTCGGCCAGCAGCTGCCATTCCTCGACGCTGCCGACGCCTTCGGCCACGGTGGTCAGGCCGAGCTTTTTGCCCAGGTCGATGCTGGCCTCCACCACCGCGCGGTTGCGGGCGTCGCCCAGCGCGCCGTTGACGAAGCTGCGGTCGACCTTGATCTCGGTGACCGGCAGGTGCGCCAGCTGCGACAACGATGACCAGCCGGTACCGAAATCGTCCACCGACAGTTCGAAACCCTTGAGGCGCAGGCGGGCCAGCACGTTGAGCGCCTTGGCCGATTCGTGCAGCATCGCCGACTCGGTGAGCTCCAGCGTGACGCGTTGGGGGTCGATGCCGGCGGTCTCGACGATCGCCTGGTAGCGGTCGGCGGCGGTGATGTCGGCGAGGTTGTGCATCGACACGTTGACCGACATGCGCAGGTCCAGGCCTTCGTCGTGCCAGCGCTTTTGCCAGGCGCAGGCCTGGCCGAGGATGCGTTCGGTGAGCGCATCGATGAGGTGGAAACGCTCGAGCTCCGGAATGAACCGCAGGGGCGGGATCTGGACGCCATCCAGGTTCCAGCGCGCGAGCGCTTCGACGCCGGTGATGAAGCCGCTGTCGATGGCGACCTGCGGCTGGAACCACGGCTCGAACGCGCTGCTGCCCAGCGCCTCGGCAAGCAGGCCTTCGCCGAGTTCGGGTCCCGCGTCTTCGTGCCGCTGTGTGTCGGCCGAGAACACGCGATCGAGCACCGCGGCCAGCTTGGTCTTGGTGAGCGGCTTTTCCAGCGTGCCGAGCACCCGCATGCCCGAGGTGCGGGCCATGAGCTGCACCGTATTGAGCAGCGCGGGGTCGAGCGCGGTGAGCACGACCACCGCGCGGGCCAGCTTGCGGCTGGCGATCTGGCCGATGAGTTCGATGCCGTCGATGCCGGGCAGATCGAGGTCGACCAGGACCACGTCGAGCGGGTGCTGCTGCTGCGCGAGCAGCGTCAGCGCCTGGTTGCCGTCGCCGGCACCCAGCGGACTGCCGACCCCCAGCTGCTGCAGCAACCCCAGCGCGACCCGGCGCTGGAAGTCATGGTCCTCGACCACCAGCACCGACAGTGGTGCAAACTTGCTCCGCATGTGCCGTCCCCTTGTACTTACGGCAACTTCGACCGGAGCATAGCACCCGGATTTGCGCGCCATCGCCGCGATGGCGGTGTTCTGTGACGCGGTGCGCTAGGCTGATGACATGTGTGTCATCGCATTCGCGTGGTGCGCCCATCCGCGCTGGCGCCTGCTGCTGGTGGGCAATCGTGACGAACTCCACGCGCGTGCCTCGGCGCCGCTGGCGGGCTGGGTCGACGCGCCCGGCCTGATCGCCGGACGCGATCTGGTGGCCGGCGGCAGTTGGATGGGCGTCGCCCGCAGCGGGCGCGTGGCGGTGGTCACCAATGTGCGCGATCCCCGCGCGTCGCTGGCCGGCGGGTCGCGCGGCTTGCTGGTGACGGACTTCCTCCGGGGCGCCGATTCCGCGGCGATCCACGCGGTGCACCTGGCGGTCGACGCGGTGCGCTACCGCCCGTTCAATCTGCTGTTGTTCGACCAGGCGGACGCGCGGTTCGTCTCCAACCGGCCGACGGGCGCGGCGGCGGCGATCGCGCCGGGCGTGCACGGCCTGTCCAACGCCGCGCTGGATGAGCCCTGGCCCAAGGTGCGGCGCACGGAACGCGCGCTGGCGGACTGGCTCGCGCACCCGGATGGATTCGCGTCGCTCATGGACGCGCTGCACGATGAAAATCCGGCGCCCGACGCGGAACTGCCCGACACCGGCGTCGGCATCGAACGCGAGCGGCTGCTTTCGCCGGTGTTCGTCCGCGGCCGGCACTATGGAACCCGCGCGACCACGCTGATCGCGATCGAGCACGATGGGACGGGCGTGATCGTCGAGCGCCGCTTTGGTCCCGACGGCGTGGCGCTGGGCGAAACCCGGCAAGCCTTCACCGCGTAGCGCGGCGTCGCTTCAGGCCGGTGGCGGCAAGGGCGTCGCGTCACCGCTGGAATGGGCGGGCGCCTTGCCCAGGAGCAGCGCGCGGATGCGGTTGAGCTTGATCTTCAGCGCGCGTTCGTTTTCGGGGCCCATGCGGATCATCAGTTTTTGCCCGGCCGAGAGTGATTCCCAGGTCGGATCGGCCAGTGCGTAGTGCCCGTTCCGTGCGGCCACGAGCTGCACGGGGCCGTTGACGTTGGGTGCGGCCAGCAGGTCGTCGAGCGTGGCCATCAGGCGGTCGTTGAAGTAGCCGCGTGGGTAGCCAAGCTGCCGGTAGGCCTGCTGGAACAGCGGGTACCAGCGCACGTACCACGACACTGCCCGGCGCGCATCGATCGCTTCGACGATGCGCATGTAGGGCGTATAGCGCGCGTAGTTGGCCGGATCGATCGTCAGGCCGGCCCCGGAGTGGCTCACGGCGAAGGTGCCCTGCGGCGTGCGCAGCGGCACGATGCTGGAACCGAGGGTGCCGTGGTGCGAGAGCGCGTCGACGGCGGCGACGAGGTGTGGAATGAGTCCGCGCGCGATCAGCAGGTCGGCCAGGCCCTGCGCGCCTGGGATGTCGGCGAGTGCGGCCGCGGCGGCACCGTCGCTCGCGTCCAGCGCGGGCAGTGGCGGCAGCGGGGCACTCGTGGCGCCGGCGGGCTCGGTCTGCGCTTCGCTGATCGGGTGTTCGATCGGCTCGGGCGCGCTGCTGGCGCTGGCGGGGCGTTCGGGCGCGGGGCCGCGGCGCGCGAGGTCGAGCGCCGGCATCTGCGAGAAGTACCACCACGCGGCCAGCACCACCACGATGATGACGACGATGGCACCCGCAATCTTGCCTTTTGCCGATTCGTGCCGCGCCACGATGCTCCCCCGATTGCATGGTTGTCCAGCAGGATTGGACGTACGCCCGCCGGGATGGTTCCCGGGCGGGCGCCGCCCTGGTGCGCGGCTGCGGCGCGTCCCTGCGGTGCAGCGGGTGCGGTTCAGCCGCCCAGGTAATCGCGTTTGCCGATCGGGGTGCCGGCCACGCGCAGGATGTCGTAGGCCGTCGTGCAGTGGAAGAAGAAGTTCGGCAACGCGTACTGCGTCAGGTAATCGAGGCCAGTGTAGGTGACCTCGCCGGAGCGCGTCTTGTGCACCACCTTGTGCGTCTCGCAGCCGTCGAGCTGCGCCGGCTTGAACGTCTTGAGGTACTCGATGGTGTGATCGATGCGCGCGTGCGCCTGGGCCAGCGTGGTCTCGGTGTCGGGGAACGCCTTGGGTTCGACACCGGCCATGCGTGCGGTACCGCGTGCGGCGGTGTCACACGCGATCTGGACCTGCTTGACGAGCGGCAGCATGTCGAAAATCAGGCGCTGCTGCAGCAGGCCGTCGGGAGTGGCACCCTTGTCCTTGGCGTGGGCCTCGCCCTTCTTCAGCACGTTCGAAAGGTTGGTGAGCGCGCGCGTGAACACGGGAACGGAAGCCTGATACATCGAGATGGTCATGAAAGACTCCTTGCTGTGAAAACGAAAGACGTGCCGTCACGCGCGATGGCGCGTGGCGACAGATTGGGTGCGGCGGGTTGCGCTCGCGCCAGGGCTAGGCGCCGCGGGAGCCGCGCAGCACTCGCGCCGGCAGCGCGAACAGCGCGCGCAGGGATTCCAGCACGCCGTCGACCGCGAAGCCGACCAGCCGGAACGGCAGCAGCGCCAGCCAGACCAGCGGATACAAAATCAGCGCCAACACGGCCAGCGGCCAGCAGAAAAACAACAGCAGCAGCCACAACAGGAAGGTAGGCATGCGGGGCATCCACGTTGACGTGCAGCGTGCACATGGGGTTCGCGCGGGCGAAACGCAAGCTCACGGCGACTCGGGCAGCCGGGCGGTGACGCCCATCGGCAGGTTTCGCGTGGCGCGTACGGTGAGCCACGCGGCGACCGCGGTCAAGGCCGCCGCCAGCACGTAGGCGATGCCGGGCAGCTGTGGCACCGGGCTGTGCCGGCTGATGAAAAGCGCGAACAGGTTGGCGAACAGCGCTGGCCCGAAGATACCCGCGAGGCTCTGCAGGCTGGTCAGCGCGCCCTGCAGCCGACCCTGCTCGGCGGGATCGACCTGGTGCGTGATGAGCGCCTGCGCCGGCGGGCCGGCGAGACCACCCAGGCACAGGAAGGGAATGCCGGCGACGAACATCCAGGCGTCGGGCGCCAGGCCGAAGGCCGCGTAACCGACGATCACGAAGCCGATCCCGGCGAGGATCATGCGCCGCTCGCCCAGGCGGGGCATCAGACGCCGCACCAGCAGCGCCTGCACGACGCCGGTCAGGACGCCGACCAACGCCAGCGTCAACCCGACTGTCTGCGGACCCCAGCCGTAGCGGAAATCGGTGTACAGCACGTAGGTGGAGTTGATGGAAAACTGCGCCAGTGCCAGCAGGAAAAACACCCCAGCGAGCGCGAGCACCTGCGGGTAACGCTTGAGCAGCATGAGGGAGCCCAGCGGATTCGCGTGGCGCCAGTCGAAGCGGCCTGCGCGCCGTTCCGCTGGCAGCGATTCGGGCAGCACGAAGAACCCGTAGCAGAAATTGACGAGGCACAGTACCGCGGCGGCCCAGAACGGCAGCCGGATCGAATGGTGTCCGAGGAAGCCGCCCAGCGCCGGGCCGACGATGAAGCCGATCGCGAACGCGCCGCCCAGCAGGCCGAAGGCCGCGGCGCGCTTGGCGTGTGGCGTGATGTCGGCGATGTAGGCGTTGGCGGTGGAAAAACTGGCCGCGCACATGCCGGACACCGCGCGCCCCACGAACAGGAGCCACAGCACCGGCGCGAGCGCCATCACGATGAAGTCGACCCCGAGGCCGAAGCTCGAGATCAGGATCACCGTGCGCCGGCCGAAGCGGTCGGACAGCGCGCCCTGGATCGGCGAGCACACGAACTGCATCAGCATGAAGAGCGTGCTGAAGGCGCTGGACCACACCGCCGCCTTGGCGATGCTGCCGCCGATCAGGTCGATGATGAGATGCGGCAGCACCGGGATGATGATCCCGAACGCCAGCATGTCGATCGTCACGGTGACGAAGATGAAGGCCACCGCCGCGTGGTGGCGGGACTGCGGCGTGGATGCGGTCATGCGGACCGGCCGGATGGTGGCGCGGGCGGGGTGCCCGTGCCGCGGGTCAGTGGCTGCTGTCGATGTCGATGAAGCGCAGGAACTCGGCGCGGGTACGCGCGTCCTCGCGGAAACTGCCTAGCATCTGGCTGGTGACCATCGACACGCCGCGCTTGTGCACGCCGCGCGTGGTCATGCACTGGTGACTGGCGTCGATGACGACGCCGACGCCACGCGGTTGCAGCACCTCGTTGATGCAGGCCGCGATCTGTGCGGTCAGCTTTTCCTGGATCTGCAGGCGGTGCGCAAAGGCGTCGACCACCCGCGCGAGCTTGGAAATGCCGACCACCTTGCCGTTGGGAATGTAGCCGACGTGCGCGCGCCCGATGATCGGCGCGAGGTGGTGCTCGCAGTGCGATTCGAAGCGGATGTCGCGCAGCACGATCATCTCGTCGTAGCCGGCGACCTCTTCGAACGTGCGGCGGAGATATTCCTGCGGATCCTCGTGATAGCCCGAGAACCATTCGGCGTAGGCGTCCACCACCCGGCGCGGCGTATCGACGAGACCTTCGCGGGTCGGCTCATCGCCGGTCCAGCGCAGCAGCGTGCGGACGGCGGCCATCGCCTCGTCGCGGGTCACCGCGGGCGTGGTGGGCGTCGGCGCGGCACAGCCCGAAACCTTGTTGGATTCACTCATGGGGCACCTCGGATACCGAACACCGCAGTTTATCGCAGCGCGGGCGCGTGGGGAATTCAGGTGGGGTCGGTGTCGCCCGCTTCGTCGTCATCGGCCGCCTCGCCGTCGGACGTGTTCCCCAGGAGCGCGCGCGACGCCGCGTCGGGCAGCGCCTCGACGCCGCGCAGCTTGCGCTCGATGGCGCGCGAGCGGCGCCCGACGAGTTCGTCGAGGTTGTTGCGCGCGCTGTCGAGCTGGTTCTTGGCCTTGTCGACGATCGCGCCGAACTTGCCGAACTCGGTCTTGACCGCGCCGAGGATCTGCCAGACCTCGCTGGAGCGCTGTTCGATCGCCAGCGTGCGAAAACCCATCTGCAGCGCGTTGAGGATCGCGGTCAGCGTGGTAGGACCCGCGACCGTGACGCGATAGTCGCGCTGCAGCGCTTCGAACAGGCCCGGTCGGCGGATGACCTCGGCGTAGAGGCCTTCGGTCGGCAGGAACAACAGTGCGAAGTCGGTGGTGGCCGGTGGCGCGACGTACTTCGCGTGGATCGTCTTCGCCTCCTCGCGCACGCGACGCTCCAGCGCGGCGGCAGCCTGGGCGGCGGCCTCGGGGTCGGCGCGCTCCTGCGCGTCGAGCAGGCGCTGGTGGTCCTCGGTCGGGAACTTGGCGTCGATGGGCAGCCACACGGGTGCGTCGCCGTCGCGGCCGGGCAGGCGGATCGCGTATTCCACCCGATCGCTGGAACCGGGCACGGTGGCGACGTTGGCGGCGTACTGTTCGGCGGACAGCAGCTGTTCCAGCAGCGCGCACAACTGCACCTCACCGAAGGTGCCGCGGGTTTTCACGTTGGTGAGGACGCGCTTCAGGTCACCGACGCCGATCGCGAGCGACTGCATTTCGCCCAGGCCGCGCTGCACCGCCTCGAGGCTGTCGGTGACCTGCTTGAACGACGCCGTCAGGCGCGCGCTCAGGGTGGCCTGCAGCTTCTCGTCGACCGTGGCGCGCATCTTGTCGAGCTGCGTGGCGTTGTCGGCCTGCAGCGCGGCGAGGCGGCTCTCGAGCGTGGTGCGGATGTCGCCGAGGCGCGTCGCGTTGTCGCCCGTGAGGCTTTTCAGGGCCGCCTGGAGCTGCTCGCCAAAGTGCTGCAGCGTCACCTGGTTCTCGGCGCGGGTCGTGCGCGCTTCCTCGAGCAATTGGTTGCGCAGGGCCTCGGCGCCGCGGTCGCTGCGCTCGATCAGCTGCTGCAGGCGCGCCGAGAAATCGTCGATGCGCTCGCGCTGCTGGTTGCCCGCGGCCTCGAGTTGGCCCTGCACCTGCGTGCGGAACTGCGCGAACGCCTGGGCGAGTTCGGTGCGGCCGCCGCGTTGCTCTTCGCGCAGGGTGCGCTCGATGCGCTCGTGGTCGGCGCGCAGGCCGTCGATCCGCTCGCGCAGCGCGTGATCGCCACGCGGGCGCAACGCCAGCACGACCAGCAGGATGAGCTCGAGTGCCGAGAGCACGAGCACCGCGGGCAGCAGCACGTCGAGTGGCATGGGCGATCTCCGATCGTTGGCCGGTGTCAGCGTCCGACGCTGGTCGCGGCGACCACGGCCATGGTCAGGCGCGAGATGCAGGTGAGTTGGCCGGCGGCGTTCTCGATCCGGATTTCCCACACCTGCGTGGCGCGACCGACGTGCAGTGGACGCGCGGTGCCGGTGACCAGGCCGTCGCGCACGGCGCGCAGGTGATTGGCGTTGATGTCGAGCCCGAGCGCCGCGCGCCCGTCCTCGCAGCACAGCATGGCCGCGGTCGAACCCAGGGTTTCGGCGAGCGCCACCGACGCACCGCCGTGCAGGATGCCGTAGGGCTGCCGCGTGCGCTCGTCGACCGGCAGCGTGCCGCGCAGGTAGTCGGCGCCGAGTTCGGTGATGCGGATGCCGAGCGTTTGCATGAGCGTGTGTTCGCTCCACGCATTCAGCGTGGCCAGATCGGCGTGCTGCTTCCAGATGGCCATGGGGCTCCCGATCGATCAGCGGCCGGACGAGGCCGCTCCGGGGAAATGGGGAACGCCATGCTCGTCGCGTTCCTCGGGGGTGAAACGCGCGGTCTCGATGCCGGCTTCGCGGGCGTCGGGGACGACGACTTCGCCGTGCGCGCTCTTCCAGGCATTGGCGTAGCAGCGCACCGCATCGGCGGGGTCGCCCGCAGCCGACTGCACGTCGCCCAGCGCGGCCCATCCCGCGGCACTGGGTTGCACTGCCAGCGCGCGCACGAGGTATTCGGCGGCGCCATGCGGGTCGGACGCGCGCAGCGACAGGACGCCCAGCGTGCGCAGCAGGGTTGGATCATCGGGATGCTCGTCCAGCCAGCGCGTGGCGGTGCGCAGGCGCTGCGGCGCCTCGGCCGGCGGCGTCGATTCGCCCCACGCGGCGACCAGCGCGGGATTCCAGGCGCGCTTGACGCTTTCCTCGAGCGCATCGAGCGCATCGTCGGCCGCGTCCAGCGCGCCCGCACGCCGCGCGTAGGCTTCCAGCAGTCCGGGCAGTTGCCGCTGCGCGCGGCTGGCGTGTTTCCACAATTCCCGGAGCTGCGTTGCATCGGGTGCATCGCGAAGCAGGGCGCCCATGACGTTCACCGCGAGCTGGGCGTACTCGACCGGGCTCAGCATGTCCGCCTTGCGCAACGGCTCAAGCGCGGCCCGGGCCTTGTCCGGCAGGCCACAGGCGAGCGCCGCCAGTGCGTATTCGTGCCAGCCGGCCGGCGGCAGTTTGCCCGCATCCGCGGCCGGTGCCAGGAGCTGCAGGGCTTCCTCGGCACGGCCGTCCTCGCGCAGGATCTGCGCGCGCAGGATGCGGGCCGCCTCGGGGGCGTGCTGGGCCGCTTCATCCAGCGTTTCCAGCGCGCGGGCGGTGTCGCCGTGGCGGTGCGCCGCGTCGGCGGCCGCCAGCAGCGCGGGTGAGCGCAGCGATGCGTATTGCGCTGCCCGCTGCAGCGTGCGGTGGGCTTCGACGTTGCGTCCCTCGGCCAGCGCGACCAGACCATCGCGCAGGCGCTCGTGGCTGATGCGGCGGTGCCGGCGCGACAGCGCGCCGAACGGCCAGCGGAGCAGCCACCACGCGAGACCGAGCGCGATCCACGCCGCCACCAGGATCGCGACCGCGCCGATGACCGTGGCTTCGATGCGCCAGCCGCGGAAGCGGATCAGGACGTAGCCCGGATCGGCCGCCAGCCACACGAACACGATTGCCGCCAGCACCACGATGGTGCCGGCGAGGATGAGCCAGCGGTTGCCCTTCATGGATTGGCCGCTCCGGCGCTGCTGGCCGCGGCCGGCAGCGTGGGCGCCTGGCTCGCGCGGACGCTCTGAAGCTGGGCCAGCGCGCTGCCCAGCGTCGGCGCGGGGCCGCTCGCGTGCTGCGCCAGCAGTTTCCCGATGGTGCTGCGCGCGCTTTTCACGCCGGTGTCATTGGCGTCGAATTGCGCGGCCAGCACGGCATCCGCGTTCTGGAGCGCATCGCGGTAGTTCGTGGTGTCGAACGCCAGCAGGGCTTCCTGGGCCTGCGCCAGGTCGAGCGCGAGATCCTGGCGCGCGAAGCGGGCATCGGTCAGCGGCACCGCCTTGCCGGGTTCACGCGAGATCGTGACGATGCCGCTGAAGGCACGGCCCACGCGCGACCAGAAGCCGGGCGCGGTGGAGCTCGCGGACGCCGGCGCGAAACTCGTCAACGGCAGCGCGCCGACCTGGTTGCGCAAGGCCGACAGCTCGTCCAGGGCTGTTTGCCGCGAGGGTGGCGCGGCTGCGGCCAGGGCATCACGTTCGGTCATGACACTGGCGCGCACCGGCGCATAGGCGGGATTGCGAACCTGGGCCAGTACGTCGATGGCCTGCTGGTAGGCCTTCAGCGCGCCGCGGCTGTCATGGAACAGTTCATAGCGTTGCTGGGCGCTGCGCAGCAGGGTTTCGGCATCGTTGAGCAGCACGGTGTCGTGCGCTGATTGCTGCTCGCCGCTCAGCGTGGCAAACCCGGTCTCGAGGTTCGCGATCCGGCGGCCCTGGCCCTGGAGGTTGCTGCGCAGGTCGTCGAGCGTTGATTCCACGTTGGCCAGCCGCCGCGCGCTGGCCTGGGCCGCTTGGTTGCCGGCGGCGAGCTGGTTGTGCAGGCCCGCGATCGTCGCCGCGTCGCGCTGGCGCTGCGCGGCGTCGGCGCGCGTCTCACGCGTCAGGCGCCAGGTCGTCCACGCCGCCAGCACGAGCGCGATGAGCGCGACGGCGATTGCCAGTACGGCCAGCGACGGCGCGCGTCGTCCGGGCGTGCGTGGCGCGTCGACGGCACCGGGTTCCGCAGAATCGTCGGTCATCTTCGCATGCTAGCAGGTACCCGTGCTACGCCCGGTCGGCGACGAGCCGACGCAGCAGTCCGTCGGCGGCGGGCGAATCGGCGATGAGCGTGCGCGCAAATCCCGCCGCGCCCGCGGCGGCCGCGAGCCGTGAGCTGCTGACGACGGCGGTGCCCGCAAGCAGGACGCGCCTGGCGTCGGCCGGCAGACGGGCAAGGACATTGGCCAGGGCTTCGCCACTCGAAACCAGCGTGTAGAGCGGCGCCGCGGCGCCCGCCAGCAACGCGCGGGCGTGGTGTTGGCCGAGGCGCGCCGGTGCGCGCCGGTAGACGTGCACGGGGATGACGATGGCACCGCGCCTCGCGAGCTCCGGCACCAGCACGCCGCGCCCGCCTGCGGCGCCGATGAGCGCGACGCGCAGCCCGCGGATCGCCTGCAGCGCGGGCAGTGCGAGGATGCCTTCGCTGTCCTGGCGGGACGGGGCGATGGCCTTGGCACAGCCGGCGCGGACCAATGCGGCGCGGGTACCACGCCCCGGTGCGAGCGCCTGCGCCGCGCCGCGCAGAGGCAGCAGGCGGCCCGCGAAGCGCACCGCGGCGGGACTGGTGAAAATGACGATGTCGCCGGCCAGTGCGCCGCGCAGCGCCGCACGCGCGGCGGGCATATCGGTGGGCGGACGCAGGCTCAAGCCGGGCAGCAGGATCGGGGTGCCGCCCAGGGCGCGCACGCGGCGCACGAAGGGGGCGCCCGTGCCGGCAGGCCGGGTGATCGCGACGTGGATTCCGGCCAGGACGGAGGCGGCAGGCATGCACCGATGATACGGCCGCACCCGGCTTGTCGCCGCCCCGACACCGCGCCAGACTGGCGCGATGGACACGCTCGCCGACACCGCCGCGCTGGAGGCCCGCATCCTGCGCGAAATTCCGCTGGCGCGCGCCATGCAGCTTGCCGTTTCGCGCTATTCCGGCGACGCGCTGGAGCTCGAGGCGCCGCTGGCGCCCAACCGCAACGACAAGGGCTGCGCATTTGGCGGCAGCCTGACGGCGCTGATGACGCTCGCGGCCTGGGGCCTCGTCGAGCTTGACCTGCGCGGGCGCGGGCTGGCGTGCGACATCTTCGTCGGCGACTCCCAGGTGCGCTATCAGGAACCCGTGTGGGGAGCGCTGCATGCCGTGGCGCGCGTCGCGTCGCCCGACGCCTTGCCCGCGCTGGCGGCGGCGTTGCACGAGCGCGGCAAAGGCCACATCGACATGCGTTGCGAAATACGGGCGGGCGAAGCCACGGCGGCGACGCTGGCGGCGCGATTCTTCGCGCGGCTGCGCAAGTAGCGGCGGATGCGGCACAATCGCCGCCTGCGTCGAGGAGAGCGCCATGCGTCGCGTCATCGCTGTGATCGTCGTGGTGTCGTTGCTGGCCGGCTGCGCCACCCTGCAGAACAAGGATCACTCGCGCCAGGAAACACTGGACAGCTACGCCGCCGCGCTGCGCTGGGGCGACTTCCAGTCCGCGTGGGCGTTCGTCGACCCCGCCGTGCGTACCGCCCATCCCCTGACGCCGCAGCAGCAGGCGCTGTACGCGACCGTGCGCGTGGCGGAGTACCAGGCCGGCGGGGTCATGCAGGCCGGTCCCGACACGATTCGCCAGACCGCGCAGATCAGCCTGATCGTGAAGTCGAGCCAGCGCGTGTACAGCGTGCTGGATCACCAGGAATGGCACTGGGACGCGGCGGCGAAGCGCTGGTGGCTGGAGTCGGGCCTGCCCGACATCACGCCGCAATAACACTCGAACATTAAACTGGTACTTTCTGTGCGCGAGCGTGCAGCGCGGCGTGTGGCTGTGTGCGACGTCGGGGTGGCTGCGCACAGCAGCTTCAACCTACGGCATTACAGGAGATGCGTCATGAACAAATATGTGAAGGGTACGATGTGGGCGGGTTTGTGTGCGCTCACGGCGGTGGGCTTGGCGGCGTGCGGGCAGAACGGCAGTTCGTCGTCGCAGCCGGCCAGCGGCTCGACGGCAGCGGCGCCCGCCAGCACCGCGGCGGCACCGGCTTCGGCGCCGGCCGCGGCCAGCACCGCTGCAGCACCGGCCGCGTCCAGCACGGCGGCGCCTGCGGCAGGCTCCACCAGTGCCAGCGCCGCGCCTGCCGGCGCGATGAATTGGTTCGGGGGCCCGATCTATACGGGTGCACCGGCGCTCGATGCGACGGCCGCGCTGGTTGAGGCTGGCGGCGGCGCCGCGAACTTCTCGTTCGCCAAGGCGTTGGTGTCGATGCTGGGCCAGAAGACGGTCAACGCCGAGGTCGCCAAGCTCAACAAGCAGTATGGCGAGGAGAACGTCAAGAATTTCATCGCGGGCATGGATTTCGCGGTCAGCGATGCGCTGAAGCGCGCGACCGAGAAGGGCGTCAAGCTGCCGCCGCCGGCACCGCTCAAGGGCGACGCACTGGCCAAGGCGCTGGTCCAGGCGGGCACCGCACCGGATGGCACGTTCTGGTCGGGTTATCTGTTCGACAAGGCGCTGTCGCATGACCTGCACAACGAGGTCATGGCCGACATCGACGCCAAATACAGCCATGCCGCGGACGAAAACACGCACAAGATCCTGAACCAGGCGATGTACGACGTCGCGCAGGCCTTGGGCATGAAGGACGTCAAGCTGGCGTCGTTGCACTGATTGGTTGTGACTCCATTCCCGGAGCGCGATCCGGGGTTACAGCGCAGGGCAGACTTGGGTCTGCCCTGCTTTTTTATGCGCTTCGTGCATCGCCGGCGAGGTTCCCGGATAATGCCCCATTCGATTCCGGCCCACACGCGCGATGCATGAGTTCCTGATTCGCCTGCCGCAATTCGTCGGCCATCATTTCCTGCTGGTCGCGGCCTTCATCGTGATCATCCTGGCGTTGGCGGCACTGGAAGTGTCGCGCAAGTTCACGGGCTATCGCGAGCTGACGCCAGGTGCGTTGGTGCAGTTGATCAATCGCGGCGAGCCGCTGGTGATCGATCTGTCGGCGATCGTCGACTTCGAGAAGGGCCACATCACGGGCTCGAAGCACGTAGCAGTCAGCCAGTTCGATCCCGAGAACAAGGATCTTGCCAAGGCCAAGGAACTGCAGGTGGTGACCGTGTGCAAGAACGGCGTCGAGTCCGCCAAGGCCGCCAAGCGCCTGGTCAAGGCCGGTTTCACGCACGTGGCGACGCTGGGTGGGGGCATCGGCGCCTGGCGTCGTGCCGACCTGCCGCTGGCCAAGGGCAAGCGCTGAGACGCCGATCGGCGAAAACCACTTCGCGCGGGTTCCGCCCTACGCGACGCACCTGTGTTCGCCCTGCCGTAGCGCGGAATCGGCGCAGCTGCTTCTGCCACGTGGATGTGGGCGCCAACCGGCGGAAACCGCTTCGCGGGTTCCGCCCTGGGTGGCTCGCGCGCGGGTCAGGTGGTCCACGACACCGGATAGTTGATGATCGGGGTGAATTCCACGCCGGCACTCTCGAAGGCTTGCCGCGCATCCACGATCATTTCCCTCAGGCGCCCCATCTGCTGCGCGTGAGCGTCGCTCTCCCAGACGCTGACGTGCACCGAGGAACCCGATGGTGACAAGGTGGCGAAATAGTGGATGAGCCCCGGCAGGCGTTGGATCGCCGGAACCAGATAGGCCTCGGTTTCACGGTTCGCGCGGGCGACTTCGGTGAAGCGGGCTGGATCGAAGTTTCCGCGGGAAACCCGGACGACGGCGGTCGCTGGGAGTTCGTCGCTCATGTTCGCTTCCTTTTGCGCTGCGTTTCGGTTTCGGTGGTGGGGCGCTCGTGCCTCGTTGGACAACGGGATCCACTGCGCCCAGCGCCAGTCAGGAGTTGGCGCGCACGTTCGCGTTGTGGTGCCCGAGCGTACCGCGACGGGTATCGGCCAGGCATCCGACGGAAGTCACGAGGCGGCGCGGAGCGCCCCGGCCGACACGTCACCAGCATCAGGCGTCGCGCAATACGGCCAGGAATTGCGCGCCATAGCGTTCGAGCTTGCGGGCGCCGACACCGCTGATGGCGGCCAGTCCGTCGCGATCCCGCGGGCGCTCACGCAGCATCGCGTACAGGGTGGCGTCGTGGAAGATCACGTAGGCCGGCACGCCCTGTTCCTTCGCCAGCTTGGCGCGCGTGTCGCGCAGGGCATTCCACAGCGGTTCCTCGTGCGGGGCGATGTCGAGGCTGCGGCGCGTGCCCGTGGCGCTGACGCGGCGGCTGGCGCGGCGCTGCGCGCGATCCGGCTCCTGGCGAAGGTGCACGCGTTCGGCGCCGCGCAGCACCGGATGCGCGGCCGCGGTCAGGCGCAGGCTGCCGTAGCCTTCGAGATCGGGGCTCAGCAGGCCGCGGGCGACCAGTTGCCGGAACACGCCGCGCCATTGGCGCGCGTCCAGTCCGGTGCCGATGCCGTGCACCGAAAGCTGCTCGTGTCCCTGGGCCCGGATCCGCTCGTTGTCCTTGCCGAGCAGCACGTCGATCAGATAGGCGACGCCAAAGCGCTGGCCGGTGCGATACACGCAGGACAACGCCTTTTGCGCCGCTTCGGTTGCATCCCAGGTGGGTGGCGGGTCGAGGCAGTTGTCGCAGTTGCCACACGGCTGTTCGAGCGTCTCGCCGAAGTACGCGAGCAACTGCTGGCGGCGACAGCGGGTCGATTCGGCGAATGCCAGCAGCGCGTCGAGCTTGGTGCGTTCGAGCCGCTTGCGCGCTTCGTCGGCAGCCGACTGCTGGATGAATTGCGCGAGCGTCACGAGGTCGCTCAACCCGTAGATCATCCAGGCTTCGGCGGGCAGGCCGTCGCGGCCGGCGCGGCCGGTTTCCTGGTAATAGCCTTCGAGGCTTTTGGGCAAATCAAGATGCGCGACGAAGCGCACGTCGGGCTTGTCGATGCCCATGCCGAAGGCGATCGTCGCGCACATCACGATGCCGTCTTCGCGCAGGAAACGCTGCTGGTTGGCGGCGCGCGTCGCCGCGTCGAGTCCGGCGTGGTAGGGCAGCGCTGCGATGCCTTGTTCGACCAGCCACGCGGCGGTCTCTTCGGCTTTGCGTCGCGACAGGCAATAGACGATTCCGGATTCGCCGCGATGCCCGGCGAGGAAGGCCTGCAACTGCTGGCGCGGCTGGTCGCGCTGGGCGACGCGGTAACGGATGTTCGGCCGGTCGAAGCTGGAAATGAACTGGCGGGCGCCGCCGAGCGTCAGGCGTTCGACGATTTCGCGCCGGGTCGGCGCGTCCGCGGTGGCCGTCAAGGCGATGCGCGGCACCTGCGGAAAGCGCTCGTGCAGCACGGTGAGCCCGCGGTACTCGGGACGGAAGTCATGCCCCCATTGGGACACGCAGTGGGCTTCGTCGATGGCGAACAGCGACACCTGCCTGTGCGCGAGGAGGTCCAGAAAACGCCCGGTGAGCAGGCGCTCCGGGGCGACGTAGAGGAGTTTCAGTCCGCCCTGGAGGAAGCGCCGCTCGACCTCGCGTTGCGCGGACGAATCAAGGCTGGAATTGAGAAACGCCGCCTCCACGCCGAGTTGCCGCAAGGCTTCCACCTGATCCTGCATCAGCGCGATCAGCGGCGATACCACGATCGCGGTGCCGGCGCGCAGCAGTGCCGGGATCTGGTAGCACAGCGACTTGCCGCCGCCGGTCGGCATCAGCACCAGCGCATCGCCGCCGTGCAGCACGTGTTCGATGATGGCCTGTTGATGGCCGCGGAAGGCGCCGTATCCGAACACCTCGCGCAGCACCGTTTGCGCAAGGCTGGGGTCAGGGTGCATTTTCGTGGAAGGGTCGGCATTTCCGGAGGCCGGATCCGAAAATGCACTCTGACCCCGCGTCATGGTTTCACAGCTCCTCGACGCCGGTGACCTTCGCGCGCCGCATGAGCCAGGCGACGCCGCGCAGGTCGGCAAGCCCGACCCACAGGCGATCGAGCATGCCGTACTTGGACACGCCACGCGTGCGCGGGCGATGGCCGACGGGGATGCTGACCGACTGGAACCCCGCGCGCTTCACCAGCGCCGGCAGGTAGCGGTGCATGTGGTCGAAGTAGGGCAGTGCGAGGAAGGTTTCGCGTTCGAAGAGTTTCAGGCCGCAGCCGGTATCGGGCGTCGCGTCGCGCAGCATGCGCGAGCGCACCGCGTTGGCGATCTTCGAGGACACGCGCTTGTTGAAGCTGTCCCGGCGGGTGGTGCGCCAGCCGGCGAACAGCTTGACCTTCGGGTCGGCGTTGATGCGTGCTTCCATGAGCTTGGGGATGTCGGCAGGGTCGTTCTGCCCGTCGCCGTCCAGGGTCGCGATCCACGCGCCCTGCGCGGCGTACACGCCGTTGCGGATGGCGGTGCTCTGGCCGCTGCGCTGCGCGTGGCGAAGGATGCGCAGCTCCGGGTGCCGGGCGCGCTGGGCCTTCAGTATCGCCAGCGAATCATCGGCACTGGCGTCATCGACGTACACCACTTCGTAGTCGCAACGGCCCCGCAGGGCAGCGGCGATCTCGCCGAGCAGGGGCGGAATGTTGTCGCGCTCGTTGTAGACGGGCACGACGACGGACAGATCGGGCATGCGGCGGGTTCCGCCATGAAAAAGAGGATTATCGCCGATGTGGCGCCACGCGGCGGTTCGCATCCGCGCGTGGGGATCACCGTCCGCGGGGATGGCGCCGGCACCCCGACTGCGGCATCATGCGCGCCTTTGCGTTGGCCGGTGGTCCGCCATGCGTTGGAACTCCTGTCTTCCATGGTTGCTGGCGCTGGCGGGCCTCGGTGTGACGGCCCGCGCCGTCGCCGCGGATTTGTTCGTGCCCCAGTGGTTGGGCGCGCAGTACACCTTCGTCGACCAGCACCAGGACGCGCTGCGCGCGCCCTATTCGGGACCGCTCAGCCTGCTGCCGCGTGGCGACACCGAACAATCGCACACCTTCGGTGCGTACTTTGGCATCCAGTTGCCCGCGCACCTGCAGTTCTATTTCGACGTCGAGATGTTCAAGGGCGAGGGCGTCAGCGGGGCGACCGGCCTTGGCGGGCTGACCAATGGTGACGTGATCCGTTCGGGCAGCGGCGCGCTGGGCAAGCGTGCCTACGTCGCGCGCCGGTATCTCGAGTGGACCCTGCCGCTGGGTGGACCGGCCCAAACCGTCGAGCGCGCGCAGGACCAGCTGCCGGGCACCCAGGACGCGCGCAGCTTCGAGGTCAAGCTGGGGAAGCTCGCGGCGACCGACGACTTCGACCACAACCGCTACGCCAACTCGACCCGCACGCAGTTCATGAACTGGACGCTGTGGAACAACCCGGCGTGGGATTTTGCGGCCGATACGCGTGGCTATACCAACGGGCTGCTGCTCGCGTGGGTCACGCCCAGCTGGACGCTGCGCTACGGCGTGTACCAGATGCCCACCTTCGCCAATGGGCAGACGCTGGAAACCTCGCTGCGCCGCGCGCGTGGCGAACAGTGGCAAGTGACCTGGCGGCAGTCCACCGATGGCCTGGCGGTCCGCGCGCTGGTGTATCGCAACCTTGCGCGCATGGGCGACTACCGCGACGCGCTGATGCGCGCAGCGGCGACCCACACGGTTCCGGACATCGTCGCCGACGATCGCGACGGACGGCGCAAGTACGGGTATGCGCTCAACGCCGAGCTGCCGCTCGCGGACGGCGGCGACACCGGATTGTTCGCGCGTTACGGCTGGAACGATGGCCACACCGAATCGTTCGTGTTCACCGAGGTCGATCGTGACGCCAGCATCGGCGCGCAGGTGTCGGGCGTGCATTGGCAGCGCGCGGCCGACTGGCTGGGCATTGCGTTCGACATGGACGCGCTTTCGCGCGCGCATCGCGATTACCTTGCGGCCGGCGGCAGCGGGTTCGTGCTCGGCGATGGGCGCCTCGACTACGGCCACGAGGAAATCGCCGAGGCGTACTACGCGTGGCAGCCGTTCGCGCACGTGACGCTGGGCCCGGACTTCCAGTTCATCCGCAATCCCGGCTACAACCGCGATCGCGGACCCGCGCGGTTCATCGGGATGCGCGCGCACCTCGAATACTGAGCCCTTGGCGTCAGATTTCGACCTGCGTGCCGAGTTCGACCAGCCGATTGCCCGGAATGTGGAAAAAGGCCGTCGCCGGCAGCGCGTTGCGCGACAGGAACGCGAAGAGCTTGTCGCGCCACAGCGCCATGCCTGGCCGACGCGTGGCGACGACGGTTTCGCGTGACAGGAAAAACGTCGTGTCCATCGGATCGAAGGCCGTATCATCGGGCGTGCAGCCGGCCAGCGCCGCCGGTACGTCGGGGCTCTCCATGAAGCCGAAGCGCAGCAGCACGGTGTGGAAGGAATGCCCGAGGTCGTGGACCTCCACGCGCTCGGCGGGATCGGCGTAGGGCGCTTCCAGGGTCTCGACGCTCAGCAGCACGTTGCGCTGGTGCAGCGCCTTGAAGTGCTTCAGGCTGTGCAACAACGCGTGCGGCACCGCATCGAGGTTGGCGGTCATGAACACGGCCGTGCCGGGCACGCGCACGGGCGGATGCTCGGCGATGCTGGCCAGGAACGGCGCCAGCGCCAGTCCACCATGGCGCAACTGGCGCAGCACCAGTTCGCGTCCGCGCCGCCAGGTGGTCATCACCGTGAAGACGATGATGCCGAGCGCCAGCGGGAACCAGCCGCCGTGGTCGACCTTCAACAGGTTGGCGCCGAAAAACGCGTAGTCGATGGTGAGCAGCGGCGCACCCAGCGCGATCACGACCGGCCACTTCCAGTGCCATTGCCGCAGCGCCACCAAAAGCGCCAGCAGCGTCGTCGTGACCATCGTTCCCGTCACCGCGATGCCATAGGCGGCGCCCAGGTTTTCCGATGAGCGGAACCCGATCACCGCAGCCAGCACCAGCACCAGCAGCATGCCGTTGATCCATGGCACGTAGATCTGCCCGTAGATGCGGCTGGAGGTGTGCACCACGCGCATGCGGGGCGAGTAGCCGAGCTGCATGGCCTGCAGCGTCATCGAATACGCGCCCGAGATCACCGCCTGCGAGGCGATCACGGTGGCCACGGCCGCCAGCACGATCATCGGGATCAGCAGCGCGTGCGGCACCAGCAGATAAAACGGATTCGCGCTGGCCGCGCGGTCGCTCAGCAGCAGCGCGCCCTGCCCGAAGTAGTTGAGCAGCAGGGCCGGGAAAATGATGTACAGCCATGCCACGCGGATGGGGCGCTTGCCGAAATGGCCGATGTCCGCATACAGCGCTTCGGTGCCCGTCAGCGCCAGCACCACGCCGCCCAGCGCCACGAACGCCGCGATGCCGTGGGCACGGAAAAAGTGCAGCGCGTGATACGGGTTCAGCGCGACCAGCACCTCGGGGCGGCGCACGATCATGTTGGCGCCGAGCGCGGCGATCACCACGAACCACACGCACATCACCGGGGCAAACACGCCGCCAACCCGCGCCGAGCCGGATTTCTGCAGCACGAACAGGCCCAGCAGGATCAGCACGCTGATCGGCACTACCCAACGCGCCAGATCCGGCGTGACCACCTTGATGCCCTCCACCGCCGACAGCACCGAAATCGCGGGCGTGATGACGCCGTCGCCGTAGAACAGGGCGGCACCGAAGATCGCGACCAGCGCGACCATCCAACGCAGGCGCGGCAGCCCGCGTGCGCTTTTTTGCGCCAGCGCCAGCAGCGCGATGATCCCGCCTTCGCCCTTGTTGTCCGCGCGCATCACGAACCACACGTACTTGACGCATACCACCACGACCAGCGCCCAGAACACGAGTGACAGCACGCCGAGCACGGTGTCGCGGCCCACGCCGAGGCCGTAGTCGCGGCTGAAGACTTCCTGCAGCGTGTACAGCGGGCTGGTGCCGAGGTCGCCAAACACGACACCGATCGCGCCAAACGCCAAGGCGCGCGTCGAAGGTGAAGTCGGGGTTGGTGGGCAGGGAGCCGGCATGGCGTGGCACTGAACAGGGCAGCGGGCGCGCAGTGTAATGCGACGCTGCGCCCGGCGCGTGGCGCCCGGGCCTCGCCCGCGGACGGCGTCGGTCGACCTGCAGCCGCGCGCCCGCCCGCGGCCGCGGCCCTCAACGCAGTTTCGCGAGAATGCCTTCCAGCGCGTCGGGACTGTGGTAGTGGATCACGAGCTTGCCGCGCTTGCCCTTGCCCGGCGCGATCTCGACGCGCGCGCCGAGCGTGTCGGACAGCTCGCGCTCGAGCGCCGCGACGTCCGGATCGGCGTTGTGCCGCGGGGCGGCGCCGTTCGACTTCGGCAACTGTGCGAGCCGCACCGCCTGTTCGAGCTCGCGCACCGACCAGCCCTGGTCGGCGGCCCTTTCCGCCAGCGCGATCGCCCGCGCGGCGGGCAGGGTCAGCAGCGCGCGCGCATGGCCCATTTCGATGCGGCCTTCGTCGAGCAGCGCGCGAATGGCGTCCGGCAGTTCGAGCAGGCGCAGCAGGTTGGCGACCGCCGCGCGCGAGCGGCCCACGGCGTCGGCGGCCTGCTGCTGGCTCAGCTTGAATTCGTCGATCAGCCGGCGCAGCGCGCGGGCCTCTTCCAGCGCGGTCAGTTCCTCGCGCTGGATGTTCTCGATCAGCGCGACCGCCAGCACCGCCTGCGCGGGAATGTTGCGCACCACCGCCGGCAGTTCGGTGATGCCGGCGAGCTTGGCCGCGCGCCAGCGGCGCTCGCCGGCGATGAGTTCGTACTGCCCGCGGCCCAGGGCGCGCACGACGATTGGCTGGATGAGGCCCTGCGACTGGATCGACGCGGCCAGTTCCTTGAGCGCCGTTTCATCGAAGTGCCGCCGCGGCTGATACTGGCCCGCGCGGATCGCGGCGACCGCGATGTTCTCGAGGGTCTCGCCCGTCGGTGCCGCTTCGTCCGCATCCGGCGTGCCGAGCAGGACGTCGAGGTCGCGTGCGCCGAGGCCGCGGCGCTTGGCTGCGCTCATGCGGAAACCTTCAGCAGGGGCGCGCGCGGCGGGCTGGCCGGGACGGGCGCGGCCGCCCCGACGCGGCGGATCATCTCGCCGGCGAGACCGAGGTAGGCGATGGCGCCGCGCGACTCGCGGTCATACAGGTTGATGGGTTTGCCGTAGCTCGGGGCTTCCGCCAGGCGCACGTTGCGCGGCACCACCGAATGCAGCACCTTGTCGCCGAAATGGCTGGTGAGCTGGTCGGATACGTCATTGCCGAGCGTGGTGCGGGCGTCGAACATCGTGCGCAGCAGGCCTTCGACTTCGAGGTGCGGGTTCAGGCGCCTGCGCACCGCCTTGATGGTGTCGAGCAGGTCGGTCAGGCCTTCCAGCGCCATCGACTCGCACTGCACCGGGATCAGCACGCTGTCGGCGGCGGCCAGCGCGTTGAGCGTCAAGAGGTGCAACGACGGTGGACAATCGATCAGGATGATCTGGTAGCGGTCGCCCAGCTTGGCGAGCTGTTCCTTGAGGCGCGATTCGCGCGCGATGGCGTCGGCGAGTTTCAGCTCGGCCGCGGTGAGGTCGCGATTGCCGGGGAGGAGGTCGAAGCCGGCCTCGGTCGTCACGATGACGTCCGCGATCGGCGCCTCTTCCAGCAATACCTCGCAGCCGTTGGGTTTGGCCGTGCGCTTGTCGATGCCCGAAGCCGAAGTCGCGTTGCCCTGCGGATCGAGGTCCACCAGCAGGATGCGCCGCTCGGTCTCCGCCAGGGCGGCCGCCAGATTCACGGCGGTGGTGGTCTTGCCGACGCCGCCCTTCTGGTTGGCGATGGCGATGATCCGGGTCATGGGTGCAGCAGACGCCAAACGTAGGGCCACCTAGCCTACCAGCGCAGGCCCGGCGGGTGCCGGCTCGGCCCGGGCGAGCTCGATGAGGCAACGCGCGCCGTGGCCGCCAGGAATGTCGAGTGGGTGGGTGGCGACGATCCGGAAAGGGCCGCCGGCGACCGCCGCGAGTTCGTCCGCGTCGGGCTGGCCTTTCAATGCCAGGAAGCGGCCCCCGGGGCCGAGCAGGCGATCGCTCCAGGCGAGCGTGTCGGCGAGCGCGGCGAAGGCACGGCTGGTCAACACGTCGAAGCGGCCGATGGCGTCCTGCACGCGTGCCTGTTGTACCCGCACGTTCGGCAACGGCAGGGCGCGCGCGGCTTCGCGGAGGAACCGGGCTTTCTTGCCGTTGCTTTCGACGAGCGTCACGGCGAGCCGGGGCCGGGCAATGGCCAGCGGGATGCCCGGCAGGCCGGCGCCGCTGCCAAGGTCGGCCAGGGTGTCGCCGCGCAGCCACGGCAGCACCGCGAGCGAATCGAGCAGGTGCCGCGGCACCATCTCCAGGGGATTCCTGACCGCGGTCAGGTTGTAGGCGCGGTTCCAGTGGACGAGCAGGTCCAGATACGCCAGCAGGCGGGCCCGAGCCTCGGCCGGCAGGTCGATCTGCAGCGCGGCTAGGCCATCGGCAAGTTTTTGCGCAAGTGCGGTGGGGTTGTCCATGGGGCGAACTGGCGGCGCGCGCCTCGGGTTCCTCGAGGGTTGCAAACCACACGGTACCCGGATTCCGGGGCTCGCGGGGTCGGCTGGCGTGGTCGCCGTGCGCGAGGCCCGGCGTGCCTGGGTCGCCGCGGCGGCGGCCGGGCCTTGCGTTTGCGCTGGCGCGCGCGCAAGGTGCGCGCGTCGGAACCGCACTCGGGCTCCGGCGGTGGCGAAAGCGCCACGCGCCGCGGCGGAAAGCCGCGGCGCGGCGCACAATGCAACGGCGGTGGGTCGATCGGAATTTTCTGGCGCGGTCCTGGGGGCGCGATGGAGAATCTGGAAGCCGTCACGGTGCGACACGGCCTTGCGCGTGCTACCGACGCCGGGGGCGCAATGCTGTTGGGACACGCCGTCCTGATGGTGCAGAAGCTGCTGTCGCACTTCGATCTCGACGCGGTGCTGGGCGAAATCGTCGCGACCGCGCAGACGCTGTTTGGCGCGGAGCTCGCGGCGCTGTGGCTGTATGCGCCCGAACGCCGCGAATTGACGTGCACCATTCCACGCCAGCCGCACCCGGTGACGATTGCGTCCGGTGTCGGGTTGGTGGGCGAGTGCGCCAAAGCCCCGCAGGTGGTCAACGTTGCGGACGTCACCGCCGACGCGCGGTTCGCGCCGGCGATCGATGGCGCCGCGCAGATCGCGCGCGGTTCCATGCTGAACCTGCCGCTGGTCGATGCCGATGGCGTGCTGGTCGGCGTGCTGCAGTTGCTGGACGAAGACGGCCTGCCGTTCGACGCGCACGCCGTGGCGACGGGCCAGTTGCTGGCTGCGCTGGCTGCGGTCGCGCTGCAGGCTGTCAAGTTGCATATCCGACGCCTGGAATACCAGCGGTTGCAGCAGGAGGTCGAGCTGGCGCGCAGCATACAGATTTCCACCCTGCCCAGCGTCATGCCGCAGGTGCCGGGCTATGAGATGTACGGGCATTTCCAGCCTGCCGACCAGGCGGGCGGTGACCTGTACGACCTGGTGCTGCTGGGCGGCAAGCTGTTCGTGTTGCTGGGCGATGCCACCGGCCACGGTTTTGGGCCGGCGCTGTCGGCGACCCAGATGCAGGCGATGCTGCGCACGGCATTTCGTTGCGGGGCCGATCTCGACACCGCCTGCGTGCAGGTCAACAACCAGTTGTGCGAAGACCTGCCCGACAACCGTTTCATCACCGCGTTCTTGGGCTTGCTGGATCCTTCGACGCACCGCGTCCGGTTCCATTCAGGTGGTCAGGGCCCGATCCTGCACTGGCAAGCGGCGACGAACGCCGCGGCCTGGCATGCGCCGACCACGTTCCCATTCGGGGCGATTCCGATCGACGCGCCGCCGCCGGCGCGCGAACTGGAACTCGCGCCGGGCGACCTGCTGGCGGTGATCTCGGACGGCGTGTACGAGTACACGGACGCCCACGGAGCGTTGTTCGGCAACGCGCGCGTGGCGGACGTGTTTGCGCGCTACCACGCACTGCCGCTGCCTGTGCTGACGGCCAAACTGCTGCGGGCCGCCGCTGAATTTGCCCACGGCGCACCGCAGGTCGACGACGTCACGCTGGTGCTGGTGAGGAGGCTGCCGTGATCCAGCGGGCGCCGGTCGCCGGCCGCACCTCGATGCCGCCGGCGCGGCAGGAGTTTCCGCGCAGCTTTGCGGCGCTGGAAGCCATCCACGCCTTCGTCGTGGCGCACCTGCCGGTTCGCGACGCCCGCGGCGCGGTCGGCTACGCGGTATTCATGGCGATCGAGGAACTGTTCACCAACATGGTGAAGTACAACCCGGTGGGCACGGGATTGATCCGCATCGAGCTGGCGCTTGAGGGGGGCATGGTCGCGTGCCACGTCATCGACCCCGACAGCGAGCGGTTCGACCCGACCGCGGCGGCCGAGGTTGACATCGATCGACCCGTCGCCGAGCGGCAACCGGGCGGCCTCGGGCTCCAACTCGTCAAGCGCATGGTCGACTCACTGAGCTACGACTACACCGGTCGGCGCAGCACCATCAGTTTCGTCAGGCGCCTCTCGGACCCGGTTCCGAAGATGCGTTGAATCCACCTCGAAGGAGGACGCGGATGTTCGATATCACGTGTGGCGACGCTGGCGTGGTGGCCTTGAAAGGCCGGCTCGACGCGGCGGAATGCCCGAGAGCCCAGCAGTTTCTCGACACGGTCCACGACCCCGCCATGCTCGATTTCAGCGGCCTTGAATACATCTCGAGCGCAGGCCTCGGGCTGTTGCTGGCGTTGCACAAGCGGTTGCTGGCCAAAGGCGGCGGCTTGCGGCTGATCAATGTCAACAAGTACATCTGCGACGTCTTCCGGTTTTCGGGCTTCGATCGCGTGTTCAAGGTCGAACCCGCGGCCGCGTGAGGTCGCACCTGCGCGGGGGCTGGCGGGCCACTGCCATTCCTCGATGGACGGTTCCGTGCGGCGCGCGCCACCGGGGGCGCGGGTTGCGGCGCACTCACCAACTTTTGCAAGACTGGGGCGTATATGGCGGGTACGGTGTGGGTGAACGACGAGCCCGATGCGGCGTGGATGACACGCCTCCGGACGCGGGACGTGGGTGCGTTCACGCAGTTGGTCGAACGCTACGAGCGCCCGATGTTCAACGTCGCGTACCGGATGCTGGGTGATCGCACGGATGCGGCCGACGCCACCCAGAACGTGTTCCTGAAAATATTTGAAAACATCGAAGGCTACGACCCGAAATACCGCCTGTTCAGCTGGATCTATCGCATCGCCATGAACGAATCGCTCGATCGTCTGAAGCGCCGGCGCCACGCGAACGCGGTGGCCGTCGGTGTGGAGCACTTGGCGTTGGCCAGCGTCGACCGTGAGCCTGAGCAAATCGTTGGCGCTGCACAGGTGCACGATGTGATCCAGGCCGCCTTGATGGAATTGCCACACGACCAGCGGGTCGTGATCGTGCTCAGGCATTTTTCCGAATGCAGTTATACGCAGATCGCCGACATCCTGCACATTCCGGAGAAGACCGTGAAATCACGCCTCTACAGCGCCCGCCAGGAACTCCGGGGCCGGCTGCAGGCACAGGGAGCGCTGTCGACATGATCGACCCTCGCGAAAGCGCATGGCTCCACGCGGAACTGGATGGCGAACTGGATCCGGCCGGACGCGCGCGGTTGCAGGTGGCGCTGGCGCGTTCGCCGGAACTGCGCACCGCCCGTGTGGAGCTGCGTGCGCTGGATGCGGCGCTGCGCAACGCCGCGCCCGTGCCAGAACCGTCGTCGGCACTGCGCGCACGCCTGCTGGAGAGCGCCGCGGCGTGCAGCCGGACCGGACCGTTGGAACCGGATTCCGGCACCTCACCAACTTTCGCGGGCGACCGTCGTATTGGTTGGGGTGCATCGCACATCGGGTGGCGCACGTTGCCCATCCGCCACAGACACGCAACAAGGGGAAACACCATGGCAAACATGACGACCCAGAAGAAGGTGCTGGTAACGGCGGTCGCGGCGGCGATCGTTGCGGTCGCGGTCGGCGTCGCTTACATGGGCAATGTGTTTCCGCACGGCGCCGACGAAATGGCGGCGGCGACGATTGCCCCGGCGCAGCGCTACGAAGCGAACCAGGTGGACAGCAGCGACCTCAAGCTTGGCAATCAGGACGCGTCGAAATTCGCCCAGACGCAGGCCTACCAGAAGATCATCAACGATCCGGCCATGCTGACGTTGCTGCGCAGCGATGCGTTTCGCGCCGCGCTGGCCGACAGCGAAATGCGCGCCGCGCTGGCCAACAGCGACGCGCTGCGGGCGGCGCTGCAGAGCAGCGATGCCCTGCGTGCCACGCTGCAGAACAGCGACGCGTTCCGGTCGGCGCTGGAGCACGACGACGCCTTCCGCAACGCACTCGCCAGCGACGATGCCTTCCGCATGGTCTTGATGAACAACGACACGTTCCGGTCGGCGATGCAGCACAACGATGCGTTCCGCAATGCGCTGCAAAGCAGCGCTGCGTTCCGGTCGGCGCTGGAACACAACGACGCCTTCCGTCAGGCGCTCGCCAACGACGATGCGTTCCGCACCGCGCTGCAGAGCAACGATGCGTTCCGCGCCACCCTGCTCAACAGCGACGCATTCCGGGCCTCGCTGCAGAACAGTGATGCGTTCCGGTCGGCGCTGGAACACAACGACGCCTTCCGCCAGGCACTGGCCCGCAACGACGCGTTGCGCACGGCCTTGCAGCACAACGACGCCTTCCGGTCGGCCATGCAGCACAACGACGCCTTCCGCAATGCGTTGCAGAGCAGCGCCGCGTTTCGCGCCGCGCTGCAGAACAATGACGCGTTCCGTCAGGCGCTCGCCAGCAACGATGCCTTCCGCACCGCGCTGCAGAACAACGATGCGTTCCGCGCCCAGCTCGCCAATGTCGCGATGCTGCGCAGCGCGCTGCTCAGCAACGATGCCTTCCGCGCTGCCTTGTTGAACAACGACGCGTTCCGCAGCGCCCTGCAGAGCCAGGCGTTCCGGCAGGCCATGCAGGACCAGGCGTTCCGCTCGGCCCTGAACAACGCCGCCTTCCGCCAGCAGCTCCTGAACAGTGACGCAGCGCGCAGCGCCCTGCGACACGGCACGGCCGAGTAGGACGCAGGACAGCCCTGAGCCGAGAGGTTCTGGCAGCCATGTGAAGGTGATGGCTCCGCCCGCCGCCCGCGCGGGCGGAGTTGTATGCTTTCCGCGGGACGTGCACGCAAGATGGGGAGCGGAACGACTGCGTGCACCTTGGCAGGGGACAAATCATGCGGCGATCGACGCGCGGGCTGCTGCGGGTTGCGGTCGTGGTGGCGGCCGCAATTGCGTTTCCGGACCGTACGTTCGCGCAGTCGTTCCAGCTGCAAAGCCTGCAGACGAAGGACCTGCAGGTCCTGTACACGCCGGACAACGCCTATCTGGTTCCGCATGTCGCGCGCAGCTTCGAGAATTCGCTGCATTTCCAGGAACGCCTGTTCCACTGGACGCCCTGGGACCGCACCACGGTGGTGCTCACCGACTTCAGCGACTACGGCAACGGCGGCACTTCGGTGGCGCCTTTCAACGAGGTGACGCTGTACATCGCGCCGGACCTCAAGGCGATGGGCACTTCGCCCAGCAGCGAGCGCCTGTTCTCGACGGCGAACCACGAGCTGGTGCACGCCGCGACGATGGATGGCTGGAATGCCGACGACGCGCGGTGGAGGAGGTTCCTCGGCGGCAAGATCCGCCCGATCGACGGGCACCCGGAAACCATCCTCTACCAATATCTCACCACCCCGCGCATGGACGTGCCGCGCTGGTGGCAGGAGGGGATTGCCGTCTACATGGAGACCTGGATGGGCGGCGGCATCGGTCGCGCCCAGGGGCCGTACGACGAAATGGTCTTCCGCGCGATGGTGCGCGACCACACGCCGTTCTACAGCCGCCTTGGGTTGGTGTCGGTGGGCACCTCCGTCAGCTTCGAGACTATGACCAACGCGTATCTGTACGGCACGCGCTTCATGACTTGGCTGTCACTGGAATATTCACCGCAGAAGCTGATCGACTGGTTCGTGCGCACCAACCGCAGCAAGGCCTACTACGCGGATCGGTTCCAGCAGGTGTTCCACCTGTCGTTGAACCAGGCGTGGAACGACTGGATCGCGTGGGAACACACCTTCCAGGAGGCCAACCTCAAAAGGGTGCACGAGTTCCCGATCACCCCGGTGACGGCGCTCGCACCGCACGCGCTCGGGTCGGTGTCGCGTTTCTTCATCGACCACGGCGACCTGATCGGCGCGTTCCGCTATCCCGGCAAGCTGGCCTACGTGGGCGTGTTGTCGCTGAAAAGCGGCACCCTTCGGCACGTGGTCGACATCAAGGGTTCGATGAAATACATCGTGACGTCGTCCGCGTACGACCCGGCGACCGGCACGTTCTTCTACACGCAGAACAACCTCGACTATCGCGACCTGATGGAGGTCGACCTCCGCACCGGCAAGAGTCGGCGCCTGCTGCGCAAGGCGCGTATTGGCGACCTCGCATACGACCCGGCGGACCGCTCGCTGTGGGGACTGCGCACGGCCAATGGCTACGTCACGCTCGTGCGCATCCCGCACCCCTACACCGAGTGGCACGAGGTGCACACGTTCGACTATGGCCAAGTTCCGTTTGATCTGGACGTGTCGCATGATGGCAGCATGGTGTCGTTGTCGCTGGCCAGGGCCAGCGGTGCCAATGTCCTGCAGCTCTACAAGACCGCCGATCTGCTCGGCGGAGGCAGCACGCCATTCGCCACGTACAGCTTCGGCCAGGCGGCGCCGGAAGGCTTCATCTTCAGCCAGGACGACCGCACGCTGTATGGCAGTTCGTACTACACCGGTATTTCAAATGTCTATGCGTACGACATCGCCACCGGCAAGATCGCCGCGCTCAGCAACATCGACACCGGCCTGTTCCGTCCGGTGCAGTTGCCGGACGGCAGGCTCGCGGCGCTGGAGTACACCGGCAACGGCTTTTTGCCGGTCGAATTCAACCCGGTGCCGCTCGATGACTTGAGCTCCATCACCTTTCTCGGAGCGTTGGTGGCCGAACGCCGCCCGATCGTGAAGAGCTGGGGCGTGGGCTCGCCGTCCCGGGTCGACCTCGACGCCCTGGGCGCGCACCAAGGCGCGTACCAGCCGGGCCACGAGATGCGCCTGCAGGCGCACTATCCCGTGGTCGAAGGCTATCGCGGCGGTGCGGCACTCGGCTGGCATACCGAATTTGGCGATACCCTGAGCTTGTACACGCTGGGCATCAACGCTGCGGTGTCCACCGGCGGGCCGACCGATCACGGTCAACGGTTCCACCTCGACGTCGACTTCAAGGCGATGGATTGGGAAGTGCGCTACTGGCACAACCACGCCGATTTCTACGATCTGTTCGGTCCCGTTCGCACGAGCCTCAAGGGCGACTCGCTGCTGGTCGGCTACAAGCGCACGCTGATCATGGACAATCCGCGCCAGCTCGATTTCAGCGCCAGCGGCGCGTACTACACCGGGCTCAGCAGTCTGCCGGGATTCCAGAACATCAACGCCTCGGTCAACAACATCTTCGTCGCCCGTGCGGGGCTGAAGTACACCGACTTCAAGGAATCGGGCGGCGCCGTGGATCACGAACAGGGCCTCGGCTGGAACCTCGACACCCGGACCTGGGTCGCGGACGGGCGGGTCATTCCGCAACTGCGCGCCGGGTTCGATTTCGGCTTCATGCTGCCGGTGCCGCACATGTCGCTGTGGCTCTACAACAGCGCGGGCGTGTCCGGTGGGTCGCGCGCCAACAATCTTGCCAATTTCTACTTCGGTGGCTTCCGGAACAATTACGTCGACAACGAGGATCCCAAGCACTACCGCGAGTTCGACAGTTTTCCCGGCTTCGAAATCGACGAGCTCGCGGGCCATGCCTTCGCCAAGTCGACGCTCGAACTGAACCTGCCGCCGTGGCGGTTCGACAACGTCGGCAGCCCGGGTTTCTTCCTCAAGTGGATCCGGCCCGCGCTGTTCACCGGCGCGCTGGTGACCGATCCGGGGCGCGCCGCGCTGCGTGCCACGACACGCAATGCCGGCCTGCAGCTCGACCTGGACTTTTCCGTGCTGAACCATCTGCCGATGACTTTGTCGGGCGGCTATGCACGCGGGTTCGGCGGTGCGGGCGAGGGTTCGCGCGGCGGCGCGGACGAGTGGATGATCTCGCTGAAGATCCTGTGATGATGGGCAGCCTGCACGCCACGCTGGCGTTGCTCACGGTCGTTCCGGTGGGCCTGCTGCCGGTCGGCTGCTTTCTGCTGCTGTTGATCTACCTCGACTCGTATCAGATGGTGCGCATGCGGCTGGTGCTCGCGATGCTGGCCGCTGGCGGCGGCGTCGCCGTGGTCGCCTACGTCCTCAACGGCGAGTTGCTGGATCTGCTCGGCATGAGCCTCACGCATTATTCCCGCTGGGTGGCGCCGGTGGTGGAGGAAACGCTGAAGGCCTCGGTGGTGCTATGGCTGTTCGGCACCCATCGCATCGGGTTCCTGGTCGATGCCATCATCCTTGGCTTCGCGGTGGGCGCCGGCTTCGCGATCGTCGAGAACTTTTATTACCTGTATCTCGTTCACGACACCACGCTGACGCTCTGGGTCGTGCGCGGGTTCGGCACCGCGGTGATGCACGGCGGCGTGGTTGCCATTTTTGAGGTGATCACGCAGACGCTGGCCGAGCGCAGCGTGGATGTGCGGCCCGTGCACTGCATTCCCGGACTGCTGGTGGCCGTGGCCGTGCATTCCATTTTCAACCATTTCTACGTTTCGCCCGTGCTGTCCACGGCTGGCGTGTTGCTGATCCTCCCGCCGTTGTTGTATCTGTTGCTGGGCATCAGCGAGCACCGCACCCACGCGTGGCTGGAAGCGGATTTCGATCAGGATGCCGAGCTGATGCAGATGCTCGAGTCGGGCAACTTCGGCGGCACGCCCGCCGGCGTTTTCCTCAGCAGCCTGCGCGAACAGCTGGACGGCACGCTGATGGTGGACATGCTGTGCTACCTGCGCATCCACACCGAGCTCGCGCTGCGCGCCAAGGGGATGCTGCTGGCGCGCGAGAACGGTCTCGACGTGAGGCCGGATCGCGAAACCCGGGAAAAATTCAAGG
>DASTNI010000043.1:0-2628 GCA_035720985.1 Rhodanobacteraceae bacterium | reverse complement strand
AGCAGGTCAGCCGGGCACGCCGCGGCCAAAGCGCCCCATCTTAACGGCGCGCGCGAACCGCGGCCCACGGGTAGGAGGGCCGGAAGGCCCGACCGGAATCGCAGGAGGCGACGCCATCCGCAGCGATGGTCGCGGCTTCCGCAGAAGCGGTCGCGGCTTCCGCCGCTCCTACCTCGGGCCATCGGCCGGCGGCCCGCGGGTAGGAGGGCCGGAAGGCCCGACCGGAATCGCGACGAGGAGCCCCATCCGCGGAGACGCTCGCGGCTTCCGCAGAGACGGTCCCGGTGTCCGCAAAAGCGGTCGCGGCTTCCGCCGCTCCTACGGGTGTGCCGACGGCCGGCTGAACAATGGGGACAATCGGGAACGACACGGGAACACGCATCTACAATGCGCAGCGGTGGCTATCAGGTGCAACGTGAGTCCAGCTTTACTCGTTATTTCCGGGCCACCAGAGCTCCATCGCGCGGGAACCGGATGGGGTTGGCAGGATCGCCAACGCGAACGCCGAAAACGACTCGAAGAGCAAGCGTCATGGAAGGCGCGAGTTTTCCAATGCCTTTCGTATCCGCAAACCGGAACAACGGCACTGGATTACTCGCCGCGTCCGCGGCTCGCCCTCTGGGCCATCGGCTTCGCCGATGTTCGCTGCGGCACCCTGCCTTCGCGGGAATGACGAAGGTGAAGGTGGGTCGGAGCTTTCGAAGGGTGGATGAGGCGTAGGCACACGGCCCCGGGGAGCCGTGACGAGCACTTCGCGATTGAGGTGAACGCATTTGGATACCAGCGCACGTGGCGCAGGCGACGACTCGGCGAAGGAAGCCCCCGGGGCCAGCGCGCCGCCGCTGTGCGTCGATCTCGACGGCACGCTGATCCACAGCGACCTGCTGCTCGAATCCGGACTCGCGCTGGTGAAGCGCAATCCGCTGTACGTGTTCGCGATGCTGCTGTGGCTGCTCCACGGCCGAGCGAACCTCAAGCGGCGCATCGCCGAGCGCGTCACGCTGGACATCGCGACACTGCCATGGGATGAGCGGGTCGTTCGATTGCTCGGCGACGAGCGCGCACAGCGCGCGCTGGTGCTGTGCACCGCCTCGGACGAACGCCTGGCGGCCGCGGTGGCGCGGCACCTGGATTGCTTCGCGCGCGTCCTCGCGAGCGACGGCGTACACAATCTGTCGGGGCGACGCAAGGCCGCGGCGCTGATCGGGGCGTACGGCGAGCACGGGTTCGACTATGTCGGCAACGAAGCCCGCGATCTTGCGATCTGGGCGCACGCACGGCGGGCCTATGTCGTCAACGCAAGCACGGCGCTCGCCGAACGTGCCGGCACGATCAGCGAGGTCGCGGTCAGCCTGCCGCGCCGCCGCGCCGGCGTGCGCGTCTGGCTGAAGGCGCTTCGCCTGCACCAATGGGCCAAGAACGCGTTGGTATTCGCGCCGCTGCTGGCCGCCCACAAGTTGCTGCAGGCGCCGGCGCTGGCGAACGCGGTCGCGGCATTCCTGATTTTCGGGTTGTGCGCGTCGGGCGTATACGTCCTGAACGACCTGCTGGACCTGGCCGCCGATCGATCGCACCCCCGCAAGCGCAAGCGGCCGTTCGCCGCCGGACGCCTGCCGCTGACCGCCGGCCTGGCGGTGGCCCCAACGCTGACCGTCGTCGCATTCATCGCCGCGTATGTCTTGACCCCACGTTTCGCGCTGGTGCTGCTCGGCTATTACGTCCTCACGCTCGCCTACTCGTTCAAGCTGAAACAGATCGCGATGCTGGACGTGCTGGTGCTGGCCGCGCTGTACACGTTGCGCATCATCGCGGGCACCGTCGCGATCCACGTCGCGAGCTCGTTCTGGCTGCTGGCGTTCTCGATGTTCCTGTTCTTGAGCCTGGCGCTGGTGAAGCGCTACACCGAGCTCATGGCCCAGCGCGACACCGGCAAAGACGCAACGCCCGGTCGCGGCTATGCCTTGGCCGACGCCGGCCTGCTGGCGTCCCTTGGCGGCGCCAGCGGTTACCTCAGCGTGCTGGTGCTGGCGCTCTATATCGACAGCACCGCCAGCGCGGCCCTGTATCGCCACCCCCAATGGTTGTGGCTGATGTGTCCGCTGCTGCTGTACTGGGTGAGCCGCGTGTGGATCATCGCCCATCGCGGCGCGATGGACGACGACCCGGTGGTATTCGCCATCAAGGACACCGTCAGCCGCATCGTGCTGGTGCTCGCAGCCGCGGTGGTGGTGGTGGCGATCCTATGAAATCCGCGTACGCCTCGTGGGGGCACTGGCCGCCGGCCACGCAACGCGTGCTGCGGATCAGCAACCGCTTTGCGGCACTGCCGCACGTCGACGGCTCCCTGTTGCCACGTGGCAACGGACGCAGCTACGGCGACGTCTGCCTGAACGATGGCGGCACGCTGCTGGACACGCGGGGCCTCGACCGCTTCATCGCGTTCGACCCGGCGACCGGCGTGCTGGCGTGCGAGGCCGGCGTGCTGCTGGGCACGATCCTGGAGCTGTGCGTGCCGCAGGGCTGGTTTCTGCCCGCGGTGCCGGGCACGCGGTTCGTCACCGTGGGCGGCGCGATCGCCAACGACGTGCACGGCAAGAATCACCACGCGGTCGGCAGCTTCGGCTGCCA
>DASTNI010000042.1:0-12507 GCA_035720985.1 Rhodanobacteraceae bacterium | reverse complement strand
GACACTCTACGTACTCACGAATGGGGCGGGGAGCCGCTCTACGGACGAGGTCAGCCAAGCTGCCTCAAGGAGCCGACGGCTTCCCCGGAAACGTGGATGAGCCTACCGCCTCATCCGTGATTCTCAACGTACAAGGAGCGGTGGAAGCCGCGACCGACTCCGCGGTGACCGACCCTTCCCGCGATCCCGGTCGGGCCTTCCGGCCCTCCTACCGTTGCGTCGCCGCTGCCACGACCGTAGGAGCGGCGGAAGCCGCGACCAACTCCGCAGCAGCCGACCCTCCCCGCGATCCCGGTCGGGCCTTCCGGCCCTCCTACCGTTGCGTCGCCGCTGCCACGACCGTAGGCGCGGCGGAAGCCGCGACCGACTCCGCGGCAGCCGACCCTCCTCGCGATCCCGGTCGGGCCTTCCGGCCCTCCTACCGTCGCGTCGCCGCTGCCACGACCGTAGGAGCGGTGGAAGCCGCGACCGACTCCGCGGCAGCCGGCCCTCCTCGCGATCCCGATCGGGCCTTCCGGCCCTCCTACCGTCGCGTCGCCGCTGCCACGACCGTAGGCGCGGCGGAAGCCGCGACCGACTCCGCGGCAGCCGACCCTCCCCGCGATCCCGGTCGGGCCTTCCGGCCCTCCTACCGCTGCGTCGCTGTTCGACCGCAGCCTGGGAACCAGGATCATCAGGCGGCGCGACGCGCTCGCCGCGGGCGCAACAACGTGTCGCCCATTCGCACCAGGCAGGTCGAAGTGCGGGCGTGAAAATGCTCATGGCCTCGCTAACGCACGATCGCAAGATTCGCGAGCAGGCGCCGCGCGTGCACGCGGAGCGCGTCCAGGGCACCGCCGCGCAGCGCATCGCCGATCAGCGCGCCGCCAAGGCTTACGGCCACCGCGCCGGCTTGCAGCCACTCGGCCGCGTCCTCGATGCCAACGCCGCCTGACGGCACCACCCGAATGCCGGGGAACGGTCCCTGCAGGCTTTTGATGTACGACCTGCCCACCACGTCCGCCGGAAACACCTTCACCGCGGCGGCACCGGCCGACCACGCGGCGTGCAGCTCGGTCGGCGTCAGGCCGCCGGAGATGATCGGCACGTGCCGCGTCAACGCCACCGCCAGCACCGCGGGCGCGTGGATCGGCGTCACGATGAACGCCGCGTGCGCGGCGGCGACCTCGGCCTCCTCGGCGCGTGTCACGGTGCCCACCCCGATGGCGGCGTGACCGGCGTAGCGGGCCGCCAATTGCGGCAGCACATCGAGCGTTCCGCGTGTCGAGAGTGTCAGTTCGATGCCGGTGATGCCCTCGTCGACCAGGGTATCGATGACCGGCGGATAGCGTGACGCCAGATCGGCGCGCAGCACGGCGATGACGGGCACGCCGAGCGGCGGCAGGGGAAGGCGATCAACGGGCATGGGTGCCTCTTCGGACTCGGGCGCGCGCCGGCGCGGAATCACACGGGAGCCGCGCAGGCGCACAAGATGCGGGCGGTGCATCGGCCTACCCGCCACACCCGGCGTGGCCAAGCGCACGCGCGACGCTGGCCGGGGAGCCATCCGCCAACGCCGCATAGGCCGTGACCAGCGCACCCACCAGCATCGGCACGTTCCGCCGCGGCCCGAACACACGCTCCAGGCCGAGAAATGCGCGCACGTCGTCGTCCGGGTCACCGTCGCAGCGTTCGGCGACGGCCACCAGCTCGTCGGCCAGCGGGTCGACGATGGCCACGCCCGCGCGCGCCTGGCGACGAATGAAATGCATCCAGCCAGCAACCACGAGGACGAGGCACGCCATCGGGCGCCCCGCCTTCAGCGCCTCGTCGAGCGTACCCAGCAGGCGTATCGGCAGTTTCTGCGAGCCGTCCCAGGCGATCTGCGCAAGCTGGTGGTGCACGTCGTGGTTGCGGAAGCGCGCCAGGATGGCGCCGATATAGCCCGTCCGATCGACGCCCGCCGGCATGGCGATCACCGGCGCGATGGCGTCGCGCATCAGCCGTTCGATGAACCCGCCCAGCACGGGATCGGCCATGCCGTCGGCGACGGTGTCCAGCCCGAGCAGCAGGCCCAGGTACGCCAGCGCCGAATGCGCGCCGTTCAGCAGGCGCAGCTTCGCGCGTTCGAAGGCCGCAACGTCGGCGGTCACGATCGCGCCCGCGGCCTCGAACGCGGGGCGCGCGTTGCAGAAGCGATCCTCGATCACCCACTGGCGGTACGGTTCGCGCTGCACTGGCCAGGCATCGACGCAGCCCAGCTCACCGGCAACCCGCGCGCGCAATGCCGCATCGGTCTGCGGGGTGATGCTGTCCACCATCGAACAGGGGAACGCGACCCGGTCCTCGATCCACGCCGCAAGTTCCGGATCGACGCGGCGCGCGTACTGCAGCACCGCGGTGCGCAGCCGATGCCCGTTGTCCGCCAGGTTGTCGCAACTCAGGAGCGTGCACGGCGGTACACCGCGCGCCCGCCGCAGCGCGAGCCCGGCCGTCAGATAGCCGATCACGCTCCGCGGCGATTCCGGCGCGGCGAGGTCGTGCGCGATTTCGCGATTGGCCAGATCGAGTTCGCCCCCCGCCAGCGCGTAGCCTTTTTCGGTGACCGTCAGCGTGACCAGCCGCACCGCTGGATCGGCCAGGCGTGCCAACACCTGCGCGGGTTGCTCCGGGGCGCACAGCACCTCGCGCAGCGCACCGATCACGCGCAGCCGCAGGGGTTCACCCATGACCGCCAGCGTGTACAGCCAGTCCTGCGGAAGGAGCGCATCGCGCACCTTGGGGTTGTGCAGGGACACGGCGGCGATGCCCCAGGCCGGGTCGCCCGCGAGCAGGTCATCGATGTAGGCCGCCACGTGTGCGCGATGGAAGGCGCCGGGTCCCAGGTGCACGATCCCGATCCGCGTGCCATCGAGCGCGTAACCTGGACGCTGGACGGACGCCGGCAGCCGCGCCAGGGCGGATCGCGAAAGCCGCGGTGGTACGCCGCCGCTCGTTGCGGTGTCCTCGACCATCAGCGCACTACCGCACCGGGTCTACTGGCCGCGAACGCATGCATGGCCGCGGCGTCCAGCAGATTGGCGTCACCGGGAACGCCGTATTTCAGGCAGGCCGCGGCGGTCGCGAATGCCAGCGTGTCGGCGGCCGCGTGCCCGCGGAGCAGCCCGTACAGGATGCCCGCCGCGAAGGCATCGCCGCTGCCCACCCGGCCGAGCGTGGCATCGACCGCGTACGCGGGAGTCGTCGCCAACGCAGCGCCGCGCTGCGCCAGCAGGCCACGCAGGCGATGACGACCGTCTTCGCTCGCGACGTGTCCGGTCGTCGCCACGCGCTGCAGTCGAGGCCACCGCGCGAAAGCAGCCTGCGCCGCGTCGGCAAACCCGGCGGCGTCCGTGGCGTCATCGGTTCCGCCGACAATCCAGGCGAGCTCGTGCGCGCCAGCGAATGCCAGGCTCGCCCCGGCCATTGCCTCGCGCAGCAGGTCCGGCGCCTCGGCCAGCCGCGCGCCCCACAGCGTGGGCCGGAAATTGCAGTCGAACGACACCTTGACGCCCCGCTCGCGCGCGACGCGTACGGCCGCCAGCGCGGCTTCGGCCGCCGCCGGCGACACCGCAAGATCGATGCCCGACAGGTGCAACCAGCCGGCGCCCGTGAGCAGCCGCGGCCAGTCATAGGCACCGGCGGGCGCCAGCGCGAACGCGGACTGCGTGCGGTCGTAGACGACCTGCGCGGCGCGACGCTGGGCGCCGGGGACCAGGAAATAGACGCCCAGGCGCCCCTCGCCTTCGCGCAGCGCGCCGACGTCGACGCCCTGCCGGCGCAGCTCGCGCACGCAGGCCGCGCCGAGCGGTCCGGCCGGCAGCGTGCTCACTATAGTGCTGCGCTGGCCCAGCACCGCCAGCGATACCGCGACGTTGCCTTCGGCCCCGCCGAAGTAGACCTCCAGCCGCGGCGACTGCAGCAACAGCTCGTCCGCAGGCGGCGAAAGCCGCATCAGCAGTTCGCCGAAACACACCACCTTCGCCGGCTCGTCATCCCTCATCCGCATCACCCCTGCGGTGCCCGGTCGCGCACGGTGAACGCCTGCTGCAGCCGGACGTCGGCGCTCGATCCGCCGACCTGCAGCGTGTAACGGCCCGCCGGCACGACGTAGGCATGCGTGGCCGGGTCGTAGTGTCGCACCGCGGCCAGCGGCGTCAGGTCGAACGACACCTCGCGCTGCTGGCCCGGGGCAAGCGCCACGCGCCGGAATCCGGCCAGCGTTTTCACCGCCCGGATGCCGGGCACGCCGTCCGCGTGTACGTAGAGCTGCACCACTTCATCACCGGCGACGCGCCCGGTGTTGCGCACGTTGACGCTCACGCGCAACGATTCGTTCGGCGCCAGCGCGATGTGGCTCAGGTGCAGACCGGAATACGCAAACGTCGTGTAGGACAGCCCGTAGCCGAACGGGAACAGCGGTTGGCCCTTGAAATACCGGTAGGTGCGGCCGGCCATCGCGTAATCGTCGAACGGCGGCAGTTGCGCGACGCCGGTGTAAAACGTGACCGGCAGGCGGCCCGCCGGATCGATCTTGCCGAACAACGCGTCCGCCACCGCGTGGCCGCCCTGCCCGCCGGGATACCACGCCATCAGGATGGCGGGCACGTGCTGCTTGGCCCAGTCGAGCGCCAGCGCCGAGCCGCCGGTCAGGACCAGCACCACCGGCTTGCCGGTCGCCTGCACGGCTTCGAGCAGCTTCTGCTGGGTCGCCGGCAGGCGCAGGTCGGTGCGATCTCCGCCGTCGAATCCCGGGTAGCGCACTGGCATTTCTTCACCCTCGATCTGCGCGGTGAGGCCGCCGACGAAGATGACGACATCGGCCTTCCGTGCGGCGGCCAGCGCGGCTTCGAACGGCGGCTTGGCGCCAGGCAGGCGCCACGCCAGGCGCACGCTGGCGTTGCCCTCGCCGTGCACGTACTCCAGCCGCACGCGATAGGCCCTGCCCGCCACCAGATCCACGTACGCACCCGGCTTCGCGAGCTTGGACGCCGCATCCATCCGATCCAGCACCAGGCGCCCGTCGAGATACAACCTGAACCCGCTGTTGGCCGCCGCACCCAGCTCATAGCGGCCGGTCACGGGCGGGGTCAGCAGGCCATTCCAGCGCACCGCGAACGGGCCGCCGGACAGCTTCTTGGCCTGCGCTTCGGACAAGGTCCCCTCGGCCACCAGGTCCACGGTACGCACGCCGTAGACCCAGTTGAAGTCGACCTCGGGATCGACGCGCGTCAACACCGGGGTGCCGGAGAAACCGGCGCCGTGGAAATACTCGGCGTCCAGGCCGTGCGCGTCCGAACCCGGCGCCGGTCGCAGGTACTGCGCGGGCACCACGGTGCCGACGTCGGGGCCATCGAAGCCGGCAACCAGTTCGGCGCCTTTCACATACGTCACCGTCGCGCCCGGCACCGCGTCACGGATCCCGTCCAGGATCGTCACCGGGTGCGCGGGCGTGCCGTGGTAATCGCCCAGCAGCGCCGGCACGCTGTCGGCGGTCGGGCCGATGACGGCAATGCGGTGCACGGTAGTGGACAGCGGCAACACGCCGGCGTTCTTCAGCAGCACCATCGACTCGTCCGCCGCGCGGCGCGCCAGGGCCACGTGCGGCGGCGATTCGACCACCGAATACGGGAGCTTCGACCACGGCACCTCGGCCGGCGGATCGAACATGCCCAGCTGGAACCTGGCCAGCATGAGCCGCGTGACCTCGGCATCGATGGTCTGCTCGCTGACCTTGCCGGCATGGACCGCCTGCACCAGCGCGGCGTAGGTGTCGCCGCAATCGAGATCGGTGCCGGCGTTGGCCGCCAGCGCGGAGGCCTGGGCCGCGGTCGGCACCAGCTTGCGGGTCTGGTAGATGTCGCCGACCGCGTCGCAATCGGACACCACGTAGCCCTGATAGCCCCAGGCACCACGCAGGATGCCCTGCAGCAACCGATGGTTGGCGACCGCCGGCGTGCCGTCGACGCTGCTGTAGGACGCCATGACCGCTGCGACCTTGCCGGTATGGACCAGCGCCTGGAACGCCGGCAGGTAGGTGTCGTAAAGGTCCTCGTCGCTGACGTCGATGTTGCGATGGTGCCGGCCGCTCTCGGGGCCGCTGTACAGCGCAAAGTGCTTGGCCGTGGCATCGACCTTCCGGTAGCGCGGATCGGTGCCCTGCAGGCCTTCCACGAAGGCCACGCCCATCCGGGACGTCAGGTACGGATCCTCGCCGAAGGTTTCCTGGCCGCGCCCCCAGCGCGGATCGCGATCGATGTTGATGACCGGCGCCCAGAACGTGAGCCCCTGGTAGCGGCCATGCATGCCACGCTGCTGGAAGCGGTTGTACTTCGCGCGCGCCTCGTCGCTGATCGCGGTCGCCTCGGCGTGCACCAGCGCCGGATCGAACGTGGCGGCCATGCCGATCGCCTGCGGAAACGACGTGGCCTTGCCGGCCCGCGCGACGCCATGCAGACCTTCGCTCCACCAGTCGTAGGCGGGCACGCCCAGGCGCGGAATCGCCGGCGCGGCGTTCTGCATCTGGCCGACCTTTTCCGCCAGCGTCATCTGCGCCACGAGGTCGGCGGCGCGCGTCCGGAAGCTGAGCCGGGTGTCGAGATAGTCCGGGGTCGCTGCGGGTCCAGCCGCCGCAGCCTGCAGGCAAGCCAGCGTCAGCGCCGCGGCGATCGCCATGCCGCGGCAGGGGAACCGCGCAGCCCGGCCACGCCGACCACTGCGGCGCTGGGCGCGCACGAACGCCAACGAGATTCTTGGGCTCATGTCACCAGTCCCACATCGTGCCGTCGCTCAGCCGCGCGACCGGAAGCTGCTTGGGTGCGTAGGGGAAGCGCGCAGCGAGTTTCTCATCGATGCGCACGCCGTGTCCCGGCGACTCTCCACAATGGAGGTACCCGTCCTTGAACACGTAGCCGTGCGGGAAAACCTCGTTGGCCGCATCGGAATGGAACATGTATTCTTGGATGCCGAAGTTGGGGACCCAGGTGTCGAAATGCAGCGCGGCGCCGAGCGTGACCGGCGAGAGGTCGGTGGCGCCATGGAACCCGGTGCGCACGCGATACAGCGCGGCGAACCCGACCAGCGGCCGCAGCGCGGTGATGCCGCCGCCATGGACCAGCGTGATGCGGAGATAGTCGATGAGCTGGTGCTCGATGAGGTACTTCGCATCCCAGACCGAATTGAACGCCTCGCCCACCGCCAGCGGCGTGACCGAGTGCTGGCGGATGAGTTCGAACTCCTGCTGGTTTTCCGCCGGCGTTGCATCCTCCAGCCAAAACAGGCGATACGGGTCGAGGCTCTTGGCGAGGCGCGCGGCTTCGATCGGAGTCAGGCGATGGTGGACATCATGCAGCAGTTCGAGATCCTTGCCGTAGTCGCCGCGGACGCGCTCGAACAGGCGCGGCACGACCGCCAGGTAACGCGGCGTCGACCAGGTGGACTCCAGCGGCAACTCGCTCTCGGCCGGCTCGTAGGGTTGCCCCGCGGAGGACAGCCCATAGGGTTTGGCCACGCCCGGGATGCCGCACTGCACGCGCACCGCGTGAAAGCCCTGCGCGACGAAGCGGCCGACGTCCTCGCTGGCCTCGCCGATGTTGGCGCCGTTGGCGTGCCCGTAGACCAGCACCCGCTCGCGCGAGCGGCCGCCAAGCACGCGGTAGAGCGGCAGGCCGGCGAGCTTGCCGAGAATGTCCCACAGCGCGACGTCGACCGCGGCGATGGCGGTCATGGTCACCGGACCGCGCCGCCAGTACGCGCCGCGATAAAGAAACTGCCACGTGTCCTCGATGCACCCCGCATCGCGACCGATGAGGTTCGGGATGACGTGGTGTTCGAGGTAGGCCGCAACCGCGAGCTCGCGCCCGTTGAGCGTCGCGTCGCCCAGCCCGGTGACGCCGCTTCGGGTTTCGATCACCAGCGTGACGAAGTTGCGCCCAGGGCACGTCACGACGACGCGCGCCGAGACGATTTCACGCTCGCGCGCGGTCCCCTGCGCGGACGCGGATGGCAAGACAGCATCAGTGGTCATCGTGGTCTCCTGCGTGGGCCGCGCCCACGGACAACTGGAAAGGCCCTGCCGGCAGGCCGGAACGGTCGTACAGGGTGCAGATCGGCGTGTCGGCCCAGCAGTAGCGGACGCGGGTCACCTGGGCGATCGGCAACGGACTGCCGAGCAATACCGCATCGCCCTCGAGGTCCGCGGTGGCGTATTGGCAGCCGTCCTTCTGCGCGGTACACAGCTCGAAGCTGATCGGGTGGTTCGTGCTGTAGGAGACGAGCCCGCCGGTCACGTCCTTGAACGTCACCTTGATGCGCTGGCCCGCGCGCATCGCGTCGACCGGTTCCGGTCCCGACGGCGACAGCGACTTGTCGTCGTAGATGAGGTGCAGCGCGGCGCGGCTCAGGCGCTCGCCCAGCATCAGCTTGTTGGCGGGATGGATGAAATGGTCGCGCTCGCCGATGTCGACCGACACGGCGAGGGCGGAGTTCGGATCTTCCTGCGCCACCACACGCTGCGCTTCCCGGATGTCGGCCCAACCGCTGGGGCCGGGCGTGGTACTCAGCGGTCCGAAGTTCGAGAGCTGCACGATCAGCAGTGGCAGCGACGCTCCAAACTGGGCGCGAAACTGGCGGCGCAGGCCTTCCAGCAGTGGGCGGTAGTTGCCCGGGTCACCCGCATTCGACGCGCCCTGGTACCACACCACGCCCCGGAACGCGTAGTGACCCAGGGGAGCGAGCATGCCGTTGTAGAGCGTGCTGACGCCGGCCACCGGATCCCACGGCGTGCTGGGCGGCGCGCCAAACGCGAGGGGCACCGGCCGGTACTGCCAGTGCGTGGCGAGCGACACGGTGGTGCCATCGTCGAGCCGCAGGGCGCGGGTGGATGGCGCGCCCTGCACGCCGCCTTCCTCGAAGGTATCCAGCACGTTGACCGCGATCAGGTTGGTGCCGGCGCGCAGCACGCCCTTGGGCACGCGGTAGGCCCGCTCTGAACCACCGAACGTGCTGCCCACCCAGTGGCCGTTGACGAAGGTCTGGTCGGTCTCGTTGGCCAGCAGCTTCAACGTCGCGCCCTGCGCCGCCTGCGCGGGGGTGAGCGTCACCGTCGTGCGGAACCAGACCATGCCGTTGAAGTGCGCCAGGTCCGGCACGCCCCAGTGCTGCCAGGCGCCCAGCGTCAGCGGCGCCGGTTTCCAGCCTGCAGCGCGCGCGGTCGCCAGGCTCCACGGCGCCGCCTGCGCCGAGGTACCGGCGTGCTGCAGCCACCAGGCCATCCAGTCGCGGCCCCAGGCCTGCTTCGCCGCGGACGGATCGCGCGCGTACTGCGCCAGCAGCTTCAGGGGTTCGGCATAGCCGCCGACCGTGCCGAGCGCTGCGGGGGTCATCCAGGGTTCGATGCGCGAGCCGCCCCACGCGGCCACCACCATCCCCATCGGGACCGGCACCTTTTTCTGCAGTTCGCGTGCAAAGTAGTAGCAGGTCGCCGACCACTTGGGCACCGTGGCCGGACCCGCGATCTGCCAGTGGTCGGCGGCCGGCACCGCCTGCTGCGGCGCCGCGCGGCTGGTGTCGCTCACCGTCAGCATGCGCAGCCGGTCATTGCCGGAAGTCTGGAACACGACGCGCTGGTTCAGCGTGCGCCAGACCGGCAGCGCCATGTTGGATTGGCCCGCGCACAGCCACACGTCGCCCACGAGCACGTCGTCGATCGTCTGCGTCGCGCCATCTGCCGCCCGCACCGTCAGCGTGTAGGGGCCGCCCGCGGACAGCTCCGGCAGCACCGCATGCCAATCGCCCGCGGCGTCGGCCCGCGCGCGCAGGCCGTGCCCGGCAAACTGCACCGTCACCTCCGTGCCAGGTGCGGCGCGCCCCCAGACCGGGTCGGCGTGGTCGCGCTGCAGCACCGCGTGGTCCTGGAACAGCGGATTGAGCAGTGCCGGCGCTGGCGTCGCAGGCGCCGCGCCGCAGCCGCCCGCGGCGCACCACAGCGCGCAGCCCGCGATGCCCGCCAGCCACCCCTTGCTGCCGAATCCAAAACTCACCATGGCGGATTTCCCGGTACGTATTTGCGATGAATGGACTTGTAGTAGCTCAACGAATGCGCGGGCGGCGCGTAGCCCGTCGGCCACGGCAACCCGTTGATGCTCTGGAAATAGCTGAGGCAGGCGCCGCGCCACCACTCGGCGTCGTGCTGCTGGATGCGCAGGAACGCGGCCACCTGCGCATAGCGTTCTGCATCGATCCGGCCATCGAGCCCCGCCCAGGTCTTCCGCATCTGTTTCACGTAGTCGACGCCCGCGCTGTAGTCCGCGACCAGGCCGTGCCACAGGGTCTGCCCGTCGCGCAGGCGATAGGACCACGGCACGTGGTGGAACCACAGCAGGTACTTTTCGGGGACGGTGCGCAGGTCGGCAAATTCGCGGGCGACCGGCGGCGCGTACTGCGCGACGGCATCGCTGCCCGTGGCCGTGCGATCAAAGCCGATGCCCGCGCGGTCCGCGCGTGCGAAGTAGACGGGCGTGATGTCGGCGGGGCCCTCGTCGCCCCAGGGTTCCGGACCCTGGTGTCCGCCCGCCTGCATGAGGCTGGCGAGACCGAGCGGCGTCATGTAATCGACCGCGGCCTCGCGCGAGCCCATCATCATGTCGACGATCGGCGCGACCACCGCCGGATCGTTGCCGAAGGTCATGCGCACCCACTGCTCGGCGATCGTGCGCGCGGACTGCGTGGGGTTCCACGCCATCCTGCCGAACACGTACCAGTTGGCCTGGTCGAAGATTGAACCGCACCAGTCGAGGTCGGTGCCGATGTTGGCCACCCCTGCGATGCCTGTCAGCGTCTGCCCGTTGAGGCCACCATCGATGACGCGCGCGACGGTCGAACCCGGGCCATTCGCCATCGTGTCGCTGTCCATCACCTCCTGGTACAGCGGGCCGAGGTACACGAGGTTGGTGTTGTTGCCGAGGTATTCCTTGGTGATCTGCAATTCCAGCATCATGTTGGTGTGCGGCATCGCGCCGAACAGCGGATTGAACGGCTCACGCGGCTGAAAATCGAGCGGCCCGTTTTTCACCTGCAGCAGGACGTTGGCCGCGAACTGGCCGTCCAGCGGATGGAACGCCTCATATTCCTGCTTGATCCGGTCGGCACCCGGCTTGTTCCAGTACACGAACGCGCGCCACATCAGCACCCCGTCGTGCGGGGCAAGCGCCGCCGCGATCATGTTGGCACCCTCGGCCTGGGTGCGGTGGTACTGCAGTGGCCCTGGCTGGCCTTCCGAGTCGGCCTTGACCAGGAATCCGCCGAAGTCGGGAATCAGCGCGTAGACCTCGTCGACCTTGTGCCGCCACCAGGCGCGTACCTGCGGATCCAGTGGGTCCGCGGTCGCGAGGTGACCCAGCGTCATGGGGGCATTGAAGGGCACGCTCAGGTAGACGCGGATCCCGTAGGTGCGGAACACGTCGGCCAGCGCCGCCACCTTGACCAGGTACGCCTGCGTCAGGATCAGCGGGTCGGCATTGACGTTGTTCAGCACCGCGCCGTTGATGCCGAGCGAGGCGTTCGCGCGCGCATAGTCGACGTACCGCTGGCTGCGATAATCGGGCAAGGTCCACCAGTTCCAGATCGAGGCGCCCGCGAATCCACGCTCGACCCTGCCATTGAGGTTGTCCCAGTGATCGAGGATGCGGAGCTTGATCCGCGGCTGGTCGCGTACATCCAACCCCGCCAGCGGCTGCGCCGTCTGCAGGAGCTGCAGGAAATGGAACGCGCCGTACAGGGCGCCGATGTCGGTATTGCCAGCGATGACCGTCGCCGCATGCCCGCCCACCGTGACGCTCTTGATGACAAAACCGTCCTTGCCCAGCGGCGCGAGATCGAGCGCCAGGCCATGCACGAGACGGGACGACGTCGGCGTGCCGACCACGATCGCGCCGTCGCGGGTCACGCGGTCGGTGGCGGGCAAGGGCTGTCCGAGCAGCCCGCCCAGTCCCCGCAGCAGCTCGCTGCGCGTAGCCACCTGGGTGGCGGTGTCTCCGGGCGCGATCAGTTGCGTTGCGTGGCCGCGATAGCCGGCGAGGCGCGTCGATGGCGCCTCGTGATAGCGCAACCATAAATCGTAGCCGTTGTCGGCCCGCGCGGGCATGGCCAGCGCGAGCACGGCCGCTGCCGCGACGCCGACCAGGCCGGCGCGCAGCCATCCGCATCCCATCCCGAGGCGCGGCCTGCGGGGGGTGCGGGTCGGCGACACGAAAAGGTGCGAATACAGGTGCATGACTGATTTCCTCAAGCGTAAACTTGTCCGGATGGGTTCGCGTGTTACTTACCACTCACCAAGGATCGCACTGCAATGAGCCGCAGCCGCAATGCCCCCCGCCGGCGCGCGGGCAACGTCACCACGCTGGACGAAGTCGCCGCGCACGCGAAGGTTTCGCCGATGACCGTCTCGCGGGTGGTGCGCGGGCGCGGCAAGGTCCGCGAGTCGACGCGCCG
>DASTNI010000041.1:0-200458 GCA_035720985.1 Rhodanobacteraceae bacterium | reverse complement strand
CCGCTCGGCTTCCTGTTCCGCCGCCACACGATCCCGCTCCGCCTGCTCGGCGGCCACACGTTCGCGCTCAGCCTGCTCGGCGGCAAGGCGCTCCTGTTCAGCGCGCTCGGCAGCGAGGCGTTCACGCTCGGCCTGCTCGGCGGCGACGCGTTCGCGTTCCGCCTGTTCGGCGACGCGGCGATCTGCCTCGGCCTGTTCCGCCGCGCGGCGTACGCGTTCGGCTTGCTCGGCAGCGAGGCGTTCCTGTTCAGCGGCAGCCGCCGCCGTCCGCGCCTGCTCAGCGGCGACGCGCTCATGTTCCGCCTGTTCCGCAGCCAGGCGTGCCTGCTCCGCCTGTTCGGCTGCCATGCGTTCACGTTCGGCTTGCTCAGCCGCAACGCGTTCGCGCTCGGCCTGCTCGGCGGCGAGGCGTTCCTGTGCCGCCTGTTCGGCGGCGACGCGTTCGCGTTCGGCCTGTTCAGCCGCCACGCGCTCCTGTTCCGCCCGCGCGGCCGCAGCGCGCTCCTGTTCGGCAGCGGCCCGCGCCCGCTCGGCCTCTTCGGCTGCCAGCCGGTCCTGCTCGGCCTGCTCCGCCGCACGGCGCTCGCGCTCGGCGGCTTCATCCGTCACGGACGTTTCAGCCTGGTCCGCTGCACCCGCAGCGCGCGGCATGCCCAGCGGCGCAGCCTCCGGCCAGCGATCACGCAAAGTTTCGATGCGCTCCGCCAGCGCCGTCGTATCTGGCACGTCGGGAACGGGCGCATCGAATTGCGCCAGGACGTGCTCGGTGATCGCAGCCGCGTCACGCAGCGCGTCGCACCCTTCGCGATCGAGCGCGGCATTGGCGCTGCGTACGCGCCGTACCCAGACCTCCAACGGCGACAGCACGCCCGTGAGTGGCGCGATACCGACCATCGCGATTGCACCGTGCAACGTGTGCACCGAACGCACCAGATTGTCGTCGACGGCAGCATCGAATCGCGTGTCACGCGCGAGATAGGCGCGCATGCCATCGAGGTGCTGGCCGGCTTCGGTGCGCAGCACGTCGAGCAGGATCGGGTCGATCACCGGCAACCCCGTAACGGGCGAGGTGACGACGGGTTCGGGCGCAGGTGTCTCGGCAACCGGCGCAACCTCCGCTGCGGTAAGCGGCATCCAACGCCGCACCTTGCGCATGACCTTGCGGTAACCCAGCGCAAGGTCGGCGATGCGCGCGGGTTCGCCGGCGGCAAGCTTGTCCGCCGTCTGCATGATCGCGTCGAGCGGCGGATCCAGCACCGCGCCCTGGCCCTGCAGCCCGGCGTGCAACTTCGGCAACGTCGCCACCGCCGCATCGACCAGCGCCTGCACGTTGGCGTCGGGCTGGATCGTATGATCGAGCACGCGGTTCAGCATGTTCTCGATCTTCCAGCTGAACTCGCCCAGCGCGCTGGCGCCGACCAGTCGTCCCGAGCCCTTGAGGGTATGGAACGAGCGGCGGATGTTCTTCAGTGCGTCGAGGTCCTCGAGATTGGCTTCCCACGCCGGCAGGTTGACATTGATGTTCGCGATTTCGTCGCCGACTTCCTCGACGAAAACCTCGCGGATTTCCGCATCGATACCGGCAGCATCCTGGAACGAAGTGTCAACCGGCGCCGCATCACCCGCGACCGGCTCCAGCACTTCCTCGTCGACGTCGACCCATTTGCCGGGGCCGACACCGGGTACCACGGGCGCGGCCTGGACCGCGTCGGCTTCGACGGTTGCCGAACCCGCTGCGCCGTCGGCCGCAGTGGCATCCGGCGCAGCCGGAGCAACCGGAGCCGGTGCCGCCGGGCTGACCGGGCTGCCGGTTGCCGCGGCAGTGGCGGCCGGGTGTTCGGCCGCGGAGACGGGCGCCACGAACTCGCGGCGCGCCGGCACCGGCCAGTAGTGCAGGCGTGCGAGGCTGTGTTGCGCGCCATCGAGGATGCGGCTGTCGCTCGCGTTCGCGTCGTGACCGATTTCGAGGTAGTACTCGACGCCGGCCAGCGCATCGGCCAGCTGGTCCATTTCCTCGACCGTGGGGATCCGGCGATCGGCCAACAGCTCGTTGCCGATGTAGCGGTCGATGCCATCGACGAGATCGGCTGGCCGTTCGAGGTTGAGGATGCGCAGCGCGCCGCTGACTTCGGCCAGCAACTGCGGCACCGCGGTCAGCTGGTCGTGCGACCACGCCGACTCGATGAACGCGGTGACATGATCCTTGACCTTGCCAAGGTTGTTGCCGGCTTCGTGCATCAGCGTACGCATGATCTTGCGCGCTTCGCTGGCCGGCAGCGCATCATCGCTGTGGTCGCCCGCCCCGAGATGCTCGATGTGTTCGTCGAGCGAGGCATCGACGTGCAGCAACGCGCTTGCAACATCGAGGATGACGTCGGGCGCGGCGTCACGCTTGCGATCGATGATGTCGATGATGACGCGCCGCTGGTCGGCGATGCGCCGTGCCGGCGATTCCAGGCCCAGCACGCCCAGCGTATCGCCGACGCGCTGCAGGATTTCAACCTGCGGCGTCAGCTGCTGCGGTTCGCGATCCTCGCGCCGCAGGAAGATGTCCAGCCCTTCCTTGATGCGCAGCAGGTCTTCGCGGATGGCCTTGGCGACCGTGTCGAGCAGCGCACGATTGCGGCCGGACATCGCGGCGCGGGCGCGCTCGAGTTCTTCCGCGGTCGGCACCATCTGCTCGAGGCCGAAGCACTTCACGATGGCCTCGCCGCGCGCGGTCGCGGGCTCGGCCTCGCTGACCGCGTACAACAGTGTGCGCGTGACTTCGCGCCCATCTTCGCCCGCGCACGCGTCTTCGCCTTCGTCCTGCACCGCGTGCAGCACGCGATCGAGGTGGCCGAACTGCTGACGCAGGCTGGCCGTGTGGAAATCCAGCCGGCCCTGTTGCAGCGCTTGCAGCACGCCACCCGCGACCCACCACAGGCGCCGCGCGGCTTCCGCAAAAGTGGCGGCGCGCAGCTCGTCCATGCACGCGACCATGTCGGTAAAGTCGGGCTGCTTGCCCTGCGTCCATGCAAGCAGCTGCACCTGGAAGCGCGAACGTATGCGCGTAACGTGGTGGCGCAAATCCGCAAACGGATAGGCCGCGCGCGCACCGGCCGCAGCCGGCGGCAACGGGCGGTCGAGATCGGGATGGAACAGGACGCCCTGGTCGTCGGGCTCGGCACCGCGCGCCGCGCGCAGCTCATTGAGCAGCGGCAGCAGCACGATCGGAATGTCCTTGTGCCCGCTCTCGATCAGGTCAAGGTAATCAGGCAACTGCACGATGCCGCGCATCAGCGCCCCGAGGGCTTCGTCGCGATCGGCGATTTGCGTATCCAGCAGCGCCTGCGCAAGGTGCTCCATTTCCTGCGCGAGTTCTGCCGCGCCGTACAGTTCGACCATGCGCAAGGTGCCAAGCACCTGATGCAGCAACTGCACGCAGCTCCGCATCGACGCCGCATCGGCGGCATTTTCGGCATGTGCTTCGAGCGCCTGGCGGGCTTCGGACAGGAGTTCGTCGATCTGCGGCTTGACCCAGCCGAGGGTCGAAAATTCGATCTGCTCTTCGAGCCGCATCGCCGGTTTCCGCTCAGGCGCGCGCGGCGCTACATCGGCCGCACCGGTTGCCGTGGACACCATGTCGTCGCCTGCCGTCATCGCCTGCCCCGCCCATTCGTTGCTTGCTTATGCCGGCAGCTTGAAGTCGGCCACGGATCGCCGCAGTTCCTGCGCCAGATTGGCAAGATTGCCGATCGACTCCGCCGTCTGGTTGGCGCCCACCGAAGTTTGCGCGGTAATTTGCTGAATCGAGCTCATGGTCGACGAGATGTTGGTCGCCGCCGCGGACTGCTGCTGGGCGGCGCTGGAAATGCCTTGAATCAACCCGGCGAGGTTGTTCGACACCTTTTCGATTTCGCCCAGCGCGGTACCGGCGTCCTCGGCCAAACGCGCGCCGTTGACCACCTGCGTCGTCGTCTGCTCCATCGAGCTGACGGCTTCGACCGTATCGGACTGAATGGTTGCGACCAGCGTTTCGATGCGCTTGGTTGCGCCCGTCGCACGTTCCGCCAGGCGCTGCACCTCATCCGCGACCACCGCGAAACCGCGGCCGGCCTCGCCTGCGGAGGCGGCCTGAATGGCGGCGTTCAAGGCCAGAATGTTGGTCTGCTCGGCGATGTCGTTGATGAGTTCGACGATCGAGCCGATTTCCTGCGAGGACTCGCCGAGGCGCTTGATGCGCTTGGATGTTTCCTGGATCTGCTCGCGGATCGAATCCATGCCCGAAATCGTCTGGCGCACGATCTGTGCGCCGTTGGAGGCGATCTGCACCGAACGCTGGGCCACTTCCGCGCTGTCGGCGGAATTCTTGGACACCTGGTCGATGGACACGGCCATCTCGTTGATCTTGGTCGAGGCCGAGGTGATCTGCTCGGCCTGCTGGTTGGCGGCGTCGGCCAGGTGCTTGGCGGTCGCCTGGGTCTCCTGCGCGGCCGAGGACACCCGGACCGCGGTCTCGTTGATGGTCGTGACCAATGAGCGCAGGGCCTCGACCGCGAAGTTCACCGAGTCGGCGATCGCGCCGGTGATCTTTTCGGTCACCGTGGCCTTGACCGTCAAGTCGCCTTCGGCCAGCGTGCCCATTTCATCCAGCAACTGCATGATGGCTTGCTGGTTCTGCTCGTTCAGCGCGCGGCTCTCGGTGGTGCGCCGGCGTTCGGTACGGATGAAGTTGAGCGCCAGCGCCACCGCCAGCACGGCCGCCGCGACGGCGCCCAGCAGGCCCCACCAGATGTTGGGGAACGGCCGGGTCTGCGGCAGCTTGGCCAGCGAATTCGAAACCGCGTTGGCACGCAGCAACACGTCCTGCGAATCGACCGAGGCCTGGGCTGCCGCGGTCTTCACCGTGACCAGCGTCGGCGCGGCCGCGATCACCTTCTGCACCGGGGCTTCGAGGCCGGTCCAGGACTTCTGTACCTCGTCCAGGATCTTGGCGGCTTCGCCCGATGAACCCGCCGACAGCTGCTGCAGGGTCGTGCCGTAGTTGGTCGAATCGAGTGCCAGGCCGTTGGCCGCCGTGGCCGAGTCCGCGCCGCCCTGCAACACGTCGCCCATGCGGCGGATGAGGCGGTCGCCCGACACCATGAGCTGGGAAGCGGTGTAGATCTGCGAAGACGAACCCTTGGACTGCAGGATGCTGATGACCTGGTTGATCTTGGAATTGAGGTTCGGCATCTGCTGGTTGAACGCGCCCGCCTGCGAGGCCGAATCCAGCACCGCGTCCTTGTTGGCCTCGATCTTGCCGAGATCGGCGCTCAACTGGTTCCAGGACTTGGTCAACACGGCCATGGGCGCGCGCACGCCAATCGCGTTGGCATAACCGGGCATGCCGTTGGCAGGGTCGCCGGCATTGAGGTGTTGCACCGCCGCCGCGATCGCCGCGCGCGTGCTGGTGAGTTCCTTGAACGCGTCGATGTTGCCGTTGGCCGCCTGCAGCGCGAAGTTCGCCACCTGCTGCGAATTCACCTGGATCTGGGTGGTCAGCTGCGCTGCGGCACGATCCTGGCCGTCGTGCCGGTTCAAAAGGAAGAAGTCCGCGCCGGCCAGGATGATCGCCACCAGCAAAAAGACGATGAGCCAAGTCTGCAACGACGCCCGTTCGCGTACCGCACCCGTATTCGCGCTCATGATTCCCACCTCATTGCCGTATTGGTTGCCGGCTTCGTGTCGGTTGCCGTCTCAGAGGGCTGCATGCTGAAACTCCGGCGCATGCGTCAACTCCACCATGTTGAAGCGCCCCAGCCGGGCGCCATCCAGCGTGACGTTCTCGCTTACGTAGGGGGCGAGCGCGGGGTCGTCCTCGCCCTCGGCGCCCACGCGGTCGGCATCGGTAAGGTTGCGCTGGCCGAGCAGTTCATCGACCACCAGGCCCACGTTGCCACCGCCTTGCTTCACCACCAGCACGCGTGCGCGCGCCGTGATGTGGGTGCGCTGGCCGAACAGGAATTGCTTCAAATCCACCAGCGCAATGAGGGTGCCGCGCACATTGGCCACACCGAGCAGCCACGGCCGCGTCGCGGGGATACTGGTCACCGGCGGCGGCGACATCAGGATCTCGCCGACCTCGTCGATGCCGCACACGAATTGCCGGTCTCCCACGCGGAATCCGATCGCGCGCCACAGCCCGGCGGCGTCGATCTGCTCGGGCACGCCGGGGTCGTGGGCGAGGCTCGCGCGATCGTATTCGGCGAGCAGCGCGTAGGCGCGCTCGGCCGCGGCGTGCCCAACTTCGATCGAAGTCCCCTCACCCATCACAGGTTCACCCCGCGTGTTGCGGCAGATGCCTGGCGACGTGCTCCACCAGGTCCTTTTCGCTGATCGGCTTGACGAGCACTTCCCTCGCCCCCTGACGCATGCCCCACATGCGATCGGTCTCCATGCTCTTGGTGGTGACGATGACCACCGGAATGGCCTGGGTTTCCGGATCCTTGGTGAGATTGCGGGTAGCCTGGAATCCGTTCATGCCCGGCATGATCACGTCCATCAGCACGAGGTCGGGGCGGTCCTTCTTGACCGCCGCGATGCCGGCCTCGGCGGTACCCGCCGCCGAAACCTTGTGCCCGGCCCGCTCCAATGCACCCGAAAAAATCTTCACGTCGGTGGGCGAGTCGTCGATGATGAGGATATGCGCCATGTGGTTCCCCTTGGGCGCGGCCGACCGGCGCGCGCGTTATCTGGTGGTCGCGACGTGCTGGCGGATCGCGCCCAGCAGTTCGTCGCGGGTGAAAGGCTTGGTGAGGTACTGCTCGGAGCCCACGATGCGGCCGCGCGCCTTGTCGAACAGGCCGTCCTTGGAAGACAGCATGATCACGGGCGTCGCGCGGAACATGTGGTTGTTCTTGATGAGCGCGCAGGTCTGATAGCCGTCCAGCCGCGGCATCATGATGTCGACGAAGATGATGTCGGGACGCAGGTCGGAGATCTTGGCCAGTGCCTCGAAGCCATCGACGGCGGTCAGCACCTCGGCGCCCTCTTTCTTCAGCAGGGTTTCGGCGGTGCGGCGGATGGTCTTGGAATCATCGATGACCATCACCTTCAACCCGGCGAGACCATCGTGGTTGGCATTGTCGTTCACGGTCAGGGTTCCACCTCGTGGGAGGCGGTGGGGATTCATGCAAGTCGCATGCCGCACCGCAATCGATATGTGACGACCGTCACGCGAATTGCTGAAAACTGTGTCCCCTTGGCTGACTGCCCGCACGCGTTCCCCTGAAAAACGCAGGCACAGGCGGTTTCCGGCAAAACCGGTCGCGTGTGCCAAGATACACCATGCACATTTGCTTGGAAGCCCCATGAATCACACGATTGCGGTACTGATGGACCCCATCGGCGCCATCCATCCCGAGAAGGACACGACCCTCGCCTTGATGCTGGAGGCGCAGCGCCGTGGCCATCGGCTGCTGTACATGCTGCAGGGCGATCTGGCCATCCGCGATGGCGTCGCCTGGGCGCGCCTCGCGCCGCTCGAGGTGCGCGACAATCGCCACGACTGGTACACCCTGGGCGAGGCCAGCTGGCAGCCGCTGGCCGACGCCGCCGACATCGTGCTGGAACGCAAGGACCCGCCGTTCGACGCGCAGTTCCTCTACGACACCCTGGTGCTGGACCTGGCGGCGCGGGCCGGCGCGCGGGTCATCAACAACCCGCAGGCGCTACGCGACTTCAATGAAAAACTCGCCGCACAGTGGTTCCCGCAGTGTTGCGCGCCGGCGCTGGTCACGCGCCAGCGCGCCGAACTCCGGCGCTTTGCGCACCAGTACGGGCGGATCGTGCTGAAGCCGCTGGACGGCATGGGCGGCCACGGCGTGTTCCTGTCCGCGGGCGACGATCCCAACCTCAATTCCATCCTGGAAACGCTGGTGGGCGCCGACCGGCGCCTGGTCATGGCGCAGCGCTACATCCCCGAGATCAAGGCCGGCGACAAGCGCATCCTCGTCGTCGACGGCAAACCTGTGCCCTACGCGCTGGCGCGTATCCCGCAGGGCACGGATTTCCGCGGCAACCTCGCGGCCGGCGGCAAGGGCGTCGGCCAGCCGCTGTCCGACCGCGACCGCTGGATCGCAGCCGAGGTCGGCCCGGAACTCGCACGCCGCGGCATCGTGCTGGCGGGGCTCGACGTCATCGGCGACTACCTCACCGAGGTCAACGTGACCTCACCCACCTGCGCGCGGGAACTCGATGCCCAGTTCGGCCTCAACATCGCCGGTCTGGTCTTCGATGCGATCGAGCGCACCGCCACCGCGGGTTCGCGTGCGCCGGCATGAACGCGGCGGTGTCGCCAGCGGCTGGTGACGTCGAAGCCAACCGCTTTGGCGTCGCGCTGCTGTTCTCGCTGCTGCTGCACGCGATCATCCTCCTGGGCATCGGCTTCCATTTCGCCAAGCCCGCGCCGAGCGTACCGACGCTGGACGTCACCCTGGTCAACACCGCGAACGATGAAGCACCGAAGCAGGCCGACTTCCTGGCCCAGGCCAACAACGCAGGGGGCGGCACCAGCGACACCGCGCACCGGCCGGGTTCGCCCTATACGGGACCGCTACCCGTCTCCAACCCGGGTATCGCGCCGGTGCCGGTGATGCCGACGTCCCCGGCCGCGCAGGTGGCGAGCGGCCCCCACATCGTGACCACGCGCGGCACCACGCGCTTTGAAGTCACCCAGCAGCAGGACACGCAAGCGGAACCGCAACCCACCGCGCCGGTCTCGGCGATCCCGCTCCAGCGGCGGCTGGAAATGGCGCGGCTCGCGCAGGAGGTCCGCGCCGAGGAAGAGTCCTACGCGCGCCGGCCACGCCGCAAGTTCATCTCCGCCAACACGCGCAGCGTCGCCGACGCGGCCTATCAGGTCGCGTGGGTGCAGCGCATCGAGCGCGTGGGCAACCTCAACTATCCCGACGCGGCCCGGCGCCGCCATTTGCATGGCGACGTGGTCCTGACCGTGGTGCTCGACACCGAAGGCCACGTGCGCGGCGTCACCGTCAACCGCTCGTCGGGCCACCGCGTGCTGGACGATGCCGCCGCCCGCATCGTGCACCTCGCCGCGCCCTTTCCACCCATCCCCGACCAGCAGGACGCCGCGGGTCACCGGATCACCGAGCTGGCGATCACCCGCACCTGGCAATTCCTGCCTGGCGACCACTTGCAGACGCGCGGAACGGGCGCACATTAACCTTTGGAATCCTGACGCTACAATCGTGACCATGGCTTCACGCGTACCCCCCTCGAAGCGTTCGCGCCGCAAACGGCTGGCCGTGCCCGCCGAGGCGGGCGTGGTCGACACGCCGTCGCTCACCGGACATTTCCTGATCGCGATGCCCGGCATGGGCGATCCCAATTTCGTGCGTGGCATCACCTTCATCTGCCAGCACAACGAAGACGGCGCCATGGGCCTCATCGTCAATCGCCTGTCCGACTACAAGCTCGGCGATGTCCTGAAGCAGATGCACATGTCCTGCAGCCGCGAGGACGTGGCGGCGGCGCCAGTCCTGGTCGGCGGCCCGGTGCAGCCCGAGCGCGGCTTCGTGCTGCACACGGCGGGCGGACACGAGTGGGAGTCGAGCTATCACGTCAACGATTCATTGGCGGTCACCACCTCGCGCGACGTGCTGGCGGCGATGGCCGACGGCGATGGTCCCGCGCACGCGCTGGTGGCGCTCGGGTTTGCGGGCTGGAGCGCCGGGCAGCTGGAGCAGGAGCTGCGCGAAAACGCGTGGCTCACGGCGATCGCCAATGATCGCATCCTGTTCGACACGCGCCTGGATGACCGCTGGAACGCAGCCATCGCCTCGCTCGGCATCAACCCGGCAAACCTGACCTCGTATTCCGGCCGCGCCTGAGGGACATCCTTCCATGACGGGCTGCGTGCTGGGCTTCGACTTCGGCACGCGCTGGATCGGGGTCGCCAGCGGCAATCGCATCAGCCGGTCGGCGCGCCCGCTGGCGGCCTTGGCCGCGCGTGGTGGCCAGCCCGACTGGGAGCGTATCGGCGCCCTGCTGGTCGAATGGCGGCCCGAAGCCCTGGTGGTCGGCCTGCCGCTGACGCTGGAGGGCCAGGAACAGAAGGCGAGTCGGGGCGCCCGGGCATTTGCGCAGACGCTGGGTCAACGCAGCGGCCTGGCCGTGCACCTCGTGGACGAACGCCACACCTCGCGGGAAGCCGCGGGCCGCTTTGCCGCGGCGCGCAGGGCCGGCGCCACGCGTCGACGCGACGCCGCCAACATCGACTCGCTGGCGGCCGCCGTTATCCTAGAGCGCTGGCTCCTGCAATCGTCCTGAGCGTGTCCATGCACCACCTGTTGACCCTCGAAGAACTCGACCGCGCGGCACTCACGCGCCTGCTCGATCGCGCCGAAACCTTCCGGCGTGGACGGGCCCCGCGCGACCTGCTCGCCGGGCGCACCGTCCTCACGCTGTTTTTCGAGCCCTCCACCCGCACCCGCACATCGTTCGTGCTCGCGGCCAAGCGCCTGGGCGCCGACAACGTCAACTTCGACCTGTCGCGCTCGTCGACCGTGAAGGGCGAAAGCCTCCTCGACACGCTGCACACGCTGGAAGCGATGGGTCTGGACGCGTTGATCGTGCGCCACAACGAGAACGGCATGCCGAAGTACCTCGCCGAGCACGCCAGCACCCGCGTCGCGGTCGTGAACGCCGGCGATGGCACCCACGCGCATCCGACGCAGGGCCTGCTCGACGCGCTGACCATCCGCCAGCACCACGCCGATTTCGCCAAGCTCAAGGTGACCATCTGCGGCGACATCCGGCATTCGCGTGTGGCCCGTTCGGACGTGCGCGCGCTGACCACGCTGGGCGTCGCGCACATCCAGCTGTGCGCGCCCAGGGCCATGCTGCCGGAGACACTCGCCGACTTTCCCGAGTGCACCACCGGCGAGGATTTCGATGCCGCCGTCGCGGGCGCCAACGTCGTGATGATGCTCAGGATCCAGAAGGAACGCATGGCCGCGGCGCAGTTTCCCGAGGCCCGCGACTACCACGCGCACTACGGTCTCGATGCGCGCCGGCTGGCGCTGGCGGCAGCCGATGCACTGGTCCTGCACCCCGGCCCGATCAACCGCGGCGTCGAAATCGCGGCCGAGGTCGCCGACGGCGCACAATCGTGCATCCTGGAACAGGTCGCCAACGGCGTCGCGACCCGCATGGCGGTGCTGGCCGGACTCCTGGGCAGCGGCGCCTGACCACCGCCGCGATCCTTCAGAGCCGGTGGCCGGTTTCGCGGGTCTCGACCAGCTCGACGTCACCGAGGCCCTGCGACAACGAGTGCGCGTCGCCGCCCTGCGCGAGCTTGATCGCCAGACGTACCTCGTTGGCCGAGTCGGCGTAGCGCAGGGCATCTTCGTAGCCGATGTAGCCGGCGTGGTAGAGCTCGACCAGATTCTGGTCGAACGTGCACATGCCGAGGTTGGTCGACTGCTTCATGACGTCCTTGATCTTGTGGATCTCGCCCTTGCGGATGTAGTCCTGGATCAGCGGCGTGCCCAGCATGACTTCCATCGACACGCGGCGGCCCTTGCCGTCGGGCGTCGGGATGAGCTGTTGCGCGATCACGCCCTTGAGGTTCAGCGACAGGTCCATGTAGAGCTGCTCGCGCACGTCGTCGGGGAAGAAATGGACGATGCGCTCCAGCGCCTGGTTGGCGTTGTTGGCGTGCAGCGTGCAAAGCACGAGATGGCCGGTTTCCGCGAAGTGGATCGCATATTCCATCGTTTCGCGCGTGCGCACCTCGCCGATCATGATGACGTCGGGCGCCTGGCGCAGCGTGTTCTTGAGCGCGTTTTCCCAGGAGTCGGTGTCGATGCCGAGCTCGCGCTGGGTGATGATGCAGCCCTCGTGCTTGTGCACGTATTCGATCGGGTCCTCGATGGTGATGATGTGGCCGGTCGAATTCTGGTTGCGGTAGCCGATCATGGCCGCCAGCGAGGTCGATTTGCCGGCGCCCGTGGCGCCCACGAAAATCACGATGCCGCGCTTGGTCATCGCCAGTTGCTTGACGATCGGCAGCAGGTTCAATTCCTCGATGGTCGGGATGCGTGATTCGATCCGGCGCAGCACCATGCCCACGCAGTTGCGCTGGTAGAAGCACGATACGCGGAAGCGGCCGACACCGGCGACGCCAATCGCGAACTGGCACTCGTGGGTCGACTCGAACTCCTCACGCTGCAGCGGATTCATCACATTCAGCACCATCTCGCGCGCGTCCTGCGCGGTGAGCGGCGTCTGCGTGATCGGCACGATGCGTCCGTTGACCTTGATCGACGGCGCCACGCCGGCGGTGATGAAGAGATCCGACGCCTTCTTGTGCACCATCAACTTGAGATAGGACGAAAAATCGACGGCGCTCATGGCACTCTCCCGGAATCAATGGATCCCGCGGTTTCGCACTGGACCCGCGTCGGCGCACCTCCCTGTGCTGCACGGTGACGACATCCCTTTCGTCCGGATCCCGCGTCAACGGCCGTCCAGGGCCTGCACGGGATGAGCGCATCCTGCGCTCACTTGAAGGTTTCCTTTATCTTGGCACGCATCATCGCATCCTGGCGCGTGACCAGGCCGCGGCGGACGAGGTCCTGCAGGCACTGGTCCATCGTCTGCATGCCGAACTGCTGTCCGGTCTGGATGGCCGAATACATCTGCGCCACCTTGTCCTCGCGGATGAGGTTTCGGATGGCGGGAATGCCGACCATGATTTCCCACGCCGGCACGCGCCCGCCGCCGACCTTCTTGAGCAGGGTCTGCGTGATGACCGCGCGCAGCGATTCCGACAGCATCGAGCGCACCATCGGCTTTTCGCCGGCGGGGAACACGTCGATGATGCGGTCGATGGTCTTGGCGGCCGAATTGGTATGCAACGTCGCGAACACCAGGTGTCCGGTCTCGGCGGCGGTCAGCGCCAGGCGGATGGTCTCGATGTCGCGCATTTCGCCGACCAGGATGTAGTCGGGATCCTCGCGCAGCGCCGAGCGCAGGGCCTCGGTGAAGCCCAGCGTGTCGCGGTGCACCTCGCGCTGGTTGATGACGCACTTCTGCGCGGTGTGCACGAATTCGATCGGATCCTCGATCGACAGAATGTGGCCATAGTGGTTCTTGTTGACGTGGTCGATCATCGCGGCCAGCGTCGTCGACTTGCCCGAGCCCGTGGGCCCCGTGACCAGGATCAGCCCCTGCGGCTGCTCGATGAGGTCCTTGAAGATCTTGGGCGTGCCCAGATCCTCCAGCGTCCAGACCTCGGCCGGAATGGTGCGGAACACCGCCCCCGCGCCGCGGTTCTGGTTGAACGCGTTGACGCGGAAACGCGCGAGCCCCGGGATCTCGAACGAAAAGTCGACCTCGAGGAACTCCTCGTAGTCGCGCCGCTGCTTGTCCGACATGATGTCGTACACCAGCGCATGAACCTGCTTGTGTTCCAGCGCCGGCAGGTTGATGCGGCGGATGTCGCCATCCACGCGGATCATCGGCGGCAAGCCTGCCGAAAGGTGCAGGTCCGAGGCCTTGTTCTTGACCGAAAAGGCCAGCAGCTCGGCGATATCCATGTACCCCTCCATGAACGGACGGCCACGCCAACGGCGCGCGTCGGCCCCTGTATCGTGCCCCTTACGACGGGAACCCCCGCAAACCCGGGAAAGCCTACCCGAAGTCGCGCAACCGCGCCCGAGTATACGGCGCGCCATCGGCCCAAAATGCGACGCCCGCGGCACTCCCGCCGCTCAGGGCTCGGCTCGCGCGGTACCGAAATCCAGCGTTGCCACCGCACCCCGCCCCGCCCGCGGCGCCAGCGATACGCGCCAGCCGTAGAGTTCGCACAGCCGCCGCACGATGGCGAGGCCAAGCCCCGCACCCTTGACGGTCTGGCCCTGGCCGCGCACGCCGCGTTCGAAGAGATGCTCGGCTTCCTCCGGCTTGATGCCTTGCCCGGTGTCTTCCACGCGCACGCGTCCCGCCTGCACGCGCACCACGATCTCGCCTTCCTGGGTGTATTTGCAGGCGTTGCCGACCAGATTGCCAAGTGCCACCGCGACGACCGAGGAGGGGGCATCGACCGTCGCGGGCGCCTCGATGACGGTGCTGAGCTCGATGGGCTTGCGACCCAGGTCGGGGCGATGGGTGTCAACGACGGTCTCGGCCATCTTGGCGACATCCGTCGTCTCCCCATCGACCGGGCCCGAACGTTCCGCGCGCGAGAGCAACAACAGCGCCTGCGTCAATTCGGTCGACTGGCGCACCGCGCGCTGGATGCGCTGCAGGCGCGTGCGGACCTTGTCGGACAGGTCCGGCATCGCCGCGAGCAGCTCCGCCGTGCTCGCGATCACGGCGAGCGGCGTGCGCAGCTCGTGGCTGACGTCGGCGTTGAATTCGCGGTCACGCTGGATGAGCGCGCGTTGGCGTTGCGCGTAGGCGTCCAGCGCGGCGGCCAGCTCACCCACCTCGTCCTCCGCAAAGTGCGGCGCCAGCGGTTCGGATTGGTTGGAGCTGCGGAATGCCCGCAGGCGTCGCGCCAGATCGCTCACCGGCCGCATCACGCGCTTGGACAACCACAGGCCGACCGCCAGCGACAGCAGCGTGAACAGGATGACGGCCGTGATGAGGCTGGTCACGAGCTGGCGCTTGCCGAGCCCTTCCCGGCTGATGTCGTAGGTCAGGAACGCATACAGCCCGTACTTGTGCGCGACCGCAAGCTTGTAATGGCTCGGCAGGCCGTCGCCGCCACCGTGCTGGTCGTACACGCCCGGCACCAGTCCCTGCCAGGCGAGGGGCGCCTGGTAGATCGTGCGGTCGCTCCACAGCCAGCCCTCGACCAGCTTGGATTGCAGCGGCTGGTCCGGATGCTGATGCTTGTTTTCCAGCGCCTGCTGGACGTCGGCCTCCAGGCTCTGGTTGATGAGCTGGTTTTCCACCTTGGCGCGCACATACAGCGACGCCACGGCGAACAGCGCGCTCAGCGCAAAGCCGAACAGCGTGAAGGTGAAGATCAGCCGGAAGCGGAGCTTACGCCGGGACTGCATCCGGATCGACCATGCGGTAGCCGATGCCGTGGCGGGTGTGGATCAGCGGCTTTTCGAACGGCTTGTCGATCGCCGCGCGCAGCCCGTGGATGTGCACCCGCAGCGAATCGGAATCGGGCAGTTCCTCGCCCCACACCTTCTGCTCAAGATCCTGCCGCGTGACGACCGACGGGCTGGCTTCCATGAGCGCTTGCAACAGTTTCAATCCGATCGGATTCAGCTGGATCGACTGGCCGGCGCGGATGACCACCAGCGTGTCGAGGTTGTACGTGAGGTCGGCGACCTTGAGGATGCGGCTGGGCGGGCCCTTGCCGCGCCGCGCCAGCACCTCCAGCCGCGCCGCCAGTTCCTGCAGCGCGAACGGCTTGGTCATGTAGTCGTCGGCGCCGGATTCGAATCCGGTGAGCTTCTGTTCCAGCGCATCGCGCGCGGTCAGCATCAGGACGGGCGTGTGCTTGTGCGCCTCGCCGCGCAGCTTCTTGCAGACCTCGATGCCATCCATCCCGGGCAGGGTCAGGTCCAGCACGATCACGTCGAAATCGTTGACGACCGCCAAATGCAGGCCGGTGATGCCATCACCGGCAAAGTCGACGACGTGCCCACGATCCTCGAGATAATCGCCAATGTTGGCGGCAATATCGTTGTTGTCTTCGATCACCAACACGCGCACGGGAGGTTCCATCGGCTGCGCTGCACGCGCCCTGCGTCAAGCTTAGCGAGAAACGCCAGAGCCTGTCGCGCCCATCGTCCGCACCGTGCCGGCCGGATTGCCTTCGCGCGCCGCATCCAGCGGGCGACAGATGTGGGTGCCCGTCCTGACGAGGCACGCAGCGGCCGGCGTCGCCTCGGCACTGCCCGCACCGTCCAGGCGAAAACTGAAGACCTGGCTGTAACGCGCACTCGAAGTGGCCCGCGGCGCAAAGCGCCAGCGCGCCAGCGCCGCCAGGGCGGCCGCGTCAAAGGCCCCACCCACCGCCGAACGCACCACGTGCAGGTCCCGGGGAACGCCCGCAGCATCGAGCGAAAACGCGACGACGACCTGCCCCTGCACACCGTTCATGAGCGCCTGCGCCGGATAAACCGGTGGCGGCGCACGCACCGGCCGCGGCGCGGCCAATGTCGCCTGCGGCACATCGCGGACCGGCCATTCCGCGACGCCCGCCGGCACGCGGACCGGCATCGAGGCCACACCGGAGACGGCGAGCCGCATGGTTCGCGGCGCAAACGCATCCAGCGCGAACGGCACGGCCGACGCTGTGGGTACCGCATCGGCCACGGCAACGATCGGCGCCAGCGCCGGGCGGCGTGCGCGCAGATCGAGCACGCGCGGACCCGGCCAGTCGCCAACGTCGACAACGACGCCGGCGCGCAGCGCCGTGGCATTCATGGCGATCACCGCCTCGACGTGCTCCACCTGTTGCCAGCGGGCCAGCGCGAACGCACCAGTCAGGCCCAGCAGCAACACCGCGAGCAGCAACCACGGATGCTGCGCCCGCGGGCGCATCGCCACGCTTCCGGTGATGAACCCGGCGCGCTCCACCAACACGCCGCCGCTGGCCGCCAACGCCACGTCGGCGCGCGCACGGTGGAACTCCGCGAGTTCCACGAGCGCCGCAACGAAGTCGCGCGGGCTTCCGCCAGCGGCCCGCAGCGCGAGCGCATCGCAACACAGCTCACGCTCGTTGCGCGCCTCGCGTGAAATCCAGTACACCACCGGGTGATAGAAGAACAGCGTTTCCAGCACCACCTGAAACAGGTTGGCAAGGTGGTCCAGGCGTCGCAGGTGCGCGAGCTCGTGCGCCAGGATCAGGTCCACCTGCTCACTCGGCATGCGTGCCAACAAAGCCAACGGCAGCACGATCGCCGGCCGCACCCAGCCGACCAGCGTCGGCGTCGCGATCCGCACGCTGACCAGCACCCGGATGGCGCGGCGCAGCCCGAGTCGCCGCGCGAGCCGGTGCGCGCGTGCCTGCCACACCGGCGACGCCTCGGCTGCGCGCACGATGGCGCGCAGGCCCCGCCATTGCCGCGCGACGCGCGCGCCCAGCCACAGGACGCCGCACCCCCAGCCCAGCACCAGCCAGGGCAGCATCGCGCCCAGCGTGTCCTGCAGGTCGAAGCCCCCAGGCGAAAACGGCGCCGCGGATACGCCGCCCGACGCGAAGACGATGGCGCCGCCCGCGCGAATCGGATGGGCGAGCACCCAGACCTCGTGCCAGATCGTGCAGCCCGGCAACACCGCCAATGCCACCATCGCCAGCATCGACGCCACATACCGTGGATTTCCACGCGGCAGCACCGCCCGTGCCACCGCGTACAGCGCGCCAACGAGACCCGCCTGCCAGACGAAATGCACGAGGCTCCATCCGGTGGCATCCAACAGGATCCCGGCGGCGCCGATGGGATTCATGGGTCGAACCCCTTGTCGAGCCGATTCAGCAACGCGCGGATTTCCTGCAGCTCGGCGCGGCTGGCCTGGTGGTCGCCGAGCGCCTGCAACACCAGTTTCGACGACGAGCCGTCGAACACGCGTTTCACGAGGTCGGCCAGAAAGCGCTTCTGCGTGCGTCCTTTGCTGACCGCGGCGCGATACACGTGCGCACGCTGCGACTCGTCGCGCGTGACCAGGCCCTTGTCGTACATGACCTGCATCAGCTTGAGCGCCGTGGTGTAGCCGGTGCCGGCGCGCGCGTGCAGCACTTCGTGCACCTCGCGCACCGTGCACGCACCACGTTCCCACAGCAGCTGCAGGATCTCGAGCTCGGCTTCGGTCGGGCGCATCTCACCCGGATCGCCACGGGTCACCGCATTCACCTCTCCAGTCGACCGCCACCGCGCGGATCCGGATTCAGCGCGCCCGCGGCGACAATCGTGTCCGGACCCGACCTCGCCATGCTGCCACGCGCAGGTGCCGGCGGCCAGGCGACGGATGCCGACGCCGATGCACCGGGTTCACGCTCCATCATCGACCCGACGAGCCCGGAGCGTTGTTCTGCGGCGAGTTGTTCTGCATCTCCATGAGCTGCCGCTGGGTGCCGCGCTCTTCGGCCTGGATCTGCGCGTAGGTCCGGCATCGCCGGATCGGCAGGTGCGAACCCACCGGGACTTCGCTCCGGCAAATCAGGCGCTCGCCGTCCCGCCTGGTGAGGATCGCGTTGATGGTGCTCTGATCGGCAAGCAGGCGCAGCTTGGCGGCCTGATCCATCTTGGTGACGCTGCCGAACCGGTCGTACAGCTTGCCCATGTCCGCAAAGCTGCCATCGATGGTCGCGCGCTCGCTCTTGTCGATGTACTGCCAGCGGCCACCCGGCGCCATCTGCTGGTGAATCGCGGCGACGATCGCGTCAAAGTCATCCTTGGTATCCGCCTTGACCACCGGCTTGCCGTGCACCTCGGGCACCACCGCGGCGCCCGGACCCGGCGCCACGGCCGGGGTCGTTGCGCCCACGGGCGCAGTGGACGCCGGGGTCGCGTTGCCGCTCGTCGTACTGCCGGTGGTCGCGCACCCCTGCAGCACCAGTGCACCCGTCAGGACCGAAAACATCAACGCGTCGAGCTTCATCGTCTGCCCCCGTTGCGGTTGTGGCGGGTCGCCGCACCCGTTGCGGTATGGCGCGGTCGCAGCGTAGCCACGGCGACAAAGGATTGTCAACGACAACCTTCGTACTACGCTTGCCGTCGACGCGCACCGCCGGAAGCCGGCGTGTCTCAGGCCACGGCGGATTCCAGCTGCCGGATGACCGCGGTCGCCACGTCCACGCCGGTGACCGCCTCGATGCCTTCCAGCCCCGGCGAGGCGTTGATCTCGAGCAACAGCGGACCCCGTTTGGAGCGGAGCAGGTCGACCCCGGCGATGCCCAGGCCAAGGACCTTGGCCGCGCGGCGCGCCACGTCGCGCTCGGCGTCGGTGAGTTCGACCGCGCTGCCGGTCCCGCCGCGGTGCAGGTTGGCGCGGAAGTCGCCGTCGGCCGCGGCGCGCTGCATGGCCGCCACGACCTGCTCGCCGACCACGAAACAGCGCAGGTCGCAGCCCTTGGCTTCGGCGACGAATTCCTGGACCAGGAAATTGGCGTAAAGGCCGCGGAACGCCTCGATCACGCTTTGCGACGCCGCCAGTTTCTCGGCCAGCACCACACCCGTGCCCTGGGCGCCCTCGTTGAGCTTGATGACGTGCGGCGGCGCACCCAGCATATTGAGGAGATCCGCGGTGTCGTCGGGGTTGTCGCCAAACACCGTGGTCGGCAGGTCGAACCCTTCCCGCGCGAGCACCTGCAGGCTGCGCAGCTTGTCACGTGCGCACAGCACGGCCGCGGCGGGGCTGGGCGTGTAGACGCCCATCATCTCGAACTGGCGCAGCACCGCGGTACCGTAGAACGCAACCGATGCACCGATCCGCGGGATGACCGCGTCGAAGCCCTTCAACTGGCGCCCACCGTAGTGCACGGCAAAGCCTTCCCGCGCGATCCGCATGTAACAGCGCAACGGATCGAGCACGCGCACGTGATGGCCGCGCGCGCGCGCCGCCGCGACCAACCGCATCGTGGAGTAGAGGCGCGAATTGCGGGACAGGATGGCGATCTTCATGCGGGCACGGAACCGGATGGCACTGGCATACCCACAGCGATGCGACGGCGCAGCCTGTCGACCGGCAAGTGGAGCGGGTGAAGGGAATCGAACCCTCGTCAGTAGCTTGGGAAGCTACAGCTCTACCATTGAGCTACACCCGCGCCGGAAGCGTGATGTTAAACGGCCACGCACCGCACACGCAACGGCGATTCAACGCGGGATAAACATCGTGTAAGCGCGCCCGCACGCATGCTGGCGCCAGCAAGTCGGCATTCAGCCCGGCGGAGCTGATATGCAGGGATCGGACGAGGGGCGCCGTCCGGACCCGTTGCGATGCGCCCGATCCCATTCGAGGCTGCCATGTCGCGTTCGCCTTTCTCACTCTCAACGGTCATCGCCAGCGGCTTGTGCGTGCTGCTGCTCGGCATCGCGACCGCGCCGGCACAGCAATACGACGGCACGCAGGACAACGACCAGGCGCCGGCCGGCACCGATGCGGAACAGGCACCCGGGCAGGTGGCCCGCCTGGCCTACCTCGATGGGCAGGTGCAGTTTGCCCCTGCGGGCGAAAACGACTGGGGCGCGGTCGACACGAATCGACCATTGATCGTGGGCGATCGCCTGCTGACGGGCAGCGATGGACGCGCCGTGGTGGAGCTCGGCGGCGCGTCGGTGCGGCTCGACAACGACTCGGCGTTCGACTTCCTCAACCTCGACGACAGCAACGTCCAGATCGAGCTGTCGCAAGGCACGCTGAACGCCGCGGTGCGCCAGCTCGACCAGGGCGAGAATTTCGAAGTCGACACGCCCACCGTGGCGTTTGTCGCCGCCACGCCCGGCATCTATCGCATCGACGATGATCCGAGCGGAACGGGCGCGATGGTGACCGTGTTCCAGGGCTCGGGCACGGTCTACGGCGCCAACGGCGTGAGTCGCCAGGTGGTCGCGGGCACGTCGTACCGCTTCAACGATTCGACGCTCACCAGCGTCGATGTGACCGGCTTGCCGGCCCCCGACGATTTCGACCGCTTCTGCGAAGCGCGCGATGCCGACTACCAGCGCTACGCCGGGCAACAGCAGCAATACGTGCCGCCCGACATGATCGGCGCCGACCAGCTCGCCCAGTACGGCCAGTGGGACGACGTCCCCGAATACGGCAACGTCTGGTACCCCGCGTCGGTGCCGGTCGGCTGGGCGCCGTACCGGTTCGGGCACTGGGCGTGGATCGATCCGTGGGGCTGGACTTGGGTGGATGACCAACCGTGGGGGTTCGCGCCCTTCCATTACGGGCGCTGGGTGTACGCCCGCAACCGCTGGGGCTGGATGCCTGGGCCGATCGGCGTGCGTCCGGTCTATGCGCCGGCACTGGTCGCCTTCGTCGGCAGCCCCGGGCTGTCCATTGCCCTTCGGGTCGGTGGCGGCGGGCCGGTCGGCTGGTTCCCGCTGGGTCCGCGTGACGTCTATGTACCGTGGTTCCACGCTTCACGGCGCTATTTCACCCAGGTCAACGTCGCCAACATCCGCAACGTGTACGTCAACCGCACGGTGATCAACAACTTCTACAACGATTACCACGCCGGCCGGCGCCCGCCGCTGGGCCGCGACCAGTATGCGTACCGCCGGATGCCGGGCGCGGTGACCGCGGTGCCACGCAACGTATTCACCGGTGCCCGCCCCGTGCACCCGGCGGCGTTGCGGCTCGACCGCACGCAGCTTGCGCGTACCGAGATCGCCACGCGTCCCGACATCGTGCCCAACCGCGCGAGCCTTGGCCTGCGCGGCGGCAACGCGCGTCCAGCGCTGCCGGCGAGCCAGCGCGCCTTTGCGCGACCGGTCGTCGCCCGGCGCGCACCCGCGCCGCGACCCGTGCCTTTCGCGGCCCGCGAAGGCGCCATCGCACGCCAGCACGGCCAACCGCTGAGCGCGACGCAGGTCAGCGCGCTGCAGCGCGCCCGCCCGGCAGCCGACGCCACGCGCGCCGATCGGGTGCGCCTGATTCCGAACGCCGGACGCGTCGGCGCAAGCGGCGCGACTGCCGCGCCCATGCGCGTGCCGCAAGGCCAACGCGAAATGCGGGCCCCCGCGGCGGCGCGGCCGACCACGCAGGCGCCCATGCGCGCCGACAATCCCGCGGGCCAGCCGCCCCGGAACGCGGGGCGACCTGCGGCCGCACCGAACGCGCGGTTCACGGGCGAGCGCCCCGGTGCACTCCCCAGCGCGCGTTTCGCGCCGCGCCGCGAACCCGCCACCCTGCCGCATCCGACGGCGATCGAGCCGGCCGCCCAGGCGCAGCGCGAGGGCGCCTCGCGGCTGCCCGCCGTGCGCCCCCTGCAACGCGCGCCGAACAACGGATACCAGGCACAATCCGCGCCGCGTCCCGAAGCGCAACGGCAGGCCCCCATGCAGGACATGCAGCGCCAACGCGTGCAGACCCAGCAAGCCGATCAGCAACGGCAATTGCAAATGCAAAACATGCAACGCGAACGCGCGCAGGCCCAGCAGGCCGAGCAACAGCGACAGATCCAGATGCAGGACATGCAGCGCCAACGCGTGCAGACCCAGCGAGCCGATCAGCAACGGCAACTGCAAATGCAAAACATGCAACGCGAGCGCGCGCAGGCGCAGCAGGCCGAGCAACAGCGACAGGTGCAGATGCAGGACATGCAACGCGAACGCGCGCCGCAGCCGCGTCCGGAGTATCGCCCCCCGGCGTATCAGCAGCCGCAGCCCGCACGAGCTCCGGCCGAGCGCGCCCCCGCGCAGCGCAGCGCGCCAGCATCGGGGCGACGCAACAACGACGATCGCAGCCACCCCGAACGCTGATCCCGCGGCCGGCGCGGAGACGCCACGCGCCGCAGATACCATGCGCGCATGATCGATTCCACGCCCGCGGACGCCACACCGCATCCGCACCGCGCCGTCCGCAGCTTCGTCCTGCGTGAAGGCCGCATCACGCCGGCCCAGCAGCGCGCCCTGACGCAACACTGGCCACGCTTCGGCATCGACTACGCCGGTGCGCCACGCGACCTCGATGCGCTCTTCGGGCGCGCGGCGCCGCGCGTGCTCGAGATCGGCTTCGGCAACGGCGAGGCGCTGGCCTGGGCCAGCGCGCGCGACCCCGCCCGCGATTTCCTCGGCATCGAGGTCCACCGCCCCGGCGTCGGCCGCCTGCTGAACCAGCTCGCCGTCCAGGATGCGCGCAACGTCCGCGTCTGGGCGCACGACGCGGTGGAAGTGCTGACGCACGAGATCATCGCCAATGCCCTGGATGAGGTGCGCATCTGGTTTCCCGATCCTTGGCCCAAGAAGCGCCACCACAAGCGGCGCCTCATCCAGCCCGCGTTCGTCACGCTGCTGGCCGGGCGCGTCAAGCCGGGCGGCCTGCTGCATCTGGCCACTGACTGGCCCGAGTATGCTTCGCACATGCGCGAAGTGCTGGCGACCAGTCGGGACTGGCGCCTGCGCGCAGGGGCAAGCGGTGAATCCAGGCGACCCGAGTGGCGGATCGAGACGCGCTTCGAGCGGCGCGCGCGCAAGCTCGGTCACCCGGTTACCGATTGGTTGTATGACCGCGTGCCAACATGACCGACGTTGACGCCACCTGACCCCACGGGATCCCCGAACTGATGGAGCTGACCCTTACCCCCGACATGATTCTGGTGCTCGGGCTGGTCGGCTTCACCGTGATCATGTTCATCCTGGAATGGGTGCGCGCCGACGTCGTCGCCCTGCTCGTCGTCGTCGTGATCGGCATCACCGGCCTGATGCCGGTCGATCAATTGTTCGACGGCTTCGCCTCGAACGCCGTGCTCTCGCTCATGGGCATCATGATCATGGGCGCGGGGCTCGATCGCACCGGCGTGCTCAACAAGGCGGCGGCGTTCATCCTGCGGCTCGCCGGCGGCAAGGAAAGCCGCGTATCGATGCTGCTCAACGGCACCGCCGGCACGCTGTCCTCGATCATCCAGAGCCAGGCCCTGGCCGCCCTGTTCCTGCCGGTCGCGAGCCGCCTGTCCACGCGTACGGGGGTGCCCCTGAAGCGCCTGCTGCTGCCGATGGCATTCTGCATCCTCGCCGGCACCAGCATGACGCTGATCTCGAACTCGCCGCTGATCCTCTTGAACGACCTCATCGCCAGCGCCGACCGCAACCTGCCGCCGGGCGCGCAGACGATCGAACCGTTCTCGCTGTTCTCGATCACGCCGATCGGCATTCCGCTGCTGCTGGTCGGCATCGGCTATTTCGCGTTCCTGACCCGCCGCCTGATGCCGGACGAGGGCGACAACCCCAAGGTCACGCCCGGCCGCACCGAAAGCTACTTTGCCGAAACCTACGGCATCGCGGGCGAGGTCATCGAGCTCACGGTCACCGCCGACAGCCCGCTGGTCGGCATGAGCATCGGCGAAGCCGAGCTGCTGGAGAAGGCGCCGCTGATCCTGGCCGTCAAGAACGGCAACGAGGCGCGGCTGGCGCCACCATCGGACCAGATGATCTGGGTCGGCACGGTGCTGGGCGTGCTGGGCGCGCGCCCCGCGGTCAGCGCCTTCGCGCAGGCGTTCCAGTGCCGCGTCGGCAACCGCATGCAGGCGCTGGCCGACATGTTCAATCCCAGCCGCGCCGGCATTTCCGAAGTGGTGATTCCGCCATCCTCGAAGTTCATCAAGCAGTCGATCAGCGACCTGCGCCTGCGCAAGCGCTTCGGCATTTCGGTGCTGGCCGTGAGCCACGGCGATTCGGTGATCCGCGGCGAGGACGTGCGCAAGGTGTCGCTGCGCGCGGGCGACTCGCTGGTGCTGCACAGCTACTGGCGCGATCTCGCGCTGGCCGCCGAAGACCGCGATCTGGTGCCGGTGACGGATATCCCGAGCGTCGAACAGCGTCCCGGCAAGGTGCGCTACGCGCTGGTGTTCTTCGCGCTGGCGATGGGCCTTGGCCTCTTCACCGACCTGCACCTGTCGGTCGCGATGATGACCGGCGCCGCGGGCATGCTGCTCGCGGGCGTCCTCAACATGGACGAGGCGTACTCGTCGATCCAGTGGAAAACCGTGTTCGTCATGGCGTGCCTGATCCCGCTCGGCATCTCCATGGATTCGACCGGCACCGCCGCGTGGATGGCGCAGGAGATCCTGCAATACCTCGGGCACCTGCCGCAGTGGGTGCTGCAGGTGTTCATCGCGGTGCTGGCGCTGGTGTTCTCGCAGATCATCTCGCACGTCGGCACCGCGGTGATGATGGTGCCGATGGCGATCAACATCGCGCTGGCCTCGGGCGGCAACCCCTCGGTCTACGCGTTGCTGGTCGCGTTGTCGGTGTCCAACACGTTCCTGATCCCGAACGCCAGCCCGACGCTCCTCATCATCGCCGGGCCCGGCGGCTACAAGCCGCGCGACTTCCTCCGCGTGGGCGTGCCGTTGACCGTGCTGATGCTGGTGGTGACCGTCGTGATGGTGAACGTGGTGTTCAATCACTGAACGGTCGCGGGTGCCGCGCTACACGCGCGTCACGACGCCATCGCGCACCTGCACCGGCACCGCGACCAGGGACTGCCCGCGGCACGGTCCGCCCACGCAGAGACCGGCCTCGCGCAGCGCAAACGTCGAGCCGTGGACGGCGCAGGTCAGCAGATCGTCCTTGACCAGGAACTTGCCCGGCACGTAGTCCATGCGACGGCCGGCGTGCGGACAGATGTTCAGCCACGCCCGCACCGAGTTGCCGTGGCGCGCCAGCACCAACGGTTCGCCACGGGGATCGTGCGGATCGACGCCCAATACGCCGCCATCGGGAATGTCCTCGAGCCGGCACAGCGTTTCGGGGGGTTGGGTCATGTCCATCCGCGGCTCCTGGCACTTGTGCGTGCGCGCCAGCGCCCGCATGGTGGAAGCCGACATTTTGCCACGCGGGCACCGTCGATGCGTATCCGGACCTTTTCCGTGCACCTGCCGCAGCAGCCCATGCTGCGCGCGCTGGCGGCACTGGTTGCCATCGCCGCGCTGGCGGCGCTGGCCACGGTTGGACTGATCCTGGGTGCGGCGGCAGTCGGGGTCCTTGCCGCGGTCGCAGGCTGGCACCGTTGGCGCCGCCGCCGCGCCAACGACGCGACGATCATCGACGGCGAATTCACCGTGCTGCCGCGCCGGCGCGACGCCTTGCCACGCCCCGAATAGCCACGCCGCGCAGGCGTGAACCTTGCCCCACCAAACGGCAGGCACGTCGGGCCGCCGCGTGCGGGCCGCGATAAAATACGCGGCGCCCCAGCAGGTTGTGTCTTGCGTCATGATCAAGTGGATCGTCCTTGCCGTATTCATTGCCTGCGCGCTGTACGTGCATTTCCGCGGCAAGGTGCGGCACAAGTTCCTGCGCCAGTTGACCGACCATTCGACGTTCATGGCGCCGCTCAACGTGCTGATGTACGCGTTCTCGCGCGTGCCCACCACGCCCTACCTCGCACCGGCCGACTTCCCCGAACTCGAGACCCTGCGCAGCAACTGGCAGGTCATCCGCGATGAGGCCATCGCGCTGGCGAAAGCCAGCCGGATCAAGGCCACCAACCAGTTCAACGACGCCGGCTTCCATTCCTTCTTCCGCACCGGCTGGAAGCGCTTCTACCTCAAGTGGTACGACGATGCGCCGCACCCCTCGGCGCTGAAGTGGTGCCCGCGCACCGTGGAAATCCTCCGCCGGACGCCAAGCATCAAGGCCGCGGCATTCACCGAACTGCCACCAGGCGCCCAGCTCGGCAAACACCGCGACCCGTTTGCAGGGTCGCTGCGCTATCACCTCGGGCTCATCACGCCCAACGACGACCGCTGCCTCATCCGGGTGGATGGACATCCCTACAGCTGGCGCGACGGCGAGGGCGTGGTGTTCGACGAGACCTACATCCACTGGGTCGACAACGACACCGACCAGGACCGCATCATCCTGTTCGCCGACCTCGAGCGCCCAATGAAATACCGCTGGGCCACGTGGCTCAACCACGCGGTCGCGCGCACCCTGCTGCATGCCGGATCCTCGCCCAACGAAGCGGGCGACCGCACCGGCGGCGTCAACAAGATCTTCAAGTACGCCTACTCCCTCCGCCGCGTCGGCAAGGCGTTCAAGAAGCGCAACCGGAAGCTCTACTATGCCACCAAGTGGTCGTTGTTCGCGGTGATCCTGGTCGCGATCTTCGCGCCCTGGCGCTGGCTGCTCCACTGAGGGGAGCGCGCGTTCTTCGTTTTCGTGCCCCGCCTTCGCCGACCCGCGGCACTTCGCTTCCACGCCACACCCGCCGCAGCCGAGGTATTCTCATTTTTATGCAGAGCTCGTCGGGTGGGAACTCTACTTCCAGCTGGCTCGAATCAGCGGGGACGCTTCGGTACGACTACCTGAAACTCGTGTTTGAGGAGCTGCCCGGTATGACAACTGCGGCGGACGTGGAAACGCCTACATCGTGGAACTTTTGTCTGCGTGTGGAACGAAGCCAACGCGTCGCGTGGATGCAAATCGCTACGCTGACATGACCGTGGAAGGTCAGTTGAACATCTGGGCTGGCTCGGCAGTCGTGCGAGCCGGGAACTGCCGTAACCGGCCCCAACCAGCTGGTCGCATCCACAGTCCGATCTCCCAATACAGGTCGGTCGAGCGCGGAGCACACGCCGAATCTGCCATTCCGATCCGCCTGTGCCCGCACGGTTGCGTAGTGGCTGTGGTGTATTTCTCCGCCAGTACCTCGAATCGAGGATCGCCACGCACCGTGCGGTATACAGGGCGGATGGAGTCGGTTCCCCAGATGGGCGGTTGACGCAATCTACACGGACTGATAACAACGATCAGAGTACACGTTACAGTCCCGTGACCGCGCGTCGAGACATCGTTCAACTTCAGCTTTCGGGACCCCGCACCAATCCAGACATCCGCGGCGGCCGGCAATCGACCCTGCTAAATCGTGGATTGCATCGGGGATGATCTTCTCCGCTCATTTTTAGCACAGACTCTGAATGGAGGGCGTGTCATGACACGTTTTCCTGTGCTTACTTCGTCATCCCGTCGTGTTCTGTCGGTCCTTCTGCTCGCCACCGCAACCGCAGGCATAGGCAATCCGTTACCCGCACGAGCCGAGCATCACGCCGGCAACATCCTGATCGCTGACCAGTTCAACAACCGGGTGATCGAAGTCGATCCGGTAACACATGCTGTGGTCTGGCAATTTGGCAATGGCTCGGACATACCCGGCCCGCATAGCGTCGTTGGCGTCAACGATGCCGAGCGTTTCAGCTCGTTCACTCTCATCTCCGGCACCGGTACACCGCCAGGATTACCAGGCTGCAGCGATACCACGAACGGGTGCCCCGACAACCGCGTGTTCATCGTCGATCACACGGGGAGGATCACTTGGCAGTACGGTGAGGCCGGGATCCTCGGTTCGGGACCGGACCAGTTGAACACTCCGGTGCAGTCGCTATACCTGAGCAGTTTCCCTGGACATTCGGGCCCGCACGTGCTGATCACCGACCAAGGCAACCAGCGCGTCATCTTGGTCGACATGAAAAAAAGGATCGAATGGCAATACGGCACCACCGGGGTGAGCGGATCCGGCCCGGACCAACTGAACAATCCCAACAGCGCCGAGGTGCTGGACAACGGCGACGTGCTGATCGCCGATGAAAACAACAACCGGGCGATCGAAATCACCGCCGCCGGGCAGATGGTGCAGGCGTTTACCGCGCATGGCACTTTGAGTGGTGTCGCGTTCGCCAGCCGGCTGGCCAACGGTGACACGCTGATCACCGATTCCAACAACAATCGCATCGTCGAGGTTGACAATGGCGATAACGTGGTTTGGCAGTACGTCACCAACTCCGCCCCAGGAAGCAATCCGACACCACTGCCTACACGCGCCGTGCGATTGAGAGAAGGCGATACGCTGATCAGTGATCAATTCAACAACCGCGTCATAGAGATCACGCCGTCCGGACACGTCGTGTTCCAGCAGGGCGTGATCAACATGCCCGGCAACCGTTTCAACCAATTGAACGGTCCCTATGATGCAAAAGTCATTGGCGACTTCACGGGGCTCACCCCGCCGTTCGGCTTCAGGAACCCACGTTGATCCGGGGGGCGCACCGCGCTTGATCGTCCTGCATGTCCGAGTGTAACGATCCAGCCAATCCTGATATGCAGACGGCAACACTGGCGCCATCACAACGTTCGCATCGGCGGCCCTCGCCTGCTTGGCTGGGCTGCACGGCATACAGCGATCAGCTTGCGTATCCCCGGGATCCTCGACGATCCTGCGTTCACCAGACCAGTGGCCCTCGAGCAGGCCTCCATCAAACAATACGTAGCGGCGCCTGCCACTGGACTTCGCACCATACATCGCAGAGTCGGCGTCGCGGAGCAGTTCACCCCGGTGGTGATACCGGGTGGCCGAGCTGGGTGAAGTGCCAGCAGATGCCACGGTCCAAGGCCCAGTCCGGTGGCATCTCGCTGCGCAACTCGGGGTCGCTGTCGCTGCGAATCGCTTCCGGCGGCCCAAATTCCGCCCACAGACGATCCAGCAAGCGCGCCACGCGTCGTGCGGTGAGGCTCAGGCGATCTCGATGGCGAGCGCATCACGTACGTGGTCGTCCAGCACGTTGAGCATTTGGTACCCACGCCCATCGGCCGGGCTATCGCCCGTAAAGTCCAGATAACTCAGTCAACCGCTCACCCGCTACGCGGACTCATGCCGGCCACCTAAGCGTTAGGGCTGCTTCTTCATCCCTCACACTCGATGGAGTAAGGACATGTACAGCAAAACGCTTTATGCGGGATGGTCAGACATGGACTTCAACTCCCACATGAAGAACACTGCATATTTGGATAAGTCAGCCGATGTCAGGCAAATGTTTCTCATCGAGAATGGATTCCTAATTGAAGAATTCTTGCACCTCAGGATCGGACCTGTGGTCATGAAAGATGAAGTTGAGTACTTCAGCGAGATCCATCTCCAGCAAAAGATCGAGGTGACCTATGCGCTCGCTGGTCATGCCAGGGATGGCAGTCGGTTTCGCCTCAGGCATGAGATTTACCGTCCTGACGGAAAACTAAGTGCGCGTGTCACGAGCCTTGGTGGGTGGTTACATCTGGACGCGCGAAAGCTCATCGCACCCCCTCCGCAACTTCATGCCGTAATGAATAAACTTGAAAGAACGGAAGACTTTATGGCTCTTCCGTCAAGCATTAATGAATAATCCTAATATTCAAACGGACGCGCTACGCTCGACGCTATATTCCGGCGTTAATGCGCCGACGCCATCCATTTTCGTGGCAAGAATAGGATCAGGAACGGCGATAGCGAGCGCCAGCCCTCCGAAAAACTGGCGGTCCTCAACGGTAGCAATGATTCGTTCGCGCTATCTCACGGCAGGCAACCCGATCCACGACGATCCGATCCCGGGCACCGGCCCAGCGATGCGTTCGGTGCGGTGCGCGCAATGCATTGCGCGCCGCAGATCGAACACCCTCCGCGGATACCCCCAAACGTAATCGCTGCAAATAACGCATCAAGTCGAGATGCACCGCTGCCTCCCAATATTTCAAGCGTCACACCGCCGGTGTCTCGTCCGGAAGGCGTCGCACGCGAAGCGGTATGACCTCCAACGTCCCCTTGAATCGTGACGTGAACGCGCCGGCCTCGTAATCGAGAAAAGGGGCTGTGATACATACCCCTGTGCTTCACGATGAACTTCATGCGTTCGGCCGGGGCTCCAAATGGCACCGTAGCGAGATCGTCAACCGATTCCCTTGCATTTGAAAGATCGTGGGAATTGGTGCTTACTCAGCGGTCGCCGCCTTGTGCCTCCAGGCAGCCCTCATCGATCCATCTACCGTGACCACGTCGCAGCAGGTCCACGCGAAGGAAACCGACGGCAAGACGCCCGATCCGGTCCGGACCGAGCACCTAGAGAAAAAGTCGGCCAAGTGCCGCGAACTGGTGCAAAAGGCCCGCGATGCGGCACAGCGGCCCGTCGCCCGAGCCACCAGCACACAGACGGCGCCCGTGTCCGGGCCACGAACGGCTGATCCGGCGTCGCAGCGAACAACGTAACGCGCTGCGCAACCGCTCAAAGCTCCCGCAACGCCGTCGTCACCGGCAGCCGCGAAGCACGCAGCGCCGGAAACAGCCCGCCCACGAAGCCGATGGCCAGCGCCCACTTGAGCCCATTCCACACCAGCGCCGGCGTCACGCGAAACTGGAACACCATCTGGGTGAAGCTGAAGCCGCCCCCAGCGGAAGTCGACGCCGTGAAGTGGCCGAAGATCAGCCAGGCCACGAGCGCCCCCAGCACGCCGCCGGCCAGCGCCAGCAGCATCGTTTCCATCAGCACCGAGACGACCACCGGCGTGCCGCGGAAGCCGACGGCGCGCAAGGTGGCGATCTCACGCGCGCGCGTCGCCACGGCCGCGTACATCGAGTTCAGCGCGCCGAACACGGCGCCGATCGCCATGATCGCCGCGATCGCGGTGCCCAGCGTGCGGATGAGCTTGTTGATGCCGCCCGACTGGTCCGCGAAATATTTGTGCGTGGTCTCGGCATCGACCTTCAACTGCGGATCCGCCGCCAACGCCGCCTTGAACTGGCCCAGCGCTGCCGGTGACGTGAGCCGCACAGTTACGGACGATGCGCTGCTGCCCCGGTGGTAGACCGGCCCGATGGTGTCCTTGTCGGCCCAGATCTCGGAATTGAACGCATCGCCGGAATCGAACTCGCCGACGATCTTCCATTGCTGGTTGGCAAGCTGCACGGACGAACCGACCGTCATGCCGCGGAACTGCGCGGCCACGCCCTTGCCAACGTCGAGCTCGAGTGTGCCCGGCGTGAACCTGCGCCCGGCGATGATCTTCACGTCCGGGCGCACCGCCCAGGCCTCGGTACCGATGCCGCGTACGGACAGATTGGCATCCTGCCCGTTCTGCTTCGGCAGCGATGCCGCCAGCAGCAGCTCCGGCGACGCGATGGGGTGGCCCTGCGCGTCGCGCGCGACGCTTGCCGCCTGCCCGATCAATACGACTTGGTCGTGCATGAGCACCGAATTGGCCTCGACCTTCGAACCCGCGCGCAACACGATCGCGGTGGCATCGTTGCCGGTACCGCGCAGGGTTGCGGAAAGACCCTCACCCATGGCCAGCAACGCGACCAGCACGCCGACCACGCCCGCGATGCCGATCACGATGACCGAAGATGCACCCCAGCGTGAAGGCAACGTTGCCAGGCCGACGCCGGTCACGCTCAGCGTGCGTCGCCCGACTCGCGTGAACGCCAGCCACAGCGCCAGGATCACCACCGCGGCGACGGCTCCGTACCATGGCAGGAACGACCAGACCACGAGGCACACGATGAGGATCACCAGCAGCAGCAGACCGCGCAGGAACCTTTTCATGACGTTCTCCCTCAGCGCCCGGCCAGTGCGTCGACGATCTTGAGGCGCATGCCGCGCAGCGCCGGCAACACGCCAACGACCACCCCGATCACCAGCATCAGCACGATCGCTTCACCCCAGATGGGGCCAGCGACGTTGGCCATCGGCAGCGTGCTGCCCATGCTTGCCTTGAGCGCCCCGACGACGGCCATCGCCAGCAGCATGCCGATGACGCCCCCGAGCACCACGAGAAACACCGCTTCAGCCAGCACCAGCGACAGCACGCTGCGGTTGCTGAAGCCGATCGTCTTCAGCACGGCCAGTTCCGGAATGCGCTCGCGCACCGCCTGCGCCATGGTGTTGCCGGTAAGCAGAATCAGCGTGAAGAACACCGCCGCCATGATGCCGCTGACGATCAGGCTGACGTTGGCAAACTGGCTGATGAACGACGAAGCAAAGGCGTTGGCGGTCTGGGTCTTGGTTTCGTGGTCGGAATTGGCGCTGAGCGCGTCGATCGCCTTGACGATCGCCGGAGCCTGATCCGGACTTGCGATTTGCTCCTGGTACCAGCCCACCGTGCCGTTGCCAAACTGCCGTGCCTCGTCGAAATATTTCCAGCGGAACAGCATCTGGCCCTCGGCGGCGGCATCGCCGGCCTTTTTGGCGTGGAAAATGCCGACCAGCGTGAACGTCCAGGTGTTGCTGCCATCCTTCTTGGGCCAGATCGTCGCCTCCAGCGGAATCTTGTCGCCGAGCTTCCAGCCGAATTTCTTGGCCAGCGCCGCGCCAACGACCGCACCGTCGCGCGTGGTCTGGAACGCCTTGATCTGGTCCGGCGACATCGTGACATCCGGTGTCACGTCGAACACGTTGGCGCCCACCGCCATGTTGGGGAAGAAGTTCTTCGGGTCCTGGTAAATGCCGCCAAACCAGTCGGTGCGCACCACGGCTTCGACACCCGGCACCCGCGCAATCTGGTCCTCGAGGCTGAGCGGCAACTGGCTGCCCAGCCCGAGCTTGTTCATCGTGATCAACTGGCTCGCGCCACTCACGCTGTGGCCCGCATCGGCGAACGCCGTACGCACGGAATCGAGCATGCCGAACAACAGGAATGCGGCCAGCACCGACACCATGGTGAAAATCGTGCGCGTCTTGCGGCGCATCAGGGCGGACCACACCAGATGAAAATATTTCATGCACCTACTCCTGCCGTCTCCAGGATTGCCGAAACCCGAAACCTTGGCCGCAAGCTATTCCCGCATAAGCGGGAATCCATCACCTTTTCCCTTGCCATCGTTCCCGCGCAGACCAGAATCAGCGTCTCCCTCTCTTGTCGTCATGCCCGCGCAGGCGGGAATGACGGGAACTCGGAGCGCGGTACGGAACGCGCGGCCACTCACGCAATCGCTCCCTGGTCGACCAATGTCCCCTTGTCGAGGTGCAGCGTGTGGCTTGCGTACTCGGCGGCCTTGGGATCGTGCGTGACCATCACGATGGTCTTGCCGTGTTCGCGGTTGAGCCGCTGCAAGAGCGTCAGCACGTCCTCGGCGGATTCGCGATCGAGGTCGCCGGTCGGCTCGTCGCACACCAGCAACGTCGGATCGGACACGATCGCACGCGCGATCGCCACACGCTGCTGCTGCCCACCCGACAGCTCGCTGGGCTTGTGCGTGGCACGGTCGGCCAGGCCCACCAACTGCAGTGCGATCGCGGCGTTCCTCTTCCGCTTGGCGCCGGAAAGTTTGGTCAGCAGCAGCGGCAGTTCCACGTTCTTCTGCGCGGTGAGCCCCGGCATCAGGTTGTAGAACTGGAACACGAACCCTACGTTGCCGGCGCGCCACTTCGCAAGCTGGTCCTCGCGCATCTTGTCGATGCGCTTGCCGCCGACTTCGAGGCTGCCGTCGGTCGGCGAATCCAGGCCACCGATCAGGTTCAGCAACGTCGTCTTGCCCGAGCCCGACGGCCCCATCAGCGCGAAGAAGTCGCCGCGCGCAATGTCGAGATTGATGTGGTGCAAAACCTCGAGCTTCTGCTTGCCGCGGGTATAGATCTTCGACAGGCCGCGGATCTGCACCAGCGGGCCGTTGTCAGTCTGCTCTGCTGCGACTGCTGCGTTCATCGTCGTCTCCTGCCCTGTCGTCATTCCCGCACAGACGGGATTCCAGTGTCTTTGCCCGTTCAAGTCGCTGGATCTCCGCTTGCGCCGAGATGACGACCTGAGAGCTTGCGGAGAACCTATTGGCCCCCACCCGTAGTCGTCACCTGCACCTTGTCGCCACCCTTCAACTTCGCCGAAGGCGTCGTCACCACGCTCGCGCCGGCATCGACGCCCGACAACACCTGGATCATGTCCGAGAATTCGCCGCCCGTCGTGACCGGCGTCTGCCTCACATGCCCATTCGTGACCACGAACGCGACGTCCTTGCCTTCGCGCTGCACCACCGCGGTCTTGGGCACCAGCACTCCGGGCAGTGGCTTTTCATTCTTCGCGGACTTTTCCAGGAACGACACCCGCACGCCCATCTGCGGAATGATGCGTGGGTCCTTTCGATCCAGTGCGATGCGCACCTTCACCGTGGCCTTGCTCTTGTCGGCGCTCGGGATGATGGCGATCACGTGCGCGGGGATCTTCCAGTCGGGATACGCGTCGAGTACCGCCTGCACCGGCATGGCGGGTCTCACGCGGCTGATGTAGGTCTCGTTGACGTCGACGTCGACCTCCAGCGAATTCATGTCGACGATGGTCGCGATCCCGCCGCCGCCCACCGTGTACGGCGACACGATCTGGCCCACCTCGGCGTCCTTGACGGTGACGACGCCGGCGAACGGCGCACGGATGATGGTGTAGCCAAGATTCACGTCGGCGAGGTTCACGTTGGCCTGCGCCGCCACGGCCTGCTTCACCGCAACATCGACCAACGCGCGATCTGTGGCGACCTGGGTATCGGCCTGCTGCGCCGACTGTTTGGACACGTAACCGCGCGCGACCACCGCATCCAGGCGCGCGGCATCCGCCTGATCCTGCCGCAGCGTGGCGCGCGCCTTCAGCACCTGCGCCTGCGCAGCGGCGTACTGCGCCTTGGCGTTATCCAGCTGTGCGACATATTGGGTGTCATCGATGCGCGCGAGCACTTGTCCCTTGGCGACGCGTTCCCCCTCCTCGACCAGCACCTGCGTCAACGTGCCGATGATCTGCGCGGCGACCGTCGCCTGCCGCCGCGCGACGACGTAGCCCGTCGCCTGCAGCACCGCGGCATCGTTGCCGGCCGACGCCAGCGCCACCGCGGTGGTCGTCTGGACGGTCACCGCGCGCGGGCGCAGCAGGAACGCCGCGCCCCCCGCGGCAATCAGCAGCACGATCACGCCGCCGACGATCCACGGCCAGCGTGGACCACGCGACTCGCCATCGTCGCGCTGTGCGCTGTCGATCCGCAGTTCGTGCAGAAGGTCCTTGCTGGTGTCGCCGTCGCTCATCCCCGCCATCCACCGTGCGCCGCCCTGGGCCGCGCAAGTGTCGCACATCGTGCCGCCTCGCCACCGATGGCGTCACCGGCGGCCATCAAGCATCGCACCTGACATCTGTCATGCCGGAATCCGTGGCGCGGCAGGCGCGGCAGGCGCAGCGGGCACCGTGGGCGCACGCCGTCGCGGCGCCGTACGGCGCCGCGCTGACGTAACCAGCGCCGCGAGCCGCCGTAAAATCGCCGCACCCACCACCCACGAGTCACGCCATGTCGCTTGTTTTTGATGCCGCTGCCACGCCACGCCTGCCCATCTCCGGCAGCGATGCCCGCTTTCCCGTCCATCGTATCTACTGCATCGGCCGCAACTACGCCGCCCACGCGCGCGAGATGGGCGCGCGGGCCGATGCGCCGCCCGACCCGGTGTTTTTCATGAAACCCGCCGATGCACTCGTGCCGGAAGGCGGCGACGTTCCCTACCCGCCTGCCACGCGCCAGTTGCACCACGAGATCGAAATGGTGGCGGCGCTGTCGCGCGGCGGCCGCGACATCGCCGCCGCGCGCGCGCTCGATTGCGTGTTCGGCTATGGCGTCGGGCTGGATCTCACCCGGCGCGACCTGCAGGCCGCGATGAAGGCGAAGGGCGCGCCGTGGGATGTTGCGAAGGGTTTTGACCACTCGGCGCCGGTATCGGCGCTGCGCGCGGTCAGCGAAATCGGTCACCCCTTCCGCGCGCGGCTGTTGCTTGAAGTGAATGGCGCGGTGCGCCAGGACGGCAATACCGAGCACATGCTGCTGCCCGTCGCGGAGGTGATTGCCGAACTGTCGAAGCTGTTCGAGCTCGAGGCCGGTGATCTCATCTTCACGGGCACGCCGGCCGGCGTCGGTCCGCTGGAGCGCGGCGACACCTTCCACGCCGAACTGCAGGGCGTGGCCACGCTGGATGGCCGCATCGTCTGACGCCGCACAGTTGCACGGCATCCCGCGCAGTGCCTAAATGGCCCCGCCAACGACGGCGCAGGCGACGGCCTGCTCACGTTCAGACCAGGAGAGCCCCATGAGCTTCGCAAGCGATTTCAAGGCGTTCATTTCGCGCGGCAACGTGATCGACATGGCGGTGGGCGTCGTGATCGGTGCCGCGTTCGGCAAGATCGTTGCCTCGCTGGTCAACGACGTCATCATGCCGCCCATCGGGGTGATCACCGGCGGCATCGATTTCTCGAAGCTCAGGTTCATCATCAAGGATGCGCCCGACCCCAAGAATGTCGTCGCGATCAACTACGGCACGTTCATCAACGACATCATCACCTTCGTCATCATCGCGCTGGCGATCTTCGTGGTGATCCGCATCCTGCAGCGCGTGATGCCGAGGAAGGAGGCCGCGCCCGCCGCACCACCGCCGGAAGTCGCGCTGCTGACGGAAATCCGCGACCTGCTGAAGCAGCCGCCGCACTGAGGAAGATGGAACCGCGTCGGCCGGTCGCGCAAAAGGCGGATTCCGGATCGCTGCCGCACAGCGTCCGGAATGACGGCGTGACGTGGACGATGCTCGCCTGCGGGGACGAATCGACATGAGCATCGAAGTCGTCCAGGCCGACATCACGACGCTCGCCGTCGACGCCATCGTCAACGCCGCGAACGAAGCTCTGCTTGGCGGCGGCGGGGTCGATGGCGCCATCCATCGCGCCGCCGGACCCCGCCTGCTGGACGCATGCCGTGCGCTTGTCGAAGTGCGCCCCGGCGTGCGCTGTCCGACCGGCGAGGCGCGCATCACGCCGGGTTTTGATCTGCCGGCGCGCTGGGTGATCCACACGGTCGGCCCGATCTGGCGCGGCGGCGACAACGACGAGCCCACGCTACTTGCGGCCTGCCACCACCACACGCTCGCGCTTGCGCGCGAGCACCACATCGATAGCCTCGCGTTTCCGGCCATCAGTTGCGGCGTGTACGGGTACCCGCGCGACGCTGCGGCGGGTGTGGCGCTGACGGTGCTGGCGGACGAGCAGTATCGATTGCACACGCCCCACCGCCTCATTCTGTGCGCATTCGACGGCACCATGGCGGCAGCTTGGCGCGCCGCCGCGACGCGCCTGCACGTGGAACTGGCTGACGCGCGCTAGCGTTCAGCGCATCGGGTACAGGGGCGGCAACCCGGACGCGTCGGACTCGGGCGCTGCATCGCGGTGCCATGCGAAGCCCTTCGCAAAAGCGCGGGCTGCCGCAGCGCAAGCCTGATCCGCGGGCGCGCCCTGCCAGCGCGCCCGCTGCAGGGCATCCAGCGCCGCCTGCTGGGCGGCATCGCCCAAGGCATCGTGCACCGCCGCGATGTTCAACAGCGTCGGATGGGTCGCGCGCGCCCACGCCAGCAGCGCGTGTTCGCACGTCGCCGGGTCACCGCGCGTGGCGGCATCCAGCGCGGCGCGCTGCAACGCGCCGATGTCGTCCATGGTCGGCCGATCCGGCGGGCGCGCCGCCGGCGACGGGGCGGCGCCAGCCCCCTGCGGGTTGGTGGCCGGAGCGTGAGCGGGTCGTACGCGACGAAGCGCCCACCACGCCACGCCGCCGCCGAGTGCGATCACCCACAAAACCAGGCTGGCCAGCGCGACGCGTCGCCAGAACGTCGACGCGCGTGTGGCGGCGCCGGTGGCCGACCGCGCCCCGACCGAGGGCGTCGCGGTCGGCCGGCCGGCCGTTGCGCCAGCCGTGGCCGCCATTGCGGGTGCGCTCGCGGCCGGCGGCGACGCGTTGGCGATGGCGCCTGTGACGTGCAGCGTATGCGCGGGCAGCGTGGCCTGCTCGGGACGCGCCTCGGCGACGCTCCACCAATCCAGCGTCACCGCCGGGATCGTCACTTCGCCATCGCGCTCGGGGATGACCGCGAAGCTCCGGCTGCGGACGCCCTGCAGCCACTCGCTGCCGGCATCGGTGCGGTCGTGGGTCTGGCCGGGATAGACCCGCAGGCCTGCGATCGGCGGCAGCGCCGGCTCGGGCAGCGCGCCCGCGGGCTGGCCGCTGGCGCTCACGCTCAGGACCAGCTTCAGGGGCACACCCGCCTTCGCCTCGCCATTCGCGGGCACTCCGGCAAGCTGCAACTGCACCCCCCGCGCCGGCAGCCACGGCTTGCCGCCGTTCGCCGGCACGGCGCGCACGTCCAGCCGGACCTGCGGCGCCTGGGCGCGTACGGGCGCGCCGACGCCCGACAGCATCCCGTTCAACAGCGCGTTGGGGTTGTTGAGCAATCCATTGGGAGCGTTGAACAACTGCCCGAGACTGCCCGTGCGTTGGCCCTGGAACACCGGGCCGTGCACCGCGACCGCGCCCGCCCGATCCGGGATCAGCGCCCAGCTCCGTTCGATGACGTCGTAGGTGTAGCCATTGCGGGCGGTGCGATAGCGCTGGTCACGATCGAGCGGGATGAGGCGCGCGCCGCTCGAGGTGGGATCGGCCAGCGAACCCTGCACGTCGGGCAGGTAGTAAAGCCGCACGGTGTAGACGACCTGCTGGCCGATCCACGGCGCGCTTTGCGATACGTCCGATTCCATGAACGCGGGATCGCCCACGTGGCCCGTGCCGCCGGTCGGTGCGGCACCCACGGTGACCGTCAACGGCGTGGTGTGTCCCCCGCCCACCGCCAGCGCGGGGATCACGAGCGTGCCCGTACGCCGGGGCTTCAACGCGATGCCGAGCTGCGTCGTGCGGGTGGCCTTGCCGTTGACGACGGCGAAACTGCTGGAACGCGAGGTGCCGAGCACGTCGAAGTCCTGCTGCAACGGCGTGAGATCGGGATTGCCGAGCGCGCCGTCGGATTGGATATTGAGCGTGACCGTGTCGCCGAGGCTGACCTGGCTGCGATCGACGAACGCATGCACGCCCGCCGCGCGCGCGAGCGGCGCCAGCAACATCAGCAACATCGCCACCGCCAGCCACAGCCTGCGCATCAGGGTTCGTCCTCCTGCACCTGTCGTCCGTTGCGCTGTTCCCACTCCAGGCGGAACTTGCGGCGCAGCAGCGCGCCCGGATCGTCCGGCACCGAGCGCAACAGCGCGCGCTGTTGCGCATCCAGGCGATCATCGCCATGCGGCGCCTCGGTGCCCAGCGCAAACGTGCCGGAACCGCCCGCGTGCAATGCCGAACCCGCCGGCTGGCGCGCCTGCAGCTCGCGCGCAAGATCCTGGCTCGCCTGCGCCGCCTGTCGTTGCTGGCGCGCGGCCTCGCCCGGTGTGCTGCCCCGGTCCGATTGCGCGTGCGGGACCGTCGCGCCATTCGCCCCTTTCGAATCGGTGCTCGATTGCGCCTCGGAGCCGCTGGCCGCGTCCGCCGGGTCACTTGAAGGACCCTGCGCCCTCGGCGGCGATGTGGCGTTTCCCGACTGCGCGTTGGCTTGACCCTTGCCCTGCGAACCGCTGCTCGACGGAGAGCTGCCGCTCGTGCCACGCTGGCCGGGTCGATGGTTCGACTGCGCCTGACCCGCCGCGGGCGGTTGCGGATGCCGCTTCAGCCATGCTTCGACCGCTGCGATGTTGGCGCGCGCGTCGGCCAGGCGCGGATCACGCCGCAGCGCCTGTTGCCAGGCAGCGATGGCTTGCGGGTATCGCCCCTGTTGCGCCAGCGCATTGCCGAGGTTGTAGTGCGCGCGCGCATCGTCGCCGCCGGCAAAGGCCTTGGCCGCGCTGGCGTAGTCACCACCGCGATAGTCGGCCGCGCCACGCAGCGCCGGTGTCGTTGCCAAGGCTTGCGCAGCGTGCGCATCGCCACGGCTCAACGCCTGCGCGGCCCGCTGGTCGCGATTGGACCACAGCGAGGACCAGGTCGTCGCCTGGGCTGGCGGGATCGCCATTGGCATCGCGCACACGAGCAGCACCAGCAGCCAACCGCGGCGAAAGGCCAACGCGGCCAGCACCAGGAGCACCGGTAGCAGCCACACTCCGCCGTCGCGCCAGACGGCCGACGCGGCGCCGCGATCGGCGCGCACCGCGCGTGCGGTCGGCACCGCAAACGTGTTCGTCGCACCGGCCACCGGCAGGGCCGCGTAGCTTCCGCCGCCGGCCGCGGCCACCGCACGCAACGCAGCATCGTCGCGACGCGCCAGCACGACGGCTCCGTTCTGCTCGGCGAACCCACCGGTCGCCAGGGGTACGGGTGCGCCGGACACGGTGCCGACGCCGAGCACGTCGACGCGATAGCCAGCCTTCCGCGCAGCCCGCGCCGCGGCCACCGCCGGGGCGCCCGCGGTATCGGTCACGACGACGATCTGGCCTTCCCGCACGCCCGCACCCTGGAGGAGTTGCACGCTCTTTCCGATGCCGGCCGCAGCGTCATTGCCCGGCACCGGCATGACGTCGGGGCTGAGGTCGCGCAAGAGGTTCAAGACCGTGCGCCGATCATCGGTCAGCGGCGCCACCGTGAACGCCGCGCCGGCGTACGCGACCAGCGCGGTGCGCGCGTCACCGGCGCCGTCCAGCAAATCCTCGACCGCGAGCCGCGCGCGCAGCATGCGATCGGGCGGCACGTCCGTAGCCAGCATGTCGGTCGACAGCGACAGGGCAATCACGCGCGCGGCGCCGTTCTGGTAGACCGGTACCTCCACGCGCTGCCATGCCGGGCCGGCCAGCGCCGCGACCGCGAGCAGCCACGCCAGCGCAAGCATCACCAGCCGCGTGCGCCGCGACCCGTGGTGTCCGTGCAGCAGGTAGGGCAACAGCGCAGCGTCGGCCAGCCGCGCGAGTGCGCCGCGGCCGCCGCCGCGGGTGAGCGCGACCAGCGCCAGCGGCAACGGCAGCAGCGCCAGCCACCACCACGGGCGCAGGAAGTGCAGCGGGCCGAAAAGATCCATCAGGCGACCGTTGCCTTGCGCACCCGTGCCAGCGCGCGCCACGGCAACAGCGTGCAACCCAGCAGCAACGCCAGGGCCAACGGCCACGGATACCATTCGTGGCGCGGACGCACCAGCGACGTGCCGGGCGCCAGCGGTTCGAGGTTGTCGATGGTGCGATACGCCGCGACCAGCGCTTCGCCATCGGCGGCGCGGAAAAAGCGACCCCCGGTCTCGTTCGCGATGCGTGTGAGCATCGGCACATCGAGCGAATTGTCAGGCATGCCGATCGGCATCCCGAACATGCTGAGCGCGTGGGTATCCGAACCCACACCGATGGTGTAGATGCGCACGCCAGCCGCCTTGGCCAGCGCCGCGGCGTCGAGCGGCGCGACACTGCCCGCGGTGTTGACGCCGTCGGTCAGCAGCACCAGCACCCGCGCGCGCGCGGGCAGCGCGGTTAGGTGCTTCACGGCCAGCGCGATCGCATCGCCAATCGCGGTCTCGCGACCCGCAAGGCCGATCGCGGCGCCCTGGAGTTGCTGCGCGACTGCATCGACGTCGAACGTCATCGGCGTCAGCAGGTAGGCATGCGTGCCAAACAGGATCAGGCCCACGTCATCGCCCGAACGCTGGCGCACGAACCGTTGGGCAATCGCCTTGACCGCGGCGAACCGGCTGACCGCCTGCCCGCCGAAACGCATGTCCTCGATCGCCATGCTGCCCGAGCAATCGACGGCCAGCATCAGCGCACGACCGGTATGCACGAACGCCTGCGGGCGCGCCGGTTGCTGGGGACGGGCCGCGGCGGCCACCAGCAGCAGCCACGCGCACGCCGCAACCAGCGTGCGTCCGCGCGGATGCCGCATGCGCCGCCCCGGTGCCGCGGCCAACGCCACGCGCGGGGGCAGCCGCAGCGCGGCGCCCGGTGCCGCGGGCGGCAGCAGGCGCCACGCCAGCCACGGCAACGGCAGCAAGGCAAACATCCATGGCCACGCGAAAATCACGTCGAACGCACCTCGCTCCAGGCGGGTGGCGTCCGCGCGCCAGGGTGGCGCAGCGCCGCGCGGCACCATTTCCTCAGCGCAACCAGCAGGGCGTCCATATCGACATCGGGAGCGCGGCGAAACCGCGGTTCCAGCAGGGCATCGAGCACCACCGCGTCCTGCCCGCGGCCCGCGTGGCGGCGTACGAACGCGCGCCAGGCCTCGCCGGTCTGGCTGGTCACCGCGGGGTCGATGCGCCGCGCGATGCGACGGACCAGCCGCGAAGCCTGGTCCAGTACGCCCGCGACGTCGCCCTCCCGCGCATACGTCTGCGCCAACGCGTCGAGCTCCTGCAACGCGGTACGCAGGGGTCCGCGCCGCGCGCGCCAGCGCACGGCGAGCCAAACGCCTGCGACGGCCAGCACCGCCAGTGCCGCCAGCAACCACCAGCCCGGCGCCGGTGGCCACCAGCCGGCAGGCGCGACGTGGATGTCGCGCAGGATCGGGCCGGCGGCGTTCACCGCTGCCTCCCCGTCGGGTGCCACAACCGTGCGAGCAGCGCATCGGGTGGGGACGCCGCATCGAGCACCTCGCAGCGGACGCCGGCCCGCTTCGCGGCGTCGGTCAGCCCGCGCACGCCGGCGTCGAGCGCGGCGGCAAACGCCGCGCGGGCCGACGCCGCGTGCAGGTCGAGCGCGACGCGCCCCGCGCCCGTTTCGAACGCATAGGCGCCGCCCGGTGGCGCGGTGTGTTCGAGCGCGTCGGCGACGATCAGGATCCCGACGTCCCGCCGCCGGGCGAGCCCCGCGAGCGCACGCGCCGCCTCCGCGTCCGTGCACCAGCCATCGGATACCAGCAACACCCGGCTGCCCGGCGCGACAAGGCGCCCGGCGCGCCTGCACGCAAGCGACAACGACCCGCCGGTGTCACCGGCCTGGTCGCGCGTCCCGCGGGGCGCGCTCCAACGCACGAGTGCGGCCAGCACCCGCGACGCACCGCGGGTACCCGCTTGCGGCGGCACTTGCGCCCGCACCGGTCCCCAGGCCAGCGCGCCGACCCTTTCGCCGGCGCGCACGGCCGCCCACACGACGATCGCCGCCGCCCGCGCGGCCGCGACCGACTTGTAGCGCACCCGCGTGCCAAAGTGCATGCCAGCGTGCGTATCCAGCATGACCACCAGCGCACGCTCACGATCTTCTTCGAACAACTTGGTGTGCAGCTTGCCGGACCGTGCCGTACGCCGCCAGTCGATGTTGCGCGCATCGTCACCGGGCTGATAGACGCGCGACTCCGCGTAGTCCATCCCGCGACCCCGCACGGCCGACGCCTGCTGCCCCGCACGCGCATCGCGCGTGCGCATCGGCGTGTGCTCCAGCGTCCGCGCGCGCGCGCGCAGCGCGATCAGCGCCGGCATCGAAACGGCGGTAATCCCATCAATGGACGTCTGGACTGCGGACATGTCACGCCTGTCACCATGGCTGGTCGTACGAGCGGCGGGTCGCCCGCGCGCCGCCCAGAACCGGATGCGTTCGACCGATCATCGCAGGCGACTTCGGCCCGCGCGAAAGGCAGCCACGCCCGCCAAGCGTAGTCGGTGATCCGGGTGCGTTCCACGCGCCATCCGGGCGTGGCCCGACGCGGCCGATTGCACGCTTCACGGCAACGGCACGGCGGCCAGCAGCTGCCTGACCACATCCTCCACGCGCGTGCCTCCGGCTTCGGCCTCAAAACCCAGGAGCACGCGATGCCGCAGGACATCCGGCGCCAGGCTCTGGACGTCCTCGGGAAGCACGTAGTCGCGCCCCGCGAGCCAGGCCGCGGCACGCGCGCAACGCTCGAGCGCGATGCTCGCCCGCGGACTGGCGCCCCACGCGATCTGGTCGCGCAGCTTTGGCGCCCACGGCCGCGGATCGCGCGTCGCCGTGACCAGTTGCACCACGTAGTCTTCGAGTCCGGCGGCGAAGTGCAGGTCGAGCACCTCGCGACGCGCGGCGAAGATGTCCGCCTGGCTCACCAGCACGCTGGGCGATGGCGCTGCGGCCAACGCCGCGCGCGCCCGTTCGCGGGCGAGCCGCATGATGGCGCGCTCGGTGCCGGCCTCGGGATAGCCGACCACCACGTGCAGCAAAAACCGGTCGAGCTGGGCTTCGGGCAGGTGAAACGTGCCTTCCTGCTCGATGGGGTTCTGCGTCGCCATCACCAGGAACGGGCGCGGCAACGGCCAGGACCGACGGCCGATCGTCACCTGCCGTTCCGCCATCGCCTCCAGCAACGCGGACTGTACCTTCGCGGGCGCGCGATTGATCTCGTCGGCCAGCACGAGGTTGTGGAACAGCGGGCCGGGCTCGAACTCGAACTTTCCCGTCGCCGGACGCAAGACATCGGTGCCGGTCAAATCAGCCGGCAGCAGATCCGGGGTGAACTGCACGCGGTGGAAATCCGCTTCGATGTGGCTGGCCAGCGCCTTGATCGCGGTGGTCTTGGCAAGACCCGGTGCGCCTTCGACGAGCAGGTGACCATCGGCCAGCAGTGCGATCAGCAGACGCTCGACCAGTGCCGGTTGACCAACGACTTCCGCACGCAGCGCGTCGCGCAGGCTGGCAAAACGCCCGCGCAGCAGCGATGGATCGGAAGCGACTGGCGCCGCGGCCGCGGCGAGTTCGAGCGGGACGTCGTCTTGCATGCACCAAGTAGACCACACTCACGGATGAAAGTTTTGCGCACAGGCCGGCGCACCCGGGTTCCAAAACGTTGAACGGCGCGGTTGCCCGCGCCGTTCAAGCTTTCCGCACCCGCGCGGAAATTCAGTTCACCGTGGTTTCCTGCCCCAGAATGTGCGGCGTGATGAACACCAGCAGTTCGGCCTTGCTGCTCGTATCGAGCTTGTCGCGGAACAGTGCGCCCAGGATCGGGATGTCGCCCAGGAACGGCACCTTGGTGACGTCGTGCGCGTCGGTGAACTCGTAGACGCCACCCAGCACCACGGTTTGCCCGTTGTCGACCAGCACCGAGGTGTCGATTTCACGGTGATCGATCTGCGGCACGAAACCGCCGCCCGGATTCGGGATCATCGCCGCCAGCGCGTCCTTGATGACCTTGAGCTTCATGAACACGCGGTTGTCCGAGGTGATCGTCGGCGTGACGTCGAGTTCCAGTACCGCATTCTTGAACTGCACGTTGCCCTGCACGGCGCCACCGGCGCCGCCCGCGCTCGAGAAGGTCAGGTAGCCGATCTGCTGGCCTTGCTGGATCGTCGCTTCCTGGTTGTTGGCGGTGACGACCTTCGGCTGCGAGATCGTCTCGCTGCGGCCTTCCTGCTGTGCGGCCGACAGTTCCAGGTTCAGCATGTAGTCGTTGCCCAGGATGCCGAACGCGATGCTGCTGGGCTGGACCGTGCCATTGGTATTGGCCGGCATGTTGACGTTCAACCCACCCGGAAACTGGATCGCGGGTGGCAAGGTCGGCGTGAAGGAACCGCAGTTGCCGGCGTTGCACGCGGCCTGCTGGCCGATCTGGTTCTGCAGGATCGCGGTCTGCTGGTTGGTCATGCTGTTGCTGAGGCTGGTGACATCGCTGGTGGTCGCACCCGTCATCAGCCGCTGGCCGCTCGGGTTGACCTGGAAGCCGGCGATGCCGAGCTTGGCGCCCAATTCGTGCACGAAGGTGTCGGTCGCAATCACGAGGCGCGATTCGATCAGCACCTGCTTCACGGGGCGATCGAGCACCGAGACCAGTTGGCGGATCTCCTGCACTTTCTCGGGCGTGTCGTTGACCAGCAGCGTATTGGTGCGCTCGTCGAAGGACACGCTGCCCCGCGGCGACAGGAACCCGCGCTCGCTGCTGGCGCTGCCCGAACCGCCCGTATTGCCGCTCCTGGCGCCCGAAGTCAGCAGATTGGCGATCTGCTGCGCATTGCCGTAGTTGATCGGAATGTAGTCGGTGACCAGCTCGGCGCTGTTCAACTGCTTCTGGCGCGCCTCGGCCACGTTCTCTTCGTACTTGGCGATCTCGGTCTGCGGCGCGATCCAGATGACGTTGCCGTTCTGGCGCTTGGCCAGGCTCTTGGCCCGCAGGATCACGTCCAGGGCCTGGTCCCACGGCACGTTGACCAGGCGCAGCGTGACGTTGCCCTGGACGCTGTCGGAGGCCACGATGTTGAGGTTGGACACGTCGGCCAGGAGTTGCAACACCGAGCGCACCGGGATGTCCTGGAAGTTGAAGGTGACGCGGCTGCCCTTGTAGACGACGGGCTTGGGCGCGCCCAGCAGGCTGTGCGTGGACGAGGTCGGTCGTGCAAACTCGACCACGAATTCGTTGCCGGTCTGATACGAGGACGTCTGCACGACGCCGCGCGTGTCGACATTGATGCGCGCACCACCCGATACCGCGTGGGTGTTGATGCTCTGGACCGGCGTGGCGTAGCTCGTCACGTTGAGGCGGCGGGCCTGTGACGCCGCGAGGTTGGCGCCCGCCACGTCGATGGTGGTGACGTCGCCTGCGGTGTGCATGCTGGTGGCAGCGCCCGCCTGGCTGAAGCCAACCACGAGCTTGCCCGCACCATGGTCGCTGCGCTGGAAGTCGACCGAGGTGATGACGTTGCCGTCGGCCATCGCGACCGCCTTGTCGGGGTTGCCGGTCACGCCGGCGTAGGCCTGCTGGGTAGGCGGCGGGGGTGGCCCCGGCGCGAGCGCCGGGGCGGGATCGCCAGCCGCTGCGGTCGCGGTTGCGCCGCCCATGCCATCGCCGATGGTCACGACGACGCGGTTGCCTTCGACGTTGGTGACATAGGGCGAGGGCTGCGAGAGGTCGACGACGACGCGCGTCCGCCCCCCGGCTTCGACCGCGGTGACGGACTGCGCGGCACCCTGCCCGATGGGATAAGCGCGCTTGGCAAGACCGTTGCTGGTATCGGCAAAGTCCATCGCGATGCGCGGCGGTGCGTACGTGCTGAAGGCCTGCGGCGTGGTCGCCGGGCCCGAAAAGGTAAGGGTCAACTGGACCTTGCCGTTGGCCAACGGTGCGGCGCTGACGCTTTTGAGGGTGTTGGCCGCAAGCGCCGGTCCCGCCACGAGCAGCGCCAGCATCGCCACCCAGGCCAGCCACGCGCGCCGGTGCGGTGAGTGCCGTGTGCCTGCAGGATCGAGGCATTCAGCAGGTTTGGTCATCATGAACGTAACCCCCGATAAATCGTCATTTGTCGCCCAACGCCACCGTTGCGTCGCGTTCCATCCAGCCGCCCGAGCCATTCGGCACCAGCTCGACCAGATTCACCTGACTGGACGTCACTTCCGTGACGTGGCCATAGTTCTGGCCCATGTAGTCCCCCACGTGAACCTGATGGATCACACCCTGAGGGTCCTTGATCAGCGCTTCGATGTTGCCCTTGGCGCCGATCGTGCCCACCATCTTCAGGCTGTCGAGCGGGAACGCTTCGAGCGGCTGGCGGGGGCGGTTCTGATCCGGATGCGGCCCGGCGGCGTTCTGATCGTTGGCCTGCGGCGGCGCGGGTTCGAACGGATCGCGCTGGTCCTGATCCTGGTACAGGAAGGTCTCGAAGGTCTTGACGACCGGCAGCGGCTGCAGCGGCGCCCCTTTCTGGGCCTTGACCTTGGCGACCCACGCGTGCAGGTCGCCCTGGCCGCTGCACGCGGCCAGGCCCAGCATCATGGCCAGCGCCGCGAGACCCCAGGCGATACGGGTAGGGTGCATGCTCATTTCCCCCCCTTCTTCGCCGGCTCGGCCTTGGCGCCGGTCTCCGCATCGCCGAGATAGCGATAGGTCTGCACCGTGCCTTCCAGCACCAGCTGGTCATTCAGCGGCGGCGAATCCTTGCCACCACTGGGCTTGACGCCGTGCAGTGACACGTCGTGCATGGTCAGGATCACGACCCGCGGCAGCGAGGCCACGCCGCTGATGAAGGTGCCGAACTGATGGTAGGTACCCTGCATCTTCAGCGAGATCGGCTGGATCGCGTAGAACTCCTTGGGGATCTCGGCCTGCGGCTTGAACAGGTCGGTCTCGATGCCGGCGGCCTGCGCGGTCTGCGAAATCGTGACCAGCAGCGAGGGCATCTCGGTCTTGCCCGGCAGCTCGCGCAGCATCTGGCTCAGCATTTCGTTCATCTGCTGCAGCTGCAGCTTCAGCGCGTCGAGGTTGACGACCTTCGCCTGCTTTTCCTCGAACTGCTGCTTGAGCGTGATTTCCTGCTGCTGCGCCGTGGCCAGATCGTCCTGCTTGCCGCTGACGTACAGGTACCAGCCAAGGAACACGATCACCACGATCACGGCAACCGTGAAGAACAGCTTGACCGACTTTGGCCAGCCGCCGATGTTGTTGCGATCAAGATTGCGCAGGTCGTCGATGAGTTTCATGGCCGCGCCCCCTTGGCCGCCGAAGCCGCAGGTGTACGGGCAACGCTCGGCGCCGCCTTGGTCGGCGCGCTTGCGGGCGCGGGCTTGGCGACAGGCACGGCCTGGGGCCTGGCCACAGACGACGCGGTCGCCGCGCCGGCGCTGCTGGCGGCGGGTAGCGGCAACGCGGCGCCGCCACTGCTGCCCGCCGCGGCGGGGACTTCGCCATTGGCGTCCGCCTTAGGCGTGCCGAGCGCCACGACCAGTTCGAATTCATACGGCGTGTTGGAACTGGTGTGCACGTTCTCGGTGCGGATCAGCGTGGCCGGACCCATCCAGGGCGAGGCCTCGATGTTGCGCATGTAATCGGCGACGGTCGCGTTGGACTGCGCGACGCCATCCAGCGTGAGCTTGTCGGCCTGCTGCTTCAGCGAGGTCAGGCGCGCGCCGGCCGGAATGGTTTTCACGATCTGGTCGAACAGGTGCACCATCTGCGAGCGGCTGGACTGCAGTTGTTCGACGATCCGTTTGCGCGCCAACAGGTGGTCACGGACTTTCTGCAGGTTCTTGATCTCGACGATCTTGGCGTCGAGCTGCTTGATCTGGGTCTGCAGGTACGCGTTGCGATCGTTCTGGCGATCGATCCGGAGGCCCGACCAGAACCCCCACAGCACGACCAGCACCAGCGCTGCCACCGCAGCGATGATGAGCTGCGCGAAGAACTCGCGCTTGCGACGTTCGCGCCGCTCCGCCCGCCACGGGAGCAGGTTGATCTTGGCCATCAGTCAAAGCTCCTCAGAGCCAATCCTGCGGCGATCATCAGCGCTGGCGCGTCCTCGGCCAGCGTCTGCGCCGTGAGCCTGGGCGACAGCGACATGCTGGCCAGCGGGTTGGCGACGACGCAGGGCACGCCGAGCTGTTCGACCACCATGTCGGCGACGCCCGGAATCGACGCACAGCCGCCGGCCAACACCACTTGGTCGACCTTGCCGAACTCGCTGCCGGCAAAGAAGAACTGCAGCAGGCGGCTGATCTGCTGCACCATGGCTTCCTTGAAGGGTTCGAGCACCTCGATTTCGTAGGACTCGGGGAGTCCGCCCTGGCGCTTGGCGAGGCCGGCTTCCTCGTAGGACATGCCGTAGCGGCGCATCACTTCGTCGGTGAGCTGCTTGCCGCCGAACACCTGCTCGCGCGAATAGATGGTGCGCTGGTTCTTCAGCACCGAGAGCGTGATCATGGTCGCGCCGATGTCGACCAGCGCGACCAGCGAGTCGCGCGGTACCGACAGCTGGTCGACGATCAGGCGGAAAGCGTTTTCCATCGCGAACACTTCGACATCCACGATCTTCGCGGTCAGCCCGCCAAGATCCAGCGCGGCCACCCGCATGTCGACGTTTTCGGTGCGCGAGGCCGCCAGCAGCACCTGCACCATCTCGGGGTTGTCCTTGACGGGGCCGACCTTCTCGAAATCGAGGCTCACTTCCTCGATGGGATACGGGATGTACTGGTTCGCCTCGACCTGGACCTGGCCTTCGAGGTCGTCCTCGGACAGGTCGGCGGGCATGGGGATGACCTTGGTGATGACGGCGGAACCCGCGACCGCGGCGGCGGCGTATTTGGTGCGCACACCCGCGCGCGCCACCACCCGCCGGATGGCATCACCGACGGCCTCGACTTCGACGATGTTTTTTTCCACCACGGCGTTGGGCGGCAGGGGTTCCACCGCGTAGTGTTCGACGCGGTAGCGCGAGCCGGTCTGGCTCAACTGCAGCAGCTTCACGGCGGTCGAACTGATGTCGACGCCGATCACGGGCGCAGCATTGGTTGTCAGTAGCCCCACTGGTTTTCCCCTTCCCCGTGCGCGCTGACGCATGCCGGATGCGCGGGTGCATTAGATACGAAAGTTAACTAAATATCAATAACTTCGCAAAGTGTCCGCAACCCATTGAAGTCATGACGGTTGAAGCCTCAAATGGTCTTTGTTTCATGGTCTGGCGTCCCGGACCGGCGTCACAATTCGCAACACCGACGCGACGCGTATCCGACGTTCGGCCGCGCAACCGGCGACGTATGCAACAACCGTACCGAACGCACGTGCCGGCGTTTCGGCGCCTCGGACGTCTATACTGCGCGGGTCGCTTTCTGCAGCACGCGCCACGGCGGCCAACGGCGACCCGCCGTCACGCGACCGCTCCGCCGCGCGTCGCGTCCCGCCCGCGCCTGCCACGCCCGCCACGAAACCCGCATGAGAATCCTGAAACGACTGGCCCTTGCCGCTGCGATCGGCGCTGCGTGCCTGGTGGTACTGGGCGTCATCGCGGCAGGGATCGCGTACTGGCAAATCGAACCACGCGTGCCCTCGGTGGCCTCGCTGAAGGACGTGCAGATGCAGGTGCCGCTGCGCGTCGTCAGTGCCGACGGCCAGCTCATCGCCGAGTTCGGCGAAACGCGGCGCATTCCGGTCGACATCCAGAATGTCCCGAAGAACCTCAAGGACGCGGTGCTCGCCGCCGAGGACGCCGACTTCTACCACCACTCGGGCATCGACGTGACTTCGACGATCCGCGCGGCGATCCAGGTCGTGCTGCATCACGGCGAGAAGGTCCAGGGCGGCTCGACCATCACCCAGCAGGTCGCGCGCAACTTCTTCCTGAGTCCCCAGAAAACCTACACGCGCAAGATCACCGAGATCCTGACCTCGTTCCGCATCGAGCAGGAACTCACCAAGGACCAGATCCTCCAGCTCTACCTCAACAAGATGTTCCTGGGCCATCGCGCCTACGGCGTCGCGGCCGCCGCGCAGTACTACTACGGCAAGCCCATCGACCAGCTCACCCTGGCCGAGTGCGCCGCGATCGCCTCGACGTTCCAGTTGCCCTCGCTAGTCAACCCGATCGACGGTCGCGCTCGCTTGCTGGCACGCCGCAACTGGGTGCTGGGCCAGATGCTCTCGCACCGCTTCATCGATCGCACCCAGTACGAGCAGGCGGTGGCCGCGGTCGACGACGCCGCGCCGCACGAGCCGCCGATCCAGGTGGATGCACCCTACCTCGCCGAGATGGTGCGCCGGCAGGCGCTGCAGCTCTTGGGCAACAAGGCGCTGACGGATGGCTACGTGATCCGCACGACGATCAGCAGCCGCCTGCAGGCGCTGGCCCGGCACGCGCTGCACAGCCGGCTCGAGGACTACGACCACCGTCACGGTTATCGCGGTCCCGAAGCGCACGTGGCGGTGCCGGACCCGGCCACTCCCGAAGCGCTCGCGAAGGATCTGGCGACCTACGGCAACCTCAGCGGCCTGTCGCCGGCCATCGTCACGGCGGTGGACAGTACGGCCGCCACGGCCCACGTGCAAGGCGGGCAGAACATCACGCTGCCGCTGGCCGCGATGCAGTGGGCGCAGGGCTACGGACGCAAGGCCAAGACGGGCGGCAAGGGCGTCGCCGCCATCCTGCGTCCGGGCGACGTCATCCGCGTGCGCGAGGTCACCGATGCGCCGATCGATCCGGCCACCGGCGCCCCGCCCGTCGCTGATGACGCCAAGGACGCCGGCAAGCGTCATTGGGAGCTCGAGCAGATTCCGCGCGCGCAGGCCGCGATGGTGGCGCTGGCGCCCGACGATGGCGCGGTGCAGGCGCTGGTCGGCGGCTTCAATTTCCAGCTCTCCAAGTTCAACCGCGCAACCCAGACCGCTCGGCAACCCGGCTCGAGCTTCAAGCCTTTCATCTACTCGGCCGCGTTCAACCGGGGCTATACGCCGGCGTCGATCATCAACGATGCGCCCATCGCGCTGCCCGATCCGACCAAACCGGGAGGCCTGTGGACGCCGCAGAACGATGACGACAAGTTCCGCGGCCCCATGCGGTTGCGCGAAGCGCTGGCGCAATCGGTCAACCTGGTCGCGATCCGGCTGCTGGACGCGATCGGCGTGCGCTACGCGCGCGAGTACGTGACGCGGTTCGGCTTTCCGCTGGATGCGATCCCCGCCAACCTGTCGATGGCGCTGGGCACGGCCGCAGTGTCGCCGATGGCAATGGCGCGTGCCTACGCCGTGTTCGCCAACGGCGGATTCCTGGTCAATCCGTACTACATCGCCGAAATCGACGACCGCGACGGCAAGGCCATCTACAAGGCCGATCCCGTGCGCGCGTGCCGCACCTGCGAAGCGCGCCTGCTGGATGAAGGCAAGACCACCGCGGCGCCCGCGCAGCCCGACGCTGCCGCGGGCGACCCGGGCGCGCTGGGCGACACCGCCAACGCGCTGTCGGTCGATTCGAGCCAGCCACTCCTGGCGCCGCGCGTGATCGATCCGCGCAACGACTACCTCATCACCTCGCTGCTGCAAAGCGTGATCTACGGACCGGCCGGCACGGGCGCGGCGGCCGCCAAGGGCCTCGGCCGCACCGATCTCGCCGGCAAGACGGGATCGACCAACGACCACCACGACGGCTGGTTCGCGGGATTCAATGACGACCTCGTCACCACGGTCTGGGTCGGCTTTGACGATTACAGCTCGCTGGGACGGGGCGAATTCGGCGCGCGCACCGCGTTGCCGATCTGGATGGATTTCATGGGCCCGGCCTTGACCGGCAAGCCGCCGGCGACGCTGTCCATGCCACCGGGCATCGTCACCGCGACCATCGACCGGACCACGGGCCTCCCCGCACCTCCGGGCGACACCAACACGATGAGCGAGCTGTTCACGATCGAGGATCTGGACCGCCTGCGCGCCGAGGCCAAGAACCTGCAGAACCAGGCGCCCGCGTACGACATTTTTTAGACGCAGGGAGCGGGGGGAAGGGATCAGGGAAGGGCAGCGCGTCATGCGGCCGATTGCCCGTTGCCCAACAACGCTACGCCCGGCGCCAACGGTGTCGGACCGGGTTCGTCCGGTCAATTGCCTGCGCGTAGCGTCATCACCTCACGCTTCTCCTGTTCCCTGCGCCCTGCGCCCTACCTCCTGCTCTTTGCTTTTCGCCTGCGCTTTTTGCGACACTCACCCCCGACGCGGCCGCGGGGAATCCAACATGCACAAGACACCCAGGTTCCACCAGGTGCACGCCGAAGGGCGCAGCCATCAGCTGCGCCGCCGCGTCGCGCTGGAAGCGGCGCGCCTCATGAGCGAGCACGGCATCCGCGATTACCAGCTGGCCAAGCGCAAGGCCGCCGCGCACGTGGGCGTCAGCGAGGAAGGCTACCTGCCGCGCAACCGCGAGATCGAGGAAGCGCTGCGCGAGCATCAGCGCCTGTTCCGTGCCACTGAACAACCACGCGCGCTGCAGGTCCGCCGCGAAGCCGCGCGCGAGGCGATGCGGTTTTTGTCGCCATTCGAGCCGCGCCTGGTCGGCGCGGTGCTGGATGGGACCGCCGACACGCACTCGCCGATCAGCCTGCACGTGTTCGACGATTCGCCCGAGCACGTTGCCCAATTTCTGGGCGAACGCGGCATTGCATTCGAGACCCGCTCGCGTGTCGTCCGGCTGGATCGGCAGCGCAGCGCGGAATTTCCGGTGCTCCTGTTCGACGCCGACGGCGTCGCGGTGGACCTCACGGTGTTTCCGCACGACGCGCTGCGGCAGGCGCCCCTCGACCGCACCGAAGAGCGTCCGCTCCAGCGCGCTTCGCTGGCGACCCTGGAAGCGATGATTTCGGGCGAACCCGGCAATCCGCCCGTGTAGGAGGATCGAACAGTCGGACGCGGTCTCGCACGCCGCGCGCGAGGCCGGTCGCGGCTGCCGCCGCTCCTACGCCGACGCTCGTCAATCGCCTTGCAGGGTCGGTCGCGGCTGCCGCCGCTCCTATACGCGCTGGTCGATCGCCTTGTAGTCGCGCGGCGTGGCGCCGACGTACACCTGGCGCGGACGGCCGATGCGGCTGCCGGGCATCTCGTGCTGTTCGATCCAGTGCGCGATCCAGCCCGCGGTACGCGCAATGGCGAACATCACCGTGAACATCTCGGTCGGGATCTTGAGGGCCTTGTAGATGATGCCCGAATAGAAATCGACGTTCGGGTAGAGCTTGTGCGAGACGAAGTAATCGTCCTTCAGCGCGGCCTCTTCGAGTTTCAGGGCGACGTCCAGCAGCGGATCCTGCACGCCCAGTTCGTCCAGCACCTTGTGCGCCATGCCGCGGATGATCTTCGCGCGCGGGTCGAAATTCTTGTAGACGCGGTGGCCGAAGCCCATCAGGCGGAATCCGGACGACTTGTCCTTGGCACGATCGATCGCCTTGCCCACGTTCTTGGCATCGCCGATCTGCGTGAGCATCTTCAGCACGGCTTCGTTGGCGCCGCCGTGCGCGGGGCCCCACAGCGCGGCGATGCCGGCGGCGACCGAGGCGTACGGATTGGCGCCGGTGGAGCCGACGAGGCGCACGGTCGAGGTGCTGGCGTTCTGCTCGTGGTCGGCGTGCAGGATGAACAACAGGTCCAGCGCCTTGGCCACCACCGGATTCAGCTCCAGCGGCTCGCTCGGCACCTCGAACATCATGTGCAGGAAGCGGTCCACGTACTCGAGGTTGTTGCGCGGATAGCGGATCGGCCAGCCGATCGACGAGCGGTACGCAGCCGCGGCGATGGTCGGCATCTTGGCAATCAACCGGATCGCGGCCAGCTTGCGCTGCGCCGGATCACTGTTGTCGTTGGTGTCGTGGTAGAACGCCGACATCGAAGCGATCGACGCACACAGCACCGCCATCGGATGCGCGTCGTAGTGAAACCCGTGCAGGAAGTCCTTCAGGGTCTCGTGCATCATCGTGTGATGCGTGATCTTGTCCTCGAACACGTGCAGCTGCGCTGCCGTCGGCAACTCGCCTTCCAGCAACAGGTAGGCCACCTCGACGAAACGCGAATGTTCGGCCAGCTGCTCGATCGGGTAGCCGCGATACAGCAGCACGCCCTTCTCGCCGTCGATATAGGTGATGGCGCTTTTGCACGACGCCGTGGCTGCGAACCCCGGGTCGAACGAAAAATGACCGGTGTCGCGCCGGATCGAACCGATGTCGATGGAACTTGGCCCCAGCGTCCCCTCGACCAGCGGCAGCGACACGGTGTGACCGGCGGCGGTCAGGCTGACTGAATGATTATCGGACACGACGAAACTCCTTGGCGTGCGCGCGGCCGCAAGCGACCGCGCTGTGAAATTGATGAATTATCGCACGCCACCCCGTGCGCCCGCAGGTGGGCCTCGCCGCGCGCACACGAAAACGCCCGTCGCGGCATACGCGACAGGCGCCTGGGACGCGGCTTGCGGCGTCGGGGCCGCAGGGCTTATTTCTTGCCGGTCTTGCCGGTCGTGTAGCGCCGGTTGAACTTGTCGATCCGGCCCCCGGAATCCATGACCTTCTGCTTGCCCGTGTAGAACGGGTGCGAAGCCGAAGAGATGTCGACCCTGATCACCGGGTACTCGTTGCCGTCTTCCCACTTGATCTTGTCTTCGCTGGTCGCGGTCGAACGCGTCAGGAAGGCGAAGTCGGAAGCGGCGTCCTGGAAGACGACCGGGTGGTAATCCGGATGGATGTCGGTTTTCATGCGGAGCCTGTCCAAAGCCAAATGCTTGAGGCAAGGCGAAAATTGTAGCGTGTTTTCGCGAACGCGGGCAACCGCAGGCCCGCTCAGGCGTCGGCGAAGCGGGTCGCGGCGCCAATCCAGCGCTCGGTCAGGCGCCGTGCCAGCGCCGGCTGTTCGCGCAGCAGCGCCGCGCCCACGCGCTGTACCGCCGGCATCAGCGGCGCGTCGCGCACCACGTCAGCCACGCGAAACCCCATTTCTCCGGTCTGCCGCGTGCCTAGCAGTTCGCCGGGACCGCGCAGGGCCAGGTCGCGTTCGGCGATCACGAAGCCGTCATTGGTTTCGCGCAGCACCTCCAGGCGCTGCTTGGCGAGGCCCGACAGCGGCGGCTGGTACAGCAGCACGCAGGTCGAGGCGATCGCCCCGCGCCCCACGCGCCCGCGCAGCTGGTGCAACTGGGCAAGCCCCAAACGCTCGGCGTTCTCGATCACCATGAGGCTCGCGTTGGGCACGTCGACTCCGACCTCGATCACCGTGGTCGCGACCAACAACGCGGTGGCACCCTGCTTGAAGCGGTCCATCGCGGCCTGTTTGTCCGCGGGCTTCATGCGTCCATGCACCAGGTCCACCGCGAGGCCCGGCAGCGCCGCCGAGAGTTGCGCGTAGGCGACCTCGGCCGCCTGCGCCTGCATTCTTTCGCGGGTCCCTCCGCCAAAGCCTGCGCGTCCCTGTGCGGACTCTCCGCGAAGCTCGCCGTCTTCGATGAGCGTGCAGACCCAGTACGCCTGCCGCCCCTCCGCACAGGCCGCGCGGATGCGCCCGATCACTTCGTCGCGCCGGCCGTTGGCGATCGCGACGGTGCGCACGGGCGTACGTCCAGGTGGCAACTCATCAAGGGTCGAAACGTCGAGGTCGGCATAGGCGCTCATCGCGAGCGTGCGCGGGATCGGCGTCGCGGTCAGCACCAACTGGTGCGGGGCGTCCGTGCCGTTCGCCCCCTTGTCGCGCAGCGCCATGCGCTGCTGCACGCCGAAGCGGTGCTGCTCGTCGACGATGACGAGGCCCAGCCGCGCGAATTCGACGCCCTCCTGCATCAGGGCGTGGGTACCGACCGCAACCGGCGCGCCCGCCGCCAGCCGTTCCAGCACCCGCTTGCGAGCGCGGCCGGTGATCTTGCCGGCCAGCCACGCCACTTCGATATCGAGCGGCTCCAGCCACTCGCGAAAGCTTCTGAGGTGCTGCTCGGCCAGGAGCTCGGTCGGCGCCATCAGCGCCACCTGCCAGCCGTTGGCCACGGCATGCAGCGCGGCGAGCGCGGCCACCACGGTCTTGCCCGAGCCCACGTCGCCCTGCACCAGCCGCAGCATCGGCACGCGCCGTTCCAGATCACGTCCGACTTCCTGCGCGACGCGCTCCTGCGCGCCCGTGAGCGTGAACGGCAGCGCGGCACGGAAGCGTTCCATCAGCGCCTGATCCGCCGGCAATACCGGCGCATGCCGCCGCCGCAGGCGCTGGCGCAGACGCTTCAGGCCCAGGTAATGCGCCAGGAGCTCCTCGAACGCGAGGCGCTGCTGCGCAGGATGCGCCGCGGCCAGCAGCGCCGCGATATCGGCGTCGGGCGGCGGCCGGTGCGCGGTCAGCAGCGCCTCGCGCAGCGACATGAGCCCGAGCGGTGCCAGCAGCTCGGCCGGGATCAGCTCCAGCGTCCCGGCGGCCGGCAGCTTGGCCAGCGCGCGCTCGATCACGCCGCGCAGGCGCTGTTGTCCGATGCCTTCGGTGACCGGGTACACCGGGGTCAGCGTGTCCTCGACGGGCGCATCGCCGTGCAGGATGCGGTACTGCGGGTGCACGATCTCCAGGCCGTGCTGGCCGTGCCGCACCGGCCCGAAGCAGCGCAGGCGCGTGCCCGGCTTGAACTGCTCGGCCTGCTGGCGGCGGAAATGGAAGAAGCGCAACACCAGCGTGTCGCATGAGGCATCGGTCACCGCCACCCGGAGCTGCGGTCGATACCGGAATCCGGCCTCGACCGCTTCGACGGTGCCTTCGACCTGCGCGGGCTCACCGGCCACGAGATCGCGGATCGCCGTGATCCGCGTGTGATCCTCGTAGCGCAGCGGCAGATGGAACCACAGATCCTGGACGCGCTCGATGCCGAGCTTGCGCAGGGTATCGGCGAGCGCCGGCCCGACGCCGGCCAGCGTGGTGACCGGCGCCGAACCCGCCGCGCCGGCGTCGCGCACCGGCACCGCCGTGCTGGCCGCCATCTCGCGCCCGACGCCGCGGCGGGTCAGTGCGAAGCGGTCGCGATCACGTCGATCTCGACCGCCACGCCCTTGGGCAACGCGGCGACGCCCAGGGTCGAACGCGCGGGATAGGGTTCACGAAAATACTTCTGCATGACCGCGTTGACGGCGGCAAAATGGCCAAGGTCAGGCATATAGATCGCGACGCGCTGCACGTCGTCGAACCCGGCACCGGCCGCCGCCAGCACCGCCTTGAGATTCTCGAACACGCGCGTCGCCTGCGCCGTGACGTCACCCTTCACCACCTCGCCCGTGGCCGGATCGATCGGAATCTGGCCGGACAGATACAGGGTGCTGCCCGCGCGCACGCCCTGCGAATACGGACCGATGGCCTTGGGCGCGGAATCGGAATGGATGGCTTGGCGTGGCATGAGGCGGTCCTCGATAAGGAAACCGCAAGTCTAGCGGCTAGGCCTCCACCTTGCCCCCGCGCGCGCCGGCCTCGACGTACGCGGTCGCGGCGTCAACGATGGCGGCGGGGAAACCCACCTCGGCGAGCAGCCGGATGGCGTTGCGCGCGGTAGCAGGTCCGGGCCGCAGGCGGTAGTCGAAAAAGCCGTCGACGGCGGGGTCCAATCGAAGATGGGTACGGACCGATCGCGCGCTCCCCGCGACCACCGGTTTCAAAGCGGATAACGATACACGCCGTTGACGACGCGGGTGTTGCGCACGCGGCGCATGACGTCGGCGAGGTGCTTGCGGTTCTTCACCTCGATCGCGAACAGCAGCGTGGCCGCCTGGATGCCGCGCTCGATGTACTTGACATCCTCGATGTTGGAATTGGCCGCGGCGATCGCGGCCGACACGGTCGCCAGCACGCCGGTGCGGTTGATCACTTCGACGCGCAGCTCCACGCGATAGTCGCCCTGTACCTCGCGGTCCCAACCAATCTCGACGCGGTGCTCGGGCTGGCGCGCCAGTTCGGCGATGTTCGGGCATGCCGTGCGATGCACGACGATGCCCTTGCCGGGCGAGAGGTAGCCCACGATGTCGTCGCCGGGCACCGGATGGCAGCAATTGCCGAAACTCAGGATGCCGCGCTCGCCACCGCTGATGAGGATCTTCTCGGCGCGGTGCGGCGGTGGCGCCGTGCCGCCCGCGGCGCCGCCCAGCGCGGTCAGCTTGGCCGCGACCTGGTCGGGCATGCGGTTGCCAAGCGCGATGTCGGACAACAGGTCCTCCAGCCGCCGCAGGTTGTGTTCGGCCATGAACTGGTCCAGCGCGGCGGGCGCGATGGCATTCAGGCTCGAACCCAATGCATCGAGCGCGCTTTCCAGCATGCGGTGGCCAAAGTCGACGGCATCCTCGTGCTGCAGGTGCTTGAGATACTGGCGGATCGCCGCGCGCGCCTTGCCGGTGACGACGAAGTCCAGCCACGAGGGCGTTGGCACCTGCGAAGGCGCGGTGATGATCTCGACCGTCTGGCCGGACGCGAGCTTCGTGCGCAGCGCCGCCAGGTGCCCGTCGATGCGGACCGCGACGGCGTGCATGCCCACGTCGGTGTGCACCGAATAGGCAAGGTCGAGCGCGGTCGCATTCCTGGGCAGCGCGTGGATGTCGCCCGCCGGCGTAAACACGTACACCTCGTCCGGAAACAGGTCGACCTTGACGTTCTCGATGAACTCCAGCGACGACGGCGTCGCGGCCTGACTGTCGGCGAGGCCGGACACCCAGGCGCGCGCGCGCGACTGCGCGCTGTTGGATGGCACCGCGTCCTGCTTGTAGGACCAGTGCGCGGCGACGCCGCACTCGGCCACGGTGTTCATGTCTTCGGTGCGGATCTGGATCTCGATCGGCGCGCCAAACGGGCCGAACAACACCGTGTGCAGCGACTGGTAGCCGTTGGCCTTGGGAATGGCGATGAAATCCTTGAAGCGGCCCTCGACCGGCTTGAACAGCGAATGGGCCGAGCCGAGCGCCTGGTAGCAGTGCGCGACGGTGTCGGTCACCAGCCGGAACCCGTACACGTCCATCAGCTCATCGAAGGTCTTGTGCTCGCTGCGCATCTTCGACCAGATGCTGTAGGGCGCCTTGATGCGGCTGATCACGCGTGCGGGAATGCCATCGGCGGCGAGGCGCTCGGCGAGCGCGTGTTCGATGCTTTCCATCGACTCGCGGCGGTTGCCGAGCGTGCGCTGGATGCGCGCGGCGATGATTTTGTGGCGATCGGGATACAGGCTGCGGAACGCCAGGTCCTGCAATTCCGCGCGGATCGCGTTCATGCCCAACCGCGCGGCGATCGGCGCGTAGATCTCGAGCGTCTCGCGCGAGATCCGGCGGCGCGCCTCGTGCGTCTGCGATGCCAGCGTGCGCATGTTGTGCAGGCGGTCCGCGAGCTTGATCAGGATGACACGCAGGTCGCGCGCCATCGCCAGCAGCATCTTGCGGAAGCTCTCGGCGTCGGCCTCGACGCGGCTGGCGAAGCGGATGCGCTCGAGCTTGGTGACCCCGTCGACGAGCTCGGTGACGGTCCCGCCGAAATCCGCGGTCAACTGCGCACGCGTAAGGCCGGTGTCCTCGAGCGTGTCGTGCAGGATCGCTGCGATGATGGTCTCGGCGTCCATGCGCAACCTCGCGAGGATGGTCGCGACCGCGAGCGGATGCGTGATGTATGGCTCGCCGCTCCGGCGGCGCTGGCTCGCGTGCGCGCGCGCGGCGATGGCATACGCCCGGCGCACGCGCTCGATCTGCGGCGGCGGCAGGTAGATCGCCAGCTGCGCCGCCAGCGTTTCGAGCGCGGCCGCCGCAACCGGTTCATTGCCCGGTCTGGCCACTCCCGAGGTAACGATTTTGGCGCCGCGCTTGGGCATGCCTCAAGCTAGCACAACGCCGGTTGTACCCGCTGCGCGCGTCGCGGCGACGCGCGCAGCGCTCCGATCAGGCTTCGTCGGCGCCCTTGGCCATGTCTTCGTCGACCTCGGCCGCCGCCCACTCGAGGGCCTCGCGATCGCGCCGTTCGCGCTCGGACTTGTCGATCTCGTCGATGGTGCGCATGTCGATCGTGTGGTCGGCGATCTCGCGCAGCGCCAATACGGTCGGCTTGTCGTTCTCAGGGTCGACCGTCGGCTCGATGCCATTCTCGAGCTGACGCGCGCGGCGGGTCGCCATGAGCACGAGCTCGAAGCGGTTGTCGACAACCTTGAGGCAATCTTCCACGGTGATGCGTGCCATGCCTATTCCTGCTCGTTGCTGAAACCCATGAATTGTAGCAGCACGACCGGCATGGCCGCTCGCAGCGGGACACGCCACACCTGAACGCCACGTGCAGACGCGCGGCGACGGGCGTGGCCCGCGGCGGCGCAACCCGTACAATTGCGCGCTTGAATCCAACTGCCAGCGTTTGCACCACGCGCATGTCCCATCGGTTTGCCGCCCACGCGGCGCGAAGCGCCCTCGTCGCCGGTTTGCTCGTCGCGCTCAGCGCGTGTGCGGTCGCGCCGCCGCGCACCGATGATCCGCTGCAGGCGTTCAACCGCAAGATGTTCGCGTTCAACATGTTCGCGGACAAGGTCGCCATTCGACCCGTAGCCAAGGCCTACGTGAAGGTCACCGGCGCGCAGGAGCGCGTGCTGATCGACAACTTCTTCACGAACGTGCGCACGCCGGTCACGATCGCGAACGAAGTCCTGCAGGGGCGGCCGGTTCCCGCGGTGCAAAGTACCGGCCGATTCCTGGTCAACAGCACGGTAGGCCTGCTCGGCTTTCTCGATCCGGCGACCCGCATGGGCCTGCCCACGCACACCACGGATTTTGGCGTGACGCTGGCGCACTGGGGTGTCCCCGAGGGTCCATACCTCGTGTTGCCTTTCGTCGGTTCGACCACGCTGCGCGACGTGTGGCGCCTGCCAGTCGACAGCTACTTCGATCCGCTCAGCTGGTACGCGCGCGAGCACGACCTCAAGTGGCACGCGCAGTACCTGCCGACGCTCGCCTACCTGGTAACGCTGCGCGCAAGCGCACTGCCGCTCGACCCGCTGCTGGATTCCGCCTACGACCCCTACGCGTTCATGCGCGACGCGTACCGCCAGCGTCGCCTGTACCAGATCTACTACGGCAACCCGCCACTGTCGGCGATCGAGGAGCTGCAGGGCACCAGCCCGAGCCAGGATCAGGACAACGACATCGAGCAGTTGCTGCAGCAACAACAGCAGTACGAGAAAACCCACGGCTCCAGCGGCGCCCCGGCGGCTGCCGGCAGCGCGGCAGCGCCGGCCCCTGCGGCCTCGGCCGCGGCACCAGCCACGGCGACTTCGAGCGGCTAAGCGGCTCGGCCGGCGGCTGGGGGGGCGGCCAGCAGCGCGGACACGTCGCACACGTCGGCCAGCGCGCGCAGCCCGCTCGGCCAATTGACGACGGCGAGCCGGCTTCCGGCCGCCCGCGCGTGGGCGGCGAGCGCGATCACGCAAGCGAGACCCGCGCTATCTGCACGCGTGACGCCGGCAAGATCCAGGCGCGTTGGCCTGCCCTCCGCCAGGGCTTGGCGCCCGGTGGCGAGCGCGCGCGCCGCGGTGGCAAACGTCAACACACCGGCCACCGCGAGCGTATCGGTGTCGGGCCGCGCAAAGGCCACCACCGCGGAGCGGGCGCGCCCTGCCATGGTTCAGTGCCCGCCCTGCTGCTTCATTTCATCGATGACGCTGGCCCCCTGCGTCTGCAGGCTCTTGATGAGCCCGTCGATGCCTTCCTTCTGGATTTCCGCGGCAACCTGGTTGCGGTAATTGGTGATGTAGGAGATGCCTTCGATGATCACGTCATAGGCCTTCCATTGACCGGACGCGGTCCTGCGGAACGCGTAATCGACCGACAGGGCCTTGCCGCTGCTGAGCATTACCTGGGTGCGCACGATCGTCCGTTGCTGGTCGAGCGGCCCGTCACTGGGCAACACCTTCACCGACCCGCGCGTGTAGGCGACCAGGCCCTCGGCGTAGCGGTGCGTCAGCGCGTTGTAGAACGCCTTCGCGAACGCCACGCGCTGCGCGGGCGTCGCCTGGCGCGCGTAGCGGCCCAGCACCAACAGCGATGCATAGTCGGTGTCGAAGTGCGGCAGCACGATGCGATTGATGAGGGCGATGGCCTGCTGCGGGTTCTGCTGCAGTTCGGCCTGATGGCCCTGAATCGCCGTGCCCAGCTGATCGGCGATCGACTGCACGATCTGCTGCGGAGTCTGTTCTCCCGCGGCCAGCACCGGCGCCGCAACCGCCATCACCAACAACCCGGTCGCCAGCAGCGACCAGCAACGCTTCAACATGTCAGTCTCCCAAGGCCACAACAGCATCCGGCCGAACCCCAACTCAGTGGGTGCCGGACGCCGCGGATGAACTGGCCGCCGGTGCCGAACCCGAACTCGACTTGGGTCCACCATTGACCAGGAACTTGCCGATCAGGTTCTCGATGCTCATCGCCGACTGCGTCAGGATGATCTCATCGCCATTCTTCAGCGACGTCGGCGAGCCACCCGGTTCGATGCCAACGTACTGGTCACCCAGTAAACCACTGGTGAATATGGCCGCCGACGAGTCGTCCGGAATGTCGTCGTACTTTTTGCTGATCGCAAGCAGCACCAGCGCGTCCATTCGCCGCGGTTCCAGCTGGATGGATTCGACGTCACCGATCCTGACGCCGGCGATCTTGACCGGTGCGCGCGCCTTCAGCTGGCCGATGTTCTGGAACCTGGCCTTGACGAGGTAGGTATCGCCGCCATGGATGTTGGCGACCGAGGTCGTCTGCGTGGCGAGATAGGCCAGTGCGGCAAAGCCGAGCAGGATGAAAAAACCGGTGCCGATGGCGTAGGAAGGTCGTGGATTCATGGTGCATGTTTCCGGAAGGTCGAAGGCGCGGCGAGCGCATGCAGGCGCCGGCGTCGCCGACGACCGCATGGGCGCTCCGGTCGCGCGCAAGGCGCGCTCCCGCGAAGAACAAAATCGGTGCACTCGCCGCCACGAGCGGGACTGGACATCTTCGCGCACGCGTCACGGGTCATGTCATGAACGCCGTCATCACGAAATCGACCGCCAGCACCACGATCGATGAAAACACCACCGTGCGCGTGGTCGAGTACGCCACGCCCTCGCTGGTGGGCGGCGCGGTGTAGCCCTGGAACACCGCAATCAGGCTGACCACCCCGCCAAAAGCGATGCTCTTGTAGAGCCCGTCCAGAATGTCCTTGTGGAGCGACACCGTGGAAGTCATGTTGCCCCAGAAGGTGCCGTTGTCGAGTCCGAGCCAGGTGACGCCAACGAGGTGTCCACCAAAGATGCCCATCGCGTTGAACACGCACGCGAGCAGCGGCATCGCGATGATGCCGGCAAGGAATCGCGGCGAGGCGACATAGGCCAGCGGGTCGACCGCCATCATCGAGATCGCATCGAGCTGATCGGTCGCACGCATGAGGCCGATCTCGGCGGTGACCGCGGTGCCCGCGCGGCCGGCGACCAACAACGCCGTCACCACGGGGCCCAGCTCGCGGAACAGCGACAGCGCCACCACGGTACCGAGCGCCGCGGTGCCGCCAAAGATCGACAGCGTGTAATAGAGCTGCAGCGCCAGCACCATGCCGACGAACAGCCCGCAGGTCATCACGATGACGAGGCTCATCGCGCCCACGAACCAGACCTGCCGCGCGAGCTCACGCCAGTAGCGCAGGCTCTTCGGCGCGACGCCCACCAGTGCCACGAAAAACAGCCCGCACTCGCCGAGCGACACGACGCCCTGCAACAGCCAGTTGCGGCGCGGGCGGGCGTTCACGCCTGCCCTCCGGCCAACCCCAGCGCAGTCGCGTAATCGGACGCCGGATAGTGGAACGGCACCGGGCCTTCGGCATCGCCGCCAAAGAACTGCCGGGTCCACGGCGAATCCTGGTGCTCGAGCTCGTCCGGCGCCCCCTGCGCCACCAGCTTGCCGTTGGCGATGAGATAGATCCGTTCGGCGACCTGCCGGATCGCCGCGAGCTCGTGCGCGACCAGGATCGAGGTGATGCCGAGCGTCTGGTTGAGGGTCTTGATCAGCCGCAGCACCTGGTTCAGTGCGATGGGGTCCAGGCCCACGAACGGCTCGTCGTACAGGATCAGCATGGGATCGAACACGATCGCCCGGGCAAGTGCGACGCGCCTGGCCATGCCGCCAGACAATTCGCTTGGCATCAGGCCTGCGGCGCCCCGCAGGCCGACCGCCTGCAGCTTGGTCAGCACGATGTTGCGCACCAGTTCCTCGGGCAGACGCGCGTGTTGGCGCAGCGGGAACGCCACGTTCTCGAACACGCTGAAATCGGTCAGCAGCGCGGAATTCTGGAACAGGTACCCCACGCGCTCGCGCAAGTGGAACAACGCGCGCCGCGACAGGCGCGCCACCTCTTCGCCATCCACGCGCAGGCTGCCGCCATCCGGACGAAGTTGTCCGCTGATGTGCCGCAGCAGGGTGGTCTTGCCGGTCCCCGAAGGCCCCATGATCGCGGTCACGCTGCCGCGCGCCACGTCCAGGTCGAGACCATCGAAGATGATCTTCCTGCCGATACGCGTACGCAGGCCGCGCACTTCGACCAGCGCGGCGACGGGCGATTCGGGATGGGCCACGGCGGCATTCATGCAACAGAGGAATCCAGGCCGGCAAGCCCATAAGGATAGTGGCGAGCCGGACGCGCGGATAGGCGAGTCGGCTTCAGGCAAGCAGCTGCGCGACGAGGTCCGCGTGGCGCGCTGCTGGCAACGGCCGGCCCGCGCGGGCGGCGGCCACGATCGCCTGCAGCGCGGCGACGGTTGCCGTGAAATCGTCGTTGACGACGATGCAGTCGAACTCGCCGGCGTGCGTGATCTCCTCGCGCGAGGCGGCCAGCCGCCGGGCGATCACCGCCGCGCTGTCGGTGCCGCGCGCACGCAGGCGTCGTTCCAGCTCGACGCGCGAAGGCGGCAGGATGAAGATCGACACGCACGGGATCCGGGCGCGCACCTGCGCCGCGCCCTGCCAGTCGATTTCCAGCAACACGTCGCGCCCGGCCGTGAGCGTCGGCACGACCGCGGCGCGCGAGGTCCCGTAATAATTGCCGAACACTTCGGCGTGTTCGAGGAAATCGCCCCCGGCGACCATGCGCTCGAAGGTCGGGCGGTCGACGAAGTGGTACTGCACGCCGTCGACATCGCCCGGGCGTGGCGCGCGCGTCGTGTGTGAAATCGACAGTGCCAAGCCGGCATCGCGCTCGAGCAGCGCATTGACCAGCGTTGATTTGCCCGCTCCCGATGGCGCCGCGACGATGAACAGGTGGCCGCTCATTCGAGGTTCTGCACCTGTTCGCGCAGCTGCTCGATCAGCACCTTGAGGTCGACCGCCGCGCGGGTGGTGCGGGTATCCATCGACTTCGACGCCAGCGTGTTGGACTCGCGGTTGAACTCCTGCATCAGGAAATCCAGGCGCCGGCCGACCGGCTCGTCCAGCGCCAGCACGCGCCGGGCCTCACCGATGTGCGCGCCCAGCCGGTCGAGTTCCTCGTCGACGTCCAGGCGCGACAGCTGCAGCACCAGTTCCTGCTCGAGGCGCCCGGGATCGGTGGGCTGCGCGAGCTCGGCCAGCCGCGCCTCGAGCCGGGCGCGGAGCGCGGCGCCGATCGTCGGCAGCGTCGCACGCACCTCGGCGACGATGCGCTCGATGGCGTCGACGCGCTCGCGCAGCGCGGCGGCCAGCTTGGCGCCTTCGCGCCCGCGCCCGGCGATGAATTCGTCCAGCGTCTGCTGCAGCAGATCGAGTGCGGCGCGCGCCAGCCCGGCCGGGTCGAGGCCGGGCTTGACCAGCAGGCCAGGCCAATCGAGCAGCCCCGCAAAATCGGTCGCGAGCCCCGGCAGGCTGGCCTTGAGCGTGTCGGCGATCGCCGCCAGCTGCGCGACGGTGTGCGGGTCGAGCAGCAGATCGGTGGCCACCGCGGGCGGCCGATAGCGGAACGTGACGTCGACCTTGCCGCGCGCCAGGCGCGCGCCGACGATTTCGCGCACCTGGGGTTCCAGGGTGCGCAGCTCGTCGGGGAGCCGCACCGCGGTTTCGAGAAAGCGCGAATTGACCGCGCGCACCTCGCACGCGAACCAGCCCTCGGGCGTAGTGGCTTCGAGGTTGGCGTACGCGGTCATGCTGCGGATCATCGCGAAATTCCCCTGGCGTGGAATCCGCGATGGTAAAGGTTTGCCGCCCGCGGTTGCGAGCGCCAGGCGACCGCGGCTGCCGCCCCACGCGGCAGCCGCGACACCCGTGGCCTACGCGCCGTGCTGGATTTCCTGGCGCAATGCCTTGGCCGCGCTCACCATGCGCGCCAGCGAGGCCTCGACCTCGGGCCACTTGCGGGTCTTGAGGCCACAGTCCGGGTTGACCCAGATCTGATCGGCCTTCAGCACCTTGCGCGCGCGGTGCAGCAGGTCGGTCATTTCGGCGACGTCCGGCACCCGTGGCGAGTGGATGTCGTAGACGCCCGGGCCGATCTCGTTGGGGTAATGGAAGCCGGCGAACGCGTCCAGGAGCTCCATCCGCGAACGCGAGGTTTCCATCGAAATCACGTCGGCATCCATCGCCGCGATCGATTCGATGATGTCGCCGAACTCCGAGTAGCACATGTGCGTGTGGATCTGCGTTTCATCCCGCACACCCGACACCGCCAGGCGAAAACCGTCCACCGCCCACGCGAGGTACGGTTTCCAGTCGCGCCGGCGCAGCGGCAGGCCCTCGCGAAACGCGGGCTCGTCGATTTGGATGATCTTGATGCCGGCGGCTTCGAGGTCCTGCACCTCGTCGCGCAGCGCCAGCGCGATCTGCCGGCAGGTGTCGGCGCGCGGCTGATCGTCACGCACGAACGACCACTTCAGGATCGTCACCGGCCCGGTCAGCATCGCCTTCATCGGGTGCTTGGTGAGCGACTGCGCGAACTTGATCCAGTCGACCGTCATCGGGTGCGGGCGACTGACGTCGCCGAAGATGATCGGCGGCTTGACGCAGCGCGAGCCGTAGCTCTGCACCCAGCCGTGGCGGGTGAACACGAAGCCGTCGAGCTGCTCGCCGAAGTACTCGACCATGTCGTTGCGCTCGAACTCGCCGTGCACCAGCACGTCGATGCCGAGCTTTTCCTGCTCGGCGACGGCGTCGCGGGTCGCCTGCTCGAGGAACTTCCGGTAATCCTGATCCGAAAGCTTGCCCGCGCGGTGCGCGGCGCGCGCCTTGCGCACGTCCTCGGTCTGCGGGAAGGAACCGATCGTCGTGGTCGGCAATACCGGCAGGTGCAACGCGGCCACTTGTTGGGGCCGGCGAATGGCGTAGGGCGACCGGCGTTTCAACATCGCGGGCGTCACCGCCGCGAGCCGCTGGCGGACGGCCGGATCGACCGCCCACTTCGAGTGCTTGCGCTGGCCCAGCACGCCACGCTGGGCCGCAATCGCGGCCGCGGCGGCGGCATCGCCTGCCAGCGCATCGGCCACCACGCGCAGCTCTTCGAGCTTCTGCGTGGCGAACGCGAGCCAGCCGCGAATGTCGGGCTCGAGCGCGTCCTCATCGGCGGCGTCGTAGGGCACGTGCAGCAGCGAGCACGACGGCGCCAGCCACAGCTTGTCGGCACCGCGCTTCTGTTCGGCGCGCCTGGCAAGCGCCAGCGCGGCGTCCAGATCCGCGCGCCAGACGTTGCGCCCGTCGACGAGCCCAAGCGAGAGCACGCGCTCGGCCGGCAGCGCGGTGAGCACCGCGTCCAGCTGCTGCGGCGCGCGTACCAGATCGATGTGCAGGCCATCGGCCGGCAAGGCCGCCGCCAATCCCAGGTTGTCCGCCAGCGCGCCGAAGTAGGTCGCGATGAGCCGCTTGGGTCCCGGTGCCTGCGCCAGCGCCTCGTGCGCGCGGCGGAACGCGTGGTGCGCCGCCTCGTCGAGATCCAGCACCAGGCAGGGTTCGTCGATCTGCACCCACTCCGCGCCCGCGGCCTTGAGCTTGGCCAGGAGCCCGCCGTAGGCCTCGATGAGCGAATCGAGCCCCGCGAAACGATCCGAACCATCGACCGGCTTCGCCAGCAGCAGGAACGACACCGGCCCCAGCAGCACCGGCCGCGCCTTGAAGCCGAGCGCCTTGGCTTCCAGGAATTCCGCCACCGGCCTATCGCCGCGCAGCGCGAACTTCTGGCCGCGACGCAGCTCGGGCACGAGATAGTGATAGTTGGTGTCGAACCACTTGGTCATTTCCAGCGCGTGCAGGTCGTGGCCATTGGCGTGGTAGCCGCGCGCGCTGGCAAAGTAGCCCGCGAGCGGGTCCTGCGCAGCGACCTCGCGATAGCGCTCCGGGACCGCATCGAACAGCCACGCGGTGTCGAGCGTGGTGTCGTACAGCGAGAAATCGTTGACCGGGACGCTGTCCGCACCCGCCGCACGCTGCTGCTCCCAGTGCCGCTGGCGCAGCGTACGCGCGGTCGCCTGGAGTGCGGCCCCGTCAAGCTTGCCGCCCCAGTATTGCTCCAACGCCTTCTTCAGCTCGCGCCGGCGGCCGATGCGCGGAAATCCAAGACAGGTGACCTCACTCATGACTTCATCCTCTGCGTGCGTTCCAGATAAGGACGAAAGCAAGCCGCGCACGCGCGACCCGACCTTCGCCCCCCACGGGCGAAACCGGAATACTGCGGGAATCGGAGCGGACGACGGCTGTTCCATGTCAAGGAACCCCCGCATCCCGGCCGATTTCCCCGCGGAAATCCCAGGTCGAACGGATGGGCATCGCCATCCGGTTGCGGCAGGTCTTCGGGCTCGTGGACGCGGGTCTTCACCCACCTACCATCCGTCGCTTCCCGGGCGGTGGCCCAGTGCCATGACGGACATCGTTTCCACTTACCGCTGCGGGGCAGCCCCGGAATCGCACCGGGTTCCCTTTTGAGCCGCGCGAACGCGGCACCGACAACGGGGCGAGCGTAGGCGTCTGGACGTCCATAGTCAAACGCGACCGCGGCCGCCAGGCCCGCCTGCTAAACTTGCGGCTTCGGTTTCGAATCACCCCAGATGACCACCCATCGCCCTTCCGGACGCGCGCCCGACGCGCTGCGCGCCGTTTCCATCACCCGCCACTACACCAAGCACGCCGAAGGTTCGGTGCTGATCGCCTGCGGCGACACCCGCGTGCTGTGCACGGCCAGCGTCGAGGACCGCGTGCCACCCTGGCTGCGCGGCAAGGGCGAAGGCTGGGTCACGGCTGAATACGGCATGCTGCCGCGGGCCACGGGCGAACGCACGCAGCGCGAGGCTGCGCGCGGCCGGCAGGGTGGTCGCACGCTCGAGATCCAGCGCCTGATCGGGCGCTCGCTGCGCGCCTGCGTCGATCGCGCGGCGCTCGGCGAGCGGGTCATCACGCTCGATTGCGACGTGCTGCAGGCTGACGGTGGCACGCGCACCGCGTCGATCACTGGCGCCTACGTCGCGCTGGTCGACGCGGTGGCCACGCTCCGGAAGCGCGGCGTGCTCAAGCGCGATCCGATCCACGGCGCCATCGCAGCGGTGTCGGTGGGCGTGTATCAGGGGTCGCCCGTGCTGGATCTCGATTACGTCGAGGATTCCCACTGCGACACCGACATGAACGTGGTGATGAACGACGGCGGCGGCTTCGTCGAACTGCAGGGCACCGCCGAAGGCCACGCGTTCCGCCGCGATGAGCTCGACGCCCTGCTGGCGCTGGCCAACAAAGGCATCGATGAATTGATCGAGGCCCAGCGCAAGGCATTGGCGGAAGGCTGAAGCGTGCCCACGCGGATCCGCCCGGCGCAGCCGTTCGAATCGCAGGCGCTGTACGAACTCCACCGCGCCGCCTTCGGGCGTCTGGACGAGGCCGAGCTCGTGGCGTCCCTGCGTGCCGCGCACCGCAGTGCCTACGAACTCGCGGCCGAGCGCGAGGGCTCGATCGTCGGCCACATTCTTTTTTCGCCGGTACTGGTGGAACGCGGCGACGACGGATTGGCCGTCGGCCTCGCGCCACTCGCGGTCGCGCCCGAACACCAGCGCCAGGGCGTCGGCAGCGCGCTGGTGCAGGCCGCGCTCATGACGCTGAAGACGGGGCCGTACCGGATGGTGGTGGTGCTGGGCGATCCGGCGTACTACCAGCGGTTCGGGTTCCGCGCCGCCGGCACGTTCGGCCTCCACGATACCTTTGGGGGCGGCGACGCTTTCATGGCGCTGGCGCTGAAGCCCACGGGCCTGGCGGGCTATGGTGGCCAGGTCGACTACGCACCGGAGTTCGATCGTCTTGCCTGATTCTCCCTTCCGCATCGTGCTGGCCAGCGGCAATCCCGGCAAGCTCGCCGAGTTGCGCGCGCTGCTGGCCGACACCGGCATCACCCTGGTTCCGCGCAGCAACTTCGTGCGGACCGACCCGCCGGAAACCGGCACCACCTTCGTCGAGAACGCGATCATCAAGGCCCGCCACGCCGCGCGCGCGTCGGGCCTCGCGGCGCTCGCGGACGACTCGGGCATCTGCGTCGATGCGCTGGGCGGCGCGCCGGGCCTCGACTCGGCGATCTACGCCGGCGCGCACGGCGCGGATGAAGCCAACAACGACAAGCTGCTGGCCGCGCTGGCCGACGTACCGGACGCGCAGCGCACCGCGCACTACACCTGCGTGCTGGTGCTGCTGCGGAGCGCCGCCGATCCCGACCCCATCATCGCGACGGGGCGCTGGCCCGGACGCGTGCTGCGCGCGCGGCGCGGCACGCACGGTTTTGGCTACGACCCGCTGTTCCTGCCCGACGATGGCGGCGGCCGGTCGGGCGGCGAGCTCGACCCGGCCATCAAGAACCACATCAGCCATCGTGCCCTTGCACTGGCACGCCTGCGCGCGGCGCTGGACCACGACGACGCGGTGGCGCGCACACCGGCCTAGATCATGGCGTGCACGCCGCCACCCCTGTCGCTGTACATCCACATTCCCTGGTGCGTGAAGAAGTGCCCGTACTGCGATTTCAACTCGCACACGCTGCACGACGACATGCCGGTGGATGCCTACGTCGCGGCGCTGCTGGCCGATCTGGATGCCGATCTGGCCGACTTCGGCGACGCGGTGCGCGGGCGGGCGCTGACCAGCGTCTTCTTCGGCGGCGGCACGCCCAGCCTGTTCGCCCCGGGCGCGATCGGCGCGATCCTCGACGGCGCCGCGCGGCGCCTGGCATTCGCGCCGGATTGCGAAGTCACGCTGGAAACCAACCCCGGCACGGTCGAGCACGGCAAATTCGAGGGTTACCGCGCCGCCGGCGTCAACCGCATCAGCCTGGGCGTGCAGAGCTTCGCGGATCGGGAGCTCGGCGCGCTCGGCCGCGTGCACTCGGCCAGCGATGCGGAAGACGCGTATCGACAGGCGCGCGCGGCGGGCTTCGCCAACGTCAACCTCGACTTGATGTACGCGCTGCCACGGCAGTCGCCGGCGCAGGCGCTGGCGGACGTCGAGCACGCCATCGCGCTGGCGCCCACCCACATCTCGCACTACCAGCTCACGCTGGAATCGGGCACGCCCTTCGGGCGCCACCCGCCGCCGGTGCCGGACGCGGACACGGCCTGGGACATGCAGGAAGCCTGTCAGGCACAGCTCGCGGCCGCCGGCTACGGGCAATACGAAATCTCGGCCTACGCCCGGCCCAACCGGCGCTGCCGCCACAACCTCAACTACTGGGAGTTTGGCGACTACCTCGGCATCGGTGCCGGTGCGCACGGCAAGCTCACCCGCTGCGGCGCCGCAGGTCCCGTCGTGCAGCGGCGCTGGAAGGTCCGCTCGCCGCGCGCGTACCTGCAGCGCCACGGCAGCGCGCGCCGCATCGGCGGCGAGGCGGTGATCGCGTCCGAGCAATTGCCCTTCGAGTTCATGCTGAACGCACTGCGCCTGGTCGATGGCGTGCCGCTCGCCAACTTCAGCGAACGCACGGGCCTGCCGCTCACCGCCATCGCGACGCCGCTGGCGCGCGCGCGCCAACGCGACTGGATCACGGCCGACGCCGACCGCCTGCAGACCACCGCGCTCGGCCAGCGTTTCCTCAACGACGTCATCGAAAGCTTCATGCCACCCGCCGGACCGCCTGCCCATGCCTGAACTTGCCGAAGTCACCTGCCCCTACTGCGGCGAGCCGATCGAACTGGCCGTCGACACTTCGGCCGGATCGGCGCGCTACGTCGAGGATTGCCCGGTGTGCTGCCATCCGATGCAGGTGCACGTCGAAGTCGAAGCCGAAGCCTTCACGATCGACGTGCGTACGGGTGACGACTAGCACCGTGGCGCTTTCGGCGCGGCTTCCCTAGAATCGCGCGACGGGCATCGCATGTGCATGGCAAGGCGCTTGCATGGGTACGCCCCGGGGGCCCGTCCGCATGCAGCCAATGACGCCGACAATCGCAGCGCGCACCGACCTTGCGCCGCGCGTGCGTCGGCTGCTGGCGACGCAACTGGCCGACTGCGGCGAGCTGCTGGAAGTCCCGGTGCGCGGCGCGCTGGACGACCTCGAGCACGAGCTGTTCCGCATCGCCGAGCAATCCAGCGGTGGCCAGGCGCAGCACGAGGCGCTCGAAGGGCTGCGCGAAACGCGGCGCACGCGCCCCGGCTTCCACGCCTACATCGTGGCGCAACTCGAGCAGCGCTTCGCGACGGCCGGCGACAGCCTCGATGACGCGGGCGCGTCGACCACGCCGCGGGGTCCTGCGGATCTGGCGCTGGTCGACCCGCACGAATTCGACGAAACGATGGCGCTGGGTGACCTGTCCACGCGCATCGAGCTGCATGTCAGCAACGCGCTGTTCGAGTTGTGCCACCGCTACGCGGTGCTGCTCGAGATGCCCCCGCTGGAAACCGACGCGCTGCCGCCTGGGCCCCACGTGCTGGCCGACGTCCTCGGCAAGGCGGCGCCGACCCTGGGGCTTTCACGCGAACATCGCCTGCTGTTCTATCGCCTGTGCGATCGGCGCCTGTCCGCCGCCGCCGACACGCTTTACACGCACCTCAACAACGCCCTGCGCGAGGGCGGTATCCTGCCGCACCTGCGCTCCTATCTGCCACGCCGCGCCGCCACCGAGTCCGGCGCGGGCCCGGTTCCGGCGCCGGGCCCGGACACCCACGTCGCGGAGGGTCCCATTGCACCGGCGACGGATTTCTCGCCTTACGGCGCCAACCCCATGCCTGCGCCGCCCGACGCCGCGCCACCCGACATGGCCACCCTGCACACGCTGCTGGATGCACGTCGGCGTGCGTTGGCGCCCGACGCTGCGGCGGCGCAGGCCAGCGAGTTCGCGTCCATGCCGCAGCTCCAGGAGGCCCTGGCGGCACTGCAGGCGATGCCATCGCGGCGCACCGACGCGAACGCCGGCAAGCACCTTGCCAACGACCTCATGGTCGAACTCAAGCGGCACCGATCCGACCACCTCGCGCCGCGGCTGCAGCCCGAACACCGCGACGCGCTGGACCTGATCGGCCTGTTGTACGACCAGCTGCTGGCCGAGACGCGCGAGCAGGGCGCGGCGCAGCAGATGCTGGCCGGGCTGCAGGTGCCGCTGCTGCGGGTGGCGTTGGCCGACAACCGCTTCTTCACGGTGCGCGAGCATCCTGCACGGCGGCTGCTCAACACCGTGCTCGAAACCGCCAACCTGTGGCTGGACCGCAGCGACGGCGCGTTCGACACGGCGCTCAACCAGCGCCTGCAGCGCAGCGTGCAGCAGGTCGCCACCGGGTTCGACGGCAACCTCGACGTCATCGAGCGGGCCGCGGACGATCTCGATGCGCACCTGCGCCTGCTGTCGCGGCGGGCGGAAATCGCCGAACGCCGCCAAGTCGAAGCGGCGCAGGGGCGCGATCGACTGCGGGCCGCGCGCGCCACCGCGCGCGCCGCGATCGACAAGCGCCTGGGCCGGCGGCGCGTCACGCCGCTGGTGCGTGCGCTGTTGGAGCACGCGTGGAGCGATGCGCTCACCCTCACGCTGCTGCGCCAGGGCGAAAACAGCGAGGCCTGGCGGCGGCGCCTCGCGGTGATCGAGCAGGTCCTGGAGCCCTCGCCGACGCGCGACGACGAACGCCTGGCGGCCGATCTCAACCACGGCTTGACGCAGGTCGGGCTGCAGGCCAGCGAAGCCGACCAGATCACGCGCTACGCGCTGGAACTGCCGCCGGCGGCCCCCGCACCCGGCACGCCCCAACCACCCAGCCAGACCGAATTGCTGATCCGGCTGAAGTCGCGTCAGAAGACCCAGCGCGACACCACCGAAGCGCCGGCCGGCCCGCGCAAGCTCGCGCTGACGCCCACCGAACGCAAGGCGCTCGAGACACTGAAGGCGCTGCCATTCGGAAGCTGGCTGGAATTCACGGTCAACCAGCAGGGGCAGAAGATCGCGCGCAAGCTCGCGTGGTATTCGCCGGGTACCGGGCGCTGCCTGCTGGTCAACGTGCGCGGCGCGGCGGCGCCGGAGCGCACGCTGGAACAGATCGCGCGGCTGATGGCGCGTGGCCAGGTGCATCCCATGGCGGACAATGATGGCGGTATCATCGACCGCGCCTGGCAAAAGCTGCTGTCCGGGTTGCGCAAGTTCGGCCGTGGGGCAACGGCCACCGAGAGGGCGAAATGAACGACGAGCGCCGCAGTGCGCCCCGCAAGGCGACCCAGGTCCCGATCGAGGTTACCAACGACGTCACCGGCGAGCCGATCGGCCGGATCGGCAACCTTTCCCGCAACGGCATGATGCTCATTTGCCATCGCCCGCTGCGCGACAACGCGCTCTACCAGCTGCGCTTCTTCCTGCCCGACCCCGTCGGCAACCAGGTCAAGATCGAGACCGGTGTGCACACCATGTGGACCGATGCCGCGAGCACCGGCGACTACCAGTGGTCCGGGCTGCGCATCATTTCGATCAGCGGGCCGGCGGCCGACTCGCTGGACCACTGGCTGGCCATCCACACGGCCTGAGCCCCCGCCGGCCGCGCGGCTTTGCCTCGCGGCGCGCGCCGCCGCATCATGGCACCCCCGTTCCGGACGTTTCGCCATGACCGCACTCCCCCAGGACAACCTCGCCGCGCTGTATCCCGCGCACCTTGCCGAAGTGGAGCACCGCAGCGCGGACGCGCTCGCCGCGTGCGCCCGCGACACGCTGGCGGTGGCTGCCGGCCAGCAGCATCTGTGGTTCCTCGATGACGAGGGCTATCCGTTCAAGGCCAACCCGCATTTCCTGCACTGGCTGCCGTTGGCGGACGCGCCAGGAAGCTGGATCGTCTACACGCCTGGCCACAAGCCGCGGTTGATCTTTCTGCAACCGCACGATTATTGGCACGTGGTCCCCGCCTCCCCCGTGGGTTACTGGGTCGACCATTTCGATGTGGTGACGGTGCACACGCCCGAGGCCGTGCGGCGCGAGCTGCCGCATGATCCCGAGCGCTGCGCCATCGTCGGGCCGGCCGAGGCCGCGCTCGACGGGTTCGTCCCCGACCCCCCCGCCGCGCTGATGCACCTTTTGCACTACCGGCGGGCGTACAAGACGCCCTATGAAACCACCATGCTGCGGGTCGCCAGCCGGATCGGGGTGCGTGGCCACCGCGCGGCCGAGCAGGCATTCCGCGAGGGGCTCTCCGAGTTCGACATCCACTGCCGCTACCTCGAAGCCACCCGCCTGGCCGAGCACCAGTTGCCCTACGGCAACATCATCGCGCTCGACCAGCACGCGGCGGTGCTGCACTACATGCACCAGGACCGCAATCCGCCGACACACGCACGGGCGTTCCTGATCGACGCGGGCGGGACCTTCCACGGCTACAACTCGGACATCACGCGCACCCACGCCGCCGCCGATGCCGTGGAATTCCAGTCGCTGGTCGATGCGGTCGACGCCATCCAGCAGGACCTCTGCGCCATGGTGCGGCCGGGGCAGAGCTATCCCGAACTCCACCTCGCGGCCCATCATCTGCTCGCGGGCGTGCTGCGGCGCTACGGCTTCATCCGGTGTTCGGAGGAAGCGGCGGTCGAGACCGGGATCACGTCGGCATTCCTGCCGCACGGGCTGGGGCACCTCATCGGCCTGCAGGTGCACGACGTCGCGGGCTTCGCGCGGGACGAAACCGGCGCCATTGCGCCGCCGCCGGCCCGCCACCCGTTCCTGCGCAACACGCGCACGCTGGCGCCCGGCATGGCGACGACGATCGAGCCCGGCCTGTACTTCATCGACCTGCTGCTCGCGGAGCTGAAAGCGAAACCCGCGGCGACGGACGTCGTCTGGCCGCGCGTCGACGCGTTCCGGAAGTACGGCGGCATCCGCATCGAAGATGACGTGGTGTGTACCGACGGCGAGCCGCTGAACCTGACGCGCGATGCCTTCGCCGCCACGTGAGGCCCGCGGCCCCGCGCATGACCACCGCCACGCGCGGCGGCCGCGCGTGTTCTGCGATCATCGGAACCCTTTTCCGGGCGGGCGGTATCCATGAGCAACGAATCCGCAATCCACCGCAACGTCGGCGCGTGGGCGCTGATGTTTACGGGCCTGGGTTCGATCATCGGCTCGGGCTGGCTGTTCGGCGCGTGGCGCGCGGCGCAGCTGGCCGGCCCCGGCGCCATCTGGGCCTGGGTCATCGGCGCGGTGGTGATCCTCTTCATCGCGGTGACCTACGCCGAACTCGGCGCCATGTTCCCCGAATCCGGCGGCATGGTGCGCTACGGGCAGTATTCGCACGGCACGCTGGTGGGCTTCATCGCGGCGTGGGCCAACTGGATCGCGATCGCTTCGGTGATTCCGGTTGAAGCCGAGGCCTCGGTGCAGTACATGGCCTCGTGGCCGTGGCAGTGGGCCCAGGACCTCTATCACGTGGGCGCGAGCGGCATGGGCGAACTGAGCCCGAACGGGCTCGGGATCTCGGCACTGCTGGTCATCGGCTACTTCCTGCTCAACTACTGGAGCGTGAACCTGTTCGCCAAGACGAACACCTGGATCACGCTCTACAAGCTCGTGGTACCGACCCTGACCGCGATCGCACTCATCGCAACCTCGTTCCACTGGGAAAACTTCCACATCGGCGCGCACGGCGGACCGCATGCATACAACATTTCCGCGATCCTGACGGCGGTCGCGATCAGCGGCATCGTCTTCAGCTACAACGGCTTCCAGAGTCCGGTGAACCTCGCGGGCGAAGCCAAGGATCCCGGCCGCAGCGTGCCGTTCGGCGTGATCGGCTCGATCGTGCTGGCGACGATCGTGTACCTCCTGCTGCAGGTGGCCTTCATCGGCGCGACCGAGCCCGCGCTGCTGGCCCAGGGCGGCTGGGCCGCGATCGAACACTCTTCGCCCTTCGCGCAGCTCGCGCTGGCGCTGAACCTCAACTGGCTGGCGCTGCTGCTGTATTCGGACGCGTTCATCAGCCCGTCCGGCACCGGTGCGACCTACACCGCGACCACCGCGCGGATGATCTACGGGATGGAGCGCAACGGCACCCTCCCGAAGGTGTTCGGCCGCGTGCACCCGCGCTTCGGCATCCCGCGTCCGGCGATGTGGCTGAACCTCGTGGTCGCCTTCATCTTCCTGTTCTTCTTCCGCGGCTGGGCGACGCTGGCCGAGGTGATCTCGGTGGCGACGATCATTTCCTACCTGACCGGGCCGGTCAGCGTGTCGGTCCTCCGACGCACCGCGCCCGGCATCCACCGCCCGCTCCGCATCCCGGTGCTGCCGTTGGTGGCTGGGCTCGCGTTCGTGTTCGCGACCGAACTTTTGTACTGGGCGCGCTGGCCGCGCACCGGCGAGATCATTTTGCTGATGGTGGTCGCGCTGCCCGTCTGGTTCTGGTACGCGGTCCAGCGCGGCCGCCTCGACCTCCTGAAGCAGGTCCGCGGCGCGCTGTGGATGATCTTCTACCTGCCCGCGATCGCGCTGCTGTCCTGGGGCGGCAGCACGCGGTTTGGCGGCCACGGGTACCTGCCCTACGGCTGGGACCTGCTGGTGGTCGCGGTGGTCGCCGTCGGATTCTTCATCTGGGGACTGGCCTGCGGCTGGCGCACGCCCGAGGTCGAAGCCATCCAGCGGCAAGCCTCCGCACATCCGGACGCGCCGCTGGTGCCGCCCGACGAGGCCACCGCCGAGCGCATGCTGCGGTAGCGCGTCAGTTGAGCGCGAGCACGTCGCCGAGCAGCGCCTGCGCGGTGACTTCCGGGCCCGCGCCCGCACCCTGGATCACGACCGGGCGCTTGGCGTAGCGCGCGGTGGTGAAGGCAAACAGGTTGTCCGCGCCGGAAAGGTGCGCCGTCGGGTGCGTCGGCGGCACCTCGGCCAGACCCACGTGCGCGGTGCCGTCGGCGTCGAAGCGCGCGAGGTAGCGCAACACGCAGCCGTGCGCCGCGGCCGCCGCGCGGCGCGCCGCCAGCGGGGCGTCCAGTTCGTCCAGACGCGCGAGCAGCTCGTCGGCGCCCACATCACGCAGGGCCTCGGGAACGAGGTTTTCGACTTCGACGTGTTCGCGGTCCAGCAGGAAGCCCGCCGCGCGGGCGAGGATCAGGAGCTTGCGCGCGACGTCCTCGCCCGACAGGTCCGAGCGCGGATCGGGCTCGGTGTAGCCCAGCCGGCGCGCTTCGCCCAGCAGGCGCGAGAACGGCGCGCTGCCGTCGAAATGGTTGAAGAGGTAGGAAAACGAACCCGAGAACACGCCCTCGATGCGCGTCGGGCGATCGCCGCACAGGCACAGCCGGCGCAGCGTTGCCAGCGCCGGCAGGCCGGCGCCCACGGTCGCGCTGTCGCCATAGTGCGCAGGGCCCTGTGCGCACGCCGCCTGCAGCGCGTGCCAGCCGACCAGCTTGCCGCCGGCGAGCGCCTTGTTGGCGGTGACCACGTGGCAACCCTGCGCCAGCCACGCCGGATGCCGCTGCGCCAGGTCGATGGACGCGGTTGCGTCGATGACGACGCGGAGCGACGCGGCGCTCGCGTGCAGCGCCTCGAGCAACGCGCCGTCGTCGCGCGCGTCGCCGGTGGTGTCGAGGTTCTCGCGCAGGCGCCGATCGGCCAGCGCCTTGGGCCGCGTTATCTGATGCCGCGAGTTGGCCGCACCCACCAGACGCAGGTTGCGCCCGGCGGGCGTGCGCAGCAGCTGCAGGAACATGCCGCCGACCTTGCCAGTGCCCAGCAGGACCACGGCCACGCTGCGCCCGGGCGACGCTGCCGGCGCGTCGTACTCTGCCAACGCTACGCTCATGCGGGAACGGCCCGACATTTGGGTTCGGCCGCCGCCGCGCGCGCCAGGGCCGCTTCGACGTCGCGCGTGAGGTCGGCGATGTCCTCGATGCCTACCGAGAAGCGCAGCAGTGAATCGGAAATACCCGCCGCGCGCCGCGCCTCGGGCGCCATCGACGAATGGGTCATGGTGGCCGGATGCGCGATCAGGCTCTCCACGCCGCCCAGGGATTCGGCCAGGGTGATGCAGGTCAGGCCGTCGACGAACGCGCGCACCGCGGCTTCGCCACCGGCGAGTTCAAAGCTCAGCATCGCGCCAAACCCCGACTGCTGGCGCTTGGCCAACGCGTGCTGGGGGTGCGAAGCCAGCCCCGGGTAGTACACGTGCTGCACGGCCGGGTGATGCTCCAGCAACGCCGCCAGCGCGGCCGCGTTGTCCTGGTGGATGCGCAGGCGCGCATTCAGGGTGCGCAGACCACGCAGCGTCAGCCAGCTGTCGAACGGCGCCCCGATGAGCCCGATGCAGTTGCCCCACCACTTGAGCTGGTCGGCCAGCTCGCGCGTACGCCCGATGACCGCGCCGCCCACGACGTCGCTGTGCCCGTTGATGTACTTGGTGGTCGAATGCACGACCACATCGGCGCCGAGCGTCAGCGGCTGCTGCAACGCCGGCGACAGGAAGGTGTTGTCCACCACGCAGAGCGCGCCGGCCGCGTGCGCCGCCTGGGCCACGTGCCGGATATCGGTGATGCGCAGCAACGGGTTGGAAGGCGTTTCGACCCACACCATCGCGGGGTGGGCCGCCAGGCCCGCGGCCAGCGCGGCCGGATCGGTGAGGTCGGCAAACCGCACGCTGAGATGGCCTTGTTCGGTCAACGCGTCGAGCAGCCGCCAGGTGCCGCCGTAGCAATCGTGCGCGGCCAGCACCTTGCCGCCGGCCGGCACCAGTTGCAGCGCCAGCGCCACCGCGGACATGCCGCTCGAGGTGACGACCGCACCGACGCCGTGTTCGAGTTCGGTGAGCGCGTCGCCCAACAGGTCGCGTGTGGGATTGCCGCTGCGCGAATAGTCGTATTCGCGCTTCTGGTTGAAGCCCGCAAACGAGTAGTTGGTCGACAGGTGCAACGGCGGCACGACGGCGCCGTGTTGCTGGTCGGTTTCGATCCCGGCGCGCACCGCGCGCGTGGTGGCGGCAAGCTTGGTCATTTCATTCTCCACAACCATGCAGGGCCTCGTGCAGCAGCGGCGCGAGGCGAACGGGTTCCTTGAGGAACCCATCGTGGCCGTAAGGCGTTTCGATCACTTCGAGGCTGGCCGGCGCCCCCAGGTGTTGCTGCAGCTCGCACATGTCGGCCAACGGCACCAGCCGGTCGCTGGCGAATCCGATCAACGAAGCGGGCACACGCACGCTCGCGGGATCGACCTCGTGCAGGTCGATCGACTCGGACAGCGCGAGGTAGCGCCGCGCATCGAAGCGCGCGACGAAGCGATCGCCGTTGTGCTCGAGCCAGCCCTCGACCGGAAGCCGCCAGCGTCCACCTCGATATTCGGGATGCCCCGCGAAGCGCTGCGCGAACTCGGCGCCGCTGCGGTACGTGGTGAGCGCCAGCTGCCGCGCCAGCGACAAGGCGGCGTCGACGCAGTCTTTTTCCAGCCCGAGCCGCAGGATGCCGCGCTGGACCGCGCGTTCGGCACTTGCCAGCGGATGCGGGCGATGAGCCCCCGCGAGCAGCACCAGCCTGCCCACGCGCGATTCGTGCCGGGCCGCGAAGGCAAGCCCCACCATCGCCCCGTAGGACGCCCCCACGAACGCCTCGATGCGCACGATGCCAAGCGCATCCAGCAGCGCCGCCAGCGCGTCGGCCTGGTCGGTGCTCGAAATCGACTGCGTGGCGAGATCGTCCGCCGTCAGCCAATCGATGGCCAGCACCCGCAGATGATCGGTGTCCAGCGCCCGGCCAGCGCCGACCAGCGCTTCCCACCAACCGGCCGCCGGATGGTCGCCGGTCGCGCAGACGTCACGATCGGCCGAAATGCCGCCCTGGACCACCACGGTGGGTGCGCCCGGTGCCCCGGCCCAGAGATAGCGCACCTTGACGGTGCGCATGCCCTCGCCGTAGTGCGGCTGCAAACGCAGGTCGCGCGTTCCGCGCAGGCACGTGAACGGCGTGGCCGCATCAGCCGCGCGCGCTGCAGCCGCGGTCTCGGGGTGGGGGGTTCCGGTGACGGTCGCAAGATTCATCCGATTCTCCTTTCGCAGCGCCACACCGAGCCTGCGGGGAACCGGGGATTGACCGTCGCCATCCATCGAGTGACGGAGGCGATCGGCTCATCTCTCGGGCGGCGCCAAGCGCCTCCGCAGGAGTTGGCACCGTGCGCGACCTTGCGGTCGTGCGGGTTGCCCCGGCTTCCAAGGGCCTGTCCCTCAGCCGGTCTCGATGAGCAATGGGCCAAACTCTAGTGGTGGCATAAGTTCATGTCAACGGACGTCTGGACGTCCATTTGGCGCAGCCCTCCGGGCGCGCACCCGGCGCGCACGCCCGCGGCGGGGCGCGGCGGGTTGACGCGGCAAAATACGTGCATATACACTCAACCGATGCCTGCCGACGCGTCGCTGTTCGAAACCACACGTTGCCTGTGCCTCGCCGCGCGCCGCGCCGCCCGCGCCATTACGCGCGAATTCGACCAGGCCTTGCGGCCGTGCGGGCTGCGGGCGACACAATTCACGCTGCTGGCGGCGCTGCGCCTGGCCGGACCCCAGGCGATCGGTGCCCTCGCCGAACTGTTGTCGTCGGACCGCACGACCCTCACGCGGAATCTCGCCGTGCTGGAGCGGCGCGGCTGGGTCACGTTCAAGGACGACAGCGACGATGCCCGCATCCGGATCGCCACCGTGACGACCAGGGGCGCGCACGCGCTCACGGCGGCGCTGCCCGCCTGGCGCGCCACCCAGCAACGCCTCACCGCCGAAATCGGCACCCAGACCGCGGCCAGCCTGCGCAAGCTTGCGGGCGGCCCCTGCGTCCTGCCCTGCCCGCCAGCTCCCACCTGACCCCCGAGGAGACGCCACGATGAAGCTCTACTGGTTCGATACCGTCAATCCCCGCAAGACCTGCGCCGTCGCCAAGTACCTCCAGTCGCCCGTCGAGTACGTCTACGTCGACCTCGCGCGCGGCGAGCACAAGATGCCTGAATACCTGGCGCTCAACCCTGGCGGCAAGGTGCCGACGCTGGTCGATGGATCACGTGTGCTGTGGGAATCCACCGCGATCATGTGTCACCTGGCCGCACGCAGTGATTCCGACCTGTGGCCGCAGGACGATCGCCAGATCGACGTGCTCCGCTGGCTCTGCTGGGACCTCGCGCACTTTCTGCGCGCCGGCGGCACCTTGTATTTCGAGCACGTGATCAAGCGGCGGTTTCGGCTGGGTGATCCCGATTCCGCGGCGGTCCGGCGCGCCACCGACGAGTGGCGGGCGCTCGCAGCCATCTTGGACCGCCACCTGCACGATCGCGACTGGTTGGTGGGCCCCTCACTCACGCTCGCCGATTTCGCCGTCGCCGCGGTGCTCCCGTACGCCAGGCTCGCGCGCGTTCCCCTGGGCGAATTTCCCGCGGTGCAGCGCTGGCATGCACGTCTCGACGAGCTCGAGGCGTGGCGCGAACCCTTCCCGCTGGAGGCCTGCGCCGCCGCCTGATCGGCCTTCCCCGCCGGCAGCTGCCGGCATTTCATCCGCCGAGGTAGCCACCATGCCAAAGCTGAACACCATCGCGCCATGCCTGTGGTTCGACCACGACGCCAGCGAAGCCGTCGACCTTTACATCGGCGTGTTTCCCGACTCGCGCATCACCCAGATCGAGCGCTACACCGAAGCCGGACGCGAGCAGCATCGGATGCCGCCCGGCAGCGTCATGTACATCGATTTCGAGCTCGCCGGCCAGCGCTTTGCGGCGTTGAACGGCGGACCGCAGTTTCACTTCAGCCCCGCCGTGTCGCTGCAGGTCTTCTGCGACACGCAGGACGAGATCGATCACTACTGGAATGCGCTGGCCAAGGGTGGCGCGCCCGAAGCACAGATCTGCGGCTGGCTCGCCGACCGGTTCGGCCTTTCCTGGCAGATCGTGCCCGCCGAGATGGGCGCCCTGATGCAACGCAACGGCCCGGCGGTGATGACGGCGCTCATGGGCATGCACAAACTCGACCTGGCCGCGCTGCGGCGCGCGGCGGCATCCTGATCCACGTACCCACCACCCCCGACGGAGTACAGCCATGCAAATCACCAGCTATCTCTTCTTCGACGGCAACGCAGCCGAAGCTTTCGACTTCTACGCCCAATGCCTGGGCGGCAAAATCACGATGCAAGTCACCTTCGGCGAAATGCCGGAAAGCGGACGGATACCGGCGGACATGCGCAACCGGATCGCCCACGTCGAGCTGGAAGTCGGCGATGCGCAATTGATGGCATCGGACTGGTGCCCGCCCGACGGCAGTCCATACCCCGGCATCCACGGCAATCGGGTGTGCCTGAGCGTGGATGACCCGGGCGAAGCGGAACGCCTGTTCGCGGCCCTGAGCGAGGGCGGCGAAGTGCTGATGCCCATCGCGGAAACCTCGTGGTCGCTGCGTTTCGGCATGTTCACCGACCGCTACGGCGCGCATTGGATGGTCAACTGCAACCGCCCCACGGGCTGACCACCATGGCCATCCAACTGTATGGCCATCCGTTTGCGCTGTTCGTGTGGAAAGCGCTGATCGCGGCGTACGAGCGCGCGGTGCCGTTCGAGTTCTGCATGATCGACGCAGAGCATCGCGCGAACGCCGCGCGCATTGCCGAGCTGTCGCCCACCGGTCAGTTCCCGGCCCTGACCGACGGTGCCCATGAAATCACGCAGTCCAACCCGGTGATCGAATACCTCGATCGCTTCGGCACCGCGCCGCCAATGATTCCCGACGACGTGGAGCTCGCACTCACGTCGCGGATGCTGGCGGATGCGTTCGATGCCTACGTGGCCGAACCCACGCAACGCATCGTCGCCGAGGCGCTGCGGCCACGCGGCCAGCAGAATCCGCGCCGCGCCGAAGAAGCGAAGACCAAGCTGGACCAGTCGTATGCGTGGTTTGCGCGGCACATCGGCAGCGGCTGGGGCAACGGCCACGCCTTCAGCATCACCGACTGCGCCGCGGCACCGGCGTTGTTCTATGCGGACTGGGCGCACCCCATTCCGCCGGGCCCACTCAAGGCGTACCGCGAGCGCCTGTTGCAACGTCCATCGGTCGCGCGCGTCGTGGACGAAGCGCGCCCGTATCGACACCTGTTTCCGCTGGGCGCGCCGGCTCGTGACTGAAACGACGCGGCCACGCGGATCCCGCACCCGGACGGACACGGACGCACCGTTCCAGGCTGCTTCCTTCGCATCCGGAGAACCCCCATGAACCCGACCTCGCCCCGCATCGTTTCACCCACCGAATGGCTGCTCGCGCGCAAGGCGCTGCTCGAGAAGGAACGCGCCATGACCCACCAGCTGGATGCCCTGCGCGCCGAGCGGCGGCAGCTGCCGTGGGTGCGCATCGACAAACCGTACGTGTTCCAGGCGCCCGATGGCGAGCACAGCCTGGGTGACCTGTTCGGCGACGCCAGCCAGCTTGCGATCTATCACTGCATGCTGACGCCAGGATCGACGCACATCTGCCCCAGCTGTTCGCTGCTGATGGACCACGTCGATGGGGCCCGCCGGCATTTCGAACACGCCGACCTCGCCTTCGCCGCGGTGTCGCGCGCGCCGGTCGAACGAATCGAGGCCGTCCGCCAGCGCATGGGCTGGACATTCCCGTGGGTGTCGGCCGGTGACGGCGACTTCAACTACGACTTCGGCGTGTCGTTCCGGGAGGAGGACCGCAACGCCGGGCGCGCGACGTACAACTACGGCCGCACGACGATCCAGAACAGCCCCGACATGTTCGGTGTCAGTGTCTTCGTGAAGGACACCGCCGGCGGCGTCTTCCACACCTACTCCACCTACCACCGCGGCGTGGAGCTGCTGGTGGGCGCGTTCAACTGGCTGGACCTGGTCCCGCTGGGCCGCAACGAGGCCGACGGCACCATGAGCTGGGTGCGGCTGCACGATGAGTACCCCGCAACCCCGCGCGGCTGAAGCGGCAACCCGACGTTCGCAAAGGCGAGCACCGTACACGCCCACGGCGGCAACGAGCGCGTCCTCGTCATCGTGCCGGCAGCGCCGGATTTCCGGTACGCCCTGCTGCCTGCCCATGCCGGCAGGACACGCGAAGCGGTAAGGTGAGCCGCCTTACTTCACGGGGAGTTTCGTCATGCCATTCGCGCGTTCGTTGCTGGCCGCCTGCATCGCCCTGGCCCTGGCGAGCCTTGCGCCCGCGCACGCCGAAACCACCCCGCAGGCCATGCCGGAAATGATGGACATGCTGCGCCATGCCATTGCCGCACAAACCGTCGAAGGCAAGGACCAGGTGCCGGCGTTTGCGCGCTACCTCGCCGGCAAGCTGGAATCGGCCGGTTTCGCCAAGTCCGACATCGAGATCATCCCGGTCGAGCACACCGCGGCGCTGGTAGTGCACTACCGCGGCAGCAACCAGAGCCTGAAGCCGATCCTGCTGTCGGCGCACATGGACGTGGTCGCCGCCAACCCGGCGGACTGGCAGCGCGATCCGTTCAGGCTGATCGAGGAGAACGGCTATCTCTACGGCCGCGGCGTGGCCGACATGAAGACGAATACCGTCGCGCTGATCGAAACCTTCATGCGCTTCAAGCGCGAACACTACGTGCCGAAGCGCAGCATGATCCTGGTGTTCTCCGGCGACGAGGAAACCGACATGGCCTCCACGCGCGAGTTGGCCAGGCACTACCACGACGCCGAATTCCTGCTCAACGCGGACACCGGCGGCGGCACCCTGAACGCACGAGGCAAGCCGGTGGTGTACGCAATCCAGGCCGCCGAAAAGACCTACGCCGACTTCAGGCTGACCGTCACCTCGGCCGGCGGTCATTCCAGCGAACCCGACGTGCCGAAGAACGCGATCTATCGATTGGCCAAGGCGCTCGATCGCGTGGCCGCGTATCAATTCCCGGTGCAGCACAGCGAGACCACCCTGGCGTCACTGAAGGCGACGGGCGAGCACAACAGCGGCCCGATCGCCGCGGCGATGCGCGCGTTCGCCGCGAATCCCGACGATGCCAAGGCGGCGGCGACGCTCTCGGCCGATCCGGCCTACGTCGGCCAGATCCGCACCACCTGCGTCGCCACCATGCTGGACGGCGGGCACGCATTGAACGCGCTGCCACAACGCGCGGACGCCAACATCAACTGCCGCATCTTCCCTGGCACGCACGTCGCCGCGGTACAGGCCACGCTCGCGAAGGTGATCGACGACCCGAGCGTCACGCTCGCGGTGCGCCAGCCGCCACCGGTGGAAAGCCCGGCGTCGCCACTGCGCAAGGACGTGGTGGACGCGGTCAGCGCGGTGGTACACCAGCGCTATCCCGGTCTCGATATCGTGCCGGGCATGTCGGCCGGCGCCTCCGACAGCATGTACTTCCGCAATGCCGGGGTAGCCAGTTACGGCGTCGATCCCGACTTCGCCAAACCCAACGACACGTTCGCGCACGGGCTGAACGAGAAGTCGCTGGCTTCCAACGTGCCGTGGGCGCTGGAGTTCTGGCACGGCCTGCTGACCAGGCTCACCCGGTAATCGAGGGTACGTCATCGAGGTTACAATTGCGGGTTTGCAGTTTCGTGCAGATTCGCTTCCATGTTCGACCACACGACCGAAACCCGCCGTCGCCGCACGTTCGCGATCATCTCGCACCCCGACGCCGGCAAGACGACCCTGACCGAAAAGCTGCTGTTGTTCGGGGGCGCGATCCAGATGGCCGGCGCGGTCAAGAGCCGCAAGACCGCGCGCCACGCGACGTCCGACTGGATGGCACTGGAACAGGAGCGCGGCATTTCCGTGACCAGCTCGGTGATGCAATTCCCCTACGCCGGGCGCATCGTCAACCTGCTGGATACCCCGGGCCACGCGGACTTTTCGGAAGACACCTACCGCGTGCTGACCGCGGTCGATTCCGCGCTGATGGTGATCGACTGCGCCAAGGGCGTCGAGGAACGCACGATCAAGCTGATGGACGTGTGCCGGCTGCGCACCACGCCCATCATGACCTTCATCAACAAGCTCGACCGCGAGGGCCGCTCGCCGATCGAACTGCTGGACGAAGTGGAAAGCGTGCTGAAGATCCAGTGCGCGCCGGTGACCTGGCCGATCGGCATGGGCAAGCGCCTGAAGGGCGTGTACCACCTCATCGACGACGAGGTGCACCTGTACGAGGCGGGCCGCAACTTCACGCGCCAGGATTCGACCATCCTGAAGGGGCTTGACGATCCCGAGCTCGAACGCCGCATCGGCGCCGACATGCTGGCCGAGCTGCGCGAGGAACTCGAGCTCGTCGAGGGCGCCTCCCACCCGTTCGACGAGCACGCGTATCTCGCGGGCGAACAGACCCCGGTGTTCTTCGGCTCCGGCATCAACAGTTTCGGCGTGCAGCCGCTTCTCGATTTCTTCGTCGCGCACGCACCGGCGCCGCTGCCGCGCGCGACGATCACGCGCGCCGTGGCCCCGGACGAGGGCGCCTTTTCGGGCTTCGTGTTCAAGATCCAGGCCAACATGGATCCGCACCATCGCGACCGCGTCGCGTTCCTGCGCGTCTGCTCGGGCCAGTACACGCCCGACATGAAGGCGCTGCAGGTGCGCACCGGCAAGGAAGTGAAGCTCGCCAACGCACTGACCTTCATGGCCGCCGAGCGCGAAATCGCGGACACGGCGTACCCGGGCGACGTGATCGGCCTGCACAACCACGGCACCGTTTCGATCGGCGACAGTTTCAGCGCGGGCGAGAAGCTCGTCTTCACCGGCATTCCGAACTTCGCGCCCGAGCTCTTCCGCCGCGCGCACCTGCGCGACCCGCTGAAGACGAAGGCGCTGCGCGAGGGGCTGACGCAGCTGTCCGAGGAGGGCGCCACGCAGTTCTTCCGGCCGCTGATGTCCAATGAGCTCATCCTGGGCGCGATCGGCGTGCTGCAGTTCGACGTGGCGGCGTATCGCCTCAAGGACGAATACAACGTCGACTGCGCGTTCGAGAACGTCGGCGTCGCCACCGCCCGCTGGGTGCACTGCGACGACGCCAAAAAGCTCGCCGAGTTCCGCGAGCGCAATGCCCCGCACCTGGCGCTGGATGCCGCGGGCGAGCTGGTGTATCTCGCGCCGACCCGCGTCAACCTGCAGCTCGCGCAGGAACGCTGGCCCGCCGTCACCTTCACCGACACGCGCGAGCTTGCGCACGGGGCCGGCTGAGGGCACGGGTTACACTCGTCGCCTTGCATTCGGCGGCCGGCCATGACGGGGATCGAGACGGTTTCCGAGCAGCGGTGCTTCGATGGCACGCTTGGGTTCTACCACCACGCCTCGCGCGCCTGCGCGGGCCCGATGGCCTTCGCGGTGTACGTGCCACCACAGGCCGCGCGGGCCAGGGTACCGGTGCTCTTCTGCCTCGCGGGCGTCACCTGCACCGAAGAAACTTTCCTCTTGAAGGCCGGCGCACCGCGCCTGGCCGCGGAACTCGGGCTCGCGCTCGTCGCGCCCGACACCAGCCCCCGCCACACGGGCATTCCCGGCGCGACCGCCGACTGGGAATTTGGCGAGGGCGCGGGTTTCTACGTCGACGCCACGCAGCCCCCTTGGGCGGCGCGCTTTCGGATGGAAACCTACGTCGTCGAGGAACTGCCCGAACTCATTGCCGCGCACTTCCCCGTGGACATTTCGCGCTGCGCGATCATGGGCCACTCGATGGGCGGCCACGGCGCGCTGACGCTGGCGTTGCGGCATCCGGGGCGCTACCGCTCGCTGTCGGCGCTGGCGCCGATCTGTGCGCCGACCCGCGTACCGTGGGGCGAACGACGCATCTTCAACCTGTACCTCGGCAGCGATCGCGCCGAATGGAAGCGCCACGACGCGTGCGAGCTGCTGCATGCGCGCGCGCGCTTCCCGGGCAGCATCCTGGTCGACCAGGGCGAGGCCGATCCCTTTCTCGCCGAACAACTGCGCCCCGACCTGCTCCAGGCCGCCTGCCGCGAGACCGGCCAGCCACTCGAGCTGCGCCTGCACCCGGGCTACGACCACAGTTACTGGTTCGTGCAGAGTTTCATAGAGGACCACCTGCGACATCACGCCGCGCGACTGACGACGTGATGAAGCCTGGTCGCTGCCTCACGGGCGTGCACTTCACAATCATCGAGGCATCACTTTCCAATACCCGATACCTGCTTTACGGTCTTGAGCATGGTGAGAAGCCGCGCCAACGAGATCGATTCGGCGCTGCTGGCGGCCGTTGCCGCGCACCCACGCGACCTGACGGGGTGGTTGCCACCCGATTGGGCGTCAGCCGCCAGGCATCCGCAGCACGTGCACGCGTGCTGGTGGAATCCGGGTTGCTGGCACGTTCGGGCAGCACGCGGCCGGTGTACGTGCGCGGGCCCACGCGCTTCGACGAGTTCGACTCTGTCTTGGACGGGCTTGCCGAGGATCGTGTGTGGCCCGACGATGCCGCCTCCCCTGCTGAGCAATCTGCCGACCAACATCGTCGAGATTGCGCATTACGGATTGACGGGAATGGTCAACAACGCCGTCGACCACTCGGACGGCGAACGCCTGTCGATCACGGCGTCGATCGAGGACGGCGTCGCATCGCTGGGGGTATCCGACGATGGCGTCGGTATTTTCCGAAAGATCGCGGCGGCGCTCGCCCTTCCCGACGATCGACTTGCGCCGCTGGAATTGGCCAAAGGCAAATTCACGACCGATCCGCAGCGACACCCCGGCGAGGGCGTGTTCTTCACCTCGAAGATTTTCGATGTATTTGAGATCGTGTCCCGTGGCCTGACCTTCGACCACCGTTCAGGCACGGACAAAAACGTCCCGCTCGAAGCCCATCCCGGTCGGACTCGCTCGGGCACAACGATCATCACGTCGATCGCCGCGGATTCCACACGAACGCTGGAGCAGGTCTTTGCCGCATTCTCGAGCGGCCCCGACGACTACGGCTTTGCAAAAACCATCGTTCCCGTGAAGTTGGCCCGAATCGGAGATGAAAGCCTGATGTCACGCTCGCAGGCCAAACGGCCGCTGCAACGGGTGGGCCGCTTCCAACACGTGGTCCTGGACTTTGCGGGTGTGGCCGTCATCGGCCCGGCATTCGCGGATCAAGTCTTTCGCGTCTTTGCCAACGAGCGCCCGGACATCGAGCTGATCGCGATCCATGCGACGCCCGAAGTCCAGCAGACGATCCGCCGCGCCGAAATTGCGCGCGACGAACAGTCGCGCGGCGAGCAACGCACCTGATCCGCATCGGCTCGCCTACGCGACGTGCAGCGAGCGCTTTGAATCCGCCCCCTCGTGCGTCACCGCGGCCCGCAGCTCGGCCGGATCGAAATCATCGACGTTGATGAATTCGGCCGTTACCCGCCGCAGCCGTTCCAGCTGCGCGCGCTCGGTGGTGCTGATCGCGCCCACCTTTTCCGCGTTGGCCAGCTGCGCGAAATAATCGTAGCCATGCACCGCGCCGGCCTTCACGGCCTTCAGGAACTTGCGCTCGACGGGCTCGGCCGCGACCACGTCCGGCAACAGCGCGTGCATGCGTCCGACCGGATTGTTGGGGGTCGGCGTGAGGTACATGCCGTGCACCAAGGCATCGCGCGCGCCGTTGGCCGCGGTCAGGATCGCGGCGACCCTGCGGCCCAGGCGGTCCGAAGGCGGCACCTCGCGACGGCCAAACGGGAATACCAGCGTGTGCAGCACCCAGGCGACCGGGCGCACCGGGAAGTTGCGGATCACACCATCGAGCGCCATCTGCATCCGCCACACGGCATCATGGAAGGCCCACGCCAGCAGCGGGCGCTCGGCTTCGGGCCGGCCTTCGTCTTCATAACGCTTCAGCATCGCCGAGCAGATGTAGAGGTAGGACAGCACGTCACCCAGCCGCGCCGAGAGCTTTTCCTTGAACTTCAGCTTGCCGCCCAGCACGCCCATCGCGGTGTCGGCGGTCAGCGCCAGCGCGGCGGAATAGCGGTTGAGCTTGCGGTAGTAGCGGCGCGTGTAGGCGTCGCCCGGCGCCTTGCCGATCTTTGCGTACGTCACCCCCAGCACCAGCGCGCGCACCGCGTTGGACATGCCGAATCCCAGATGACCGAACAGTGCGGCGTCGAATTCGTGCAGCGCCTTCGCGCGGTCCGGTTCGCGCGCCGCGTGCATTTCCTTCAGCACCCACGGATGGCAGCGGATCGCGCCCTGGCCGAAGATCATGAGGCTGCGCGTCATGATGTTGGCGCCTTCGACCGTGATCGGAATCGGCGCGCCTTGCCACATGCGGCCCATGTAGTTGGATGGCCCAAGCTGGATGCCCTTGCCGCCGTGCACGTCCATGGCATCGCGGATGGCCTCGCGGCCAAGTTCCGTCGCGTGGCACTTGGCGATCGCCGACACCACCGCGGGCTTCTCGCCGCGATCGACGGCGGCAGCCGACGCACGCGCCAGCGCGGTGACGGCGTACGCGTGCCCGCCGATCCGCGCCAGCGCCTCTTCCACGCCTTCGAACCGCGCCACCGCAAGTCCAAACTGTTTGCGGATGCGGGCGTAGGCGCCGGTCGCCGCGACCGCCACGCGCACAAAGCCCGCTGCGCTCGACGGCAGCGAAATGCCACGCCCCACCGACAGGCACTCGACCAGCATCTTCCAGCCCTGCCCCGCCATGTGCGGCCCGCCGATCAGGGCGTCGAGCGGTACGAACACGCCCTCGCCGTGCAGCGGCCCGTTCTGGAACGGGATGTTGAGCGGAAAGTGCCGGCGCCCGATTTCCAGTCCCGGGGTAGTGCGCGGAATCAGCGCCAGGGTGATCCCGAGATCCTCGCGCTCGCCCAGGAGGTGTTCGGGGTCGTACATGCGAAACGCGAGGCCCACCAGCGTCGCCACCGGCGCGAGCGTGATGTAGCGCTTGTCGAAGGTGAGCTTGAGCCCCAGCGTTTCCTTGCCGTCGACCTCCTGCCTGCAGACGATGCCGTAGTCCGGGATCGACGTCGCATCGGAGCCCGCGTAGGGCCCGGTCAGGGCGAAGCACGGCACCTCGCGGCCGTCGGCCAGGCGTGGCAGGTAATGGTCCTTCTGGCGTTCGCTGCCGTAGCGCAGCAGCAGTTCGGCCGGGCCCAGGGAATTGGGCACCGCAACCAGCGAGGACAGCGTGGCCGAAACGCTGGACAGTTTCTGCAGCACCGCCGAGTGCGCGGTCGCCGAAAATTCCCGGCCGCCATAGCGCTTGGGAATGATCATCCCGAAAAAGCCTTCGCGCTTGATGAAGTCCCAGACTTCGGGCGGCAGGTCGGCGATCTCGTGCGTGATGTGCCAGTCATCGATCATCGCGCACAGGTGTTCGCACGGCCCGTCCAGGAAGGCCTGTTCCTCGGCCGACAGCTTCGGCGCAGGCTCGGACAGCAGCTTCGACCACGCGGGCTTGCCCGAAAACAGCTCACCCTCGAACCCGACCGTACCGGCGTCGAGCGCGATTTGTTCGGTTTCCGACAGCTTGGGCAGCACGCGCCGGAACACGCCGAGCAGCGGCGCCGAGAACAGCGCGCGCCGGAGCGGCGCGAGGTTGAGCGGCAGCGCGACGAGCACCACGAAGATCGCCAGCAAAATCCAGGTCGGCATCGATGCCGCGAGCCCCCACCCGACCGCCGCGATCGCCACCACCGTCGCCAAGGTCCAGATCCACAGGCGGGTGCGGAACCAGGCCGCAGCCATGCCTACGATTGCGCAGCAAACCAGGATGATGACGGTGTTCATGGCCAACCTCGCTAGGCAACCTCACACGTATCGGACAACGCCGTGCCCCCGGCGGCGAGCGCGTCCAGAAAGGGTTCGATGGCGCCGGCAAACGCGGCATTGTCATCGCCCGCCAGGGTGTGCGCGGCGCCGGGAATGACGACGTGGCGCGCCTTGGGCACGAGCTCGAGAAACTCGCGTACGCCCGTGTCGGAGACCACATCACTCAGCCCACCGGTGATGAGCAGCGTCGGCACGTCGACCTTGCGGGCGGCGTCCAGCACGCGTTGGCGATAGTTTTCGGCGGCGGGCGCGACGGTGTCCAGGAGGGCGGGATCCCAGCACCAGTGCAGGCGGCCGTCGCTTTCGCGGCGCAGCCGCTCGGCCAGCGCCGCGTGATCGGCGCGCACGCCGCGCTGCGGCAGGTAGGCCGCCACGGCGTCCGCGGCTTCATCGAGCGAGGCAAATCCGTCCTGGTGCGCGCGCATGAAGTCCAGCATGCGCTCGATCCCGGCGCGCTGCCAGCGCGGCGTGATGTCGACCAGCACCAGCGCGCGAAACGGCCGCGGACGGATTTCACCCGCCGCCACCAGCCCCAGCAGCCCGCCCATCGACGCGCCCACCAGCACCGGACGCTCCGCAAGCGAGCCCGCCACCGCCAACAGGTCTTCGACGAACTGCTCCATGCGATAGCGGCCGTCGGCGACGCGATTGCTGTCGCCATGGCCGCGAAAATCGAACGTCACCGTGCGCCAGCTGCGTGCCGCCAAGGCCTGCGCGGTGCGGGTCCACGCGTGGCGACTCTGTCCGAAGCCGTGGGCAAACAGCACCGGCGGCGCCTCGACCGGGCCCTGCGCACTGACCGCGAGCGCCAGCCCATCGGTCGACATGACGTGGGTGCGCGCACGCATGGTGGAGACGACTGAACGATCCATACGTGGCAGTATGGACGCCTGCGAAAAACGTGTCAATACGCTAAAGTATGGTGATGGCCACTTCGACACCGTTGCTTCCTCCGGCCGACGCGCTGCGGCGCGATCACGCGCGCACGCGGCTGTCGGCGCAGGACTGGGAGCGCGGTGCGCTCGACATGATCGCCGAGCAAGGCGTCGGCGCGGTCGCCGTCGAAGCCCTGGCGCGGCGGCTCAAGGTCACCAAGGGCAGTTTCTACTGGCACTTCAAGAATCGCGATGCCCTGCTCGAAGCGGCGCTGCAACGCTTCGAAGCCGAGGACGAGCACGAACTCGCCACCCACATCGGCAACCTCGACGGTGATCCGCGCCGGCGGCTGGACGCGCTGTTCCGGTGGGTGTCGAACGAGGTCCAGCCGCACCGCATCTACGCCGCGCTGCTGCAGGCGCTGGACCATCCGCTGGTGAAGCCCGTCATGACGCGGGTGTCGCGCCGCCGGATGGACCTCTTGGTGCTGGCGTTCCGGCAGGCGGGGCTCGACCACGACGCGGCGCGCTATCGGGCGCGCCTCAGCTACGCCGCCTACGTGGGATTCCTGCAACTGAACCTCACGCTGGAACTGCCCCACCTCTCGCACGAGCAGTATGACGCCTACGTCGAGCACGTCATTGCGACCCTGGTTCCGCCCGCCAGGCACTGACCCCATGCGCAGTGCGCCTTGCCCCGCAGCGTCGGCGGCGTCCGGCCTGGCGGGCCGCTGGGGCGCTGGCGTTCGCCGTGCCGGACACGACCTGGGCGCTGGGCACGATGGCGGTGATCGGCGCCACGTGCGCACGGGGTGGCCGGAGGCCGATGTCCCGGCCGAATGACGCGCCATGCGCCCGTCCGCGCGCCACGATTGTCTGCAATTGGGCGCCATCCAAGTGCGTACGGCGTCACGGCCGGACAACCGTACTGGCACGTATCGTGCACCTTTCAGCGCGATGAACGGGGCAGCCGGACGCGCGCCCGCGGCGCCACCCACGCCGCACGCCAAGGCCACGAGCCCCGCACCGACCGGCGTGCCACGCGATGCTTGCGCGAGCCGCGAGATGATGGCATGCGCAATCAATGGAAAATCGTATGGCTGTTGTGCCTGTTCGCGGCAACCGCCGCCTTGCCCGCGTGGCACCGCTACGGCATGACGCGCACGGTCACGCTGGACGCTGCGGATACGCCACAGGTGTGGGCGCTGGATGACCGCAACGTAGGCGGCGCCAGCGTCGCGACGCTGCACAAGGCGGCCGGCAACATCGTGCTCGACTGCCGCCTCAGCGCGAAAAACCAGTGGCCGTACTGCGGTTTCAGCATCCCGTTCGGCAAGGGGACGCATGGGCAAGACTTCTCGCGCTACTCCGATATCCGGATCGACCTGCGCACGGCGGGCCCGCACCCGCTGCCGATCAAGGTGTACCTCCTCAACTACAACCCGGCGTACTCGAAACCGAACGACGATGGTTCATTGAAGATCAACCAGGTCGAGTTCATGCCCAAAGACCCGCCGACGGCGCACGTCATCCCGCTCGGCAGCTTCCAGACCTCTTCGTGGTGGCTGAGCGAAAACAAGATTCCTCCCGAACAGGCCGGCCCGGACCTCAGCGACGTGACCGCCCTGCAGCTGTTCACCGGCGACAATGCCAAGGCCGGCGACTACACGGTGACGGTCCGCTCGATCAGCATTCGCGGCAAATGGCTCACGTCGATCGAGGTCCTGTGGGCGATCCTCGGCCTGTGGCTGGCATCGGCGCTGGTCTACCTCATCGACATGCTCAGGGCCACGCGCCGTCGCATGCTGGCCTTCCGGCTGGAAAAGCAGCAACTGGAGCGCAGCAACGCCAGCGTGCGCTCCGAACGCGACGAGCTGGCGTCACTCGCGACCCACGACGCGTTGACCGGCCTGTACAACCGCACCGGGCTGCGCATGCACATGGAGCACCTGGTCGCCCAGGCCCAGCAGGGCGCGCGTCCGCTGTCGGCGATTTTCATGGACCTCGACCACTTCAAGCAGATCAACGACACGCACGGGCACTTCCGGGGCGACGCCATCCTCAACGAGTTTGCGCATCTGCTGCTCACCCACACCCGCCAGAGCGATTTCTGCTGCCGCTGGGGTGGCGAGGAATTCCTGCTGCTGTGCCTGGACACGCCGCTGGCCGAAGCCTGCGTGCTCGCCGAAAAACTGCGCGTGCTGGTCGCCTCCCACCGCTGGTTCCAGGGCACGCGGCTGCGCTGCAGTTTTGGCGTGGCCGAACTGCACGCGGGCGAAGATGCCGCCAGTTTCGTCGAGCGCGCCGATGTCGCGTTGTACCACGCCAAACGCGCCGGCCGTGATCGCGTCCACCCGCTGCCGGCGCCGACCGCCGAAGTCGCGACCGACTGACGCGCTCAGCCCGGCGCCCGGGGCGCATCGGGCTGCACCTCCGGCACCGCGCGCGCAAACGCATCGAGCCGGCGACAGGCAGCATCGATGCGCACGATGGCAGGATAGGCGTCCAGCGCCACGCCATGGCGCCGCGCGTTGTAGACCTGCGGCACCAGGCAACAGTCGGCCAGGCTCGGCGCGGCGCCGACGCAGAAGTCACCGGCCCCCGCGGCCAGCATCGTCTCGATCGCCGCAAAGCCGACTTCGATCCAGTGTCGCGACCACGCCGACCGCCCGGCGTCGTCGACGGCAAATTCGCGCGCGAGGTACTGGAGGATGCGCAGGTCGCCGATCGGATGAATGTCGCAGGCGATCGCCTGCGCAATCGCACGCGCCCGCGCGCGCTCGGGGGCGGCGGTCGGCAGGAGCGGTGGCGTTTCGGGATAGGCGTCGTCGAGGTACTCCATGATCGCCAGCGATTGGGTCAGCACCTGCGCGCCGTCAACCAGCGTCGGCACCAGCGCCAGCGGATTCAGCTTGCGATAGTCCGCACGGTGCTGCTCGCCGCCAGCGCGCACCAGGTGCACGGACTGCGTCGTGTAGTCGAGTCCCTTGAGGTTCAAGGCAATGCGCACGCGATACGACGCGCTCGATCGCCAGTAGTTGTAAAGGGTCCGGTTCGCGGTCATGAAGGTCTCCGTGGCAAACCGCGAGCCTAGCCCGATTGCGTGGACGCGGCGCCACACGCGACAATGGCCCGTTTGCACAGACGACGACTACCGGAGCCCCCCATGACCTTTGTACGCATGACCGACCTCGACCTGTCCGGCAAGCGGGTGCTGATCCGCGAGGATCTCAACGTGCCGATCCACGACGGCGAGATCACTTCCACCAAGCGCCTCGATGCGGCCCTGCCCACGATCCGCGCGGCGCGCAATGCCGGGGCTTCGGTGCTGGTGACCTCGCACCTCGGTCGGCCCAAGGAAGGCGAATTCGACGCCGCGCTGTCGCTCGCGCCGATCGCAACATGGCTGTCCGACAAGCTCGGCACGAAGGTCCGCCTGGAGCGCAACTACCTCGGCGGTGTCACGGCCGGCAACGGCGAAGTCGTGCTGCTGGAAAACTGCCGCATGAACGTCGGCGAGAAGAAGGACGACGAGGCGCTGGCAAAGAAGTACGCGGCGCTGTGCGACATTTTCGTGATGGACGCCTTCGGCACCGCGCACCGCGCGCAGGCCTCGACCCATGGCGTCGCGAAATTCGCCACGGTGGCGTGCGCGGGCCCGCTGCTCGCGGCCGAGCTCGATGCGCTGGGCAAGGCACTCAAGGCTCCGGTGCGGCCGCTGCTGGCGATCGTCGCCGGGTCCAAGGTGTCGACCAAGCTCGCGCTGCTCGAAAACCTGGTGCAGAAGGTCGATCAGCTGATCGTGGGCGGCGGCATCGCCAACACGTTCATCGCCGCGGCCGGCCACGAGGTCGGCAAGTCGCTGTACGAAGCCGAGCTGCTCGATGCGGCCCGCAAGGTCATGGCCAGCGCCAAGGCACGCGGCGCCGACGTGCCGATTCCCACCGACGTGGTGGTGGCGCCCACATTTGCCGCCGACGCGCCCGCCACGGTGAAGCCGGTCGGTCAGGTCGGCGCGGGCGAAATGATCCTCGACATCGGCCCGGAAACCGCCAGGCGCTACGCCGCGCTCATCGGCCAGGCCGGCACCGTGGTGTGGAACGGGCCAGTCGGCGTGTTTGAGTTCGACGCGTTCGGCCACGGTACCGAAACGCTCGCCCGCGCCATCGCCGATTCCAAGGCATTTTCGATCGCGGGCGGCGGCGACACGCTGGCGGCGGTCGACAAGTACGGCATCGGCGCGAAGCTGTCCTACATCTCGACCGGCGGCGGCGCGTTCCTCGAATTCCTCGAGGGCAAAACCTTGCCTGCGGTGGCGATGCTGGAGTCCCGCGCACGCGGCTGAATGCCGCGTGCCGATAAAGTTTCATTTGCAACCAAACCACGCGCCCATGAACGCGATGAACGTTGCCTGAGGCACTAGCGAAACCTTAACGAACGTTGCCGATTGGCTCCAGTCTCAGGGCCCAAGCGCACGCAATCCAGCGCGTGCGCGAATACCCACAAGTGGAGACAATCATGCGCAACACTGCAATCGTCCTTGCCCTCGCCGCGGCTTTCGCGGCAGCCCCCGTTTTCGCGCAGGACACCGCCCCACCTGGCGCAGACAGCGGGTTCTTCGTCAGCGGCAACGTCGGCCACAGCTATTTCGGCAGCGGCCAGAACAGCGGCAACGACGTGGGCTATGTGCTCAACGGCGGCTACCGCTGGGCGTTGTCCCCCAGCTTCGCGCTGGGGCCGGAAATCGGGTACAACGATCTCGGCAACGTGACGCTGCACAACATCTTCAACACGCGGCCCGTGGTCGCCAACGACAAGGCGTCGCTGCACGGCTGGACGGTCGGCGCCAACGCCAAGTACAGCCTCACGCCCAACTGGTACCTCTCGGCGCACGCCGGCCTGTACCAGTGGACCGGCCGCGGCACGACCAACGACATCACCCCGCTCAACATCCACCGCGACTCGGACAACTACTACGGCGGCGTCGGCGTGGGCTATGACCTCAGCCGCAACTTCGGCGTCGGGTTGGGCTACGACTACTTCCGCGCCAGCAAGAACGACCTCAACCTGTCGACCGGCCTCGTGTCCGTAAACGCCGAGGTCAGGTTCTGACGCTTCCTTGCCTGTCCCGCCGCGTGCGGGCGCCGTCGATGCGCGAAACGCCATCGGCCGCGCCCACACGCCGCCGGCATGAATCACCCGGCAGCAACCAACCGATCCGTACCACCATGCGTATTGCCACCAAGATCTTCATCATCGCCGTCGCCATCCTGATCAATGGCCTCATCCTCGGCGGATTCCTGGGCTTTGGGGCCGATGCCGCCCCACACGCCGCGGCCGTCAAGGTGCGCGGCATCCGCACCATCACGCTCGCCCCGATCAACGTGTACCCGAGCGCAGCGGAGCGCGCCCGGTTCGGGCGTTGAACCATCAGCTCTGCAGCGTCGCTCAACGGCCGCGTCGGCTGCAGCCGGCGACGCTCAGTGCGCGGACGACCCCGATTGCGCTTCGATCGCGGCGGCCTGCCGCTTCGCGCTCTGGTCGACGATCGCCTGCACGTGCCTGGCGCGATTGAGGTCGTGGCCGTAGGCGGCAAGCGGCGTGCCCGCCAAAGCGTTGGTCGCGGCGCTGGCGGGCGCTTGCGCGGTGGCGCCGCCACCGTGTGAGGAACAGGCCGCGAGCAGCGCGGCGGCCGCGAACAGCGCGAGGACCCTGACCATGGCGCGCAGTGTGCCGCCAAGTTCGCGGTCGCGCAAGCTGCGATAAGCTCACCGGATCGCTTTCGTGGAGCACGCGCGTGAACGCTCTCGCCAACCGCTGGCGGCTGGATGGGCAAACCTGCCTCGTCAGCGGCGCCAGTCGCGGGATCGGGCTGGCCTGCGCGCGCGAGCTCGCGCAGCTCGGCGCGCGGCTGCTGCTGGTCGCACGCGACGAAGCGATCCTCGATGCCGCGGCCGAAGAGTTGCGGGAAGATTTTCCCGCGAGCGAAGCCCGCGGCTTCGCCGCCGACGTCACCAGCGCCGAGGACCGCCTGGCGATCTTCGACTGGATCGCCGATCTCGACGTGCCGCTCTCGCTCCTGGTCAACAACGCGGGCGGCAACATCGATGTCGCAACCCCCGACCTCGCGCCCGACGACCTGGAGGGCGTACTGCGGCTCAATGCGGTGTCGGCCTTCGACCTGTGCCGGCTGGCCTTTCCGCTGCTCACGCAGCATGGCCACGCCGCGATCGTGAACGTCGGTTCGGTCTCGGGCGCGATCCACGTGCGCACCGGCGTCGCCTATGGCATGAGCAAGGCGGCGCTGCACCAGATGACCCGCAATCTCGCCTGCGAGTGGGCCGGCGATGGCATCCGCGTGAATGCGGTGGCGCCCTGGTACATCCGCACGCGGCGCACGGACGCCGCGCTCGCCGATCCCGATTATCTGGACGAGGTGCTCGAGCGCACCCCGATCGCACGCATCGGTGAACCCGAGGAAGTCGCCGCCGCGGTAGGATTCCTGTGCCTGCCCGCGGCGAGTTATGTCACGGGCCAGATCCTCGCCGTCGACGGCGGTTTTCTTGCCTACGGATTCTGAGTCGATGCTCTGGTACGACACGCTCGCGACACCCATCGGCCCGCTGCTGCTGGTCAGCGATGGCGACGGGCTGGTCTACCTCGGGCTGCCCGAGCACGGCCGTGCGCCCGCGCCGCCGGCGGGCGCCGAAGCGAGCCCGCACCGGTTGCGCACGGCAAGCCGCCAGCTCAACGAGTACTTCGCGGGCGAGCGCACGCAGTTCGAACTGGAACTGCATCCATCCGGGACGCCCTTCCAGCTCGAAGTCTGGGGGGCGCTGCTCACGATTCCCTATGGCGAAACCGCGAGCTACGCGGACGTCGCCCGCCGCATCAAGCGGCCCCGCGCGGTGCGCGCGGTGGGTGCGGCCAACGGCGCCAATCCGCTGTCGATCATCGTGCCCTGCCATCGCGTGATCGGCAGTCATGGCGATCTGGTCGGCTACGGCGGCGGCCTGCCGATCAAGCGCTGGCTGCTGGCGCACGAACGCCGCCACGCGCCGGTCCCCGCGCTGACGCTGGCGGGCTGAGGCTCAGCAGTTGGCAAGCTCGGCGGTAAGCCGCTGCTCGCGGGCTTCGAACGGCGGCGCCGCATGTGGCATCGCCATGCGCAGCCGGCGATGGTTTTCCTGGTACGCCTTCTGCACCCACGCGCAGACCTGCACCTTCGGTGCGGGCCGACAGGCGTCCTGTACTTCGGTCATGCCCGCCGCGATGCGCGGCCCACCCAGCCGCGGATGCGCAAGCTCGGGCGCCGACGCGCCGGCACCGCGCGGGCCGCCGTAGGCCTGCGCCAGTGACTCGGGCGGATAGCCCAGCACGCCCAACGGCGCCAGGTACGGCGGCGGCGGCGAACGCGTCAGGTACGGCTTGCCGTTCACCGCCCCCACGCAGGCGTACAACACCGGCAACGGCGTGGCCGGCGCCGCTGGCGCCGGCGGCACCGGAGCGCTCACGGCGGGCGCCACGGGCGACGCGGCGGTCGCCGGCGGCGGCGGCACGTAACCCGGCGGCGCGCGGCTTGGCAGGTCAATGACCTTCTGCGCCTGCCCGGCGCCACAGGCGTGATCCTGAAAGCTCACGGCGCCCTCCGCCGTCACGCAGCGATACACCTGCGCGTGCGCGCTGGCACCCCAGCCGACGCCGGCCAGCACGGCAAAAATGACGATCACCCGCTGCATCGCGTGATCTTACGCGCGGTCCCGCCAAAAGCACCCGCACCATCGGAGGATTCCACCGAAAACCAGCGCAACCAACCCGGAAGGATTGCCGGTTCGGACGCAAGGGCGGCCGGCAGCGCCCACCGTTCGAGGCGACAGGTGGGTCGCAGCGAAGCCATCCGGAGGAGCTAGGAACGCAGGCCCACGCCGCGCCGCAGCAGCCACAGCGCGAACGCGCTCAGCGCGATGACGAACGCGAGCATCACCACGTAGGCCGCCCACAGCGGCACGTCACCCACGCCGAGGATGCCGTAGCGGAACGCGTTCACCATGTAGAGGATGGGATTGGCCAGCGAGGCCTGGCGCCACGGCGAACCCAGCAGGTCGACCGAATAGAACACCCCGCCCAGATAGGTGAGCGGCGCGAGCACGAAGGTCGGCACGATCGCGATGTCATCGAAGCGCTTGGCGAACATCGCGTTGATGAACCCCGCCAGCGAGAAGATCGTGGCGCCGAGGATCACCGTGGTGATGGCCACGACCGGATGCGCGACGTCCAGCGAGGTGAAGAACAGCGCGATGCCAAGCACGATGACGCCGACCAGCAGTCCGCGCGCGACCGCGCCGGCCACGTAGCCCGTCAGCACCACCCACGCCGGCATGGGCGAGGCCAGCAGCTCCTCGACGTAGCGACCGAACTTGGAGCCAAAGAAGCTCGAAGTGATGTTGGCGTAGCAGTTGTTGATGATGCTCATCATCACGAGGCCGGGCACGATGTACTGCATGTAGGTGAAGCCCTGCATCTGCCCGACGCGGCTGCCGATGACCTTGCCGAAGATGACGAAATACAGCGTCATCGTGATCGCCGGCGGCACCAGCGTCTGGGTCCAGATGCGCAGCACGCGGTGCACTTCCCGACGCGTGATGGTACCCAGCGCGACCAGGTTCGCGCGCAGGCGCGCGGGGCCACGCACGACAGCGCCGGCGGGCAGTGCCGGCTCGCGCACCGCGCCGTTCACTGCGCCACCCGCCGCGCGTTGCGCTCGACCAGCCGGATGAAGAGCTCCTCCAGCCGGTTGGTCTTGTTGCGCAGGGACGTCACCGTGATGCCCGCCGCGGTCAGCCCCGCGAACAGGGAGTTCAAGTCATGCGTGCTCGGCACCTCGGCTTCGAGCGTCTGCGCATCGATGCGCGTCAGCTTTACGTCCGCAAGCTGTGGCAGGGTCGTCGCCCCCCGCACATCGAGCACGAACGACTGCACGTCGAGCTTGGACAGCAGGTGCCGCATCGAAGTGTTCTCGACGATCTCGCCGTGGTCGATGATCGCGATGTTGCGGCACAGCTGCTCGGCCTCCTCGAGATAGTGCGTGGTCAGGATCACCGTGGTGCCAGCGCGGTTGATCGCGGTGATGAACTGCCACATGGAACGGCGGATTTCGATGTCGACGCCGGCCGTGGGCTCATCGAGGATCAGGAGGTGCGGCTCGTTCATCATCGCGCGCGCGATCATCAGGCGCCGTTTCATGCCGCCCGACATCATGCGGGTGGCCTGGTGCGCCTTGTCCCAGATACGCAGCTCGTTCAGGTATTTCTCGGCCCGCGGCTGCGCGATCGCGCGCGGGATGCCGTAGAAACCCGCCACGTTGACGCAGATTTCGAACGGCGTCTCGAACTGGTTGAAGTTGATTTCCTGCGGCACCAGCCCAATCTGGCGCATGACGCCGCCGCGGTCGGCATGGATGGACAGGCCGAACACACGCGCGTCGCCCGAGGTGGGGTTGACCAGCGACGACAGGATCCCGATCAGCGTGGACTTGCCGGCACCGTTAGGCCCCAGCAGCGCGAAAAAGTCGCCACGCGCGACCTCGAGCGAGACGCCCTTGAGCGCCTCGACGCCATTGGCGTAGGTCTTGCGCAGGTCGACCACCGCCAGCGCCGGAACGGCGCCAGCGGCGGAAACGGCGGACATGCGGGAAAGCGGCTCGGGCACAGCGGAATCGGCAACCATCCCTTATTATAGAAGTTTCGTCCGGCACACCGGCCATGTACCGCCAGGCCAACCGGACTCCCACGCCTTTCGGACGGCGCCACTGCGCCGCAATCGACTGCACATGATCGAACACTTCCAGCTCAGGCTCGCCGACAGCCGCATGCTCGCCCCGAGCATCCGGCATCTGGCCTTCGAACGCGCCGACGGCGCACCGTTCCGGTTCACACCAGGCCAGTTCATCCAGATCCACTTCACCTACGCCGACGGCAAGCCGACCAAACGCAGCTACTCGGTCGGCACGCAGGCCACCAGCGCGGCGGTGCCGCGGGTGGAACTGGTCGTGTCCTACGTCAACGGCGGCGCCGCGACCAGGCTCGTGGAAGGCCTGGCCACCGGCGACACGCTCGACGCCAGTGGGCCCTACGGACGCTTCTGCCTGCAGGAGGGCGACACAAACGGACGCTATCTCCTGATCGCCACCGGCACCGGCATCGCACCCTATCGCGCGATGCTGCCGCAGATCGAACACGAGATCGTCGGCAAGGGCACGCACTTCGCGCTGCTGTACGGTGCACGCAACGAGCAGGAGCTGCTGTACAGCGAAGAATTCGACGCCTTTGCGCACGCCCATCCCGAGTTCGCCTTCTACCCCTGCCTGTCGCGCGCCGCCCGCGCCGCGCCGCGCCCCAACGACCGCCGCGGCCACGTGCAGGACGTGCTGCCCGAACTCATGCCCGACCCTGCGCACGACATCGCCTATCTATGCGGCAACCCCGAGATGATCGACGCGACGTACACGTTGCTGAAGGAACTCGGCATGCCGATCAAGAACATCCGGCGCGAGAAGTACGTCTCGTCGCGGTAACGATGTTTGGCGCAGCCCCTCTGCGCGTCCTTCGACAGGTCCACGACGACCCGACAACACGCTGATTCCGCTCGCGGCAGGCGCATTGCCCGCGGACAGAATCGCCAAATCCAGGGCGCCCTCAAGGCAACGCGCGGCCCGTACGCGCCAACGGGCCGCGCAGCATGTTCGCCTACTTCGCCGCGGGCAGGCGGCCACGCACGGTATCGGCGTTGAATGGCCCGCTTTCGGCGATGAGCTTGCGGGCAGCGGATACCTGGTCCCACGTGTTCCACAGCAGCACGCCGCGCACCCGCCCCGCGTCGAGGTAATAGACCACGCCCTTGCGATACGGGGTGGCCCACTGCTCGACCGTCTGCAAACGCGAATCCAGCACACCCACGGCCTCGTAGCCCAGGTCGAACAGGTCCGAATAGAAGAACGGCAGCTCGTCGTAGGGCGCATCCTTGCCGGCCATGCACTGGCCGGCGCGATCGCCCATGGTCAGCGCCGCGTTTTCGTGCTCGACGCGCAGCTGGCGGTCGAGCCCGACCGCGGGGAACGACGCCACGTCGCCCGCCGCGTAGACGTCCGCATCGGAGGTCTGCAGGTGCGCGTTGACCACGATCCCGTTGTCGATCTCGAGCCCGGCCTCTTCGGCCAGCGCGACGTTCGGGGTGATCCCAAGCCCGGCCACGACCACGTCGGCATCCAGCATCGAGCCGTCCGACAGCGTGAGCCGCGCGTGCCCGCCCGTCCGCTCGCCGTGCGCCACCGTGAGGCCCGAGCGCACGTCGACGCCCTTCTCGCGGTAGTAGTCCGTCACCGATTTCGCCAGCGCCGCCGGGTACACGCGCGCCGCGATCGTCGCGTCCGGAAAGATCATGCTGACCTTGCAGCCATTCGTCGCCATCGCCGCCGCAAGTTCGCTGCCGATGAACCCGCCGCCGATCACCGTGACGCGTGCGCCGGGGTGTACCGCCTGGCGCAGGCGCTGGTAGTCATCGAACGTACGGAAGTAGATGAAATCATCGTTGCCACCCAGCGTGCGCGGCGTGCCGCCGGTGGCCAGCAGGAGCTTCCGATACTGCCAGGCATCGCCCTGGTCATCGTGCACCACGTGCGCCTTGCGGTCGATCCGCGTGGCGCTGCGGCCAAGGCTGAGCGTCGCGCCGGCCTTGTCGATCGCAAACCAGATGTCCGCTTCCTTGCCGTTCTTCCACAACTTCTTGCTGAGCGGTGGGCGCGCGTAGGGCGGGTGCGGGTCCGCTCCAATCAGGGCGATCGTGCCCTGCGCATCCGCGGCGCGCAGCGCCTTGGCCGCGGCCTGCCCGGCCATGCCGGCGCCCACGATGACGTAATCGAATTTGTGCTGCATGGTTGCTGACTCCCTTGGCCGTAATGCGCCGATGGTACGCGCTCCCGTGTGAAGAACGCGCGGCGAAGCGCGCGTGATCCGCCGTACAGCCCCGCAGGGCGGAACCCGCGCCACGCGGAACCTCCAATCACAACCGACTCCCCGCGTGGTTTCCGCCGAATCGACAGCGGGCACCGTTCGGCTTCCGCCCCACCGGATATCGCCGCTTGCGTGATGGATCGTACGCCAGACCGCGCTACTGCCGCGTCGTCCTGAGGTTGGCCGGCGTGGCCGTGAAACGCGGGGTCGCGCGCCAGGGGTTGATGTCGATGCCGCCGCGGCGCAGGAAGCGCGCGCAGACCATGAGCTCGATCGGCGCGCAGCGCTGCTGCACGTCGACGAAAATGCGCTCGACGCAGGCCTCGTGGAAATCGGGGTGTTCGCGGTATGACACCAGGTAGCGCAGCAGGCCCGCGCGGTCGATCGGCTCGCCGCGGTAGCGGATCTGCACGCTGGCCCAGTCGGGTTGGCCCGTCACCGGGCAACGCGAGCGGAACAGGCGCGTCACCAGCGCCTCTTCGACGACGCGGCCACGCGGGCCGGTGTGGACGCGCAGGTGCGCGGGCGCCGGCCCCGCGTAGTCGGACACCATCAACGGCTGCTCGTCCAGCGATTCACCCGCGAGGGCGATCGCGCGCAGGCGCGCGAAATCCGCGGGCTCGACCAGCCGGATCTCGACGTCGGCGCCAACACACGCGGACACGTCGGCTGCGATGCGCGTGCGCACCGCGTGGCTGTCCTCGAAGCGCGTCATCGCGTAGCCGTTGAGATACAACTTCAGCGATTTGGACTCGACCAGCTTCGGCGAGTTGCACGGCACCCACAGTTCAGCCACCGCGATGCACGGCTTGCCGCGCGCGTCGAGCCACGACAGCTCCCACGCGTTCCAGATGTCGGCGCCATGAAACGGCAAGGCGGCCTGATCGACGCCCAGGACACGACGCGCCTCGCCCCGCGCGATCGGAAACAGTACCTGCGGGTCGACGGTGGTCGGATAGGCGCTGGTGTGCCCCAGCGGATTGGAATGTTCAGGCATTGAGACCGGCTCTTGCGGCGAGCGGACGGCAAATGGCCGTCCGGACGTCCAGACGTGACCCCTCACGTGCCCATCATACTTCCCATCCTGCGCGCGCTCCTAGCCGGCGGGCGCCACGATATATTGCTCGAGCTTGCCATCCGGCAGCATGTAGGTGGTGATCGCCAACTGCAGGTCGTGGAACGTCACCCGGTACGAGCGCATCCGCATCCCCCCGCGCAGACCGGCCCGACCGGCCGTGAAGGTCAATGGTTTGCCGAGCGGCGCAAGGCTGCTGCGATAATCGTGGAGCGCGGTCGCGTCGAAGTAGAAGTTGGCGTCGGCGCTGAACAGGCTGCGCTCGATCCGGCCACGCTGCAGGCCGGCAAAGATGGACTTCGCCTGCGCGAGCGCGCGCTCGGCGGCCGGATCGTGCTGCGCGAAGAGCGCTTGCGCGATCTTCCGCGCGATGACGCCGGAGGTTCCCACCGCATCCTGGTTGGTCAGCACGACGACGGCGTCGCCATTGGCGGGAAACACGAGGTTGGTCGCGGTGAAGCCCGACACCTCGCCATCGTGGGATACCATCCAGTGGCCACCGAGGCGGCCCAGGAACACGCCGAGCCCGTAGCCCGAACCCAGCCCGTCGTTGAGCCGCACCTCGGTCTGCATCGCGTGCCACGACGCGGGCTGCAGCAACGAATGGTGCAACATCGCGAGATCCCACTTGGCGAGATCGCCCGGCGTCATCGACAACTCCGCCATGGACGTCAGCCAGCCTGCACCTTCCTTCGGCGCCGGATGCAGCGGCCCCAGCGCATAACGGTGATAGCCGCGGGCGTCGCCTGCCGGCAACGCGTGCAGGTTGTTGTCGTAGGCATCGTCGATGCCGAGCGGCCGCAGGATGTGCTGGTCGATGTACGCAAATGGTGCCTGCCCGGTGAGTTTCCGGATGATCTGGCCCGCAATCACGTAGTTGGTGTTGCTGTACTGCCAGTCTGCGCCGGGCGCAAAGTCGAGCGGCTTCTTCGCCCACGTATCCATGATGAACTGCGGTGTCGTGGGCTTCAGCATCTCCGGCATCACGTAATCCTGCGGCCAGTAATCCTGGTAGCCGGAGGTGTGCGAGAGGATCTGCCGCAGCGTGACGTGGCCGGCCTCGGTGAGGCCGGGGAAGAACTTCGCGACCTTGTCGTCCAGCGACAGCTTGCCGTCCTGCTGCAGCAGCAGGATCGCCGCCGCGGTGAACTGCTTGCTGATCGAGCCGATGCTGTAGCGCATCGCAGGCGTGGCCGCGGTCTTCGGATCGAGCCGCGCCTCGCCGTAGGCATGGACGTAGGCGAGCTTGCCCGCGTGCACCACCGCGATCGACGCGCTCGGCACCCCGCTGCTCTTGAGCGCGTCGGTGGCGATCGTGTCGATCTGCGTGGCCAAGCTTGGCGGCAACGCCGCCTGTGCGCGGGACACCCCAGGCGCGAACGCCAACCACGCGGCGACCACCGCCGCCAAAACCACGGCACCACGACCAGGCATGGGAACCCTCACGCGCAACACCAGGCGGCAACCTTAGCACCCGGCCTCCGGCGAGACACGCCGCATGCGGGGCCACGGCTGGCCCAGTGTCAGCCGCCTACCAGAGATACACCTGCAACGAGCGCTGCCTGGGCACCGGCGCAATGGCCTGCAGGAACTCACGATGGTCGGGGAAGTTCATGGCGCTGCGTTCGATCAGCGCGTCGATCTCGCCCATGTCGTACTTCGCGTCCTGCGGGGTCGGCGCGCGCGTACCGGCATCATCCGGAAACAGCCCGACTCCGGACAGCATCGCGTACCACGACATGATCGGATAGCTGCGCCCGAACTTGCCCTGGCTGATGCCGCCCGAAATCGGCTTGCGGGCCAGCCAGGTGCGCAGCAGTTGCTCCAGCGGTGCCGACACGTGGGTGTTGGCGGCGTTGGCGCGCCAGTAATCCGTGTCGGTCCGGGTGTTGGTCTTGAAGTGCGTGAAGATGTAGTCGCGCGTGCCCTCGACCGCCGCGTTGAGCGTGCCGTTGAACTGGTCGCGCGCGACCTGGCCGAGATCCCCTTTCTCCAGCGCCGCCACCAGCATCTCGGCGGTGCGCTGCACGTACAGCAGCGTGGTCGCTTCCAGGGGCTCGATGAAGCTCTGCGACAGGCCATTGGCGACGCAGTTGCGGTTCCAGGGCTGCGCCACGCGACCGGGACGGAACCTGATGTGGCGCGCCGGCACGTCGACATCCAGCAGGCCAAGATGCTGGCGGACCTCGGTCTCCGCCGCGTCAGGCGTGCAGAAATCACTGCTGTAGACGTAGCCGTAGCCGTAGCGCGTGGTCAGCGGGATCTTCCACACCCAGCCATATTTCAGGGCGCTGGAAATGGTCTTCGGCATGATCTTGCCGTCGTGCGGCTTGCTGATGGCGATCGCCGCATTGTCGAACAGGTTTTCCTGGAACGACACGAACGGCGTCCCAAGCGCCTTGCCGATCAGCAGCGAGGCAAACCCGGTGCAGTCGACGTAGAAGTCGCCGGCGAGCGTGCCGCCGTCCTTCAGCACCAGCGAAGCGATGTCGCCGTTTTCGGCGAGCTTCACCTCGGCGACGTGGCCGACCACGTGCTCCACGCCGCACTCGATCGCCTTCTGGTGCAGGAAGCGGCCCAGCATCAACGAGTCGAAGTGGTAGCCGTACCACACGTCGAACGGGAAACTCTGCTGCGGACGCGGCGCCTTGCACTGCTCGGCGAGCTTGGCGGCGATGAAGAAGCGGTCGGGATGGGCGTAGACGTCGGCGCCTTCGAGCCGCGCCTGCACATTGGCAAGGAACGGCCCCATCGTCACGTTGTCGAGCATCGAGGCAAACGGATGGAAATAGCTCTCGTAGCCAGGCCGGGTCGACCAGCCGTCAAAGCTGATGCCAGCCTTGTAGGTGGCATTGCAGGCGGGCATCCACTCGGCTTCGTCGATGCCGATCTCGGCGAAGAACCCGCGCAGCCATGGCGTCGAACCTTCGCCGACGCCGATGGCGCCGACCTGCGGTGATTCCAGCACCGTCACCTTGAGCCGGCGGCCGTAGCCCGAATGCGCCAGCAGCAGCGCGGTCATCCAGCCGGCGCTGCCGCCGCCGACCACGATGACGTGCTTGACGGGCGGCTCGCGATCGATGCTCGTACCGAGCCGCCGCGCGGCAACGTTGTGGTTGTAGACCGTGGCCGTCGCCGCCGTCTCGTTCATCGCGCACTCCCGCTGCCGCGCCGACCGCCGCAACGATCGGCCCTGTCAACCAGCACGGGATCATAGCAGGGCGGCGCGGGCAGTCAGGGTGCCGGGGGCACGGCGTCGAGCGCCTCCAATTCGGCCGCGTGGCCGCGCTCGCGCTGGTGGTCCTCGCCCAGCACGAGATACATCGCGGGCACCACGAACAGCGTAAACAGGGTGCCAATCGACAGGCCGGTGAAGATCACGAGACCCATGTCGTGGCGCCCCGCGGCGCCCGCCCCCGCCGCCATCACCAGCGGCACCACGCCCAGCACCATCGCGAGCGTGGTCATCAGGATCGGCCGCAGGCGCACCGCGGCCGCCTCTTCGATGGCTTCGCGCTTGCTGAGTCCGCGCAGGCGCTGCGCGTCGTTGGCGAACTCGACGATCAGGATGCCATGCTTGCTGATGAGGCCCACCAGCGTCACCAGGCCGACCTCGGTGTAGATATTGAGCGTCGACAGTCCGATGTTGATGAACAGCAGCGCGCCAAAGGTCGCCATCGGCACCGAGACCAGGATCACGATCGGATCGCGGAAGCTCTCGAACTGCGCCGCCAGCGCCAGGAACACGATGATGATGGCAAACAGCAGCGTGAACAGGAACCCGCCCGATTCCTGCATGAACTGGCGCGACTCGCCGGCGTAGTCGGTGGCATAACCGGTCGGCGCCACCTCGGCCAGGGTGTGCCGCATGAAGGTCAGCGCCTGGCCCAGCGAGACGCTGGGCGCGATGACGCCCGAGATGGTGGCCGCGTTCAACTGCTGGAAGTGGTTGATCGATTCCGGCACCGTCTGGTAGGTGAGGTGGGCGACGGTCGAAGCCGGGATCATCTGGCCCCCCGGAGTCTTGATGTAGTAGTTGTCGAGCTGCGCCGGGTTCAGCCGATCGACCTGCGCAACCTGCGAAATCACGCGGTAGGCCCGCCCCGAGATCGAAAAATAGTTGACGTAGTTGCCGCCCAGCGCCGAGGACAGCGCCGCGCCGACGTCCGCCTGGGTGAGCCCCAACGCCGCGACCTTGTCGCGATCCAGTACCACGGTGGCCTGCGGCTGGTCGATCTTGAGGTCGGAGTCGACGTAGAAGAACATGCCCGACGCCTGCGCCTTGGCCAGCACCTGCTGCGCCACCTCGTTGAGGTTCGCCAGCGGCTCGGTGGTCTTGATCACGAACTGCACCGGCATGCCGAACGCGCCCGGCAGCGCGGGAAACTGGAACACCGCCATGCGCGCGCCGGCAACGTCGTTGACCTTTTGCTGGACCGCCTGCTGGACCTGGTCGGCGCTGCGGCTGCGCTCGCCCCACGGCTTCAGCATGATGCCGGCAAACGCCGAGTTGACCGCGCCCATGCCGGTGACCTGGAAGATGTGGGTATATTCCGGCAGCGCCTTGGCGATGTCGAACACCTGGCGCGAGTACAGGCCCATCTGCGCCACCGTGGCGTTGGGCGCGCCCTGGGTCTGGACCAGCACGATGCCCTGGTCCTCCTGCGGCGCGAGTTCCGACTTCGCGGTCTTGAACAGGTACACGTTGCCGATCAGGATCAACCCGCCGAACACCAGCGCGACGGCCCAGGTGTCGAGCGAGGAATGCAGCATGCGCCGGTACCGGTCGCGCACGTAGTCGGCGACGCGGTCGATGCGCTTGACGAAGGGCTTGCCGTGGTCGGATTCGCGCAGCACCTTCGAGCACAGCATGGGCGAAAGCGTCAGCGCGACGATCGCCGAAATCACCACCGCGCCCGCCAGCGTGAACGCGAATTCCGTGAACAGCGCGCCCGTCAAGCCGCCCTCGAAGCCGATCGGAATGTACACCGCGACCAGCACGATCGCCATCGCGATGATCGGCGCACCCAGCTCGCGCGCCGCCAGCACCGCCGCCTTGAACGGCGAGTGCGCATTTTTCATGTGCCGATCGACGTTCTCGACCACGATGATCGCATCGTCGACCACGAGGCCGATCGCCAGCACCAGCGCCAGCAGCGTCAACAGATTGATCGAATAGCCGAACAGCAGCATCACCACGAACGCGCCGATCAGCGACAACGGCATCGCCAGCACGGGGATCAGAACGGCGCGCAGCGTGCCGAGGAACAGGAAGATCACGACCGTGACGATGATCAGCGTCTCGGCGAGCGTCTTCACCACCTCATCGATGGATGAGCGGATGAAGTCGGTGCCGTCGAACACGATGCGGCCGCTCAGCCCCGCCGGCATCTGGTGCACGATCTCCGGGAACACCTTGCGCACGCGCTCGATCACGTCCAGCACGTTGGCATCGGGTGCCGCATTGATGCCGATGAACACCGAGCGCTCGCCGTCGAACGCGACGTCCGAGTTGTAGTCCTGCGCACCCAGCGTCACGTCGGCGACGTCGCCCAGGCGCACGAGGTCATTGCCCTTGGCCTTGACGACCAGGTTCTTGAACTCGTCGACCGTGTGCAGGTCGGTGGCGGCGGTCAGGTTGACCGACACCATCTGCCCCTTGGTGGTGCCGATCGCGGACAGGAAGTTGTTGGCCGCCAGCGCCTGGTTGACGTCGGTCGCGGTGACGCCGTGCGCCGCCATCCGCACCGGGTCCAGCCAGGCCCGCAGCGCAAATGTGCGCCCGCCGATGATTTCGGCGTTCTGCACGCCGTCGACCGCGTTCAACTGCGGCTGCACCACGCGCGTCAGGTAGTCCGTGATCTGGTTGGACGCGAGCGACGTGGATGAAAACCCGAGGTACATCGACGCGACCTGCTGGCCCGTCTGCAGCGCGATCACCGGTTCCTGCGCCTGCTGCGGCAGCTGGTTCTTGACCGAATTGACCAGCGAGGAAATCTCCGTCAGCGCCTTGTTGCCGTCGTAGTTCAACTTCAGCGTCGCCGTGATCATCGACACGCCGGGCGTCGAGGACGACGTGAGGTAATCGATGCCCTGCGCCTGCGCGATGGCCTGCTCCAGCGGCTGGGTGATGAACCCCGCCAGCGTCTGCGCGTCCGCGCCGTAGTACACCGTCGTCACGGTGATCGTCGCGTTTTCGGTCTTGGGATACTGGCGGATCGGCAGCGAAGTCACCGCGCGCAGGCCGAGCACCAGGATCAGCAGGCTGACGGTGGCGGCGAGGACGGGGCGCTTGATGAAGAGGTCGGTGAATTTCATGGCGGTGCTCGGTGTTGGCTTCCGATGCCGCACTCACGGCGGCAAGTGCTTGCACTGCATCAGGGCGAATGATCCAGGGTCGGCCGGCGTGGGCGCTCGCGCGCCTACTCCTCCACCGGATGCGGATCGGGACTGAACGCAGGCTCGACCTTGTTGTTGAGATCGACCGGCGTACCGTTCTTGAGCTTCAGCTGCCCGCTGGTCACGACCACGTCGCCCGCCTCGATGCCCGACAGGATCGCCACCTGATCGCCGCGGGTCGGGCCGGTCTTGACGATCACCTGCTGCACGTAGTGACCGGGCGCGCCCGCGGCCGGCGCGCTCGCGGGCGCAGCGGGCTTTTGGGCGCCGGCGGGCGCCGGCGGCTGGCCGTCGTGGACCACGAACACGGTGTCGCCGTACGGCGCATACGTCACCGCGGTCTGCGGCAGCGTCAGATAGCGCTGCGCGCGGCCGGCCTCGACCTCGACCCGGGTGAACATGCCCGGCATGAGGAGCTTGGCGGGGTTGCCCACCGTGGCCTCGACGCCGACGTTGCGGGTGGCGAGGTCGACCTTCGGGTCGCTCGCGTTGATCTTGCCGGTGAAGGTCTTGCCCGCGAACGCGTCGGCGCTCACCTGGACCTTGTTGCCCACGCCGATGGCGTCCAGCGACGACTGCGGAAGCGTGAAGTCGACGTACACCGGATCGAGCTGCTGCAGCGTCGCGACCGTGGTGCCGACGTTGAGGTAATCGCCGGGATTGGCGGTGACGATGCCCACGCGGCCCGCGAAGGGAGCACGCAGCGTCTTCTTGTCGACCAGCGCCTGCTGGGCGGCGACGTTGGCCTCGGCGCTGGCGAGGCTGGCCACGTCCGCGTCGTACTGCGCGCGGCTGATGGCCTGCACCGCCAGCTGCTCCTGCGAGCGTTTGGCGGTCAGGCGCGCAAGCTCGGCGGTGGCCTTGAGCGAGGCCAGTTGCGCGCGATCCTGCGCGTCCACGAGCTGCATCAGCACCTGGCCTTTTTTCACGTCCGCGCCCGATTGCACGTCGACGCGGGCGACGAGGCCCGCCACCTCGAACGCGAGGTCGCTGCCGTGCACCGCGCGCACGTTGCCGACCGCCTGCACCTGCGGCAGCCAGGTCTGGTACTCGGCGGTCATGGCGCTGACGGTCTGCGGCGGATCGGCCATGGCCTTCATGAACTTGCCGATCATGATGCCCTTGAAGGTGTTGAAGCCGATCAGCAGCGCGAACAGCACCGCGACCGCGACGATCACGATGACGAGCCGCTTGCGCAGCCGGGGTTGTGCGGAGGGGTCGCTGCCAGCGATGGCGTTCATCGGTTTGCCTTGCGATCTGCGGCTCGTCGCGGTCACGGACGAACCCGTGGGGAACCAGGGGGCGCGCGCATCCGGCGCGCTGGTTGCGGTCGGTGGCTCACTGCTGCGCGGTTGCCGCCGCGACGTCGGCCGCGCCCTGCCAGCCACCGCCCAGCGCGACGTACAGCGCCGCGGTGTCGGCGAGCCGCGCGCTGCGCGCGGCAATCGCGGCGATCCGGGCTTGCTGGTACTGGCGTTCGGCCGAGAGCAGGTTGAGGTACCCGACGGCGCCCACGCGGAACTGCTCGCGGGTCAGCACCAGCAGCTTTTCGGCATCCTGTTCGGCCGCGGCCTGGGCCTTGAGCGTGCGCGCGTCGTAGTCCAGCGCATCGAGCGCATCGGCCACGTTCTGGAACGCGGTGAGCACGGTCTGCTGCCAGGCGGCGCGCGCCACGTCCATGCCCGCTTCGGCGGCGCGCTTGCCATGCAGCAGCTCACCACCGTGGAACAGGGGCTGCGCCAGCCCGAGGCCGAGCGACCAGCCGCCGCTGCCGGCGCCGAACAGCCCGGACGACTTGAGCGCCTCGGAGGTCAGGCTGCCGGACAGGCTGAGCTTGGGCAGCATCGCCGCGGTGGCGACCCCGACGTCGGCGGTCGCCGCGTGGAGTTCGGCGGCGGCCGCGCGGATGTCGGGGCGGCGCGCCACCAGCGTCGAGGGCAGGCTCACCGGCACGTCCCGCGGCAGCGTGACGCGGTCCAATGCAATCGGCTGCAGGTCGAGCTGCGCCGGCGCGACGCCCAGGTAGGTCGCCAATTGGGTCTGCGTGGTCGCCAACTGCTTCTGGAGCGGCGGCAGGGTGGCACGGGTCGCGGCCAGCTGCGAGCGCACCGCCAGCGTGTCGGTCAGAGACTTTGCCCCGATCGCTTGCTGCCTGGCGGCGATGTCGAGCTCGCGCTCGAGCGAGGCAATGATCTGTTGCGTCGCGGTGACCTGCTCGCGCACCGCCGCCTCGGTCAGTGATGCGGTCACGACGTTGGCGGCGAGGCTGAGATAGGTGGCGTCGAGCTTGGCGCGAGCCACGTCGGCCAGCGCGTCCTGGGCTTCGATGCCGCGCCGCACGCCGCCGAACAGGTCGAACACGTAGCCAACGCTGACGCCCGCGTTGTAGACCGTGAAGGGGCCGAACCCCTGGCCGATGCCGGTCTGCGCCGCGGACTCCTTGCCGCGCGTCACGCCACCACTGGCGTCCAGCGTGGGCAGCAGGCCACCGCCGGCCGCGCGCGCGGTTTCCTCGGCCTGGCGCAGCGCGGCCTGTGCGCCCGCGACCGTCGGACTGTGCGCAAAAGCCAGCGCGACCCGGCGATCCAGCTCGCCATTGTCAAAAGCCGTCCACCAGCGCTGCGGCACGCTCGCACCATCCAGGAAGTGCTGGGCATCGCCACCGGCGGTGGCGGTCGCGACCGTCGCGCGTGGCAGTGCCACCGCGGTGTAGCGACCGACCGCGGGCGCGGCCGGCTCGCGGTAATTGGGGCCCACCGCGCAGCCCGTCAGCGCGAACCCTGCCAGCAGCGCCGCCGCTGATCGCGCGGCGGACCAGAAATTGGGAAAACGGGACGGCATGCGGGCGGGAAGTCCGTTGTGCGGTGGTGACGCGGGGGCGGTTCATATAACTGAACCGTGCAGTATTGTATTTACGGTGGATCGATTGTGCAAGCGCGGGACCCGCGCCCGCCAGCGACAATCGTCATGACTTGCGGTGACAGGTGTCAGGCCGCGCGTCGGCGCGCGGCACGGCCCATCACTCGCCCGCGTAGGGGCGATGCGCGAGCGCGAGATATTCGCGGGTCTGCATCTCGATGAGGCGGCTCGCCGTGCGCGCGAACGCCATGCGCAGGCGGGTGCCGTCGTACAGCTCGACCGCCGGCGCCTGCGCGCTGAGCGCAAGCTTGACGCGGCGATCGTAAAGCTCGTCGATCAGGTGCACGAAGCGCTGCGCCGCGTCTTCGCGCAACGGCGTGAACTGCGGTACGCCGGAAACGAGGACCGTCGGCCAGGTGTGCGCCAGCTCGATGAAATCCGCCGAGCCCGAGGGCACTTCGCACAGGGCGGCAAAATCGAACCACACGACTTCGGGGCATTTGCGGCGCACGTGGAAACTGCGACCGTCGAGCATCACGTCAACATCGCTCTCGACCCGGCCGCGGGCCAGGCTCGCGAACAATTGTTCCAGTTGGGTTTGCGCGTGCGCATCGGCCGGCGTGAGGTACACCGGGGCGCGGGTCAGCGCGCGCAGACGCCAGTCGTGCGGCGACGCCAGCTCGTGCACCTCGCAGTACCGCTCGAGCAGCGCGATGGCCGGCAGGAAGCGCGCGCGCTGCAGGCCATCCTTGTAGAGATCGCGCGGCGGCGTGTTGGACGTCGTGACCAGCGCGACGCCGCGTTCGAACAAGGACGCGAGCAGGCCGGACAGCAGCATGGCATCGCCGATGTCGGCCACCATGAACTCGTCCAGGCACAGCACCCGTGCCTGCGCCGCGAGCTGTGCGGCCACGCGCGGCAGCGGGTCGCGCACCTCGCCCAGCTCGCGCAACCGCGCGTTCACATCGAGCATGAAGCGGTGGAAGTGCACGCGCAGCGCCACGCCGGCGGGCAGCGTCGCGACGAATTCGTCCATCAGCAGCGTCTTGCCGCGCCCGACTTCACCCCAGAGGTACAGGCCGCGCGGCGGCGCCGGCTTGGCAAAGCGCTGGCGCAGGCGTGCGTACCAGGTCGGCGCGGGCGCCACGAGCTCGCCGTACAGCCGATCGAGCACCGCGAGCACCGCGCGCTGCGCCGGATCGTCCTGCCAGCGTCCGGCGGCGACGTCGCGCGCATAACGGGCGCCCGGCGCCAGCGCCGCGACGGCGGGAAGCGTGCCGTCCACGCTCAGCCGTTGGTCCGGGGCGGCGGCAGCCAGGTGCGCACCGCATTCTTGACCGCGCCACGCAGATCCATCAGCCGCCGATGGAAGAAATGTCCGGTCTCGGGCATGCGGATCAGGTTGGGCTTGGGATCCAGCGTGTCGATCCACGCATACACCGTGGGCGGCGCCACGACTTCGTCTTCCTCGCCCTGCACCACCAGCGTGCGGCAACCGGGCGTGGCGAGCTGCACGACCTCGTAACGGTCCACCGGCGGCGCCACCAGGATCAGGGCATCGGCCGCCAGGGAGCGCGCCGAACGCAAGGCGACGTAGCTGCCGAACGAGAAACCGGCGAGCCACAGCACGTCGTCCGGATGCACCTTGCGCACCCACTCGGCCACGGCGACGAGATCGCCGCTTTCGCCGTCGCCGTGGTCGAACGCGCCCACCGACGCGCCGACGCCGCGGAAGTTGAACCGCACGGTCGCCAGGCCCGACTCGCGCAGCGCGCGTTCCAGCATGGTGACCACCTTGTTGCGCATGGTGCCGCCCTGCTGCGGATTGGGGTGGCAGATGATCGCCGTGCCCCCGCGCGCGGTGCCGGCCTCGGGGACCGCGGTCGCCACTTCCAGCGCACCGGCCGGGCCGACCAGCGCGAACCGCGCGGACGCGGAAGGGAAACCGGCGGGCGCCGGCGCGAGGGACTCACTCATGCGCGAATCATACGTGGGTTCGCCCGCGCGCGCCGCATGCGGCAGCGGGCGCGGGCGCGTAGAGTGGAGGGCATGAACCACCTCGCGCACGCCTTGCTCGCCGACCCCGGCGGGCCCGAGTTCGCGCTGGGCAGCTCGATGGGCGATTTCGTGCACGGCCACCCCGACCCGGCGTGGCCCGCGCAGCGCCAGGCCGGCCTGCGGTTCCACCGTGCGATCGACCGGTTCACCGATGCGCACCCGGAAGTCGTGGCCGCACGGCGGGCGTTCGAGTCGCCGCTGCGCCGCTACGCCGGCATCATGCTCGACGTGTGGTTCGATCACCTGCTGGTGCGGGCCTGGAGCCACTTCAACGCCGAGCCACTCGACGCCTTTGCCGAACGCTGGCTGGCCCTGCTCGATCGGCGTGCCGGCGACCTGCCGCCCGCCGAGCAGCGCTTCGTGGGGTTCATGCACGCGCATGACCTGCCCGCCGCCTATGGCTCGACCGCCACGATCGCGGACGTGATGCAAGGCATCGCCCACCGACTGTCGCGCCCGTCACCGCTGGCCGACGCGCTGCCCGCCATCGAAGCACACGCCGGCACGATCGAACGGCACTTCGAGGCGTTCTTCCCCGACCTCGTCACGCGTGCACAAGAACTGCGCCCGCGCCCGTGACATCGATCGGAGACACCGCGGGATCAGGCGTCGGCGTCAATCAACGCCGGCAGCGGACAACCCGGCACCGTGCGCTCAGGCGTCAGCGCCAACCAGCGCCGGCAGCGGACAACCCGGCACCGTGCGCTCAGGCGTCGGCGCCAACCAGCGCCGGCAGCGGACAACCCGGCACCACACGATCAGGCGTCGGCGCCAACCAGCGCCGGCAGTGGACAATCCGGCACCACACGATCAGGCGTCGGCGCCGAGCAGCAGCGGCAGCGGACAACCCAGCACGGCGCAGACCACGCGCAGCATTTCCGACTCCGCCACCGTCACCTTGCCATCGGCCGCGATCGCGCGGGTCAGCGCCCGCACGGTGAGCTGCTTGCCATCGGGCCCGAGATGGGCGAGCTGGTCCAGCGCGTGGTCCAGCGCTGCCTGCCAGTCGTCGGGCAACGTGTAGACCAGCGATGCGCTGGGCAGCGCTTCCTGCACGGCCGCCGCAAACGCGCGGCGCGCGGTATCTTCGTCGTCGTTGCCGAAGTGCGCCAGCACGGCCGCCAGGTCGCGCAACGCGTCGGACACATCGGCGAGCTTCAGCCTGCCGGGCTTGAATCCCGCGGCAGGGTCGAGCGCCGCGACCACCTGCGTGCGCACCAGGCGCGCGAGGCAGTATTCATCGAGATCCACGCGCCCGTCGGCGTGGATCAGTTGCTCGAGGAGCTGGACGAAGCGGCCGATTTCAGGGCGCGGCCGGCGTTTCAGCGCGGGAAACGCGAGCTGCGCCAGCGGCAGGCGCAGCATCGGGTGCAGCGCCGCGGCGGGCGCGACCAGCCCCTGCACGGTGTCGCCCAGCTTGGCGTCGAAGGCCCCCGTCACGGCCGCGAGCTGGCGCGCCTGCAGATCGGAATGCTCGGAGATGGCCAGCGCCAACACCACCGCCAGCGCGCCGCGCGGGTCGCGCGCGGCGGCGGCCAGCGGCGCGGGTATCTGCGCGTGCAATTGACCCGCTGCGCGGTAGTCGTTGGTCCCGGGACTCGCGACCTGGGCGCTGACCGCGGCCGCAGTGACCGCAAGCTCCGCGCCACGCATGGGCACCACGCCGCCGATCGCCGGGGCCGCGGCGGGTGCCGCCGGCCTGGCGGCTGCCACATGGCGGATGTCGACGTCACCATCCGCCCGCGCGAAATCGTGCACGGCCTTTTCCCACGGTGCCTCTTCGGCGTGCAGGTCGATGCTGTCGGGATCGCCACCGCTCGCCAGCCACCGCTTGACGTAGGCATCGAGCTCTTCCGGCTTGAACCCGGGCTCCAGCGCCTGGATGCGGGCGACGATCGGCGGATGCGTGGCGAACATCGACGTGAGTTCGGCATCGCCAAACAACATGTGGCGTACCTCGTCCCGCCGCGCCGCGCGCAGCGCCGAGCCTTCCTCGAACACCGCGATTTTCTTGAGCGCCCCGGCAATGCCCGACGTCTGGCGCGTGAACTGCACGGCCGATGCATCGGCCAGCGACTCGCGCGAACGGGACACCGCCGCCTGGATGAGCCGTCCGAAAAACACGCCGATGGCGCCGATGACGAGCAACGCGATGCCGGCCAGCGCGATGTTGCCGCCGTTGCCGCGGCGTCGATCGCCATCGCCGCCACCTCCGCCGCCGCCGCCGATCCCGAAATACCCGCCCCACATCAGGAAGCGGCCGACCACCCAGATCGCCATGATGCCGAACAAGAGGCCCATCAGGCGGATGTTGAGCCGCATGTCGCCGTTCAACACGTGGCTGAACTCGTGCGCGATCACGCCCTGCAGCTCATCGCGATCCAGCTTGTCGAGGCACCCCTGGGTGACGCACACCACCGCGTCGCTGGGCGTGTAGCCCGCGGCAAACGCATTGATGCCGGCTTCGTTCTGCATCACGTAGATGTCGGGCACCGGCACGCCCGAGGCGATCGCGACTTCCTCGATCACGTTGCGCAGGCGGCGCCACTGCGCGTTGGTGGTATTGCCCGGCACTTCGGTCGCCTGCATCTCGCGCGCGACCGCGGCGCCGCCGCCCGCGAGGCTCGCGACGCGGTAGGCCGAACACAGGCCGATCACGACCAGCACCACGATCGAGATGCCGGCGAGCGCCGCGGGGTCGGCGCCGATGCCCAGCACCCACGCGCACACGAGGTCGACGGCGATCACGATCGCGATCACCGCCAGCACGAACAGGCCGACCAGCGTATGGCTGGAGCGGCGAACCTTGGCTTGCTGCGCGAAGAAGTCCATCCGCGGCGGGAACCGGAAGCCGGGAATTGCCAACCACTGGCTTTCCCCTGCTCCCCCTTCCCTGCTCCCCTGCTAGGTGAAACTGACCTTCGGTACCTCGCGCTTGGCGGGGTCCTCGATCGCCAATTGTTCGGCAGGCGCGAAGCCGGCCGGCCCTGCTATCAGGTTGGATGGAAACACCTGGACCTTGTTGTTGTAGGCCATCACCGAATCGTTGTACGCCTGCCGGGCGAACGCGACGCGGTTTTCGGTCGAGGTCAGCTCCTCGGACAGCTGCATCATGTTCTGGTTGGCCTTGAGGTCGGGATAGGCCTCGCTGACCGCGAACAGCCGGCCGAGCGCCTGCGTGAGCTGGTTCTCGCTGCCGGCCAGTTGCTTCATCGCGTTCGGATCGCCCGGCTGCGCCTTGGCCGCGGCCAGGCCGTTCACCGCCGCGGTGCGCGCCTGCGTGACCGCTTCCAGCGTTTCGCGTTCGTGCGCAAGGTAACCCTTGGCAGTCTCGACCAGGTTTGGGATCAGGTCGTGACGCCGGGTAAGCTGCACGTCGATCTGCGCGAACGCATTCTTGTAGGCGTTGCGTGACGTGACCAGCCCGTTGTAGATCACGACGAGGTAAATCACAATGATCGCGATGATGATCAGGACGATGATCAGACCTGTCATGGTCTTCTCCTTCCAGTAATCGTTTGGGCCTCTGGGCCCAACGCGTTCGAGCATAGCATGCGTCTACCCGCCTTCTGCGCAGGGTTGGCCGGCCTCGTGTTGTCGGTCGCCGCCTTTGCCGCTCCTGCCTTCCAGACCCACGGCAACCGCGTTCCGACCGAACCTTCGGTGGTGCACACCGGCCCCGACCAGGCCGTGCTGCCGGCCGACCGTGTCGACGCCGCGCTGCGCGACTACGAGCACTGGCTGGACCAGTTGGCGGCCGAGAACAAGACCGCGGGACTCGCGACCGCCGTCGTCGTCGACGGCAAGGTGCGCTACGAGCGCACGCTTGGCTACGCTGACGCGACGACCGGTGCCAAGGTCGAACCCAACACCGTGTTCCGCCTGGCCTCGCTGTCGAAGGCGTTCGCCACCGCGCTCACCGGACTCCTGATCCGGCAGGGGTATCTCACCTGGGACACGCGGCTCACGACGGTGCTGCCGTTCTTCAAGCTGCGTGACGCCCACGCCTCCGAGACGGCCACCGTGCGCGACATCCTCAGCCAGTCGATCGGCCTGCCGCCCAACGCGTACGACAACCTGTTGTCGAGCGGCGTGCCGTATCAGGAACTCGAGCGCCGGCTCGACACCGTGCACATGACCTGCGATCCGGGTGACTGCTATGGCTACCAGAACATCGCGTTCTCGCTGATCGGCGACGTGATCCACGCCAAGACCGGCCAGTTCTTCACCCAGCTGGTCGATCGCTACCTGTTCGTGCCGCTCGGCATGACCACCGCGAGCTACGGCCTCGATGGACTCGAGGCCAGCCAGAGCTGGGCGCGCCCCCACTACCTGCGTGGTGACCACTGGGTGCCGTTCGCGCCCAACGACAACTTCTACATCCCACCCGCGGCCGGCGTGAACGCCAGCATCCGCGACATGGAACAGTGGCTCATCGCGCAGATGGGCGGGCGCCCGCTGGTGCTGCCGAGCTCGCTGCTCGAAGTGCTGCACACGCCCATCATCAACACGCCGTCCGAGCGCATGTTCTCGAACTGGCGGCGGGTGCGGGTCAAGCACGCGTCCTACGCGCTCGGCTGGCGCGTGTACGACTACGCTGGCCACACGCTGATGTTCCACGCGGGCGCGGTCAGGGGTTACCGTTCGATGATCGCGTTCTTCCCCGAATACCACGCGGGCGTCGTCGTGCTGTGGAACTGCGAGAGCAACACGCCGGCGGGGCTCGCACCGATGCTGCTCGACGCGCTGCTTGGCCTGCCGCATCAGGACTGGGCGGGACTCGACCACGTGGACCGCGCGGTGCACCGCAAGGCGCCGGTACACCGCAAGGCACCGGCGCGGCGCGCACGGTCCAAACGCTGAGGATCACGTTGCGATCGTGCGGACGCCACACCGCGCGGTTCGCGACGCCGTCAGCCGCCGAGCTGGAAATCGATCCGCCGGGTCACGACCGACGACACCGATTGGCCATCGCGCAAGGCGGGCCTGAACTGTGAGCGTTCGATGGCCTCGATCGCGGACCGGTCGAAAACGCGTCGGGGGTTGGAACTGATCACGTGCGCGCCGGTCACGCGGCCATCGGCCGTGACCGTGAACTCGACCACCGCAAATCCCGAGCGCCCGGTACGCGCGGCTTCCACCGGGAACGTCGGCGACGCCCATTGGACCACCTGCACGCCACGGCTCTCACCCACCGGTGGTGGCGGCGCGGACGCGACCGGCGTTGCGGCCTTCGGCGGCGGTGGCGCTGCCGCGGCGCGCGCGGCGGCCTGCTGGCTGGCCAGCCGCTCCGCCGCGGCCTCTTTCGCGGCCGTGGCCTTGGCCGCGGTCTGCTGCGCGGCAAGTGCGCTCGCGCGCAGCGCCTGTTGCTGTTGCTGGGCCTGCTGGCGCGCCTGCAGCTTTCGCTGCGCATCGAGCTTGGAGCGCAGCAGCGTCAGGGTGTAGTTGGTCGGGTCGGCCTTCGCGAGCACATCGATCTCACGACCGGCTTCGTCGAAATTGTTTTGCGTGATCGCGGCTTCGACATCCGGAACGCCGAAGGGGAACGTTTCGCGCAGCGCGTCCTTCGCGACCTGGTTGTTCGGATCCTTCGCCAGCACCGCCTCGTAGTACTCCATCGCGTTGTCGCCCGCGGGCGACACCAATTGGTGCTTGGCGTAGGCCCCGCGTGCCGCGGCGAGCAGGTCGGGCACGCTCATCGACGACAGCTTCGCGCGTGCGGCGGCGGCCGCCTGTTTGGCGGCCTCGGCACTGCTCGCGCCGGAGGCGGGCGTCTGCGCCGGCAGCGCCGCCGGTCCGGCCGACGCGTGCGGCGCGCCCGACGCAGGCGACGCGCCACCGGTCGGCGCCGAGGAGGCGGCACCGGGATGACCCTGGCCGCAGCCGGCCAGCACCATGGTCAGGGCCACACATGCAAGCGCGCCCGGAACGGAACGACTGGATGCAGAGATAGTCATGCCCCCACCTGTATGCAGAAAAGACGTGCAAGTGCGTACCCCAGCCTCCATGCACGAATCGTTCCAGCGCGCTACAGGGCTGATGACGACATCGCCGCGGGATCGCGCCCCAATCGCAAGGAAGAGGGTCTGGACAACGTGGGGGGCGTCCTTCGACGTGCCCAGGGCCAACGGGCCATGGCCCGATTCCCCCTGTGGCCCGCCCGTCGAACCCTGGGCGGAATCGGCGCAATCAGGGGATCCCGCGGCGGGCCGCCAAACGAAAAAGCCCCGGCATGACCGGGGCCAACAGATGAATCCCTTCGCCCACGGACTCCCCGCGCTGCGCAGCGCGGGGAGGTGCGGCTCATGGTTGCAAATGCGGCGCCTACTTGGCCGCCTTCTTGCCCACGGTGCGCCGGGTCTTGCTGGCACCCGCGGTCTTGGCCAGGACCACCTTCTTCTTGGCTACGGTGCGCTTGCGCGCGACCTTCTTGGTGGCCCGCTTCGCGGCCGGCTTCCTGGCCACTTTCTTCGCGGCCTTGCGTACCGTCTTGCGTGCACCCTTGGCGGCGGTCTTGCGGGCGGTGGCGGTCTTGGCCGTCGCCGATTTGCGCACGGTCTTCTTGGCCGCCTTCTTGGCGGGTTTCTTCGCGGCTTTCTTGATAGCCATGGTTCGTCTCAGCTCCTCATCGGTTGGCAGTGGTTGCCCAGTAAACGCATGCAGGAACGCCTCGCACAAAAGATCACTGTTCGTGGCGTGCCGCAGGTTGGACACTTGACGGCGTGTACGCTCGTCGGAAAGCAACCGGAGTACATGCGTCGGTATCGAGACGGTGATCTTCCGAACCTTTTCGGATTTGTGACCGTGCGCGATGTACGGCTTGATGTACTTGGCAGTCGGCATGTTTCCGGCTTACGACATGTCGTCGTGCGGAAAGCTAGCCCCGTGCACCCGTGGTGTCAACGGATTTTTTGCACCGAATGAAGCTCTTGCAGCGGCTGCGGCGCCGCAAACCGCGCCGCAACGCCGCGAAAACATGGATCCGGCATCTGGCCATCTGGACGTCTGGACGTCCAAACAAAATCGTCGCCCATTGGCGGCCCGAAGCCGCGGAACCGCGTCGCAACGCCGTTTGTGTGGGCCACGGCACCCCGCACGCCGCTCATGGTGTGCGCCAATGCAGGCGCGACGCGCGGCACGCGTGGCCACGCGTGTCACCTGCAGCACGCGCGCCGCGATCAGTGTTCGTCGCCCGCCTCGATCAGCTCCGCGTACGCGTCGGGATCGAGCAGCGCGTCGAGCTCGCCCGCATCGTCGAGCTTCACCACGAACAGCCAGCCGTCGCCGTAGGCATCCTCGTTGATGGTCTCGGGCTTGTCGGTGAGCGCCGTGTTCACCGCCACCACTTCACCGCTGACCGGCGCGTAGATGTCCGACGCCGCCTTCACCGATTCGATCACCGCGCAGCCCTCGCCCGCCTTGACGTGGTCGCCGAGCGCGGGCAGCTCCACGTAGACGAGATCGCCGAGCAGCTCCTGCGCGTGTTCGGAAATGCCGACGCGTGCCTGGCCGTCGTCTTCGACCCGCACCCACTCGTGCGATTTCTGGAACTTGAGATCACCGGGGATTTCGCTCATGGCGGCTGTCCTTGTTGCAAATCGGAAGGGGGATTCTAGCGAGAACGTTCGCGGCGACGCGCGCGGTGCGACCCTTCAAATGTCGGCGCACGGCTTGCCGTCGCGCACGAAGGGATACTTCACGACGCGCAGCGGCAGCTCGCGCGCGCGGATGTCGACCCGCAGGTTCCCGCGGGCGCCGGTCGGCACGCGCGCGAAGCCGATCGCCTTGCCCAGCGTCGGCGAAAAGATGCCGGACAGCATCACGCCATCGCCGCGGTCCGTGAGCACGCGCTGGCCATGCCGCAGCACGCCGCGCTCGTCCATGACGACGCCAATGAGCTCGCGCGGCACGCCGGCGACCTTCTGCGTTTCGAGCGCGGTGCGGCCGATGAAGTCGCGGACTTCGCCCAGCGACACCGTCCACGCCAGGCCCGCCTCCCACGGCGTGATGTCCTCGTCCATGTCCTGGCCGTAGAGGTTCATGCCGGCTTCCAGGCGCAAGGTGTCGCGCGCGCCGAGCCCCGCGGGCCGCACGCCGGCCGCCACCAGCGCGTTCCAGAGCGCGACCGCGTGATCGTTGGCGACGTGGATCTCAAAGCCATCCTCGCCGGTGTAGCCGGTGCGCGCCACGAACCACGGCACGCCACCCTGCCCGTGCGCGGGGGTCGAAAAGAACCGGCCAAGCTTCTCCACGCGCTCGCGGTCCGGTGCATCGATCAGGGCCAGCACCTTGGCGCGCGCGTTCGGTCCCTGCACCGCGATCATCGCCACATCGGGCCGTTCGGTGATCTCGACGCCGAAGGGTTTCGCCTGCGCCGTCAGCCACGCCAGGTCCTTGTCGCGCGTCGCCGCGTTGACCACCGTGCGGAAGTAGTCGTCGTCGACGAAATAGGTGATCAGGTCGTCGATCACGCCACCCCGCTCATTGAGCATGCACGAATACAGTGCCTTGCCCGGTTTCTTGAGCTTGCCGACATCATTCGCGAGCAGGTGCGAGAGGAACGCGCGGCAACGCGCACCGCGCATGTCCACGGCCGTCATGTGCGAGACATCGAACATGCCGGCATCGCGCCGCACCGCGTGATGTTCTTCGAGCTGCGAGCCGTAGTGCAGCGGCATGTCCCAACCGCCGAAGTCCACCATCTTCGCGCCAGCGGCGCGATGGGTAGCGTTGAGCACGGTCTGCTTGGTCATGGCACCGTCCGCAGGAAGGAACAGGCATTATCGCGGTTCGCGCGCGACCCGGCGACCGCGCCCGCCGGGCGCTGCTAGATTGCGCGCATGGATTCGCCGTCGACGACGCCTGGCAAAGTGGAGTGGACGAAGCCCGCAGGCGGCGCCGGCGTGCTGCGCTTCACGGGTGACTGGACGCTCGCGCACTTCGCCGCGCTCGAGGCCCAGCTCAACCGCGTGAAACCCGGCCTTCCCGACACGCCCGACGTCGATTTCAACGCGGTCGGGCGCATCGACACCGCGGGCGCCGGCCTGATCGCGGTGGCGCTGGGTCCCAAGTGCCTCAAGTGGCTGGCCGAACACGACCACGACGTACCCCATCAGCTGCGCGCGCTCCTGGATACGGTGAGTGACGCGGTGGCCGAGATCTACGCGCAGCGGCCCCCGCCACCGCGCAACTTCGGCTTTGTCGACATGCTGGCCGACATCGGCGATGCCGTCATCCACGTGGGTCGGCTGGGCACCAAGCTGCTCGCGTTCACTGGCATGACGCTGGAGTCGCTCGCGCGCACTGTCTGGCGGCCGCGGCGCTGGCGCGTGACCTCGCTGATCGCGCACATGGAACAGACGGGCCTCGACGCCGTGCCGATCGTCGCCCTGCTGTCGTTCCTCATCGGCGCCGTGATCGCCTTTCTCGGCGCGACGGCGCTGCAGCGCTACGGCGCCACCGTGTTCACCGTGGACCTCGTCTCCTACGCGTTCCTGCGCGAGCTGGGCGTGCTGCTGACCGCGATCATCCTCGCCGGGCGCACCGCCAGCGCGTTCACCGCGCAGCTCGGCTCGATGAAGGTCGGCGAGGAAGTCGACGCGATGCGCATCATGGGTCTCGATCCGATGGAGTTCCTGGTGCTGCCGCGGGTGCTGGCGCTGGTCTTCGTCACGCCGATGCTCACGTTCCTCGCGATGCTGGCGGGCGTCATCGGCGGCATGCTGGTGTGCTGGTTCGCGCTCAACATCACGCCGACGATGTTCGTCTCGGTGTTCCAGACCGACACGCCGCTGCGCTATTTCTGGCTCGGCCTTGCCAAGGCGCCCTTTTTCGCGTTCCTGATCGCGGTCGTCGGCTGCCTGGAAGGCTTCAAGGTGCGCGGCAGCGCGCAATCGGTGGGCGAGCGCACCACGTCCAGCGTGGTGCAGTCGATCTTCATCGTCATCGTGGTCGACGCGATCGCGGCGCTGTTCTTCATGGAGATGGGCTGGTGAACGCGACGCCACCGCGCGAGACCGTGGTCGAGGTGCGCGGCCTGCGCAGCCAGTTCGGCACGCAGGTCGTGCACGAGAACCTCGACCTCGACGTGTACCGCGGCGAGATCCTGGGCGTGGTCGGCGGCTCGGGCAGCGGCAAGTCGGTGCTGCTCCGGACGATCCTCGGGCTGCGCCGGCCGGACGCCGGCAGCGTGCGGCTGTTCGGCGAAGACCTTCACCACCTTCCTGAAGCGCGCCGCGTGGCGATCGAGCGCCGTTGCGGCGTGCTGTTCCAGAACGGCGCGCTGTTCTCTTCGCTGACCGTCAGCGAAAACGTGCGCGTGCCGCTCATCGAACACACCCGGCTGGCGCTGCGCGATGCGGTGCGGGTGGCCGCGCTCAAGATCGCCCTGACCGGGCTTGGCCCGGAAGCGCGGCACAAGTTTCCCGCCGAACTCTCGGGTGGCATGAAAAAACGCGCCGCGCTGGCGCGCGCGCTGGCACTCGACCCCGACATCGTATTCCTGGACGAGCCGACGTCCGGGCTGGACCCGATCGCCGCCGGCGCCTTCGACGAGTTGATCCGCACGCTCCGCGACGCGCTGGGGCTCACCGTCTTCATGATCACGCACGATCTGGACTCGCTGCACGCCATCTGCGATCGTGTCGCCGTCATCGCGCACAAGCGCGTGGTGGTGGCCGATACGCTGGACAGCGTGGCGGGGTTCGATGACCCTTGGGTGCAGGAGTATTTCCAGGGGCCGCGCGGCCGTGCGGCCGCCAGCGTGCGTCCGCTGCAATGAGGTAACCAGATGGAAACCCGGGCCCACCATGTATTGATTGGCGCGTTCACGCTGGTCGTCGTGATCATCGCCGTGCTGTTCGCGCTGTGGCTGGGCAAGACCAGCCTCCACCGGCAGTACCACTACTACGACATCGTCTTCACCGAGGCCGTCACGGGTCTGTCCAAGGGCAGCCCCGTGCAATACAACGGCATCCAGGTCGGCGAGGTCAGCCAGCTGAAGCTGGACGCGAAAGACCCGCGCAAGGTACTGGCCCGGATCCAGGTCGCGGCCGATACGCCGATCAAGACCGACACCCGCGCCAAGCTCGGGCTGCTTGGACTCACCGGCGTCGCGTTCGTGCAGTTGACCGGCGGTGCGCCCTCCAGCCGGCCGATGATGCCGACCGCGGACAACCCCGTGCCCACGATCCTGTCCGAAAGCTCGGCGCTGACCAAGCTGCTGTCGTCAGGCGGCGACGTCATCACCTCGTTGAACGGCATCCTCGATCGCCTGAGCCAGGTCGTGTCGCCGGAAAACGTCGAGAGCATCAACGGCACGCTGCGGAACATCAACGCCACCACCAACACGCTGGCGGCCGAGCGCGATGACCTCGCCAAGTTGATCCAGCAGGCGACTGCGGCCTCGCAGCAACTCAACGAAACCCTGGCCGGCGTCAACCGTCTGGTCAACGGCCCCGGAGAGAAGACGCTGGCGAGCGCGCAGGTCGCGATGGCCTCGCTCGCGGCCACGACGAAGACGCTGAACCAGTTGCTGACGGAAAACCAGGATTCGCTCCACGCGGGCCTGCGCGGCATGGACCAGATCGGGCCGGCGCTGCGCGAAATGCGCTCGACGCTGCGCGACCTCCATCAGCTCACCAGCAAGCTGCAGGCCAATCCGGCGGGCTACCTCCTGGGTCGCGACCAGCCGACCCAATTCACACCCAAGCACTGAGGACGACGCCATGAGGGTGTTCCCATCGATTGCTGCCGCGCGGACGCTCGCCGCGGTCTGCGTGGCGTGTGCACTGCTCGCCGCGTGCTCGGTACTGCCCAAGCGCGAGGCCGTGCAGGCCTGGCAACCGCCCGAGTCCCGCTCCGGCGCCGTCGTCCCGGGCGCTGATTTCTCGCTGCGCGTCGACACGCCCAACGTGACGGGCCTGCTCGACCAGACCGGCATCGTCGTCCTGCCGGCGCCCGGCGAAGTCAGCACCTATGGCGGGGCGCGCTGGAGCGAAGCGCCCGCGCTCCTCATCCGCCACCGCCTGGTCGATGCCTTCATGGCCGCGGGCCTGCCGCAGGTGACGACCGACGATGACCGCTTCAACGCAGACTACGTATTGTCCGGCGATCTTCGCGCGTTCCAGTCCGAATACCGCGCGGGCGCACCCGTCGTGGTCGTGCGCCTCGACGCGCAGTTGCGCCGCGGGTTCTCGCGCCGGCTGCTGGCGACGCACAGCTTCGTGGTGACCACGACGCCGTCCGGAGTCGACGTTCCGCAGATCGTCGCGGCATTCGGCACCGCCGACGACCAGCTCGCCGCGCAGGCGGTGGCGTGGGTCGCCGACCAGGTGAAACGCGCACCGGCGGGCGCCGTCGCCCCGGCCCCACGCAAGCGCTGAACGTGCGAGAAGCACCACGCGCCGCGAGCTTGATCGCAAGGCCGCCCGGAGGCCCGACATCCCTGTCGTCTTTCGCCCGCCTCCGGGCGGGCGAGTGACCTCGATGCCTGCAATCCGCGGCCTGCGCCGATGGAGCTGCGGCGCTCGCGCCGCAAGAACAGCGCAGGAGGCGCGCCCGCGGGGTGGCCTTCTCTTTGGTGACTTTCTCTTGGCCACACAAGAGAAAGTCACCCGCCCGCCCGGAGGCGGGCGGAAAACGACAGGGATGTTGTGTGCGCTGGCGCCGCCGACATCCAATCCCGTCAGCCCAACGCCGGCTCGACGGGATACGCCGGCGCCGCATCCAGGCGCGACGCGCACACCTCGGCCAGCTCCAGCAGGCGCAGGTCCGAGCCGGGCGCGCCGACGAACTGCATGCCGATCGGCATGCCATCGGGCAGGCGCCCCATCGGAATGCTGACGGCGGGACACGCGGACAAGCTTGCGAAGGCGGTGAGATCGGCCTGCGACGCCGGCACCGGAGCATCGATCGGGAAGGCGCCCTGCGGCGTCGTCGGCAGCACCAGCACGTCCACGCGCGAGAATACGCGCCGCGCCTTCAGCACCGCGAAATCCAGCATGCGGTCGGCCAACACGTAATCCGCGGCGGATTTGCGCGCGGCGAAATCGAGCATGGCGCGGAACGCGTCGGACACCGGGTGCGCGGTGTCGGCGAGGTCCGCCGCAAAGGTGTTGCGCATCTCGGCTTCCATCAGCAGCAGGCCCGCGCGCCGCATCTTCTGGAACGGCCAGTCGGAAAAGTCCAGCGCGTGGCGTTCGCCCAGCTCGCGTTCGAGTCGAGCCAGCGCCGCCTCGAAGACACCGGCGACGTCGGGCTGGACGCCGATGGCACCGAGATCCGGCAATAGTCCGCAACGCAGCTGCGCCGGGCTCCAGTCGGGCAACTGCAGGGCAACGCGGCGGCGGCGCGAGCGCGGATCGTCGGCGTCGTAACCCGCGAGCACCTGCAGCATCACGACGAGATCGCCCACGCTGCGCCCCAGCACACCCACCGCATCCAGCCGCCGCGCCGCGGGCGTGAGTCCCCGCGTGGAAATTTCGCCGTGGGTCGGCTTCAGCGCAAACACGCCGCAGTAACTCGCCGGGATGCGGATCGAACCCAGCGTGTCCGAACCGATCGCGACCGGGGCCATTCCGGCGGCCACCGCGGCGGCCGAGCCGCCCGAGGACCCGCCCGCGACGCGGTTGACGTCGAACGGATTGCGCGTGGTGCCGAAATGCGGATTCTTGGTGGCCGCGCCCAGCGCGCCCTCGTCGAGATTGGTCTTGCCGAGCAGCACCGCGCCGGCCGCGCGCAGGCGCGCGATCGCGTGCGCGTCCTGGCGCGCCACATGCGCCTCGCGCGACGGCAAGCCGACGCGGGTCGGATAGCCCGCGACATCGAAGTTGTCCTTGATCGCGACGGGGATGCCATCGAGCCGGCCGATGGGCCCTTCATGGCGGCGTCGCTGCGCGCTGGCGGCCTGGTCACGCACGATGTCGGGGCGCAGGTCGACGAACACGTGCAGCGCGGGATCGAGGCGCTCGATCGCCGCGAGGCAGGTATCGGCCAGCGCGTCCGGTGTCGTGTGCCCCGCCGCCAGCCAGTGCAGGCACTGCCACAATCCGCCGCGGCGCAGCACCGCGGGCGCGAGCATTTCTGTGCCTTCGATCGCGTTCATCCGCCCTCCTCGGGGATGGATTATGCGCTACCCGCCGCGTTTGCCGCGTGCGCGCGAACGCCACACAATAAACGACACGCATCGATACCGCGAACGAGGATCCGCATGAGCGAGCGCGAAACCATGGAGTACGACGTGGTCGTCGTCGGTGCCGGCCCGGCGGGGCTCGCGTTCGCGATCCGCCTGAAGCAATTGAAGCCCGATGCCAACGTCTGCGTGATCGAGAAAGGCGCGACGGTGGGCGCGCACATCCTTTCGGGCGCCGTGATCGAGCCCGCGCCGCTGGACGCGCTGCTGCCCGGCTGGCGCCAGAACCCGCCGCCGATCTGCGTGCCCGCGGCACACGACGAATTCCTGCTGCTGCGCGACGCCAAGCGCGCCGTGAAATTGCCGACGCCGCCGCAGATGCACAACCACGGCAACTTCATCGTTTCGCTCGGCGCGCTGTGCGCGTGGCTGGCACCGCAGGCCGAGGCGCTGGGCGTCGACCTCTTTCCGGGCTTCGCCGCGGCCGATGCCGTGTTCGATGCGTCGGGCGCGGTCAAGGGTGTGCGCATCGGCGACATGGGCGTCGCCAAGGATGGCGCGCACAAACCGGGCTATACGCAAGGCATCGACATCCTGGCCAAGCTCACGGTGCTGGCCGAAGGCTGCCGCGGCAGCCTGACCGAGCAGCTCTTCGCGAAGTACGAACTTGAAAAGCACTGCGATCCGCAGACCTACGGCATCGGCCTGAAGGAACTGTGGCAGCTGCCCGCTGGCCGCGCGCGGCCGGGCCACATCACGCACACGGTCGGCTGGCCGCTGGATCGCCGGACCTACGGCGGCAGCTTCATCTACCAGCTCGACCACGACCGCATCGCGATCGGCCTCGTCGCCGGGCTCGACTATTCCGATCCGCTGTTCCGGCCCTGGGAGGCGTTCCAGCAACTGAAACATCACGCGCGCATCGCGCCGCTGCTGGAGGGCGGCAGCATCATCTCGGCCGGCGCACGCTCGCTGATCGAGGGCGGCCTGCAGTCGCTGCCCAAGGTCGAGATGCCGGGGGCGCTCGTGATCGGCGACGCGGCGGGCCTCATGAACGTGCCCAAGATCAAGGGCACCCACCAGGCGATCCGCTCCGGCATGCTCGCGGCCGAGCACTTCGCCGAACGCGCTTCCGCACAAGGGTTCGATGCGCGGTTGCGGGCCTCGCCGATCGTCCGCGAACTCAAAAAGGTGCGCAACATCCGACCGGGTTTTCATCGCGGGATGTGGTGGGGCCTCGCCAATGCCGCGTGGGAAACGGTCACCGTGGGCAGATCGCCCTGGACACTCAAAAACCATGCCGACTGGTCGGCGCTGGACAAGCTCGACCCGCCGCCCGCCACCAAGTTCGATCGCCCGGGGCCGAACGCCACGTCGCCGCGCGAACCCGGCTGGGTCGATCGCACGCTGCCGCCGCGCGATCGCCTGGCTTCGGTGTACTTCGCCGCGACCGAGCACGACGAGGACCAGCCGGTCCACCTCAAGGTCATCGACACCAACATCTGCGTCGACCGCTGCACCATCGAATACGGCAATCCCTGCACGCGCTTCTGTCCCGCCAGCGTCTACGAGATGGTCGAGGAGCAGGACGCCGCCGGCGTGCCCTTCCTGCACCTGCAGGTCAACTCGGCCAACTGCGTGCATTGCAAGGTGTGCGACATCAAGGATCCGTACCAGAACATCCTGTGGCTGACGCCCGAGGGCGGTTCGGGGCCGAATTACCAGAACCTGTGATGGCGGGATTCCCGCATCGGGATTCAAGATGCGCCTAGGAGCGGCGGAAGCCGTGACCGATGCCCACGTGTTCGGCACCGCCTGTCGGGCCTTCCGGCCCTCCTACCTGGCTTTTGGTGGCTGCAGCGGAAGCCGACCCGCACGCGCGACACCCGCCTTTCGCGGGAGCGGGCGGAAACCCTGACCCGCATTACATACCCGGTTCCGGCAACCATTCGCTATCCCAGAATGGCCACGACCCGGGGCTGGCGACAAGCCCCGCACGCACAGGATTGGCGATGATGTACCGGACCGCGACCGCCAGTTGCTCGTCGCTGCGCAATGCATGGTCGTGAAATGCACCGGCCCACAACGGCGCGGCCGACCGCACCACCGCCAAAGCGCTGCGTGCCGTTACGGCCTTCACCCGACCCATCATTTGCGGAAGTGTTTCCGCGTTTCCCAGGGTAACCAATACGTGCAGGTGATCGGGCATCAACACCCAGGCATGGACGTGATGGCTCCGCCACAACCGGCTTGTGCCCAGCTCGCGCGCCACTGCCACGGCCACCGGCCAATTCGCGAACCACGCGCGACGGGACGCAGTCGCCGTCGTGAGGAGATAGGCCTGTCCCGGGATCGATCGGCGGCCACGGCGCAGCGCGGCGTGTCCGGGGTCGTCGAATGGTGTTGCCTGGGCCATGCCAACGATCATGGGGCCCGGGAGCACCTGAGGCTGTCAGCGCCCGCCGACGACCGGCGTGCGAGATCGCCTCGGGGAAACGATCGCCCCGCGGAGGCGGCGTTGCGGTCGAGCGGTCGGGCCTTCCGGCCCTCCCACGCGGATTTTGGTGGTTGCGGCAGAAGCCGACCCGCGTGCGACACCCGCCTTTCGTAGACACTCTGTTCGAAGTCAAGCGGTTTTGAGGTCGGCGTAGAGGCGCGCGCCGTCGTAGGGCTGCGGGTCTTTCATCATGGCCCAGGCGACGGTGAGGAGCTTGCGCATGATGGCGACGTTGGCCTGCATCTTCTGCTTGCCGTGATCGACCAGGCGCTGCTTGAAGGCCTGGGCGCGGGGGTCGTGCTGGCTGGCCGAGAGGGCTGGATGGAACAGCGCGCGGCGCAGGTACTTGTTGCCGTGGCGCGAGATGCGCGGGGCCTTGTGCACGCTGGTGCCGGACTCATAGACCCGTGGATCGAGGCCGGCGTGGCACACGCAGGCGCGGCTGGACAGGCCGGGCGGCAGGGCCACCAGCTCGGTCAACAGGGAGATGGCGGACGTCTCGGCCACGCCCTTGATGGTGACCAGCGCGGCGAAGCGTTCCTGCAGATAGGCGTCGGCCTGGATCAGCGTCACCGCCTCGGCTCGCACGCGCGCGATGCGGCGGTCGTTGGCAGCGAGCTTGCGCTGCAATTCGCGGCGTAGGCTGGCTGGGCCGTCCGGGCTGCTGGCCAGCGCATGCAGGCGATTGCGATCGGCCGTGCCATCCTCGGTCAGTTGCACCAGGAAGCGGCCATAGCTGCGCAGCTGGCGCCAGCTCTTGCGCGGCGGCTGCCACGCCTGGAACGGCATCCGCAGCAGGCATGCCAGCAACATCTCGGCATCCAGACGATCGGTCTTGTTGCGCTGGCTCAGGGCCTGCGCGAAGTGGTGTGCCGCTCGCGGGTTGATCACCATCACCTCGGCCCCGAGTTCGTGCGCGATCAGCGCCACGTCCAGGTAGTACACCCCCGTGGCTTCCACCAGCACCCGCACCGGCTGGCCGCCCGGGCAGCGGGGCGCGAGGAACGCGCGCAACGCGACCGGGTCATTGCGCACGCGGCCCGTCTCACGCTGTGTGCCGCGCTGGCACGCAAACGTGTGTGCCTTCGCCCCGATGTCCAACGCCAACCATGTCGTGGCTACCGCATCCGCCATTCCCATCTCCCAGTCATGAAGTAAGCTGTTCCCAGGTTCCCCGACCCCGCATCTTTCGTGGTACCGCCTTGTCACGCTGGCTCTCGGGCCCGGGACACTCTACGTACTCACGAATGGGGCGGGGAGCCGCTCTACGGACGAGGTCAGCCAAGCTGCCTCAAGGAGCCGACGGCTTCCCCGGAAACGTGGATGAGCCTACCGCCTCATCCGTGATTCTCAACGTACAAAGGAGCCGACGGCTTCCCCGGAAACGTGGATGAGCCTACCGCCTCATCCGTGATTCTCAACGTACAAGGAGCGGCGGAAGCCGCGACGGGGGCGCGCGTACGCATCGATCGTCGGCGCGGTCGGGCCTTCCGACCCTCCCACCGCGGTGTCCCTGCCGGCTCGCGGCGGGGGGACCAGGATGATCGGGTTCCGGAATGGCCTGGTTTTGCTGGTTCGATTCGCGGTTCGACGGGCTCACCACGAGCGGAGTTGGGCTCACCACGGATGGAATTGGAGCCCGCCCCGGACGGAACTGGCGTGTGGTCCGTTCGCGCTGAGCTTGTCGGAGCGCGGAACGACGGTTGATCGGGCGTGCGCCGACTGCACGCGCGGCGCGGACCGCGTGGCCCGCGCCGCTTTGCGCCAAGGCGTGTGGTTATTCTTCGGGATCGTAGCCAAGGTTGGCGGACAGCCAGCGCTCGGCTTCCTTGAGCTCCCAGCCCTTGCGTTTGGCGTAGTCGGCCACCTGGTCCTGCTTCAGCTTGCCGACCACGAAGTAGGTGCTTTCGGGGTGGCTGAAGTACCAGCCCGAGACCGCCGCCGCGGGGTACATCGAGAAGCCTTCGGTGAGCTGGATGTCGGCGTTTTTGGTTGCGTCGAGCAGCTTGAACAAAGTGGCCTTCTCGGTGTGGTCGGGGCAGGCGGGATAGCCGGGCGCGGGCCGCACGCCGCGCCATTTCTCGGCGATGAGGTCTTCGTTGGACAGGTTCTCGTCCGGCACGAAGCCCCAGTATTTCCTGCGCACTTCCCGGTGCACCCATTCGGCCAGCGCCTCGGCCATGCGGTCGGCCAGGGCCTTCAGGATGATCGCCGAGTAGTCGTCGTTCTGCTTCCTGAAGTCTTCCAGGTGCTCCTCGATGCCGAGGCCGGCGGTGACCGCGAAGCCGCCGATCCAGTCTTTTTTGCCGCTCTCCCTGGGCGCGATGAAGTCGGCCAGCGACAGGTTCGGGCGTTCGGTCGGCTTGTCGGCCTGCTGGCGGAGGTGGTGCAGCATGACTTTCCCCTCTCCCTCCGGGAGAGGGTGCCCCGAAGGGGCGGGAGAGGGTACGGAAATCTCGATGTCATCCCCGATCCGGTTGGCCGGCCAGAATCCGACCACGGCCTTCGCGGTGAGCCATTTCTCCTTGACGATGCGGTCCATGATCGCCCGCGCGTCGTTGAAGAGTTCGGTCGCCTGCGCGCCCACGATCTTGTCGGTGAGGATCGCCGGGTAGTGGCCGTGCAGCTCCCAGGCCTGGAAGAACGGCGTCCAGTCGGCGACCTTCAACAGCTCGGTGTAGGGGATGTCATCCAGCACCGTGATGCCGGGCTTGACCGGCGTCGGGGGCGTGTAGCTCGACCAGTCGAACTTCGGCGCATTGGCGCGCGCGGCATCCAGCGACACCATACGCGTCGCCGGGCCGCGGTTCTTGTAGCGCTCGCGCACGTCGGCGTAGTCGGCGCGCACCTTGGCCAGGAAGTCGCCGACCAGCTTCTGGTTGACCAGCGTCTGCGCGACGCCAACCGCGCGCGAGGCGTCCTTGACCCACACGCAGGCGGTTTCGTAGTTGGGCTCGATCTTGATCGCGGTGTGCGTACGCGAGGTGGTGGCACCTCCGATCAGGAGCGGGATCTTGAAATCGCGCCGCTTCATTTCCTTGGCAACGTTGGCCATTTCCTCCAGCGACGGCGTGATGAGGCCGGAGACGCCGATCATGTCGGCGTGCTCCGCGATCGCGGTGTCGAGGATCTTCTGCGCCGGCACCATGACGCCGAGGTCGACGACCTCGAAGTTGTTGCACGCCAGCACCACGCCCACGATGTTCTTGCCGATGTCGTGCACGTCGCCCTTGACGGTGGCCATCACGATCTTGCCGTTCGACTTGCTGGTGACGCCGGATTTTTTCTTTTCCTCGTCCATGAACGGCAGCAGGTACGCGACAGCCTTCTTCATCACGCGCGCGGATTTGACCACCTGTGGCAGGAACATCTTGCCGGCGCCGAACAGGTCGCCCACGACGTTCATGCCGTCCATCAGCGGGCCTTCGATCACGTCCAGCGTCCTCGTCACGGTCTTCCTGACCTCTTCGGTGTCCTCGACCACGTACTGGTCGATGCCGTGTACCAGCGCGTGCTCGAGCCGCTTGGCGACCGGCAGCGTGCGCCATTCGAGCTTCTTCGATTCGTCGACGTCGTTGGCGCCGCCCTTGGTGTATTTGCCCGCGATCTCCATCAGGCGCTCGGTGGCGTCGGCGCGCCGGTTCAGCACCACATCCTCCACGCGCTCGCGGAGCTCCGGATCGAGCTGGTCGTAGATCGCGAGCTGGCCCGCGTTGACGATGCCCATGTCCATGCCGGCCTGGATGGCGTGGTACAGGAACACCGAGTGGATCGCTTCGCGCACCGGGTTGTTGCCGCGGAACGAGAACGACACGTTGGAGACACCGCCCGAAAGATGCGACAGCGGAAACCGCTTCTTCAGCGCCTTGCAGGCTTCGATGAAGTTGACCGCGTTGTTCGCGTGTTCCTCGATGCCGGTCGCGATCGGGAAGATGTTGGAGTCGAAGATGATGTCTTCGGGCGGGAAGCCGAGCTTCTCCGTCAGCAGCTTGTACGAGCGCTCGCAGATGCGGATGCGCTCCTCGACGCTGCTGGCCTGGCCGTTCTCGTCGAACGCCATGACGACGGTCGCGGCGCCGTAGCGCTGGATCCGCCGGGCTTCGGTGAGGAACTTTTCCTCACCTTCCTTCAACGAGATCGAGTTGACGATGCCCTTGCCCTGCAGGCATTTCAGGCCGGCCTCGATCACGTTCCACTTGGAGGAATCGACCATCACCGGGACCCGCGCAATGTCGGGTTCCGCGGCGATCAGGCGCAGGAACTTCACCATCGCGGCCTCGGCGTCGAGCAGGCCCTCGTCCATGTTGACGTCGAGGATCTGCGCGCCGTTCTCGACCTGCTGGCGCGCGACTTCGACCGCCTCGTCGTAGCGGTCTTCCTTGATGAGTTTCTTGAACTTGGCCGAGCCCGTGACGTTGGTGCGTTCGCCGATGTTGACGAACAGGATGTCGGGCGTGAGGACCAGGGGTTCGAGGCCGGAAAGATGGGTGTAGCGGGGCATGGCAATGATCTCGATGAACAAGTGAAAAGAGAGTGCGTGTGGACCACGGTGCCTGCGAAGCGATGTGGGCGCCGGCGACCAGCGCGCCATCCATGGCGAAGAAACTCGGCGGCCGCGTCAGGCGGCCTCGGCGCGTTCGGGCAGCGCGCGCGGCGGATAGCGCTTGACGCTGGCCGCGATGGCGGCGATGTGTTCGGGCGTGGTGCCGCAGCAGCCGCCGACGATGTTGAGCAGCCCGGCTTCGGCGAATTCGCCGAGCTCGCGGGCCATCTGCTCAGGCGTGTCGTCATAGCCGCCAAGTTCGTTGGGCAGGCCCGCGTTCGGGTGGGCGCTGATGCGGCAGTCGGCGACGCGCGAAAGCGCCTCGATGTGTTCGCGCAGGTCCTTGGCGCCCAGCGCGCAATTGAGGCCGATGGTCAGCGGGTTGGCGTGCGCGACGGAATACCAGAAGGCTTCCGCGGTCTGGCCGGACAGCGTCCGGCCGGAACGGTCGGTGATGGTGCCCGAGATCATGATTGGCAGGCGTGCGCCCAGCTCATCGAATACCTTGCCGATGCCGGCCAGCGCGGCTTTCGCGTTCAGGGTGTCGAAGATGGTTTCCACCATGACGAGGTCGACACCACCCTCGATGAGGCCGCGCGTCGATTCGGCGTAGGCCTCTTCCAGCTGGTCGAAGTCGACGTTGCGAAAGCCGGGGTTGTTGACATCGGGCGAGAGCGAAGCGGTGCGGCTGGTTGGCCCCAGCACGCCGATCGCGAACCGCGGATGGTCCGGCGTGGCAGCGGCATCACAGGCCGCGCGCGCGAGTTTCGCGCCTTCGCGGTTCAATTCCCGCACCAGGTGCTGCAGGTGGTAGTCGGCCTGGCTGAAGGCGGTCGAATTGAACGTGTTGGTTTCGATGAGGTCGGCACCGGCGGCCAGGTAGGCCGCGTGGATGTCGCGGATGAGTTCGGGATGGGTCAGCGTCAGCAGATCGTTGTCGCCCTTGAGGTCGCACTGGCAGCCCCGGGCGTCGGCATGTTCGCCGGTGTGCTCATGGGCGTGTGCACCGTCGCAGCCGGCAACAAAGCGCTGGCCGCGAAAGTCAGGCTCCTCGAGGTGATGGCGCTGGATCATCGTGCCCATCGCGCCGTCCAGGATGAGGATGCGCTCGTCGAGCGCGGCTTCGAGCCGCGCGACGCGTTCGGGGTGCAGCCAGGGAAGCGTGTTGTTCATGTCGGGACTCCAAAAAAGCTGTGGTCGGCAAATGGACGCGAATCAAAACGGTGCCTCAGGTTCGATTCGCGTCCTTTGCGTTCATTCGCGGACGGTTTTTGCTGTGGTGTCATCGTTGTCAGGTTTGTGCGCCAGCAGGCTGAGCACTTCGAAATGCGGTGGCCGGGCCTCGCGCGAGATGCGCTCGCAGCTCAGCACATCCAGCCCGGCGGCGCGCGCGTAGCCCGCCAGCTCGTCACGCTTGAAGCCGAGGTTGAGGTGATCGAACGGCGCAACCGCGGCGCGGTGCGCGTGGCGTGCGAGGGTCGCCGCCAGCAGCTGCCCGCCCGGCTTCAGGACCGCCGCGGCCTCGCGCAGTGCCTGTCGCGGTTGTGCGCTGTAGGTCAGCGCGTGCATCAGCAGCACGAGATCGAACCGCGCAGCGCCAAGGTTCAGCGCGTGCATGTCGCCCTCCACGACCTTGACGTTGCCAAACGCCTTCAGCCGCCGGCGCGCCGCGGCAACCACGTTGGAACTGGAGTCGACGCAGGTGATCGAATGCGCGTGGGGCGCCAGGAGTTCGGCCAGCACGCCGTCGCCCGAGGCAATGTCCAGCACGTCGCCGGTGGCCAGCAGTTGCAGCAGCGTGCGCGCCAGGGTTTCCCAGGTGCGCCCCGGTGAATAATGACGCTCCATGTCGCCCGCCACGCTGTCGGCCCAGCCGCGGTCGCGCGCGCGCGCGGCGAGGATGCTCGGGAGTCGTTGCGCGTCGCTGTCGAGCAACGCATCGTCCACGCCGTCTTCCAGCACGCGCAGCAGGCCCGACGAGCCCGTGACGCCGGTTTCGTTGAAGCGGTAGTACGCCGACACGCCCGCCCGCCGATCGTGCACGAGGCCCGCGTCCTTCAGCTTGGCGAGGTGCGTCGACACCCGCGGTTGTGCCAGCCTGAGCGCCGAGGACAACTCGGCGACGGTCAGCTCTTCGCGCCGCAGCAGCGCGAGCAGCCGCACCCGGGTCGGGTCCGACAGCAGCCGCAGCAGCGCAGTGGCGGAAGCCAGGTCGAGCATCCCATCTTTATATCAGGATGAAGAGATAAATAAAAGTTGCGGGGGGACAGCGCAACGGCCCGAAATGCCGGCGCCGGTACCATAGGCGCCTCGATGCGCGCGACCCGGTCGCACGCGCCAACCGTCGTGGAGGTGGGGTGATGGACTTCGGTTTCAGCGAAGAGCAGCTGCAGATCCAGTCGATCGCGCGCGAGTTCGCGCAAAAGCGCATCGCGCCGGTCGCGGCGGAGTTCGATCGGTCCGGCGAGTTTCCGCTGGAGAACATCCGCGAGATGGGCAAACTTGGCCTGATGGGCATCGAGGTGCCCGTCGAATACGGCGGCGCCGGGATGGATTCGGTGAGCTATGTGCTGGCCATGATCGAAATCGCCGCGGCGGATTGCGCGCATTCGACCATCATGAGCGTCAACAACCCGCTCTATTGCAATGGCCTGCTGAAGTTCGGCACCGAAGCGCAAAAGCACGAGTACGTCACGCCGGTCGCCTCGGGCAAAGCCATCGGCGCGTTCGCGCTGACCGAGCCGCAGTCGGGCTCGGATGCGACCGCCATGCGCTGCCGCGCGGTGAAACAGGCCGACGGCAGCTTTCTCATCAACGGCAAGAAAAGCTGGATCACCTCGGGGCCGGTCGCGCGCTACATCCTGCTGTTCGCGATGACCGACCCCGCCAAGCAGGCGCACGGCGTCACCGCCTTCATGATCGATACGCAGCGCCAGGGTTTCGGCCACGGCAAGAAGGAACCCAAGCTCGGCATCCGAGCCTCGGCCACCTGTGAAATCGAGTTCGCCGATTACCGCGCACAGGCGGACGAGGTCATCGGCGAAGAAGGCCGGGGTTTCAAGATCGCCATGGGGGTGCTGGACGCCGGCCGCATCGGCATCGCCTCGCAGGCCGTGGGCGTCGCGCGCGCGGCGTACGAGGCCACGTGCGCATACGTGCGCGAGCGCAAGGCCTTTGGCCAGCCGATCGGCGCGTTCCAGATGACCCAGGCCAAGATCGCCGACATGAAATGCAAGCTGGATGCGGCGTATCTCTTGACGCTGCGCGCGGGCTGGTTGAAACAACAGGCAGCCAGGACCGGCGCGCGGTTCTCGACCGAGGCTGCCTGCGCCAAGCTCACCGCATCCGAGGCGGCCATGTGGATCGCCCACCAGGCCGTGCAGATCCACGGCGGCATGGGGTATTCCAAGGAAATGCCGCTGGAGCGCTACTTCCGCGACGCCAAGATCACCGAGATCTACGAAGGCACGTCGGAGATCCAGCGCCTGGTGATCGCACGCAACGAGACGGGGTTGCGCTGAAGGGGGATGCGCGCGGGAACCGTACGCCGCGCGATGTTGCCGCCATTGCACGGTGGTTTTGGGAAGCGCGCTACGTGCGCGTCCGCCCCGGCTCGGCCCCGACCGCGATGTAGTGCGGTTCTTCGCCGTCGAGCTGCATAGCAGTGAGCTGGCCGCCCCACACGCATCCCGTATCCAGCGCGTACACGCCAAGTCCCGCGAACCGGCCCAGCGCCGACCAGTGCCCGCACACGATGCGCGTCTCGCGCGGTTTGTGGCCGGGCACCTCGAACCAGGGATACAGGCCAGGACGCTGGCTGCCCGGCGTGCCCTTGGCGTCGAAGTCGATGCGGCCGTGCACGTCGCAGTAGCGCATGCGCGTGAAGAAGTTGATGGCCGCGCGCTGGCGGTCGTGGCCGTGCAGTTTGGCCGACCAGCGTGACGGGCGATTGCCGAACATGCGCGCGAGCAGCGCGCGGTGGCCGGGTCCACGCAGGGTGCGTTCGACCTCGCGGGCGATGTGCTCGGCCTGCCTGAGGCTCCAGGTGGGTGCGAGCCCCGCGTGGATGAGCGTGTAGCCCAGCGCGTCGTCGCGGTGCAGGAGCGGGCGCTCGCGCAGCCACGTGATGAGCGTTTCGTTGTCCTCGGCTTCCAGCACGCGGCGCAGATCCGGATTGGTGCGCGAGCGTTCGGCGGGATCCCGCACGGACACTGCCAGCAGGCTGAGGTCGTGATTGCCCAGTACCGCGGTCACGTGTTCACGCAGTCCGTAGATCAGCCGCAGGACTTCCAGCGACTGGTGTCCGCGGTTGACGAGGTCGCCGCAGAACCACAGGCGATCGGTGGCCGGATCGAAGCGCAGCTTTTCAAGCAGGCGCTGCAGTTCCGGATAGCAGCCCTGCACGTCGCCGATTGCGTAGGTGGCCACGTGGCATGCAGCTCAGTGCAGGGTGCGTGGGACCGAGAGCACAAACTCGGGAATGGGGACGTCGAAATCGGTGCCGTCGTCGGCGTGGAACCGGTATTCACCGCGCATGGTGCCTACCTGGGTTTCCAGCGCGGCCCCCGAGGTGTAGACGTACGCTTCTCCCGGCTGCAGCCGGGGTTGCTCGCCCACGACCCCCTCGCCGCGGACTTCCTCGACCTTGCCGTTGGCGTCGGTGATGATCCAGTGGCGTGTCTGCAGCCGTGCCGGCAGCACGCCCAGATTGCGCAGCGTGATGGCGTAGCCGAAGACGTAGCGGTTGGATTCGGGCTTGGACTGTTCGGGCACGTAGCGCGGCTCGACGTCCACTTCGACCGCGTAGGGCTCGGGTTCGCGCGGTCGCTGCGGTTTGTCGGTGCTGGTCTGGCGGGTGCTCATTGGCTTGCATTGTGGGCGGAAAGCGAGTCGTCAGGCAAGCCCGCGGCGACCGCCTGGCGCGCCAGCGCGACGAAGGCGGCGGGTGGCAGCGCTTCGGCGCGCAGCCGTGGGTCGACCCCGGCCCGCGCGATCGCATCGGCTTCCAGCACTCCGCGCAGCGCGTTCGCGAGGGTCTTGCGGCGCTGCCCGAACGCGGCACGCACCACCCGTTCAACGGTGCCGTGGAGGAGGCGGGGCGGGCGCACGGCCGCCGGCAGCGGCGTCAGGCGCACCACCGCCGATTCCACCTTGGGCGGCGGGCGAAACGCGCCCGGCGCAACGCGCAGCAGGGGCTCGACGCGGCACGCCAGCTGCGTCATCACCGACAGCCGTCCGTAGACCTTGCCGCCCGGCGTCGCGGCCATGCGCTCGACGACTTCGCGCTGCAGCATGAAGTGCATGTCCGTGATGGCTGGAAGCGCGGCCAGGCAATGGAACAGGATCGGACTCGACACGTAGTACGGAAGATTGCCCACGAGGCGCAGCGCGCCGGCGCCGGCGAGTCGGCTCAGGTCGCATTTCAGGAAGTCGGCGTGGACGATTTCGAGGGTGCCGATCCCGGCGGCCCGTGCGCGCAGCGGCTCGATGAGATCGGCATCGAGCTCGATGGCCGTGAGGTGTCCGGCCGCGTCCAACAGTGGCAGGGTGAGCGCGCCTTCGCCCGGGCCAATCTCGACCAGGTGTTCACCCGGGCGCGGCGCGATGGCGGCCACGATGCGCTCGATCACGCCGCGTTCGTGGAGGAAGTGCTGGCCGTAGGATTTCTTGGGGCGCATGTGCGGATCGGTGGCCGCAGGAGCGGCAAAAGCCGCGATGGATACGGGCCGGTTGTGTTGTCGCCGTCGGGCCTGCCGGCCCTTCTACATGGTGGTGCGGGCGGGGCGAGCCAGGGTGACGAGCCGCAGCGCCATTTCGGTGGCGGCGAACAGGCTGGAGGGATCGGCACGACCGGTACCGGCGAGGTCGAGCGCGGTGCCGTGGTCCACCGAGGTGCGGATGAACGGCAGGCCGAGCGTGATGTTGACGGTGCGGTCGAAGGCCTCGGATTTCAGCACCGGCAGCGCCTCGTCGTGATACATAGCGAGCACCGCGTCGTAGCGCGTGCGCATCGCCGGGACGAACGCGGTGTCGGCGGGCAAGGGGCCCAGGAGCTCCATGCCCTCGGCGCGCAGCGATTCGAGCGTCGGGATGAGGGTGTCGAGTTCCTCGCGGCCCAGGTGCCCGCCCTCGCCCGCGTGCGGGTTGAGACCCAGCACCGCGATGCGCGGCTTGGCGATGCCGAACTTGGCGATGAGTTCGGCGTGCACGATGTGCAGGCAGCGGGTCAGCGATTCGCGCGTGATTGCGGCGGACACCTCGCGCAAGGGCAGGTGCGTCGTCGCCAGCGCCACGCGAAGCTCGGGCGAGGCCAGCATCATCACCACTTCGGCGTTGGCGCGCCGCGCGAACAGCTCGGTGTGCCCGGTGAAGTGTTCGCCCGCATCATTGATGACGGATTTCTGGACCGGCGCGGTGACCACCGCATCGAAGGTGTGGTCGAGGCACCCGTCGGTCGCGCGTGCCAGCGTGTTCAGCACGTAGAACGCGTTGCGCGGGTCGAGCCGGCCCGGCGTTTCGCGCGTGCGCAGCGGGACTTCGAGTACGCGCAGCGTGCCCGCCGCCCGCAGCGGACGTGGCGCGCCGTCGAAGGGCTCAAAGTGCAGGCGTACCCCGCAGCGTTCGGCCGCGCGCGCGAGCAGCCCGGAATCGGCGATCGCGACGAGATCCGCGGCCAGCGGCGACGCCGCCAGCCGCGCAACCAGTTCGGGACCTACGCCGGCCGGTTCGCCGGGTGTCAGCGCGAGGCAGGGCAGGTGCGCGGGCCGAGTGGTGCCCGGACCTGCAGCCACGGTCACTGTCCGGCCGTCGGCGATTGCAGGGAGGCGTCTGCCAGCTCGGGGGCCAGGACGTGGATATAGGCCGAGGACTCGAGGTCACGCACAAACTGGTCGTAGGCCTGCCGACCCTTGCGGGCGGCGATGGCCTGGCGCGCCTGCTCGCGTTCGATTTCCTTGGTCTTGTCGGCCTGGCGGGTCGCGAGCAGCTGGATGATGTGCCACGAGCCGTCACCGCTTTCAAACGGCGGCGTGACCTCGCCGGGCTTCATGCCGGTCAGCATCTTGCCGACCTCGGTGCCCCAGTCGTTTTGCATGAACCAACCCATGTCGCCGCCGTTGCTGGCGGTGGTGGGATCGTCGGAGTTGTCCTTTGCCAGCGTGGCGAAATTGGCGTGGTCCTGGGTGATCTCGTCGTACAGCTTGGTGATCTTGGCCTTGGCGGCGGCTGCGTCCAGCAGCGGCGAAGGCTTGATCATCAGGTGCCGCGCGTGGAATTCGGTGACGATCTGCTTGGTGTCGGGCGAGCGCTTGCCCTCGAGCTTCAGGATCGTGAAACCGGAAGCGTCGCGGATGGGCTGGGTGTAGCCGCCTTCCTTGAGCGCGTTGATGGTCTGCTGGATCTGCGGCGGCAGTTCGTCCATCGGCACCCAACCGAGGTTGCCGCCGTCCAGCGCCTCCGGCGCGCTCGAGTCGCTGACCGCCAGCGTTTCAAAGTTCTTGCCGGCGGCCAGCTGTTTTTCGATGTCCGCAGCCTTGGCCTGGGCCGCCGCGATCTGGTCGGCGCTGGCGCCTTCGGGCAAGCCGATCAGGATGCGCGCCAGGTGCACTTCACCTTCCTTGAACGCGGGGCTGGCCATGAGGTTGTCGATCTCGGCGTCGGACACCTGCGCGGACTGTTGCATGACGTTGCGCTGGACCGCCTGCACCAGCAGCTGGTCGCGCAGCTGCTGGCGGAACGAGGCGTAGTCGATGCCCTGTTGCTGCATGGCCGCCTGCATCTGCGTGACGGTCATCTTGTTTTCCCGCGCGATGCCGGCGACCGCCTCGTTGACCTGGTCATCGGAAATGCGCACGCCGTTGTCGTGCGCGCGCTGGGTCAGCAGTTCGTTGAGGATCAGGCGCTGCAGCACCTGCTTGCGCAGCACGTCGACCGGCGGCAGCTTGCCGCCGTGGCTCGTGATCTGCTGGGTCACGGTCGCCATCGACTGGTTGAGCTGGCTTTGCAGGATGACGCCGTCGTTGACGACCGCGATCATGCGGTCCAAGGGCTGGAGCTGGTTGCTGTCTGCATCGGGGGTGAGCGCGTTGGCCGCGCCGGTCGTGGGCGGCGCGTTCGGGCTCAGCAGCTGAGCAAACGCCGCAAGCGGCAGCAACACGAGCGCGATCAGCAGGGCCGGTCGGACAAGGAACGATCTTTTCATGGTGTCGTGGAAGTGCGTCGTGATGGCCAGGGCTGGACCGTGGTGGGGTCGCGGTTGGACAACGCCGGTGGCCGGAAAGTTGACTCGCGCGTCCCGCGGAGCGGGGTGGCGGCGGAAGCTTGGCTACTCCTGGTAGCCAAGGATAGCATTGCGCACGAAGCTGCTCGTGCGCTCGCCGTACGCGCCCAGTCCCTTGAATTCGACCTCGAACATGATGGCGTTGCTGAAATCGCCCTGCTGGTCGTAGACGAAGTGGCGCGCGACCAGGCGGACGGCGGTGCAGCAGCTGTCCCATTCCACCCCTGCAAACGAATCGATCACGCGCTTGTCGCGCAGCGAATACAGGTAATTGCCGACCAGCTTCCACGACGCGCCGATCGGGACTTCCGCCGACACGCCGGCCTGTTCCAGCAGGCCACGGCGATAGCTGTAGAGGAAATTGACGATGCCATCGCCCCACAGCCGCCGCTGCAGGGTGACGCTGGAGACGTCGGTTTCCTGGGTGTGCGGGTTCCACTGCTGTGAAGTGGTCAGGCGCCAGGCGTCGGTCAGGGCGATGGTCAGGTTGGCGACGTAGTCGGACCCCGAGTAGTCGACCGCCTTGCCGTTGGGGTACAGCGTGACCTTCTGCGGCGCGAAATATTCGATCTGGCCGATGCTGGCCGAAAGCTTCTCGACGCCATCCGGATCGAGGAAGCGTGTCGTCAACGCCAGCGAGAGGTTGTTGGCGTTCATCTGGCGATCGGCGCCGCTGAAGCTGTTGGTCGTGAACAGCTGCCAGAAGTCGAAGGTCAGCGGCTGGGTGTCGAACAGCGGCAGGTCGTTCTGGTTGCGGTAGGGCACGTAGAGGTAATACACGCGCGGTTCCAGCGTCTGCGTGTAGTCGGTGCCGAAGAGGTGCGTGTCGCGCTCGAAAATGAGTCCGGCGTCGGCATCCACGATGGGCGTCGTGCGCGTCGGCTGGGTCGGGTCGCCCGGCGCGACCGCCTGCGGCAGGTCATACGCCGTGTAGCGGACGCCGACTTCGGGCCGGAAGAACCACGCCGGTCCCTGCAGCGGCCAGTCGAGGTGCGGATAGAGATCGAAGCGCTCGCCGCCGAGCTTGCCGGTGCCCGACTGCACGAACCGCACGGCCTCGGCGTCGAGGCCCCATTCCGGGCCGCTCAGTCCGCCGATCGGGCGCCCGCCCGTGAAGTAGATGCGCGGCAGGCGGCGGTACGGCGCGGCGGTGTTGGGCAGCGCGGGGTTGGTGATCTGGTAGATGTCGGCGCCCACGCCGGCGGTCCACCAGTTGGTGCTCTTGGTGAGGTATGAAGACGAGCCGAGCAGTTGGACGATCTGGCTGTTGGTGGCGCTGGTCTCGCCGTAGTCCTGGAACCACGCGCTGTCGCTCACGTGGTTGTAGGACGTCGTCCACTGGACGCCCCAGGGCAGGTTGGTCTGGTTGGTGAGCGTGACGTGGTTGCGTTCGGTCCCGGTGGTCTTGTCGTCCGGAACGTAGTCGATGTCGAACGCGCCCAGGGTGACGGGCGTGAGATAGCGGAACTGCACGCCCAGCATCGCGCCGCGGTCGGCAAACCAGGTCGGCGTCAGGGTGGCGTCGTAGTTGGAAGCGATATTCCAGTAGAACGGCGCCGAGATGAATTCGCCGGCGCGCGAGCGGCTGCCGAACGAGGGGTACAGGAAGCCCGTCTGGCGCTGGTGGTCGATCGGGAAACGCAGGTAGGGCAGCCACAGGAACGGCACGCCCTTCAGGCGCATCGTCACATCGTGCGCGCGGCCGACGCCGGTGTCCCGGTCCATCGTCATGGTCTTGGCCTGGATCGCCCACACCCGCTGGTGGATGTCGCAGGTGGAATACGTGACGTCGTGGAACTTGTTGCGATCGGCGTTCAGCATGATCGCCTGGCTGGCCACGCCGTTGCCGCGCGAGGTCAGGAGCTGGTAGCGCACGTGGTCGGCGACGCCATACTCGGGATCGGTCGTGCCGTACATGCCGGTCGCCGAAAACAGCATGCCGCGTTCCTGGTAGCGCACGTCGCCGGTGGCGTCGTACGCCGTGGTCGTACGGTTGTAGGTCAGGGTGCTGGCGCGCAGCAGTTGATCGAGGCGTTCCAGCGAGGCGTTGCCCGTCAGGTGGAAGACGTTGCTGTCGGGACTGGTGAAGCTGTCGCCCGTGACCTGGGCGGGGCTGGCCTCACGGTTGCCGGTGGTTGGCAGGCCGGGCACGTAGAACTTCAGCAGGTCGTTTTTCTTGCATAGCGCGAAATTGTTTTTCACCACCGGACACGACAGCGCGCCGAGCGGGCAGGTCTCCGCGGTCGCCGCGGCCTGCGCCAGCGCGGCGCCCGGGACCACGGCCATGGCGATGGCGAACGCAAGCAGGCGCGGCTGCAACGGCGGGTGGGGGCGCGACACTGGGATTCCCGGGCGGATGGTCGGCGTACGCTAGCAGAGTGCGTGGGCGGTGGCGTTGCGGCAAGCCGCCACGTTCAGGCGGCCTTGGCGACGCGGAGCGGCGCGCAGCGCGCCTCCAGCCACGCGCGATCCGCGGGATCCTCGAACAGCGGCGCCAGGCGCTCGCGCACGGTCGCGTGGTAGGCGTCGAGCCACGCCAGTTCACCCGCATCCAGCAGCGCCGCGTCGATGAGCCGGGTGTCGATGGGGCACAGGGTCACGGTCTCGAAGGCCAGGAATTCGCCGAATTCGCCGCTGCCGGCCGACACGGTGGCCGCCAGGTTCTCGATGCGTACGCCGTGGCGGCCTGGCTTGTAGATGCCGGGCTCGATCGAGGTGATCATGCCGACTTCCAGCGCCTCGAGATGCTGGCCCGAATGCGGCGGCCGGATCGACTGCGGGCCTTCGTGCACGTTGAGGCAATAGCCCACGCCGTGGCCGGTACCGTGGCCATAGTCGACGCCGGCGGCCCAGATGGGCGCGCGGGCCAGCGCGTCGAGCTGCTGGCCCGAGGCGCCGCGCGGAAACCGGGCGCGCGACAGCGCGATCACGCCCTTCAGCACCAGCGTCACGTCGCGGCGCTGCTCGGGCGTGGTCTCACCCAGCGCCCACATGCGCGTGATGTCGGTGGTGCCACCGAGGTACTGCGCCCCGGAATCGATCAGCAGCATCCCGCGCGCTTCCAGCTTCGAGAACGCCTCCGGCGTGGCGGAGTAGTGCGGCATGGCCGCGTTGGCCTGGTAGGCGGCGATGGTGGCGAAGCTTTCGCTGACGAAACCCGGTTGCTGGGAACGCAGCTCGCGCAGCTTGGCGTCCACGTCGAGCTCGGTGACCGGCGCCCCGCGTTTCAGGGTGGTCTCGACCCAGCGTGCGCCGCGTACCAGCGCGACGCCGTCGCGGCGCATGGCTTCGCGCACGTGTTCGAGCGCGCGCGGGTCCTTGAGCGCCTTGGCGGCGGTGATCGGGCCGGGCGCCTCGATGAGGTCCACGCCGTCCGGGATCGCATGCGCGAGCGCGGCGCAGATGTGCATCGGCGCCAGCAGCAGTTGCGCGTCGGCCGGGAGCCCGGCCACGGCTGTCGCGGCATCTCCATAGGGTGCGATCCGTACGCCGTCAGCGTGCAACCGTTGCCGCAGACCTGTCTCCCCGTCTGCGGGAACAGGGGCCTGCAGGGTGGATGGGGTCGAAGCCGCACCGAACTTCGCCGCCTCGACGAACAGGGTTGCACCCTCGAGATCGATCAGCAGGTGCGCCAGGAACACCGGGTTGTAGTCCACGTCCGCGCCGCGCAGGTTCAGCACCCAGGCGATTTCGTCCAGCGCCGACACGAGGTGGTGGGTCGCGCCACGGGCCCGCATCGCCGTGCGGACGTGCGCCAGCTTCTCGGCGCGGGTATGGATGGCGTACGCCAGCGGGTGTTCGCGGATGGGGGCGTGCGGCAGCGCCGGGCGGTCGGCCCAGATCAGTGCCGGCAGGTCGTCCTCGACCAGCGTGGCCCCACGGCTCCCAAGGCGTGCGGCAAGCTCGCGTTCGGCGGCTAGCGACAGCATGTCCGCGGCGCAGGCAACCTCGTTGCCGGCCTGCAGGTGGGTGCACAGCCATTCGACGTGCTCGGGCGTATGTGGCACGTTGAGTCGGACGAGCTCGATGCCGCTGCCTTCAAGCTGGCGTTCGGCCTGCGAGAAATAGCGCGAGTCGGTCCACAGCCCTGCAAAGTCCGCGGTGACGACCAGCGTGCCGGCCGAGCCGGTGAAGCCGGACAGCCACTTGCGCGCGGTCCAGTGCCCGGGGAGGTACTCCGAAAGGTGCGGATCGGCGGTGGGGACGATGCACGCGGCAATGCCACGTTGCTGCATCGCGTTGCGCAGCGCAGCGATGCGTGTGGCCGGAGTGGTCGTGGCCATGGAGGCGTCCGTGGAGAAAATCCCATTGTGGCGACGCAGCGCCGCGAGTGGAAATGTGCGGTTGTCCTCGCGCCGCCGGGACGCTGCCGCTAGAATGTCGCTTTCCACATCCGGTCTCAGCATGACCTCCCTGATTTTCGTCACCGGCGGCGTGGTGTCCTCGCTTGGCAAGGGCATCGCGTCGGCGTCGCTGGCGTCCATCCTTGAGGCCCGCGGCCTCAATGTGACGCTGATGAAGCTCGACCCGTACATCAACGTCGACCCGGGCACGATGAGTCCGTTCCAGCACGGCGAGGTCTACGTCACCGACGATGGCGCCGAGACCGACCTCGACCTCGGCCACTACGAGCGCTTCGTGCGCACGCGGCTGTCGGGCAAGAATTCGGTGACCACTGGCAAGATCTACGGCGAGGTGATCCGGAAAGAGCGCCGCGGCGATTACCTGGGCGCCACGGTGCAGGTGATCCCGCACATCACCAACCAGATCAAGCATGCCATCGACGAGGCCACGCGCGGCTACGACGTGGCGACCGTCGAAATCGGCGGCACCGTCGGCGACATCGAATCGCAGCCGTTCCTGGAGGCCGCGCGCCAGCTCCGCATCGAACGCGGCGCGGACAAGGTGCTGTTCATGCACCTGACGCTGGTGCCGTACATCAAGGCCGCGGGCGAGATCAAGACCAAGCCCACCCAGCATTCGGTGAAGGAACTGCGCGCGCTCGGCATCCAGCCGGACATCCTCGTGTGCCGCTGCGAGGAACCGCTGCCCGACATGGAGCGGCGCAAGATCGCGCTGTTCACCAACGTGCCCGAGCGCGCCGTCATCAGCGCGGCCGATGCCGACGTGATCTACAAGCTGCCGCTGTGGCTGCACCGGGAAGGGCTGGACGACATCGTGGTCGAACGCCTGCACCTGGATGCGAAGCCGGCCGACCTCTCGCAGTGGCAGCGCACCATCGATGCCTACGAGCACCCCAAGGACGAGGTGCGCATCTTCATCGTCGGCAAATACGTCGAACACAAGGACGCCTACAAGTCGCTGGGCGAAGCCCTGCGCCATGGCGGCATCCACAACTCGACCCGCGTGAAGCTGGAATGGGTCGATTCGGAAGTCATCGAAACGCGCGGCGCCGATGCCATCTTGCATGACGCCGACGGCATCCTGGTGCCGGGCGGGTTCGGCAAGCGCGGGTTCGAAGGCAAGATCCAGACCGTCAAATACGCCCGCGAGCGTGGCATCCCCTATTTCGGGATCTGCTACGGCATGCACGCGGCCGTCATCGAATACGCGCGCGACGTGCTGGGGCTGGCAGGCGCCGGCTCCACCGAAAACGACCGCGGCTGCGCGGATCCGGTGATCGCGCTCATCACCGAGTGGACCCAGGCCGCCGGCGACGTGCAGCGCCGCGACGAAGCCTCGGACCTGGGCGGCACCATGCGCCTGGGCGCGCAGGAATGCCATTTGCGCGCGGGTACCATCGCGCGCGGGCTGTACGGCGTCGATGTCATGCGCGAGCGCCACCGGCACCGCTACGAATTCAACAACCGCTATCGCGATCGCCTGACCGCGGTGGGGCTGGTGGTCGCGGGCACCTCGGTCGACGATCTGGTCGAGATCATCGAACTGCCGCCACAGAAGCATCCCTGGTTCCTGGCGTGCCAGTTCCACCCCGAGTTCACGTCGACACCGCGCGATGGCCATCCGCTGTTCAACGGTTTCGTGCGCGCCGCGCGCGAGTACAAACTCGTGCGCGATGCGCCGCGGTTGGCCAAGGAAGCCGCTGGGTGATTTTTCTTTTGTCCCCTCCTTCCGGGAGGGGTGGCCGAAGGCCGGGTGAGGGTACGCGTGTTCCATAAGGTTCTTCATTCGATATTCGACACTACGGGCGAGCATGGCTCGTCGCGTGATTGCGGGCCCTTACCACTGCCTCTCTCTCGAGGGGAGAGGGGTTCGACATGAACCTCTGCGGTTTCGAAGTCGGCCTCGACCGGCCGCTGTTCCTGATCGCCGGGCCGTGCGTGGTCGAGTCCGAACGCCTGCAGGTCGACACCGCGGGCACGCTCAAGGAAATCACGCAGCGGGTCGGCATCCCCTTCATCTTCAAGTCGAGCTTCGACAAGGCCAACCGCACCTCGATCAAGAGCTATCGCGGGCTCGGCATGGAAGAAGGCCTGCGCATCCTTGGCGAGGTGAAGCGCCAGGTCGGCGTACCGGTGTTGACCGACGTGCACGCCTATACGCCATTCGATGAAGTCGCCGACGTGGTCGACGTGTTGCAGACGCCGGCGTTCCTGTGCCGGCAGACCGATTTCATCCAGAAGGTCGCTGCGGTCGGCAAGCCCGTCAACATCAAGAAGGGCCAGTTCCTGTCGCCGTGGGACATGCGGAACGTGGTCGAGAAAGCGCGCGCGGCCGGCAACGATGCGCTGCTGGTGTGCGAGCGTGGCGCGAGCTTCGGCTACAACAATCTCGTGTCCGACATGCGCTCGCTGGCGGTGATGCGCGACACCGGCTGCCCCGTGGTGTTCGACGCCACGCATTCGGTGCAGTTGCCCGGTGGCCAGGGGACGAAGTCCGGCGGCCAGCGCGAGTTCGTGCCGATCCTGGCGCGCGCCGCGGTCGCGGCCGGCGTCGCGGGCGTGTTCATGGAAACCCACCCGAAGCCTGACGAGGCCTTGTCGGACGGCCCCAATGCGTGGCCGCTCGGCCAGATGGAAGCGCTGCTCGCGACGCTGAAGGAACTGGATGCGGTGGCGAAGCACTCGCCACTTTTGTAGGCACGCGCAGGCGTGCCATTGACCCTGCGGCCGCATACGGGTGCGCGCCCGCGCTGAGGAAACGAGGAACATGACGACGACGATCAAGACCGTGCACGCCCGCGAGGTACTGGATTCGCGTGGCAACCCCACCCTCGAAGCCGAGGTCACGCTGGCCGATGGTGCGTTTGGGCGCGCCATCGTTCCGAGTGGCGCCTCGACCGGCACCCGCGAAGCCGTGGAACTCCGCGACGGTGACCAGTCGCGCTATCTCGGCAAGGGCGTCACCCACGCGGTCGCCAACGTTAACGGTGAGATCGCCAAGGCGGTCGTCGGCCTCGACGCCGCCGACCAGAAGGCGCTGGACGCCACGCTCATCAAACTGGATGGCACGCCCAACAAGGCGCGCCTCGGCGCGAACGCGACGCTGGGCGTATCGCTCGCTGCCGTCCGCGCGATGGCGGCATCGCGCAAGGAACCTTTGTGGAAGTACCTCGCGGGCGGTCGCCCGCCGGTGCTGCCGGTGCCGATGATGAACGTCATCAACGGCGGCGTGCACGCCGACAATCCGCTCGACATGCAGGAATTCATGGTGATGCCGGCGGGGTTCGAGCGGTTCTCGGACGCGCTGCGCTGCGGCGTCGAATGCTTCCACGCGCTGAAGGCGCGTTTGAAGAAGCACGGCATGAACACCGCGGTGGGTGACGAGGGCGGCTTTGCACCGGCGCTGCGAACCCACGAGGAGGCCATCGAGATCATCCTCGAGGCCGTCGACGCGGCCGGCTACAAGGCTGGCAAGCAGGTGTGGATCGCGCTCGATCCCGCGTCGTCCGAGTTCTTCGAGAACGGCGTGTATGACTTGAAGGGCGAGCACCGCAAGCTCGACTCGGCCGGCATGGTGGATCTCTACGCCGACTGGGTGGCGAAGTACCCGATCATCAGCATCGAAGACGGGCTGGCGGAGGGCGACCAGGTTGGCTGGCAGCTCATCACCGAACGCCTGGGCGGCAAAATCCAGCTCGTGGGCGATGATCTCTTCGTCACCAATCCGGCGATCTTCCGGGAAGGCATCGCCCACCACATCGCCAACGGCATCCTCATCAAGGTCAACCAGATCGGTACCCTCTCCGAAACGCTGGAGGCCATCGCGATGGCCGATGCCGCGCACTACGCGGCGATCATCTCGCATCGCTCGGGCGAAACCGAGGACACCACGATTGCCGACCTGGCCGTGGCCACCACCGCCACGCAGATCAAGACGGGCTCGCTGTGCCGCTCGGATCGCATCGCCAAATACAACCAGTTGCTGCGCATCGAGGAACAGCTCGGCGCGGGCGCCCGGTTTGCCGGCCGCCACGCGTATCCGAGCCTGAAGACGCTTCCGGGCTGAACGTGCCGCGCTGAAATCCCGGAGCGACTGCGGTGGACGGGCCCTGCGTGCAAGGTGCCCGTCGGTGCGTGGCAGGCGGTTCGCTTGCACGCAGGGCGTCCGGATGGGCGGGCCTCGGGGATGGGGTCGATGGCGCGGCGGGTCGTGCAGAGGTGCCCATGCTGAAGTGGCTTGCACTCATCCTGATCGCCTTGCTGATCGGCCTGCAGGTCAAGCTGTGGCTCGGCGATGGCGGCATGCACGACCTGCGCGCGATCCGCGCGCGGGTGTCCGAGCAGCAGGCCGACAACGGCAAGCTGAAGCGGCGCAACGACGCCCTGCGCGCCGATGTCGAAGACCTGAAGCACGGCCAGGACGCGGTCGAGGCCCGCGCCCGCTCGCAGCTTGGCCTCATCAAGCCGGGCGAGGTGTTCTACCAGATCGTCGACCTGCCGCCGGGCGCGTCGACCGCGTCGACCGGCAAACACTGACGTGATGTCCCGTTCCTCGGCTGCGATCCGGCAGCGATGCAATGGTAGGAGGGCCGGAAGGCCCGACGGGAATCGCTGAAAAGGTCGGCGTGCGCAGAGGCGGTCGCGGCTTCCGCCGCTCGTACGGTCGTGCCGCGGCCGGCCGCGCAACCACGATGACTGGGGACGCCGAATGCGGTGGTCGGGTGCGGACGGCGATCGGCTAACATGCGGGTTTGCGCGCGGCGTGCGACGCGGTCTTCGGGGTGCAGTTGGCGATGCGGGTGCTGCTCAGCAATGACGATGGGGTCGACGCCCCTGGCCTGCGCGTGCTGGCCGAGTGCCTGCGCGAGCTTGGCGACGTGACCGTGGTGGCGCCCGATCGCGACCGCTCCGGCGCCAGCAACTCGTTGACACTGGACCAGCCCGTGCGGGTCACGCAACTGGCCGACGGGCGCTACCGCGTGGCCGGTACGCCCGCCGATTGCGTGCATCTGGCGCTCGCGGGGCTGCTGGAGCGGGAACCCGACATCGTCGTGTCGGGGATCAACAATTCTGCGAACCTGGGCGACGATGTCATTTACTCGGGAACGGTATCGGCGGCGATGGAAGGTCGCTTTCTGGGGTTGCCCGCGATCGCGGTGTCGCTCGCGGGGCCGCACGAGCGACACGATGGCGCCGGCTGCCATTTCGACTCCGCGGCGCGTGCGGTGCTGTTGTTGACCCGCCGCCTCGCGGTCGACCCGTTGCCGGCCGACACCATCCTCAACGTCAACGTGCCCGACCGGCCGTGGCCGGAAATCCACGGCTTCGAGGTGACGCGCCTCGGCAGCCGGCATCGCTCGGCGCCGTGCATCGCGCAGTCCGACCCCCGCGGCCGCACCATGTGGTGGATCGGCCCGGCCGGCGACGCGGACGACGCCGGCCCCGGCACCGACTTTGGCGCGGTGCGGCGGGGATTCGTCTCGGTGACGCCCATCCATGTCGACCTGACCCGGTTCCAGGCGCTGGAGAAAGTGTCGAGCTGGATGGACGGCCTGGCCGCCGAGATGCGCGGGGGGCGCGTGGCATGAATCTGCTGTTTGATCCCGCGCCGCGGACCGCGGGTGGCCGCGGCCTGACCTCGCAGCGGGCGCGCGATCGGTTGGTGGAAATCCTGCGCGCCGACGGCATCCGCGATCCGCGCGTGCTGGACGTGATCCGCACCACGCCGCGACACCTGTTCATCGACGAGGCGCTGGCGGCGCGGGCCTACGAGAACACGGCGCTGCCGATCGGCCTTGGGCAGACGATTTCGCAGCCGTGGGTGGTCGCGCGCATGACCGAGCTCCTGATCGAGGACCGCGTGCCGGATCGCGTGCTGGAAATCGGCACCGGTTCGGGCTATCAGGCGACGGTGCTCGCGGCGCTGGTCGGCACGGTGTTCACGGTCGAGCGCATCGAGGAATTGCTGCGTCGTGCGCGCCGCCTGTTTCGGCGCCTCAAGCTCGACAACATCCGCTCGCGCCACGACGACGGCAGCGCCGGCTGGAGCGCCGAGGCGCCGTTCGATGCGATCGTCCTGACCGCGGCCGGGGAGTCGGTGCCGCGCGCGCTGTGCGAACACCAGCTGGCCGATGGCGGCGTGCTGGTGGCGCCGTTGGGGCCGCCGGGCCGACAGCGGCTGGTGCGCTGGCGCCGGCGCGGCGAGGCGTGGGCGCGCGAGGATCTGGATGCGGTGAGCTTCGTGCCGCTGCTGGCCGGCATCGGCTAAGCGGCATGGGGCTCTTCCGGCCGCTGTACGAAAAAGCACTCACATGGGCCGCCAAGCCGCGCGCCGACGTGGGACTGGCGGCGCTGAGTTTCGTCGAGGCTTTCATTTTTCCGGTCGCGCCGGAGATCATGCTGGCGCCGATGACGCTGGCGCGCCCCCGACGCTGGTGGGAGTTCGCGTCGATCAGCCTGGTGTCCTCGCTTGGCGGGTCACTGGTCGGCTACGCGCTCGGCCACTATGCGTTCGACGCGGTACGGCCGCTGCTGGCGCACCTGGGCTGGCTGGTGCACCTCGATGCGCTGGTCGCAACCCTGGGCGCCGACGCGCGCGCCCATCCGTGGAAGGCGTTCTGGCTGCTGGTTGCGGCCGGCTTCGTGCCGATCCCGATGAAGGTCGCGAGCTGGGCGGCCGGCATCGTTGGCATGCCGCTGCTGCCGTTCCTGGGCGGCATCGCGATTGGGCGCGGCAAGCGCGTGTTCCTGGTTGCGGGCGTCATCCGCCTGGGCGGCGAACGCGCCGAGCGCGCGCTGCACCGGCACATCGAGACGGCAGGCTGGCTCGTCGTGGGATTGGCCGCGGCGCTGGTCGCGTGGTCGTTGCTGCGCTGACGACGCGCCGCGGATGCGGGTTTCACGCGCATTGCGCACGGCTCCGGTATCCTTGCGCGCGTCATGCGTTCGACCGTATTCCTGAAATCACTGCTCGCATGCGCGTTCACCGCGGCGCTTGCGGGCTGCGCATCGACGCCGGCGCCGGTGGTCAACCATTCGTTTGGCGTGGGCGCCGAGCCGCCGTCATCGCCGCCGCCTGCGCCATCAAGCGCGCACGGTACGCAGACCTTCGGGCTGGGCGGCCACGCCAACGGCACCGTCGGCCGGGCCGGCTATACCGTGGCGCCCGGCGACACCATGTACAGCATCGCGTTTGCGCATGGCCTCGACGTGCGTCAGCTGGCCGCGCTCAATGGCATCCAGGCGCCCTACGTGATCCATCCGGGCCAGGTGCTGAAGCTCAAGCCATCCGACAACGTGGCTGCAGCGCCCGCGACGATGGTTCCGGGTGCGACCGGTGCGCCGCCGGCGGCTCCGGCGCCCACCGGACCCGTATTCGGGCCGATCACCACGCAGACGCTGACCGCCACCGGCGTAGCGCCAGCGTCGGCCGCGTCGGCGCCCGCGGTGGCCACGTCGGCGACCCCCGCGGCTTCCTCGACGGCGCCGATCCCCGGCGCCACCACGACGACACCCCCGACCGCGGCGCCCATTGCGGCAGCGCCCGCAGCAACCGCGGCCGTGGCGTCTGCGGCCGCTTCAGCGCCGGCAGTGGCCACACCGCCGCCCGGCGCCACGCGCAACGTGGCCGGCATCACCTGGCAATGGCCGGCCAGCGGCAAAATCGTCGGCGGATTCAAGGCAGGCAGCGGCGGTGATGGCGCCGGCGTCGACATTGCCGGCAGCGTCGGTGATCCCGTGCGCGCGGCCGCGGCCGGGACCGTGGTGTACAGCGGCAATGGGCTCATCGGCTATGGCGAGCTCGTCATCATCAAGCACAACGACACCTACCTCTCGGCCTACGGCCACAACAGCAAGCGGCTCGTGAGCGAGGGCCAGCACGTCGCGGCCGGTCAGGAAATCGCGTTGATGGGGGCCTCAGGCGCGCCGCGCGTCGAGCTGCACTTCGAGATTCGCCAGGACGGCAAGCCCGTGGATCCCCTCAACTATCTGCCGCAGCGCTAGCTTTTGGGCGGTTTCTGATGACGCTGATTTGAAGCGCTTTCTGTGAAAAGTCAGGACATGGATGCCCGTTCTGGCGCCCAAGAGAACAGGTGCGTTCAAGCCAGCGCAAGGCGTGTGTGGTACGGCGATCAGGGACGATCGCACACAATGAACGCCGCGACGACGTTGCGGCCTTCGCCGGCAAGGATGTCCCAGGTGCGCGCCGCGGCGGTGTTGTCCATCACTTCCACGCCCACGTTGCGGCGGAGGAACGCGCCCAGCACGGCCTGCGTCGGAAAGGCCTGGTGTGCCCCGGTGCCGAGCAGCACCACATCGGGTTGCAGTGCGAGGATGGGATCGGCGTGTTCGGGGGTGAGGGCCGCGACGTCGCGCGGGGGCCAATCCTCGATCACCCGGTCGCGCGTGACGATGATGCTGGCGGTAAATGCGCGATCGACGACGGTGACGCGGTGGGCGTCCGCGCGGCGGATGAACAGATAATCGTGCGGCAGTTCCAGATTGAGTTCCATGATGCTGGTCTTCGACTCGACGTCCCGCGTTCGGCCGGGCGGGCCGTTCCGGGGCGTCCATGAATGGTGATGGCGTGACCCGCGCCGCCTGGATCAACGCGGCAACGCAATGCCCGGCTTTTCGGCGTTGCGCCGGTACAACACCGCGATGTGCCCGATGGCCTGCACCGGCTCGGCACCGCTCGATTCGACGAGCTTGGCGATCACGTCGGCGCGCGCGGTCTTGTTTTCGCCCGCCAGCCTGACCTTGATCAGCTCGTGATCGTCCAGCGCCTGCTGCAGCTCCTTGAGGACCGTTGGCGTAACGCCCTTGCTGCCGAGCAGCAGCACCGGTTTCAGCGGATGCGCCAGCCCCCGCAGATAGCGGGACTGGGAAGACGTCAGGGCCATGGGTTCGGTATCGGGCGGCAGCGGAGTGTCAGGGTATCATGGACGTCCGGCGGGGCTTCCGAGCGCCGCGGTGGCGTTCGCCGCCCGCCGGCGGCAAGAGTAGAGCCATGGCCCGGTCCAAAAGCAGTGCGCGCTGGCTGAAGGAGCACTTCGCAGACGAGTACGTCAGGCGCGCGCACGCCGAGGGCCTGCGCTCGCGCGCCGCGTACAAGCTGGACGAGTTGATCGAGCACCAGCGCCTGCTGAAACCCGGCATGGTGGTGGTGGACCTGGGCGCGGCGCCGGGAGGCTGGTCGCAGCGCGTGCGCCAATGGCTGGGCGACAGCGGACGCACCGTTGCCCTGGACATCCTGCCGATGCAGGGTATCGGCGGGGTCGAGTTCATCCAGGGCGATTTCCGTGACGAAGCGGTGTTCGACGCCCTGATGGCCAGCCTGCGGGGTGCTCCCGTGGACCTTGTGCTGTCGGACATGGCGCCCAACATCAGTGGTATCGAGTCGGCCGATCAGGCGCGTGCGATGCATCTTGCGGAGCTGGCGGCCGAATTTGCTGCGAAATGTCTCAAACCCGGAGGCGCGTTGCTGGTGAAATTGTTCCAGGGCCGCGGTTTCGATGACTACCTGCGCGGGTTGCGCCGCACGTTTGCGCGGGTGACACTGCGCAAGCCCAAGGCCTCGCGCGCGCGCTCGCGCGAGGTGTACGCCCTGGCCACCGGCTGGAAGAAGCTAGCATGAAGCCACGTTTTACCGTCGTTCGACCCCTCGCCTGTGCGCTGGCACGGGCACCTGCGCTTGCGGAGGCGCACCGATCATGAAACCGCCGATGAATGACCTGACCCGCAATATTCTGCTGTGGCTGGTGGTCGCGGTCGTGGTGGTGCTGGTGTACCAGAGCCTCAGCCCGCGCCTGGCCGGCAGCGAGCAGCAGATGAGTTATTCCGAGTTCGTGCAGCAGGTGAAGAACGACAACGTGTCGTCGATCACCGCCAGCCCGAACCTGCCCACCGTCATCACCGGCAAGTTGAAGGACGGCAGCGCGCTGCGCACGGTGTTGCCGGTCTACGCGGGCCGCGACCTGCAGCAGCTGCTGGATGCGCATCGCGTCAAGACCACGCAGACGCCGGGCGACAACGGCTTCTCGCTGTGGCGGCTGCTGCTCGACTGGGGTCCGATCCTCATCTTCATCGCCATCCTGATCTGGTTCATGCGCCAGATGCAGTCCGGCGCGGGTGGGCGTGGCGCGATGAGCTTCGGGCGTTCGCGCGCCAAGCTCCAGGGCGAGGACCAGATCAAGGTCACGTTCAATGACGTGGCCGGTTGCGAGGAAGCCAAGGAAGAAGTCTCCGAACTGGTCGACTTCCTGCGCGACCCCTCCAAGTTCACCAAGCTGGGCGGCAAGATTCCGCGCGGCGTGTTGATGGTGGGCTCGCCCGGCACCGGCAAGACCCTGCTCGCGAAAGCGATTGCGGGCGAAGCCAAGGTGCCGTTCTTCTCGATTTCGGGTTCCGACTTCGTCGAGATGTTCGTCGGCGTCGGCGCCGCGCGCGTGCGCGACATGTTCGAGCAGGCCAAGAAGCACGCGCCGTGCATCATCTTCATCGATGAAATCGACGCGGTCGGCCGCCATCGCGGCGCCGGCCTCGGCGGCGGCCACGACGAGCGCGAGCAGACCCTGAACCAGTTGCTGGTCGAAATGGACGGCTTCGAGGGCAGCGAAGGCGTGATCGTGATCGCGGCCACCAACCGGCCCGACGTGCTCGATCCCGCGCTGCTGCGCCCGGGCCGTTTCGACCGCCAGGTCGTGGTGCCGCTGCCCGACCTCAAGGGCCGCGAGCAGATCCTGAAGGTGCACATGCGCAAGGTGCCGATCGGCGCCGACGTCGAGCCGCTCACGATCGCGCGCGGCACGCCGGGCTTTTCGGGTGCCGACCTGGCCAATCTCGTCAACGAGGCCGCGCTGTTCGCGGCGCGCGAGAACGCGCGCGACGTGAGGATGGATTACTTCGAGCGCGCCAAGGACAAGATCATGATGGGCTCCGAACGGCGCTCCATGATCATGAGCGAGGACGAGAAGAAGCTCACCGCGTACCACGAGTCGGGCCACGCGATCGTTGGGCTCTCGGTGCCCGACCACGATCCGGTGCACAAGGTCACGATCATCCCGCGCGGGCGCGCGCTGGGCGTGACGATGTTCCTGCCCGAGCAGGACCGCTACAGCCACTCGAAGCAGTCGCTGGAGAGCAAGCTCGCGAGCCTGTTTGGTGGGCGCGTGGCCGAAGAGCTGATCTTCGGTACCGAGAAGGTCACGACCGGTGCCTCCAACGACATCCAGCGGGCGACGCAGCTGGCGCGCGACATGGTCACCAAGTACGGCCTGTCGCCGCAGTTGGGCCCGATGACCTATTCCGAAGAGGAAGACGAGGTGTTCCTGGGGCGGTCGGTCACCCAGCACAAGAACGTTTCGGACGAGACGGCGCGCAAGATCGACATCGCCGTGCGCGAGGTCATCGACACCGCTTACAACCGCGCGCATCAGGTCCTGACCGACAACATGGACAAGCTGCACGCGATGGCCTCGGCGCTGCTGCAGTACGAAACCATCGACCGCGAGCAGATCGCCGCGATCATGGAGGGACGCGAGCCGGGTCCGCCGCGCGACTGGCGGCCGCGCAGCGACAATCATCCGGGCAGTGGCGGCAAGGCGGCCGTGGGTGCGGGCACCGCGCCGCTGCCACCGACGAGCCATCCCGCCGGCCAGCATTGAGCGCGGCGTTCGGCTGCTGAATGTGGCGATGGAGCCGCCTCGCGCGGCTCCGCTGCCTTGGTCGTGGGCCCGTCAGGATTCCTCTCGTGTTCGACACCATCCTCGCGCTCGATTGCCGCGGCCGGGCCCTGAAGCTCGATCGCCCCCGCATCTGCGGCATCGTGAACCTCACCGCGGATTCGTTCTCGGGCGATGGTTTGGCGGATGACGTCGACGCCGCCGTCGCGCAGGGCGTCGCGATGGTGGACGCGGGAGCCGATCTGCTGGACATCGGCGCCGAATCGACGCGTCCGGGCGCGACTCCGGTCGCCGCCGACGCCGAGATCGCGCGCGTCGTACCGGTCATCGAAGCGCTTGCCGCGCGGGTCGAGGTGCCGATCTCCATCGACACCTCCAAGCCCGAGGTGATGCGCGCCGCGGTGGCGGCCGGCGCGGGGCTCATCAACGACGTGTACGCGCTGCGCCGCGAGGGCGCGCTGGACGCCGCGGCCGGACTCAAGGTGCCGGTGTGCGTGATGCACATGCAGGGCGAGCCCGGCACGATGCAGGACGACCCGCACTACGACGACGTGGTGGCCGAGGTGCATCGCTTCCTTGCCGAGCGTGTTTTTGCGTGCGGCATGGCCGGCATCGACAGGCGCAACGTGCTGGTCGATCCCGGGTTCGGTTTCGGCAAGACGCTCGAGCACAACCTCGCCTTGCTGCGGCACCTGGATCGTTTTGCGGAATTGGGCGCCGCCGTGTTCGCGGGCCTGTCGCGCAAGGCGATGATCGGGACGTTGACCGGGCGCGAGCGCGGTGCGGCCAGGGCCGCAGGCTCCGCGGCGGCGGCGCTGGTCGCGGTGCAGCGTGGCGCGCTGATCGTGCGCGTGCACGATGTGGCGGCAACGCACGATGCGCTCGCCATCTGGCACGCCGTCCACGCCGGCGATGCCGCGCCGCGCAAGGCCGTGCAGCCGTTCGGCTCGCAGCGCTTCGGCGACGACTGAACCCAGTCCACGCGCCCCGCCGTCGGCGCGTGGTCGTGGTGCCGGTCTGCTTGGTATGCTTTTGGCCTGCCTTCGACGGTGCGTCACGATCCCATGCCTGAGTCCCGCAAATACTTTGGTACCGACGGCGTCCGCGGACGCGTCGGCGACTTTCCGATCACGCCCGAGTTCGTGCTGAAGCTCGGCCGCGCCGCTGGCGTGGTGCTCGGCAATGGCCGGCGACCGTTGGTGTTGATCGGCAAGGACACGCGGGTGTCCGGTTACATGCTGGAATCGGCGCTCGAAGCCGGGCTCGCGGCGGCCGGGGCCGACGTGGGCCTGCTGGGCCCGTTGCCGACGCCCGGGGTGGCCGAGCTGACGCGCGAGCTGGGCGCCGACGCCGGCGTCGTCATCAGCGCGTCGCACAATCCGTATCAGGACAACGGCATCAAGTTTTTTTCCGCCGACGGCGAAAAGATTGCAGACGAGATCGAGGCAGGCATCGAACGCGCAATCGACGCGCCATTCGTGACCGTGCCCCCGGAGCGTCTGGGCAAGGCGCGGCGTGTCGACGATGCCAACGAGCGCTATGTGCGATTTTGCCTGGGCACGGTCAGCGTGCGGCCGGACCTTTCCGGCCTGCACGTCGTGCTGGATTGTGCGCATGGCGCGACCTATACCGTGGCGCCGCGCGTGTTCGAATCGCTGGGCGCGAAAGTAACGCGCATCGGTTGCGCGCCGGACGGCTTCAACATCAATCGCGGCGTCGGTTCGACCCATCCGGCCGCGCTGCGCGGTGCGGTGATCGAGCAGGGTGCCGATCTCGGAATTGCCTTCGACGGCGATGGCGACCGGGTGCAGATGATCGACCGCAACGGCGAACTCGCCGACGGTGACGATCTCCTGTATGTGTTGGCACAGGACTGGTTGGCCGATGGCCGGCTGCACGGGCCCGTCGTCGGGACGCTGATGAGTAATTTCGGGCTGGAGCGTGCCCTGACCGGCGCGGGCGTGCGATTCCTGCGCGCCAACGTGGGCGATCGCTACGTGCTGCAGCAGCTCAAGGCACACGGCGGCGTGCTGGGCGGAGAAACCTCGGGGCACATCCTGTGCCTCGATCGCGCGAGCACGGGCGACGGCATCGTCTCGGCGCTCGCGGTGCTGGACGCGCTCATGCGCGCGGGCGAGGACCTGTCGGAGGCGCGGGCGGGGCTGGCCAAGTTGCCGCAGATCACGCGCAACGTGCGCCTGGCCGGCGCCAAGGAAGCCGTGGGGGCACGCTCGGTACAGGACACGCTGGCCGAGGTGCAGCACGTGCTGCAGGGCCGCGGGCGCGTGGTCCTGCGGCCGTCCGGCACCGAGCCGCTGGTGCGGGTGACGATCGAGGGCGAAGACGCGGACGAGGTCCAGGCGCTGGCCGCGCGGCTGGCCGATGCGGTCACCGTTGCCGCGGGGACGGCGTCCGCGTCGCCACAGCGGTGAAGCGAGCCCGCCCCACGCCGCGCGCGGGGCGGGCCGCAGACTACCCGATTACGCCATCTGGGTCGCGGCGAAATCCCAGTTCACGAGGTTCCAGTACGCGTCGATGTACTTGGCGCGCGCGTTGCGATAGTCGATGTAATACGCGTGTTCCCACACGTCGCAGGTCAGCAGCGGGCGGTCGCTACCCGTGAGTGGAGTGCCGGCGTTGGAGGTGCTGACGAGTCCGAGCGAGCCGTCCGCCCGCTGGACCAGCCACGCCCAACCCGAGCCGAACGTGCCGGTCGCGATCTTGGCGAACTGCGCCTTGAACTTGGCGACATCGCCAAACGCCTTGGTGATCGCGTCGGCGAGCTTGCCCGAAGGATCCCCACCGCCCTTGGGCGACATCGAGTTCCAGTAGAACGTGTGGTTCCACGCCTGCGCCGCGTTGTTGAACATGCCGCCGGTGGCCTTCTTCACGATGTCCACGAGGTTCATGTCGGCAAAATCCGTGCCCTCGATCTGCCCGTTCAGCTTGGTCACGTAGCCGGCGTGGTGCTTGCCGTAGTGGTAGTTCAGGGTTTCTTCGGAAATGTGTGGGGCCAGCGCATTGCGCGCATAGGGCAGCGGGGGGAGTTCGATCGCCATGGAGTTCTCCTTGTGGTTCGTGAAGCGGAATGCGCAGGATGCGCTGCGATGTGCCTGATACACTGAGCGTCTTGGCAACACCGGTCCATCATTCTAGCCCCGCGTGCGCGTGCTGACGAATCGGCACGTGCTGCGGGGATGCCGGTGCGGAACGGCTTCGAACGATTGAAGGTTGCAGCGCTTATGGACGTCATCGAACGCATCAAGCAGACACTCACCGAACACCCGGTGGTCCTCTACATGAAGGGCACGCCGGACTTTCCGATGTGCGGGTTTTCCATGCGCACTTCGCAGGCGCTGAACGCAACCGGCGCGGATTATTTCTCGGTCAACATCCTCGAAGACCCCGAGATCCGGGCCAACCTGCCGCGCTATTCCAACTGGCCGACGTTTCCGCAGCTCTACATCAACGGTGAGCTGATCGGCGGTTGCGATATCACGCTCGAGCTGGCGCAATCCGGCGAACTGCAGCGCATGGTCGCCGAAGCCACCAAGCAACCGGCCGCGCAATGACCCTTCCCGTGACGCGTTTGCCGGCGGGCTGGGCACCCGCCACGGACGCGTTGGCGGGACGCGTGATCCTGATCGTGGGTGCCGCGGGCGGCTTGGGGCGGGCGTCGGCGCTGGCCTGTGCCCGGGCCGGCGCCACCGTGCTGCTGGCCGACCGCAAGATTCGTGCGCTGGGTCCGGTCTACGACGAAATCGCGGCCCTTCCGGGTGTTGCGCGGCCGGTGCTGCAGCCGGTCGACCTGCAGGGGGCAACCCCGCTCGAATACCAGAACTTCGCCGAGTCGATCGAGCGCCAGCTCGGGCGGTTGGATGGCGTCGTGCACGCGGCCGTCCGCATGGATGGGCTGACGCCGCTCTCAATCCTCGCGCCCGAAGAGTGGGTGGAAACCCTGCACGTGGACCTGTCCGCGCCGTTCTTGTTGACCCAGGCCTGCATGCCCCTGCTGCTGGCGCGCGAGGACAGCGCGGTGGTGTTCGTGCTGGACGATCCGCGCCGGATGGGACACGCGCACTGGGGCGCCTACGGCGTCGCCAAGGCGGGACTCGAAGGGCTGGCGTCGATCCTGAACGACGAAACCGACAGCACGAGCCTGCGGGTGCATGCGCTGCTGCCTGCGCCGATGCGCACCGCGCTTCGGCGCACGGTGTGGGCCGGCGAGGACCCCGCGAGCGTCGCGCTCCCGGAAGCCGCGGCCCCGGCGGTGGTGTACCTGCTGTCGCCGGCCGCGCGCGAGGCCCGCGGCAAGGTGCTGGACCTGCGCGACGCGGACCCCGCCGAGGGCTAGTTCCATGCACACGCAGATGACCCTGGTGTCGGCGTGCATCACCTTGTTCCTGGTGCTGGACGCGCCCGGCAATGTGCCGTTTTTCCTGTCGATCCTGAAGGATGTGCCGCCCCGGCGGCGGCGCTGGGTGATGGTGCGCGAGCTCCTGATCGCGCTGGGCGTGCTGGTGGCCTTCCTGCTGGGCGGACGTGAACTGCTGTCGGTGATGCAGTTGCGGCAGGAGGCGATCAGCATCGGCGGCGGGGTGGTGCTGTTCCTGATCGCGATCAAGATGGTGTTTCCGCCGCGGGACGGTGGCATCTTCGGTGCCGTCGGGCCGGGCGAGCCGTTCATCGTACCCCTGGCCATTCCCGGTGTCGCCGGTCCCTCCGCGATGGCGACGCTGTTGCTCTTGACCAGCGCACAGCCTGGCCGCCAGATCGAGTGGGGCGTGGCGCTGCTGATCGCGTGGCTGGCGACCTCGGTGATCCTGTTGGGCTCCACGTGGCTGTTCAAGTTTTTGGGCGAAAGCATGCTCGCGGCGCTCGAACGCGTGATGGGCATGCTGTTGATCGCGCTGGCGGCACAGATGATCCTCGGCGGCGTCGAGGCGTATTTGCGCGCCGGCTGACCGCGCCTGGCACGCATTGGCCGGGCGCGATCCGGAACGGCGTCCCGCGCCCAACCATCCCGTTTTTCCTGGAGATCCGAAAGTGCAGGACATCGCCAAGCCGAGCGGTAGGCATTCCACCACCGTCAACGCCCGCATCGTGCCGGCCGGCACGCTGGACGTGCTGTCGCGCAACGAAGTCGCGCGCCTGCACGATGCGACCAGCCGCGGCCTGCACGGACTGCTGCGCTCGTGCGCGCTGGCCGTGCTGACTTCCGGCGCCATGCACGACAGCGCGCGCGCCATGCTGGACCAGTACGCCGATTTCGACATCCACGTGCTGCAGCAGGACCGCGGCGTGAAGCTCGATCTCCAGAACGCGCCCGCGCAGGCCTTCGTCGACGGCCGCATCATCCGCGGCACCAACGAGCTTCTGTTCGCGGTGGTGCGCGACATCCTGTACGTCGCCGACAGCCAGGAGGAAGGCCGATTCGACCTCACGAGCTCGGATGGCATCACGCACGCCGTGTTCGACATCCTGCGCAATGCACGCGTGCTGCGCGCACGTTTCGATCCCAACCTCGTGGTGTGCTGGGGTGGGCACGCGATCCCGCGCCGAGAATACGACTACACCAAGCTGGTGGGTTATCAGCTCGGCCTGCGCGGCATGGATATCTGCACGGGCTGCGGGCCGGGCGCCATGAAGGGGCCCATGAAGGGCGCGACCATCGCGCACGCCAAGCAGCGCCACGAGGACAACCGCTACATCGGCCTGACCGAGCCCAGCATCATCGCCGCCGAGTCCCCCAACCCGATCGTCAACAGCCTCGTCATCTTGCCGGACATCGAGAAGCGGCTGGAAGCGTTCGTCCGGGTTGGCCACGGATTCATCGTGTTTCCCGGCGGCGTCGGCACCGCCGAAGAGATCCTGTACCTGCTGGGCATCCTGCTCGACCCGGCGAATGCGACCGTGCCGTTTCCGCTGGTGTTCACCGGCCCGAAATCGGCGGCGGCGTATTTCGGGGAGATCGACCGGTTCCTGAAACTGGTGCTGGGTGACGCGGCCGCACGGCGCTACCGCATCATCATCGACGACCCGGTCGCGGTGGCGCGCGCGCTGCAGCAAGGCATCGAAACCGTGCGTGACCATCGGGTCGAACAGCACGATGCGTTTTTCTTCAATTGGGAACTCAAGGTCGATCTGCCCTTCCAGCAGCCGTTCCATCCCACCCACGCGGCGATGGCGGCGCTGAACCTGCATCGTGATCGCGCGCCGCACGAGCTGGCGGCCGACATGCGGCGCGCCTTTTCCGGCATCGTCGCGGGCAACGTCAAGGAGGAGGGCATGCGGGAAATCGAGCGCAACGGCCCGTACGAGATCCACGGCGATCCCGAGTTCATGCGCGCGCTGGACACGCTGCTGAGGGGCTTCATCGTGCAGCAAAGGATGAAGTTGCCGGGCACGGAATACGTGCCGTGCTATCGCATCGTCGCCTGACGGCCGCGCCGCGGCACGCCAATCGCCCGGGTATGCTGTCCGCCATGGCCGCGATCCATCCGCTGTCCAAAGAGCTCATCAACCAGATCGCCGCGGGCGAAGTGATCGAGCGTCCTGCGTCGGTGGTGAAGGAACTGGTCGAGAACAGCCTCGATGCCGGCGCGCGGCGGATCGACATCGAGGTGGAGCAGGGCGGCATGCGCCTGATCCGCGTACGGGACGACGGCGCAGGCATCGCCGCGGGCGAGCTGCCGCTCGCGCTGGCGCCCCATGCGACCAGCAAGATCGCCACATTCGACGACCTGGCGCGTGTCGCCAGCATGGGATTTCGCGGCGAAGCGCTGGCGTCGATCGCTTCGGTCGCCCGCCTGCGCCTCACCTCACGCCGGGTCGATGACGCGCACGGCGCCAGCCTGGACGCCACCGGCGCGCGCGCGCCGCAGCCCGCTGCGCACCCGGTGGGCACCACGATCGAGGTGCGCGACCTGTTCCACGCGGTGCCGGCGCGGCGCAAGTTCCTGCGCAGCGAACGCACGGAATTCGGCCACATCGACGAGCTGGTGCGCGCATTGGCACTGGCGCGCCCCGAGGTCGAGTTCCGGTTGTTCCACAACGGCAAACCTGTGCGCGCATTGGTGCCTGCGCGGGATGCGGACGCGCGCCTGCGGCGCGCGGGCGAGCTTCTCGGTGATGCGTTTGCCACGCATTGCCTGGCCATCGAGCACGCGGCCGCCGGGCTGGCCCTGCGCGGCTGGATTGGCCTGCCCACGGCCTCGCGCGCGCAGGCCGACCAGCAGTATTTCCACGTCAACGGGCGGCTGGTGCGCGACAAGAGCGTCGCGCATGCGGTGCGCCAGGCGTACGCGGACGTGCTCTACCACGGGCGGCATCCGGCGTTCGTGCTGTTCCTGGAAGTCGACCCCGCTGCGGTCGACGTGAACGTGCATCCAGCCAAGCGCGAGGTGCGCTTTCGCGACGCACGCCTGGTCCACGATTTCCTGTTCCACGCGCTCCACGACGCGGTCGCGCAGAGCCGCGCCGGTGCGGCTCCCGAGGCGGGACCGGACGCGCTGTCCGTTGCCGGGAATCGTCCCGGCGCGTTGTCGATCGAGGGCGAACCGGGCGCGGCATTGAACTACGCGGCACCGCGCCCGCGGCAATTCGGGTTGGAGGTGCGTGAGGCGCACGGCGATCCGTACGCGATGTTGCTGGGCGCGCGTGAAGCCGCCACCGCGCCAGCGTTGCCCGTCGCGACCCGTGAGGACGCGCCGCCATTGGGCTACGCGCTGGCGCAGCTCGCGGGCATCTACATCCTGGCCGAGAACGCGCAGGGCCTGGTACTGGTCGACATGCACGCCGCGCACGAGCGCGTCACCTACGAGAAATTGAAGGCGGCGCGCGCGGGCGACCGGATCCGCTCGCAGCGGTTGTTGGTGCCCGATGCCCTCGCCGTCAGCCCGCGCGAGGCGGCGGCGGCCGAAGAACACGCCGAAGTGCTGGCGGGCTGCGGGTTCGAGCTCGACCGCAGCGGGCCCGCACAGGTGACCGTGCGCCAGATTCCCGCCGTGCTCGAGGGCGCCGACGTGGCGCAGCTGGCACGCGACGTGTTGGCCGAGCTGGCCGAGCACGGCGATTCCCGGCGGCTGGAAGAACTCGAGAACGAGTTGCTGTCCACGGCGGCCTGCCACGGCTCGGTGCGCGCCCACCGTCGCCTCACGCTGCCGGAAATGAACGCGCTGTTGCGCGAGATGGAAGCGACCGACCGTTCGGGCCAGTGCAACCATGGCCGACCGACCTGGACCCAGCTGTCGCTGCCCGAGCTGGACCGGCTGTTCCTGCGCGGCCGGTAGGCGGGGGCCCGGACGCATTTGCGGTATCGTGGCGGGCGTTGCGGCGGGACCGTGCTGGAGACTGGCGTGTGGACACGAACGTGTATCGGCGTGAGATCGAGGCGTGGCACGCGGCGCGCGTCGAGCGCTTGCAACGACCGGATGGCTGGTTGAGCCTTGTTGGCCTCGCCTGGCTCCAGCCTGGCGTCAACCGCGTCGGCAGCGCGGGCGACAACGACATCGTCCTGGTCAAAGCGCCGGCACACCTTGGCACGCTGGTGTGGCATGCCGATGGCACCCTTGAACTCGACTGCATCGACCGCGCGGGCGTGACCGTCGATGGGGCGGCCGCTGCGGCCGTCCGCCTGCGCGACGACCGCGATGGCGCGGCCAGCGTGGTTGCGTTCGGAACCGTGAGTTTCATCGTCATCGACCGCAGCGGCCGCAAGGCCCTGCGCGTGCGCGACACCGAGGCGCCCACGCGCACGGGGTTTGCGGGCATCGAGCGCTTCCCCGTCGACCCCGCCTGGCGGATCGTGGCCGAATGGCTGCCGCTCGATCCGCCCTACCGCCTGACGACCGGCACCGTCGTTGGCACGGTCGAAGCCTACCCCGCACCCGGCAAGGCAGTGTTCGAACACGCCGGGCAGCGCTTCGGGGTGTATCCCGTGTTTGAGACTCCCAATGCCCGGGAGCTGTTCCTGATGTTCGGCGACGCAACCTCCGGTCGACAAACCCACGGCGCGGCGCGGTTCCTCTACGTGGATCCGCCGCGCGATGGCAAGGTGGTGCTGGACTTCAATCGGGCCTACAACCCGCCCTGCGCCTTCACCGACTACGCGACCTGTCCGCTGGCGCCCCCCGAGAACAAGCTGGCGCTCGCGGTGACGGCGGGCGAGCTGAAATACCGCGCCCATGCCTGACGCGGCGGAACCTTTGACGTTGCCGGGGCTCAAAAACAGGGCCGGTGCGCGGTATCGCCGCGAGCCGCAGCAGGGTCGAATGCGCAGCGAACTGGAGTTGGAATGAGCAGGATCGTCATGGTGGTGCTGCTTGCGGCGGGCGGGCTGTTGCCGGTGGGCGCTTTCGCTGCGCAAACGGGCAAGCCGGCTGCGCCGGCGCCATCCACGCCCGCCAGCCGCGCCGAGCTGTCCTACGCGCTGGGCTACGAGGCCGGGCTGGATCTCGGCCAGCGCAAGCTCGACGTCGACATCGCGACGGTGCTGCGCGGTGTCCAGGACGGTTACGCGCGCAAGCAGCCGCAGTACTCGCCCGAGGCCATGCAACAGGTGATGCAGGCCATGCGTCACCGGCTGATTGCGCAGGCCCGTGCGGCCTTTGAGCGGATGGCGGCGGCCAATCTCAAGAGGGCGCACGAGTTCTTCGCCGAAAACGGCAAGAAGCAGGGTGTCGTGACCCTGCCGTCAGGCGTGCAGTACAAGGTGCTGGATCGCGCGCGCGGCACCGAGAACCCGACCCTCGCCAGCGAAGTCACGCTGCAATTCAGCGGCCAGTTCCTCGACGGCACCGTGTTTGCCAACACCAAGGATCTCGGCAAGCCCGTGGTGTTCCCGGTCGACGGAATGATTCCCGGGTGGCGCGACATCATCACCCGCATGCACGTGGGCGATCACTGGCAGGTCTTCATTCCACCCGATCAGGGCTACGGCATCCGCGGCGAGCCGCCGCGCATCGGGCCCAACGAGGCGTTGATCTTCGACATCCGCCTGCTGGGCATCAAGCCGTAAGCGGCAGCGTTGCGCTACGCTCGGCACATGTCGATCGAGGTTCCAGCCGGTGCGCCGGTCGCGCCCGTGACGCCCTGCGTGGGGGTGTGCCGGATGGATGACGGCGGCTTGTGCCTGGGCTGTCGACGCACGCTCGCGGAGATCGCCGGCTGGAGCCGCCTCGACGATGCCGAGCGCCGGCGCTGGATGCGCGAGGTGCGCCCGCGGCGACCTCCCGCCCTACCATGAGCGATCCGATCGATGAAGTCGCGCGCGCGTTGCATCCCCTCGATCGACCGCCCGCCGCGCCCGGCTGGAACCACGCCCGCCTCGCGGGTCTGCTGGGCGACGGTCCCCGGCGCGGTGCCGCCGTGCTCATGGCCATCCGCACCAGCGCGGAACCGCGGGTCGTGTTCACGCTCCGGCGCGACGATCTCGCCCAGCACGCGGGGCAGGTGAGCTTTCCCGGGGGCGGCGTCGAGCCCGGCGATGCCGACGTCGTCGCCACCGCGCTGCGCGAGAGCCGCGAGGAAATCCGGCTCGACCCCGCTGCGGCCCAACCGCTGGGTTACCTCGATTGCCTGGAGACAATCAGCGGCTATTGCGTCACGCCGGTCGTCGCCCGCCTGGCGGACGATGCGGTGCTGGCGCCGCAGCCGGATGAGGTGGCGAGCGTGTTCGAGGTGCCGCTGGCGTTCCTGCTGGATCGGCGCAACCTGCGCGAGACGGCCTACTGGCTGCGCAACCAGCGCCGCGAGGTGTATGAATACGCCGACGTCAAGCCGCGCATCTGGGGTGCGACGGCGTCGATGCTGGTCAACCTGATGGAAAGAATGAAGGTGAAGCCATGAGCGATCCTCAAGTATTGATCGAAGCCCGCGTGCTCGCACGGCTGCCCGCGAGCGACGTGCTGGTCGTGGACTGCCGGTTCGTGCTGACCGATCCGCCGGCGGGTGATGCCGCGTTCGACGCGGCGCACATTCCGGGCGCGGTCCACGCGAGCCTGGACCGCGACCTCTCGGATCTGTCCAGGCGGGGATTGGGCCGCCATCCGCTGCCCGACGCGGCCGCCTTCGCGCACACGCTCGCGCGTTGGGGCTGGGAGCCGCGGCTGCAGGTGGTCGTGTACGACGATGCCGGCGGAGCCATGGCAGCGGCCCGACTGTGGTGGATGCTCGGCAGCGTTGGAATCACCGCGCGCGTGCTGGACGGCGGCTGGCAGGCCTGGACCGCAGCCGGCCTGCCCGTGGCACATGGCGCAGCCGTCCGCGCCACCAGCGCCGTGCCCGCGCTGCGGTTTGCCGCCGCCCGCATGGTGGACTACGCGGAGCTCGACGCCCTGCGCGATCGGCCAGACGCGCTGATCGTCGACGCCCGCGGCGCGCCGCGCTTTCGCGGCGAGGTGGAGCCGATCGATCGCGTCGCGGGGCACGTGCCGGGTGCCCGCAACCGGCCGGTCGCCGGGAACTTGACGGCCGACGGATACTTCAAATCCGCGGCATCACTGCGCGCGGAATTCGCACCCCTGCTGGCAGGCCGCGATCCGCACCGTGTCGTGCACATGTGCGGCTCGGGCGTATTCGCCTGCCAGAACCAGCTGGCGATGGAAATCGCGGGTCTCCACGGCTCGCGCGTGTTCGTGCCCTCGTGGAGCGGCTGGTCGAGCGACCCCGTGCGACCGGTCGCGACGGGCGACTAGAAGCGCACGCCCGCCAGCAGCATCGTTTCACCCAGATTCTTGCCGTGGCCGATCAGGCGCCCGTTGGAGATGTGGCGCGCCATGATGATGAAGTGCCCGTCCTGCCAGCCCGCGCTGGTCATGAATTCGAATTCGCTGGAGAGCGCGTCGGTGCGATGGCTGGTGGCCGCCACCTGCTCGCTCGCGAACCAGTGTTGGTGCGGCGCGAGGATGCGCACACCGCCGCCGGCCACGGCGACGTCGTGATCGAGGTCGTCCGCGTGTGTGCTCCGCCCCTGCACCCAGCCGGCGGTCGCGATCGGTTCGAAGTGGAAGTGGTCATCGACCGGTGGTTCGCCGAACACGCTGGCGAAGGCGACGCCCGTGGTACGGCTCGATGAGGTCACGCTGGGTCCGGCGACGATGTCGAAGCCGGCAGCACTTGCGGCAAAGGGCAGCACGAGCAGCCCAAGGGCCCACCACCAATGGAATTTGTGTGTCACGTTGCGCCTCGATTGTGATTGGTGCATCCCCGACGCCGCCGAAGTGGGGCTGTGGCGAAACCAATTCAAGCACGGCCACGGGCCACGTCGCGTCACCCGTGGTTCAGGGTTCCACTTGACATCCTGGGATAACACTGCTCAAGACATAATTGCCTTGACAAATACTTCCGCGGCCATATCATCCGCAACCCATGCCGAATTCACGCGCCACCGCAGACGCCCCACTGGGCCTGTGCCGACTGATCGGCCAGATTCGCGCCGAGATCGTGCTCGCGATCGAGCGGGCGCTGGTGGCCGCAGGCGTCGAGCTCAACTTCACGCAGTTCCTCGCCTTGAAGGTCCTTGGCGAGGCGGGCCCGCTGGCGCCCAGCGAGCTGGCGCGTACGCTCAATTACAGCCCGGGCGCGTTGACCCGGCTGCTCGACAAGCTGGAGCGGTCGGGCTTCCTCGAGCGCGTGCCCGATCCCACCGACCGCCGCGCGCTGCGGCTGGAACTGACCCAGGCGGGGCGCTCGGTGCGCGAGCGCATGATCGCCTGCGGCGATGCCGCGGCCGAACGTGCGTTTGCCGACGTCACGCGCCCCGAACGCCGCCAGTTGCGCGCCCTGCTGGAGCGCGTGCTTGGCGACCTGCGCGAGCGGCGCCAGCCCTCCACCACCCACCGAACCGACTCGCCACGCCCATGAAACCCGAGTCCCATTTCCGTCGTGGGGTATTTGCCGTGGTGCTGGGCGCGACCCTCCTGGGCGGCTGCGCCAGCACCGGCAACCTTCATTCCGTTGGCACGCCCACCGATCCGGCGAGCCTCCACAGCCAGCATAGCCTCGCCGGCGTGCGGATCGACCCCGCGACGTGGCCGCGCCACGCCTGGTGGAAGTCGGTGCACGACGTGCAGCTCGATCGGCTGATCGCCGAAGCGTTGGCCGGCAATCCGGACATGGCGCTGGTGGATGCGCGCGTGCGCGCCGCGCTGGCGCAGGCCGGCGCCGCCGATGCAGCGCGCAAGCCCACGCTGAACGGCGGCGCCAGCGCGGCCGGCGCGAGGATTCCGCCGCTGCTGCCGCCGATCGCGGATGGCCACTGGGGCGTGATCCGCTACGGCTATCTCAGCTTCAAGTGGGACGTGGACCTGTGGGGCGGCAAGCGCGCGGCGTGGGAAGCGGCAGTCGGCACCGCACACGCGGCCGCGGTCGACGCCGAGGCTGCGCGTCTCAGGCTGTCCGCCGATGTCGCGCAGGCGTATTTCAACCTGGGCGCGGCCTATGTGCTGCGCGACCTCGCGCACGAAGAATTGCGGCGCGCGGAAGACTTTCAGAAACTGACGCGCCAGCGCGTTGCCAACGGGATCGAGAACCGCCTGCCGCTGGCGCAGATCGACAGCGAGGTCGCGGGCGATCGCGCGCACCTCGATGCGGCCGACAACGGCGTGCGCGTCGGCGGGCTGGTGCTGGCGGCGCTGTTGGGCAAGGGGCCCGATCGCGCACTGACGATCACCCGCCCGGCGCTGCCGGCCGTCCCGGCGTTGGCGCTGCCCAGCGACCTGCCGGCCGAGCTGTTGGGGCGCCGCCCCGACGTCGTGGCGGCGCGCTGGCGCGTCGAAGCGGCGAGCCGTGACATCCGGGCGGCGAAGGCCCGGTTCCTGCCGGACCTCGGCATCAGTTCGCTGGCGGGCCTGATCGCGCCATCGTCGCTGGACCTGTTTTCGCTCAGCAACCGCTTCTATACCGTGGCGCCCGCGGTGAGCCTGCCCATTTTCGAAGGTGGCGCGCTGCGCGCCAACCTCGCCGGCAAGGATGCGGCACGCGATGAGGCCATCGCCGAGTACAACCAGACGCTGGTGCGCGCGATCAACCAGGTGGCCACCCAGGTGGACGACCTGCGCTCGCTGGCGTCCCAGGTCCGGGCCGCGGAAAGCGCGCGCGCCAGCGCGGAGCATGGTTATGCGCTGGCGATGCAGCGGTTTCACGCCGGCATCGGCAATTTTCTTGAATCACTGACCGAGCGCCAGCAGCTGATCGCCGCCGAGCAGCAGCTTGCCGCGGTGCGCAGCAGCCGCGTCGACGCCTGGGTTCAATTGAACGAAGCACTCGGCGGCGGTTTCGTGCCGTCGGCCGCTGATGCCAACGTTGCCGCGGCAACCAACGCCCCGCATGCCGGGCCCAAGGCCAACCCATGACTTCTCCCATCAACCCCAACCCCCCCAACGAAGACGAGCGCGCCAACGAGATCCAGGCGAAGCGGCTCCACAAGCGCCGCGTGTTGCTCCGTTCGCTGGTTGGCGTGATCGTCCTCGTGGCGATCGCCTGGTCGCTCTACTACTTCCTCGATGCGCGTTGGTACGAAAGCACCGATGACGCCTACGTCAACGGCAACATCGTCGAGGTGACGCCGCAGGTGCCCGGTACGGTCGTCAGCATCGGGGCGGACGACAATGACCTGGTGCACGTCGGCCAGCCGCTGGTGAAGCTCGATCGCGCCGACGCCGACGTCGCGCTCGACGAAGCCGAAGCGGCGCTGGCGCAGACCGTGCGCCGCGTGCGTGCCCTCTACAGCACCGTCCACAGTTCCAGGTCGGACGTCGCCGTGCGCGAGGCGGTATATCTCCAGGCCAAGGCGGACTATGACCGCCGCAAGGGCCTCGCGGCCTCGGGCGCGGTGTCGACCGAAGAGTTGGCGCACGCGCACGATGCGCTGGTGACGGCGCAGAGTGCGCTGGCGGCGGCACAGGCGCAGATGGCGACCGCCGACGCCGTGGTTTCCGGTACGACGATCGCGACCCATCCGGACGTGAAGGCGGCGGCCGCCAAGCTGCGTGCCGCGTGGCTGGACGACCAGCGCACCACGCTGCTGGCGCCGGTCTCGGGCTATGTGGCCAAGCGCACGGTGCAGGTCGGCCAGCAGGTCACGCCGGGCATGCCGCTCATGGCGGTGGTGCCGCTGGACAGCGCGTGGGTGGATGCGAACTTCAAGGAGACCCAGCTCACGGACATGCGGATCGGCCAGCCGGTGACGTTGACGTCCGACGTGTACGGCAGCTCGGTCACCTATCACGGCAAGGTCGTGGGCCTGGGCATCGGCACCGGCAGCGCATTCTCGCTGCTGCCCGCGCAGAACGCGTCGGGCAACTGGATCAAGATCGTGCAGCGGTTGCCGGTGCGCATCGCGCTGGAGCCCAAGGAGCTCGAGCGCCATCCGTTGCGCATTGGCATGTCGATGAACGTCGACGTGAGCCTGCACGACCAGAACGGGCCGACCCTGTCGACGCAGCCGGTCGCGCATCCGGTCTACAGCACCGACGTTTTCGCCCGGCGCGAAGCCGGCGTCGACGCGGTGATCGCCAGGATCATCCAGGCCAACAGTGGCCCCGGACCGGACGCCGGCGCGTCCGCGGCATCGGCGCAGTCCGCGGCGGCCCGCTGAGCGCGAGATGGCCATGAGCGATCGTCGGCACTGCCATTGCCCGGTGCGGTCGGCGCGTTCCGCACGCGCGGCGCCGCCGCGCTGAACCCCCAGGATCCGCCGCCCGCCATGGCTTCCACCGCAACCGCTGCCGCCCAGCCGTTTGGCGAATTCCGCCCCGCCAGCCTGTCGCTGGCGACGATCGGGCTGTCGCTCGGCACCTTCATGCAGGTGCTGGACCTCAGCATCGCCAACGTGTCGCTGCCGACCATCGCCGGCAACCTTGCGGCGAGCCAGGACCAGTCGACGTGGGTCATCACGTCATTCACCGTGTGCCAGGCCATCACGCTGCCGATGACGGGCTTCCTGTCGCGGCGCTTTGGCGAGGTGAAGGTGTTCGTGTGGGCCGTGTTGTTGTTTACGGTGTTCTCATTGCTGTGCGGACTGGCCACCAGCCTCTCGATGCTGGTGCTGTTCCGCGCGCTGCAAGGGGCCGCGTGCGGGCCGATGTATCCGATCACGCAGAGCCTGATGGTATCGATCTACCCGCGCGACAAGCGCGGGCTCGCGCTGGCGATCATCAGCATGATCACCGTGGTGGCGCCGATCGTCGGCCCGGTCGCGGGCGGGTTCATCACCGATTCGTATTCGTGGCGCTGGATCTTCTTCATCAACGTGCCGTTCGGCATCGTTGCGGCCAGCCTCGTGCTGGTGCAGATGGGCAAACGCGTCGAACGGCTGCGGCAGGAACACATCGACTGGGTTGGCGTGTTCTTCTTGATCGTCGGCGTGGGCTCGCTGCAGATCATGTTGGACAAGGGTCAGGATCTCGACTGGTTCGCGTCCAGGACCATCGTCACGCTGGCGGTCGTGGCGGCGATCACGCTGATCGCATGGGTGATCTGGGAACTCACCGAAGACCAGCCGATCGTCGACCTGAGGTTGTTCCGCCATCGCAACTTCGCCGCCGGCACGCTGTGCCTGGTGCTCGCGTTCGCACTGTTCTTTTCGGTGTCGCTGCTATTGCCCTTGTGGCTGCAGGGCACCCTCGGGTACACCGCGCTGTGGTCCGGGTTGGCCGTCGCCCCGATCGGCGTAATCCCGATCCTGCTGACGTTCTGGGTCGGCAAGTATGCCAACAAGTTCGACCTGCGCGTCCTGTCGGCCCTGTCGTTCGTCGTGATGGGCGTGGTATGCCTGCTGATCGGCAGTTTCAATACCGACGTCAACTTCGGCCACATCGCGCTGGTGGAGCTGTTGATGGGCCTTGGCATCGCACTGTTCTTCATGCCGATCCTCGTCATCCTGCTGTCCGATCTGGAAGGCCCGGAAGTCGCCGAGGGTTCGGGGTCGGCGACGTTCCTGCGCACCGTCGGTGCCAGCTTTGCCGTATCGATCACGACGTATTTCTGGGCGCGCGGCAGCTCGGTCAGCCACGCCAACCTGGCCGAGTTCATCAATCCGTTCAACCCCCAGGTGCGGCACGGTATCGCCGCCGCCAACGTGCCACTGGCCCAGCACGCGATGGCGCTCAACGGCGTGATCACACAGCAGGCCAGCCAGATTTCCTTCAATCAGATTTTCGACGTGCTCGGGTTCCTGTTCTTCGCGCTGGTGGCGGTGGTGTGGCTGACCAAGCCGCCGTTCACCGGGCGCGGCCACTGAGTCGTTGTCGGCCGGGCGTCTGCGGCCTGGAGCGTGGGCCGTGCGGTTGCGCGCGTCGTTTCACCACCTCACCGCGAGCTTGCCGACCTGGTACGCATGGTTTCCACCGCCGCTACCGCTACGCGGACCTTCGGTGAGTTTCGGCCGGCGAGCCTGACGCTGGCGACGATCGGTCTGTCACTCGGCACCTTCATGCAGGTGCTGGACATGACGATCGCAAACGTCTCCCTGCCCTCGATCGCGGGCGACCTCGGCGCCAGCCTCGACCAGTCCACGTGGGTCATCACCTCGTTCACGGTCGCCAACGCGATCGCGCTGCCGATCACCGGATTCCTGTCGCGCCGCTTCGGCGAGGTCAAGTTGTTCGTGTGGGCGACCGCGCTGTTCTCGCTGTGCTCGCTGGCGTGCGGATTTGCGGCCGGCATGACCCAACTCGTCGTGTTCCGCGCGCTGCAGGGTGCGGTAGCGGGGCCGATCTATCCCATCACCCAAAGCCTCATGGTATCGATCTACCCACGCGAGAAGCGCGGCATGGCGCTCGCGATCATCTCGATGATCACGGTGGTCGCGCCAATCGTCGGCCCGGTCGTGGGCGGCTGGATCACCGACAACTATTCGTGGAACTGGATCTTCTTCATCAACGTGCCGATCGGCCTGTTTGCGAGCGCGCTGGTTGCGGCCCAGTTGGGCAAACGGGTCGACCTGCTGCGGCGCGCGCGCATCGACTGGGTGGGGCTGGCGTCGCTGGTGTTTGGCGTCGGCGCGCTGCAGATCATGCTCGACAAGGGCAACGATCTCGACTGGTTCCAGTCGAACACGATCGTGGCGCTGGCGATCGTGGCCGTCATCGGGATCGCGGTATTCATCATCTGGGAACTGACCGACGATGCACCGATCGTCGACCTGCGCTTGTTCCGGCATCGCAACTTCGCCGCCGGCACCCTGGCGCTGGTGTTGGCCTACGCGGCGTATTTCTCCATTGGCCTTCTGGTGCCGCTGTGGCTGCAGGACACGCTCGGCTATACGGCAACCTGGGCGGGCCTGGCGACGGCGCCGATCGGCATCGTGCCGCTGGTGCTGATGTTCTGGGTCGGCAAATATGCGGGGAAGTTCGATCTGCGCTGGCTCACGGCCGTCGCCTTCGTCATGCTGGCGGTAACGTCGTTCCTGAATGGCAGTTTCGATACCGGCGTGGATTTCTACCACGTCGCGCTGGCGCGGTTCCTCCAGGGCTTTGGCACCGCATTGTTCTTCATGCCGATCCTCGTGATCCTGCTGTCGGATCTCGAAGGCCCGGAGGTGGCCGAAGGTTCCGGCGTCGCGACGTTCCTGCGTACGGTTGGCGCGAGCTTCTCGGCGTCCATCACGACCTACCTGTGGACCCGCGGCGGCGTCGTGAGCCACGCCAACCTCGCTGCCCACGTCAACGCCTACAGCGCGACGGTGCGCGAAGGTGTCACCGCCGTCGGCGGTTCGCTCGACACCTACGCCGATGGCATCAACCGCGTCATCACGCAACAAGCCATGCAGGTGTCGTTCAACGACCTGTTCAATGGGCTCGGCTTCATCTTCCTGGCCTTGATCGGCGTGGTGTGGCTGGCCAAGCCGCCGTTCATCGCGCGGCGGCGTGCTGGACCTGCGCGCCCGGCCGCGCTTGCCGGCGAGTCCTTGACGCAGATGAAGGCACGCCGGGAACTGCGGCCCGATCCGTAGGGATGCCCTGAATTTGCGGAGGGCGTTCCTGGTTCGACAAATTCACCACGAACGGAATCACTGCAGTTGCCGTTTGTCCCGCAGGTGTCGACGGAAAACCAGAAGGTTTGATCAGGGCGTCCCCAGGAGCGTGGGCGGCGTTACAGGTCCTGCGCGGTCCAGGTGTAGCGGATGGCGTAGGTGACCGTCGCTTGGCCGTGCGCGGGCACGGGCACCTGAAATTCCAGCAGCTGCGGGGTCTGCTTCGAGGGCTTGCGGCTCGACGCGGTGAGCGTCCATTGCCGCCAGCGGTCGGGGCGTTCGCGGAGCGTGACCGTGCGTGCGGCATCGCCGCCGTCGGTCAGCGTGATCGTGTAGGCCTCATCCAGCGTGTGCGCCGCGGCATCGACGTGGAACGCCGTGCGCTCGCGGCTGGCGCGGAGGTCGAAGCTTTGTCCCAGCTGCACCGTCACGCGCAGGCCCTTCGGCGTGTCATCGACGTTGCCCTCGCCCACGAGCTGCGGCGCGCCTTCCCGATCGGCCAGCCACGCGCGCAGCGTGCCGGCCGGCAGCGCGTGCGGGGCGACGAAGGCCAGCGTGCTCGCGACCGCGCGATCGCGGTAGCCCTGCGCGCCGTAATCGTTGAGGTTGGGACGCGGCGGGAAATAACTGCTGCCGTCCTCGACGACGTACTCGCGTTGGCAGGACAGTTCCTGAGCCGGGTAGAGCGGCGCCAGCGTCACGCTGTCCCTGGGCAGGTTGACCGCACCGGGCAGGGTGAAGCTGCGGTAATCGCCCAGCGGAGCCTGCACCGGCATGACCGCGGCGGCCATCGGAGCGGGCGCCGCGGGCGCGCTGTACATCCGTCGGCTGCCGTTGCCGAGGTTCGGCTGCCCCGCGATCAGCTGGACGTTCGCGCCGGGGTAGGCGCGGCCACTGCGATTGGCGATGCTGGCCTCGGGCCTGAATCGCATCCGGCAGGCGCTGCCGCCCTCGAGCATTGCCGTGTAGGCGGCCCTCCAGCCGAGCCCCGCAGCCATGTACGACAGGCGGGCCTCGTGCGGACCGGGTGATTTGGCGTCGACGCGCAACCGCAGGAGGTCGCTGTCGACGATGGCCCCGGCGGGCAGCGTCATCGAGGCGTACCGGCGCACGAAGTGCACCTTGCCGTCGGGCGTGCGCAAGATGGCGCCGGTGTCGACCGCCCAGCCGAGCAGCGTGCCGTGCAGCCGGTTGCCGTCCGCGGTGACGACGTCTACGGGCTGTCCTACGGCGTCGGCCAGCGGATGCGCGACCTGCAGCTGCCGTTCGAGCACCTTCGCCCCGGCGGTCGAATCGAATGCCACGGCGATCGTTTCGGCATCGATGTTCGCCGGCAGCCCGTCGATCGTGACCGGCTGCGTCCCGGCTACGAGGTCGATCCGGCGGCGTTCGCGGATCAGGGCATGGCCCGCGTCGAGCGGGTGCTGCGCGGTTCCGGAAAACAGCGCATCGTTGTCGGCGTGATAGATCGTCAGGTTGACGGGATCGGCGGCGATGGCGGTCGGTGCGGCCAGCAGCGCGGCCAATGCGGCACACAGCAATCGGCGTGGCATGGCGGATCTCCAGGTAGGATCCCGCGGATGATAGAGGCGCGGACTTTACGCGCCGGTATTGGCGGCTTCGATCAAGGCGACGACCTCGTCGGCGTCGCGCGCCCGCAGCAGCCGCGGTGCGAGCCGGCGCAACGCACCCCAGTCGCAGCGGGACAACGCATCGCGCTGCGCCAGGATGCGGTCGGGCAGCATGCTGAAATCCTCCAGGCCCAGCGCGACCAGGATCGGCGCGAAGGCGGGATCACCCGCGATTTCGCCGCACAGCGACACCGGCTTGCCGGCGCGGCGCGCGCTGCCGATGACCCAGGCCAGAAGCCGCAGCACCGCCGGGTGCGAGGGGCGATAGAGCTTGCCGAGCTGATCGTTGTTGCGGTCCACCGCGAGCACGTATTGCGTCAGGTCGTTGCTGCCGATGGCCAGGAAGTCGGTGACTTTCAGCAGGGCGACCACGTTGACCGCGGCGGCCGGCACCTCGACCATCGCGCCCAGTTCGATCGGATCGGGAATGGCGTGCCCGGCCGCGCGCAGGTCGCGCGCGCACTCGGCGAGCACGCGCCGGACCGCGACGACTTCGCCGGCGTTGGTCACCATCGGCACGAGGATCCGCACGGGCCCGTAGCCGCTGGCGCGCAGGATCGCGCGCAGCTGCGTCACGAACACGTCCGGCTGACGCAGCGACAGGCGCACGCCGCGCGTGCCGAGCGCCGGGTTGGGTTCGGAAGCCACGACGAGCCCCGCGTGGTCGGCCTTGTCGGCGCCGAGATCGAGGGTGCGGATCGTGACCGGCAGCCCGCCCATGCCGACCACCACGTCGCGGTAGGACGCGAACTGCTCGTCTTCGTCGGGCAGGCCGTCGTGGGCGAGGAACAGGAATTCGGTGCGATACAGGCCCAGGCCCTCGACGCCCAGCGTGCGGGCGCGCTCGATGTCGGTGGGACGTTCGGCGTTGGCGTACAGCCGCAGCCGGTGGCCGTCGCGGGTCTGGCTGTCCACGCCGGCCAGCAGTGCCAGGCGTCGGTTCTCGCGCAGCGCATCGCGCTGCCAGTTGCGGTACAGCGCAAGATCCTGCGCGGTGGGATGGATCACCACCTCCCCGTGCATGCCGTCGACCAGCGCGAGGTCGCCGTCGCGCAGGTCCTCCAGCACCCCCTCGACGTTGACCAGCATCGGCAGGTGCAGGCTGCGGGCGAGGATCGCGCTGTGGGAATAGGGGCTGCCCGATCCCGAAATGACGCCGAGGATGCCATTGCTGGCAAGGTGCGCGAGTTCGCCGGGCGCCACGCCCTCGGTTACCAGGATTTCGCCGACGCGCGTGGCGAGCTTCTTTTCCTCGTGGCTGGCCTCGCGTGCCAGCGCGGACTGCACGCGTGCGATCACGTGGTCGACGTCCTCGCCGCGCGAGCGCAGGTAGGGATCGTCCATGTTGTCGAACACCGCGACCAGGCGATCGCGCTGCGCCTTGAGCGCGGCCGACGCGCGGTAGTGGCCCTTGCGGATCATGGCGCGCAGGCCTTCGATGAGTTCGGGATCGTCGAGCAGTTGCGCGTGCGCGTCGATGAACTCGCCGACTTCCCGTGCGAGCGCGCCGTGCAGCTTCTGGCGCAGTTCGGCCATGTCGGCGCGCGCGAGTGCGAACGCGCGCTCGAGCCGTGCGATTTCTACGCCGACCTCGTCGTCGGGCAGCGGCGTCGCGTCGATGCGGAAGCGCGCGGCCTGTTCCAGCCGCACGCGTCCCAGGGCCATGCCCGAGGCTGCAACGTTGCCCGGTACGGTGCGCCGCATCTCACGCCCCCTCGTCGAACTTGCGTTCGAACAGGGCGGCGACGGCAGCCAGTGCGGCGTTTTCGTCCGGGCCCTCCGCGCGCACGGTCAGCGGCGTGCCGGTGCCGGCGGCCAGCATCATCACGCCCATGATGCTTTTGGCGTTGACCTCGCGGCCGCCCTCGACCAGCCAGACCGTGGATTTGAACTGCTGCACCAGCTGCACCAGCTTGGCCGACGCGCGGGCGTGCAGTCCCAGCTTGTTGCTGACCACGATTGGCTGTTCCCGCATCGGGTGCATCCTGCGACATTCAATCCCGCTACGTTACCAAATTGCGGGATGGCGCAGTGCACCGCGGGGCCGATGCTTCAGCCCTTGTCGATGCAGATGCCCGTGCGGCCGCCGCTGGCGGCAACTTCGGCCAGCTCGTCGAGCGGCTTGTCGGGATAGTTGAGGACGCGCAGCAGCATGGGCAGGTTGAGGCCGGACACGCAGCGCGCCCGCACACCGTGCGCGGCGAGCTTGTTGGCGATGTTGCACGGTGTGCCCCCGTACAGGTCGGCCAGTACCAGCACGCCGCCGCCGTGGTCGAGCGCCCGCGCGGTGCGCGCGGCCGACGCCAGCAGCGCGTCGGGATCGCCTTCGCTGCTCGCCACTTCCAGGGCGTCGATGCCGCACGGCAGACGCGGCAGCACATGCTGTGCCGCTGCGATCAATGCACGACCGATCTCCTCGTGGGTCAGCAAGAGGATGCCGGCCGGCGGTGCGGGCTCGTCTTTGCGCAGTGCGGTAGCCATCGTCATGGGGAGAATCAGCAAATGCAGTGGATGGCTTGCAAGTTTCAGTCCAGCCGCGGGCGTGGACTATGCGAGCTCGCGATGAAAAGTGAGAACACGTCCGCGCGACGCGCGGTAACGTTCGGCGAGCCGTTCAGCCACGTAGACCGACCGGTGCCGACCGCCCGTGCAGCCGATCGCGACCGTCAGGTACCCCTTGTCGTCGCGTTCGAAGCACGGTAGCCACGCGTCCAGAAACGCCTGGATGCCGTCCAAGTATTGTACTACCTGCGGTTGGCCGTCGAGGAATTCGCGGACGGGGGCGTCCTGCCCCGAAAATGGACGCAACCGCGCGTCCCAGTGCGGATTTGGCAGACAACGTGCATCGAACACGAAATCACAGTCGGCCGGTAGCCCGCGTGCGTAGGCAAACGATTCGAACATCAGCGTGAGGCCGCCCGCGCGTGATCCGTAGTCGGTCGCGATGCGGCGCCGCAGCTGGTGCACGTTGGTGTCGCTGGTATCGATGACGCCGTTGGCGATCGCGCGCAGCGGGCGCAGGCGGCGACGCTCCTCGGCGATCGCGTCGACCAGCGAGCGGCCGTCCTCCGACAACGGATGCCGCCGGCGGCTGAAGGCGTAGCGTTTCAGCAGCACCGGGTCGCTGGACTCCAGGAACACCAGCTCGGCATCGGCGCCGGCTACCGCGAGGCGGGACAGCGCATCGGGTGTGCGATCGAGATCCCCCTGGCTGCGCACGTCGATGCCGACGGCAATCCCCGGCAGGGTCCCGTGGCCACCGTCGGACAACGCGTTGTACAGCGCCGCCAGCAGCGAGGTCGGCAGGTTGTCCACGCAGTAAAAGCCCAGGTCCTCGAAGGCGCGCAGCGCCACGGTCTTGCCGGCGCCGGACAGACCCGTCAGGACCACCACGCGGGTGGCTTTCGGCGGCGAAGCGGGAACGGTGGGATCCATGCGGTCAACCAGGCTGGCGCGACTGCAGGCGGGCGGCCTGGCGGTCCATGAAGATGCGCGCCTGGTCGATGCCTTGTGATTTCAACATGTGGTTGCGCACGGCGGCTTCAACCAGCACCGCGAGGTTGCGGCCCGGCGCGACCGGCAGCGTGATGCGTGGAATCTTCACGTCGAGCACCTCTTCCACGCCGATATCGCCCGTCAGGCGCAGCATGGCATCTTCGGGCTCGCTGTCGGCGGGCCGCAGGTGCACGATGAGCCGCAGGTACTTGGATGGCTTGACCGCGGTATGGCCAAACATCTCGCGGACGTTCAGCACGCCGAGTCCCCGCACTTCCAAAAGATCGCGCAGGATCTCGGGGCAGGCGCCGTCGATCACGTCGGGCGCGATCAGGGTGAATTCGGGCGCGTCGTCGGCGATCAGCCGGTGTCCGCGCGTGATGAGCTCGAGCGCAAGCTCGCTCTTGCCGCTGCCGGGCGTGCCGGTGATCAGCACCCCGATCGAGTGCACCTCCATGAACACGCCGTGCAACGTGACCTGTGGCGCCAGCGCCCGGGCGAGCTTGTACTGCAGCAGCGTCAGGATGTCGTGGCCGCGCCGCGAGCTCACCCAGAGCGGCGTGCCGGTTTCCTCCGCGGCGTCGCGCAGGTCGGCCGGCACCGACTGATCCTTGGTGACGATCAGCGCGATCGGCTGCTGTGCAAAGATCTTCTGCACCGTTTCCCAGCGCTGGCGCGAATCCAGGCCATCGAGGTAGTTGAGTTCTTCGCCACCGACGATCTGCAGCTTGTTGGGATAGATGATGTTGAGGTAACCCACCTCGGAGGGGCGCCGCGCGCCCGGACCACCGGCCTGCAACTCGCGGTCGCGGCCCGCCTGTCCGGCGACCCAGCGCAGCGCGAGGCGATCCTGGGTGTCGTCGAAAAGTTCGTGCGCGCTGAGTCGATTCACTGCTTTCCCCGCCCGTCACGGCGACGGGCGGGGAACATTCTGCCAGCGTTGCGTGCGCAATGCCCGCGACGGGAGCCGCGTCGGCGCGGCAGCTCACGCCATGTTGCGGATGTCCTCGCGATCGTGCGTGGATTTCTTGTCCTTGTGCCGGCGCACCTGCGCGTCGAGCTTGTCGAACAGCGCATCGATGGCGGCATACATGTCGGCATCGACCGCATCGGCGTGCTGGATCTTGCCCGCGGCGGCCAGTGTGCCTTCGGCGCGGTTGACGAGGCGCCCCTTTTCCACCTGCAACACCACGTTGAGCGATGTCAGGTTGTCGTAGCGCCGCGCGAGCCGCTCGTGGCGGGAATCGACGTAATCGCGCAGTGCCGGGGTGATTTCGATCTGGTGACCGCTGACCTGGATTTGCATGATTGACTCCTGTGCATCGGTGGAAGCGCGCGGCCCGTCCGCGTGCCCGGTGCCGCGTGGCACCCGTTGTGGCGATGGTGTGTGTGTTCCTCCTTGTGAGTGCGCCTGTGCCGGAAAGTTGCACCGCCCGTTTCGCGCCGGCGGTACGGCGCGGATGTACGGATGAGCCTACTGCGCGCGCAGCCGCTCGCTGGAGCTCGGAATGCGCAGCTGTTCACGGTATTTCGCAACCGTACGGCGCGCGACGCGGATGCCACGCTGGTTGAGTTCCACGGTCAGGGTCTGGTCGGACAGCGGCTTGCGGGGGTTCTCCTCGTCCACCAGCTTCTTGATCATGGCCTGGATGGCCGTGGCCGAAGCGCTGCCGCCGTCGACCGTCGCCACGCCGCTCGAAAAGAAATGCTTGAACTCGAAGGTGCCGCGTGGCGTGTGCAGGTATTTGCGCGTGGTCACGCGCGAGATGGTCGATTCGTGCAGCCCGAGTTCCTCGGCCAGCTCGCGCATCACGAGGGGCTTCATGGCCTCGGGACCAAAATCCAGGAACGCGCTCTGGGTGCGCACGATGGCGCTGGCGACCTTGTAGAGCGTGTCGGCGCGCGCCTCGAGGCTTTTCATCAGCCAGCGGGCTTCCTGCAGCTGGCCGCGCAGCCACGCGGCGTCGCCGCGCTTGGCGCGCGCGATCAGGCTGCAATAGTGCTGGTTGATCGCGAAGCGCGGCTGGCAGTCGGGCGACAGCGACACCTTCCACCGGCCGCCAACCTTGACCGCGTAGGCATCGGGTGACACGTACTCGACCGGTGCGGCATCGAACGCGGCGCCCGGATGCGGATCGAGCGCGCGCACCAGCGTCGCCGCGGCCACGACGTCCTCTTCGCGCGCGTTGTACTTGCGCGCCAGCTTGCTGAAATCGCGCTTGGCCAGCAGGTCGAGATCGTCCACGACGATCGCGCGCGCCAGCGCATGCCCTTCGATGCCGATGTCGAGCTGGTCGAGTTGCGCCGCCAGGCAGTCGGCCAGGTCGAGGCTGGCGACACCCGCGGGGTCGAGGTGCTGCAGGCGCCGGCGCACCGCATCGGCCTCGTCCTTGGTGACTGCCGGCTCCAGCGCATGCAGCGCCTCCAGCACCGGATCCAGGCCGTCGCGCAGGTAGCCGTCGTCGTCCAGCGCATCGATGATGGCCAGCGCGATGGCATGCTCGCGCGCCGACAGGCCGCTGAGATTGGCCTGCCACTGCAGGTGCTCGGCCAGGCCTTCGCTCGCCGCGTCCTGCGGTTCACGATTGTCATCGTCGTCGAAACCGCGGTTGGACTGCGCCCACTCCTGCACCTGCGGCGAATGTTCGTCCCAGTATTCGCTGTCTTCGGCCGCGCCGTCGGCTTCGGGCGCCGCGTCCGGTGCATCGCCTTCTGGACCCGGCTCGGCGTCGGCGGGCGCTTCGTCTTCGGCCGGCGTTTCCAGTTCGATGAGCGGATTGGCTTCGGCCAGTTCGCGCAACTCGGTCCGCAATTCCAGCTGCGAGAGCTGCAGCAAGCGGATGGCCTGCTGCAGCTGCGGCGTCAGTGACAACTGTTGCGACTGGCGGAGCTGGATGCCGGGCTTCATGGCGACGTTCGTGTGGAACCGCCTTGATCGTATACCAGCCCGGAGCGCGCGGGTAGTGCGGCGGCACGGTTTTTGCTATTGGGATCACGCGCGAGGCCGGCGCGCCCGCGTGCAGCGTGCTACATGTGGAATTCGTGGCCGAGGTAGACCTCGCGCACCTGCGGATGGGCAAGGATTTCCGCCGGCGTGCCGCGGGCCAGCACCTTGCCCTCGTTGAGGATGTAGGCATGCTCGCAGATGCCCAGCGCCTCGCGCACGTTGTGGTCGGTGATCAGCACGCCGATGCCGCGGTCGCGCAGGTGCCGGACGATGCGCTGGATTTCGCCGACCGAAATCGGATCGACGCCGGCGAAGGGTTCGTCCAGCAGCATGAAGCGCGGGTTGGCGGCGAGGGCACGCGCGATCTCGACCCGCCGGCGTTCGCCGCCGGAAAGACTGACGCCTTTCTGTTCGGCGATGTGGTTGATCTTGAGTTCGTCCAGCAGGTTGGCGAGCACGACGCGGCGTTCGTCCACCGCCAGATCCGCGCGCAGCTCCAGCACCGCGAGGATGTTGTCGGCAACCGTCAACCGCCGGAACACCGAGGCTTCCTGCGGCAGGTAGCCAATGCCCTTGCGCGCGCGCAGGTGCATCGGCAGGCCGGTGATGTCCTCATCGTCCAGCGTGATCCGCCCGCCGTCGGGTTCGATGAGCCCCACCACCATGTAGAAGCACGTGGTCTTGCCGGCGCCATTCGGGCCGAGCAGGCCGACTACTTCGCCCTGGTGGATCTCGAACCCGAAATCCTGCACGACCTGACGGGCACGGAAACTCTTTTGCAGGCCCTTGGCAACCAGCATGGGTCAATGCGTTCCGGTGGTCGTCGCAGGCGCCGGCGTGGGCTTCTTGGGCGTTGATGCGGGCGGGGCGTGCGCGGCGGGCTTCGCCGCGCCGGGCTGGGTGCGCGGCTGCAGCGTGATGTGGACCCGGCCACCGGCGGCCGCGGAACCCTGGATCGCACCGGTATCCGTGTTGTAGGTCAGCCGCTCGCCGTGGAATTCACCGCGCCCCTGCTGCACCACGCTCGCGGCGCCGGTGAGGATCACGGTGTTTTCGGACACCATGTAGTCGAGGGTCTGGGCCTGGCCGTGCACCAGCGTGCCGTTGTCCTGGGTCTGCTGGAAGTGTGCGGGGGTGCCGGTCAGCACCACGCGCTGCCACTGGCTGGTGTCGTTGGGGTCGGTATAGCCGGTCGCCTGTGCGCCGTCGGCGTGGAAGGTGCCCTGGTCCATCTGCACCTTGCCGGTGAAGGTGATCTTGCCGCTGTCCTGGCTGCCGGCGAAGGCGTCGGCGTTGATGTTGATGGGCTGGCTGCGATCGCTTTGTTTGGCCTGCGCGGTGCCCAGGGTGCCCAGCACCGTGGCCACCACCAGCAGCACTTCAGCGCGAATGCGGCGTGAGCGTCGCGTGGACATCGGAGAGCAACTCCAGGGTGTGGGTATCGAAATCGGCGTGCATGCCGACGCCGCGCAGTATAGAGCCCGGTTCTTGAATCACGCTGGGCGCCGCGGTGGCCATGCGCTTGTCCTGGGTCCACACGGTGGCGTCGGCGGTGTGGATCTCGGCGGCCGAGACGGTCGGCGTGGGCGGCCGCCGCATGTTGATCGTGCCGATCAGCTTGACGAGGTTGTTGTCGGAACTGATCCACGCGTACTGCGAATTGCCGTACCAGTTGGAGCCGTCGTTGCCGGCGAAGAAGTAGTCGGGGGCGTTGACGTACAACGCGTCGTTGCCTTCGCGGCGGGCGAGGTGCGGGGCCGTCATGGTGAACGCAAGGTGCCCGTCCACCCCGAACGCGTGCAGGGTGAAGTGGTCGAGTTCGTAGCTGGAGCGCGGCGGTCCGACCATCGCGACGGTGGCCGGCGGCGGCCGGAGCCACCACACCAGCCCCTGGGTGGCCGCAGCGGCGATCGCGAGCACGGCGATCCAGATCCAGGTGCGCCGGTCCTTCATGGGGCCTGGGCAGCGAGGACGAGTTCGGCCGCTTCACGCGCAGCGCCGTTGCCGCCGTTGGCTTGCGTCTGCCAGTGGGCCGCGGCGGCGACTTCAGGGCGTGCATTGGCGACGGCGATGGCCAGTCCGCACGCGCGCATCGGTGCAAGGTCGGGCAGATCGTCGCCCACGTAGGCCGCGGCGGACGCCGCCAGACCGAGCGCCCTGAGGAGCTCGTTCAGGCATTCCAGCTTGTTGGTCTTGCTCTGGTACACGTGGACGATCCCGAGCTGTTCGGCGCGAACCTCCACCGCCCGGCTGATGCGCGCGCTGATGAGCGCGACTTCGATGCCGTGCTGGCGCAGCCGCTGCAGGCCCAGCCCGTCGTGCACGTGGAACGCCTTGACCTCGCGCCCGTCCTCGGACATCCACAGCCGGCCATCGGTGAGCGTGCCGTCCACGTCGAACGCGACCAGGCGGATGTGGGCGGCGCGCGCCCGGACGTCGGCGGGAATCTCGCGGGCTGGAGTCATGGCGGACCGGGCGTGGGGCCGAGAGCGGGATCGGGATTCAGACGACGCGTGCGCGCAACAGGTCGTGGATGTTCAGCGCGCCGACCACGCGCAGGGCGCCGTCCACCACCAGCAGCGCGTGGATCTTGTACGCCTCCATCAGCTGCGCGGCTTCGGCGGCGAGCTTGTCCGGGCCGATCACTTTCGGATGGCGGCTCATCGCGTGGCTGACAGGCGTGGCGCGCAGGTCGACGCGGTCGTCATCGAGCGTGCGGCGGAGGTCGCCGTCGGTGAACACGCCGAGCAGGTGCTGGTCGGCGTCGACGATCCCGGTCATGCCAAGGCCCTTGCGCGACATTTCCATCAGGGCGTCGGTCAGCGTGGCATCGGCGCCAACCATCGGGATGCCGTCGCCCGTGTGCATGACGTCGGCAATCTTGAGCAGGCGGCGCCCCAGCGCGCCGGCGGGATGCGAGCGCGCAAAGTCGTCGGTGGTGAAGCCGTGCGCTTCCAGCAGCGCGATCGCGAGTGCGTCGCCCAGCACCAGCGCCGCCGTGGTGCTGGCGGTGGGGGCAAGGCCGAGCGGGCAGGCTTCGTTGCTGACGCTGGCGTCCAAATGCACGTCGGCATCCTGGGCCAGCGTCGAGCGTGGGTTGCCGGTCATCGCGATCAGGGCGTTGCCCTGGCGCTTCAGGAACGGCAGGATCGTCAGCACTTCCTCGGTCTCGCCCGAGTTCGATAGCAGCAGCACGACGTCGCCGCGCGTGATCATGCCGATGTCGCCGTGGCTGGCTTCGCCGGGGTGGACGAAGAACGCCGGCGTGCCGGTGGAGGCCAGGGTGGCCGCGATCTTGCGCGCGATGTGGCCGGACTTGCCCATGCCCGAGAGCACCACGCGGCCTCGGCACGCCAGAATGAGATGACAGGCCTTGCTGAATTCGCCATCCAGGCGCGAGTCGAGGTCGGCGATGGCGCGCGATTCGATGCCGATGACCTTGCGTGCGCTCGCGATGAGCGTGGTGCCGTCATCCGCCGTGCGCAACGCGTGCGCTCTGCGAGCGTTCATGGCCGGACTCCCTCCGCGGGACGTGTAGCCGTCATGTGATTTCCAGTACCATGACCCATCCCATTGTATAGGTTGTGGTCGCGCCCGCAGCGGAGTGCGCGCCGGGCGCGCCGGCCGTTCGTTCGAGTACGGTTCATGCAATCGCAGGAACTCAAGACATTGCTGGAAAACGCTTTTCCGGGCGCCGAGGTCGAGGTGCACAGCCCGGACGAGGTGCATTTTGCCGCGCGCGTGGTCGCCGCCGCATTTGCGGGCAAGGCCACGCTGGCGCGGCATCGGCTGGTGTACGCCGCGCTCGGCGAACGCATGGGCGCTGAAATCCATGCGCTCTCGCTGCGCACGCTCGCGCCGTCGGAAGCGGAGACGCGTTGATGGCACGCATCCTGATTTCGGGCGGCCGCCCGCTGCATGGCGACGTGTGGATTTCCGGCGCGAAAAACGCGGTACTGCCGATCCTCGCCGCTTGCCTGCTGGCCGACGAGCCGGTGACGATCGGCAACGTGCCGCATCTCCACGACGTGACCACGACCATGGAGCTGCTCGGCCAGATGGGCGCCGAGCTCGTCGTCGACGAACACATGCGCATACGCGTCGATCCGCGTCCCACCAGCCGGTTTTTTGCGCCGTATGAGCTGGTCAAGACGATGCGGGCGTCGATCGTGGTGCTGGGTCCGCTGATCGCCAAGTACGGCCAGGCCGAGGTGTCGCTGCCCGGTGGCTGCGCGATCGGCTCGCGCCCCGTCGATCAGCACATCAAGGGCCTGCGCGCGCTGGGGGCGGACATCACCGTCGAGAACGGCTATATCAAGGCCCACGCCGAGCGCCTGAAGGGCACGCGCATTGCGATGGACATGGTCACCGTGACCGGTACCGAGAACATCATGATGGCGGCGACCCTGGCCCAGGGCACCACGGTGATCGAGAACGCTGCCGAGGAACCCGAAGTCTGCGACCTCGCGCACTGCCTCAACGCGATGGGCGCGAAGATCGGCGGCATCGGCACCACGACGCTCGTCATCGATGGCGTCGAACGCCTGCACGGCGCGCACTACGAGGTGCTGCCCGATCGCATCGAGACCGGCACCTTCCTGGTCGCTGGAGCGATCACCGGCGGGCACGTGCGCGCCAAACGGACGCGGCCCGAACTCATGAAATCGGTGCTGGCCAAGCTGGAGGATGCCGGCGCCTACATCACCACCGGCGAGGACACGATCGAGCTCGACATGCGCGGCCATCGCCCGCGCGCGGTGGACGTGACGACCGCGCCGTATCCCGCGTTCCCGACCGACATGCAGGCGCAATTCACCGCGCTCAACTGCATCGCCGAGGGCACGGGCATCATCACCGAAACGGTGTTCGAGAACCGCTTCATGCACGTGCAGGAGCTGCACCGGCTGGGGGCCGACATCCGCGTCGAGGGCAACACCGCGATCGTCAAGGGTGTGCCGCGGATGACCGGCGCGCAGCTGATGGCGACCGACCTGCGCGCTTCGGCCTCGCTGGTGCTGGCGGGCCTGGTGGCCGAGGGAGACACCACGGTCGACCGCATCTACCACATCGACCGCGGCTACGAAAACATCGAGGAAAAGCTGGGCGGGCTGGGTGCCCACATCCGGCGGCTGACCAACTGACCCGTCCCGCGCGTCGCCGCGTGAATCAACCGCGGGACCAGTCCTGCAGCTCCAGCACGAACGTGTTCTTCCCCCGCTGTTCGATCTTGACCGGCGCAGGCACCTTGCGGGGCGCGAACCACGCTTCGAAGCCGCCATCGGCACCGCCGTCGGTGCGCGCCACGCGGGTCGCGTCGAAGGTTCCGGCCGGCACGGTGACCTCGGCCTGGCCCTGTGCGGCGTAGTGCTGGGTCTCGATGCGGTCGCGTACCGCGACCGGCAGCGTGAAGCGGGTCCTGCCGGCGGCGAGCCCGGCCGCCAGCGCGAGCGGAACGGTGTGGCGTTCCAGCGCGCCCGGCTGCGTCGCGTAGCGTTGCGTGCCGTGGTCGTCCACGCTGACGGTGTGGCTGGACCAGTCGAAGCGCACCGAACGGTGCTGGCTCTTGAGCGCCGATTTCATCGCGTAGTCGTAGCTTTGGCCCTGCGGCAGGCCATCGACCCAGCGGAACGTCGACACCTCGCGCGTGCTGGCCGCCAGCAGCGAGGCGATGCCCTGCGTGCCGCGGCTGTCGGTGGTGAAGATCCAGGTGCCGCCGGACGCCGGCGCCAGCGACAGCGTGGCCTGGCCGATCGGCGCGCCGTTCTGCAGTACCTGGTAGTGCGCCGTGAAGGCGGGCACGGGCGCCGCCGCCAGGGCGACGCCCCACGTGCCGGCGAGGGCGATGCTGGCGAAGACAAGGAACTGGCGGAGCCTGGACATGGACGGCGACCGGCGGTGACGACAGCCCTCAAGCGTGGTTGCGTGTGCCTGAATGCACGCTCACGCCAGCCGTCCGGTCGCGTCCACGCGCAGGGGCGCCGCGAGCGGTGCACCTGCAAACCAGACGCGGCCATCGCGCTCGCGCACCTCGCCGCGGGCGATGGCGCCGACGCACGCCGTGAGCAGCACGTGTTCGTGCGGCAGCAGGCGCTCGGCCAGTGTGTCTTCGGTGTCTTCGGGCCGCACGGCGATCCGCGTCTGTGCGATCACCGGGCCGCCGTCCAGTTCGGCGCTTACGAAGTGCACGCTGACGCCGTGTTCGGCGTCGCCCGCGCGCAGCGCGCGCCGGTGCGTGTGCAGGCCGCGGTATTTGGGCAGCAGGGAAGGATGGACATTGATCATGCGGCCGTGCCAGCGCTGCGCGACCGCGGCGTCGAGGATGCGCATGAATCCCGCAAGCACCACGAGCCGGGCGCCGCTGGCGGTCACGTGCGCGAACAGCGCCCGGTCGAAGTCGGCGCGGCTGGCAAAGCCGTGCGGGTCCAGCGCGAACGTCGCGATGCCGTGGGCCTCGGCGTTGCGCAGCGCGGGGGCGTCGGCGTGGTCGCCCGCCACCAGTACGAACCGCACCGGCAATTGGCCGGTGGCCTGCGCGTCGATCAGGGCGGCGAGGTTGCTGCCGCGCCCGGAGGCCAGGACGGCGACGGGCAGGGGCTCGCGTTCGGCGGTGCCACTCACGCGATGTGCACCCGCTGCTCGCCGTGGGTGGCGACGACCTCGCCGATCGGCCAATTGCGCAGGCCGGTGTGGGCCAGTTGCGCGGCGATGGCGCCGGCGTCGGTGGGTGCCGCGATGACGGTGAAGCCGATGCCGCAGTTGAACGTGCGCCACATTTCGGGTTGCGCCACCTGGCCCTCGCGCTGCAGCCAGTCGAACACCGCGGGCAGCGCCCAGGCGCTGCTGTCCAGCGCGAGTCCCAGCCCTTTCGGCACCACCCGGATGATGTTTTCCACGAGACCGCCGCCGGTGATGTGCGCCATGCCGTGGATGTGGTGCGGCTGGGCGCGCAGCAGCGCGAGGATGGGCTTCACGTAGATGATCGTCGGCGCCATCAGCGCGTCCGCCAGCGTGACGCCATCGAGCCTGAGCTCGAATGGTGAGCCGGCGCGTTCGACGATCCGGCGGATCAGCGAGAAACCGTTGGAGTGCGGCCCGCTGGATGCGACTCCCAGGACGACGTCGCCGGCGCGAATCGCACTGCCGTCGATGAGGTCGGACTTTTCGGCGGCGCCCACGTTGAAGCCGGCGAGGTCGTATTCGCCCGGTGGGTACATGTCGGGCATTTCGGCGGTTTCGCCGCCGATCAGCGCGCAGCCCGCAAGCTCGCAACCCTTGGCGATGCCGCCGACCACGGTGGCCGTGGTGTCGACGTCGAGCCGTCCGGTCGCGAAGTAGTCCAGGAAGAACAGCGGTTCGGCACCCTGCACCAGCACGTCGTTGACGCACATGCCGACCAGATCGATGCCGATGGTGTCGTGGCGGCCGAGCTGCTGTGCGAGCCGCAGCTTGGTGCCGACGCCGTCGGTACCCGACACCAGCACGGGCTCGCGGTATTTGTGCGACAGATCGAACAGCGCGCCGAACCCGCCGAGACCGCCGATCACTTCCGGGCGAAAGGTCTTGCCCACCAGCGGCTTGATGCGCTCGACCACGGCGTTGCCGGCGTCGATGTCCACACCCGCACCACGGTAGGAAAGGGCTTCGTCGTGGGAACTCAAGTTGGCGGCCCGGCTGCGCGACAACGCGGAGCCGGCAATGATAGACGTTGGCGCCCTGATTGGGCAGACTTGCGCAGGGCCGGAATGGAGGCAGGTGGCGATGATGCGGGCAATCATGGTGTGGCTGGCGACCTGCGCGATCGCCGGGGCCGCGGCGGCGCAGACGGCGGCGCCGCCACCGACGGCAACGCCGGCGTCCCCGGCGCCCCAGGCCAATCCCTATTCGGCGACGGTGCCGGTGGCCGGCACCAGCGATGCCCAGCGCAGCGCGGCCATTGCGGCGGCGTTGACGCAGGTCCTGCAGCAGGTGTCGCCCGGGTTTGTCGCCGCGCCCGACGTGCTGGCGCAGGCGCCTGGCTACGTGCGCGATTTCCACTACCAGCGCGCGGCGACGGGGGCCGGATTGCAGCTGCAGGTGGATTTCGATCCCGGCGCCGTCGGTCGGCTGGTGGCCCAGGGCCCG